>NZ_JAFLDT010000001.1 GCF_017302315.1 Zoogloea sp.
GCGCTTTTTGGACCACGGGCGTTGGTTCGGATCACGCAATCTACGCAACCCTTCTCTCTGGTGCGTCAGGGGCTGCAGCTAGTGGCTTGATTAAGATCTCTGATGCGGGAGTTTGGGACACGAGTTTTGGTGGCTCTGGCGTGGCGTGGGTGAGCACTCCAGGGACCGCAATCGCAGGTGGGACATTTCAGGGAGTTCTATTCAAACGGGAAACTTCGCTCGGAGATTGAGTCTGCGATCAATTCAAAAACCGGTAAATACATGGATAATCCTCTTTTTGAATCGGCATATTATGATGAACCATACATGCTTACGACCAAGATCAGGGGGGAATATCAGAAAATGTTGAGAAGGGGAACGAACAAGGAAAGACTTGACATTAATGGTGCAACAGGTGGTGCCTGGAACTGGAATCTTGCTTTCGACAGGGAAATGTCCAAAGGTGAACAGTTTTATAAAAATTATCTCCTTTATGATTTCTATCCCCTGATCAGGGAGATTCCAAAAGGATATGATGATCAGGCAAGACTTCAGAGGGCTTTTGATGAGATGATCTGCTACAAAGGTGAACCTGTACTTAAATATCCGGGTCACGACCGCGACAGGATGCAACACATGGGCTATCTTTCCGCAATCGAAGCATCCCAAAATTACACATCAGGAATCCCGGGTGATGACATCCCCCTTTTTCACACCATTCAAGTGGCTGCATCTCAGACCATAAGATACGAAGGTAACGGAAAATACTCCTACAGACCCAAATTCGGTGAACTCCGGGCACCGACACCCGAGGAAGTCAAGGCGATGTGTAATCTCGCAATAGCTTATGGAGCAAAAGGTTTCATGTATTATATGGTACCGACAATGGTCCCGATGTTCAGACAACCTCTCGTGGAAGGGAGTGAAGTGCTTGCAACTTACGGACTCTTTGACGATGCCGGGAGAAAATACGATGATGACAGCAAGGAAGTCTGTTTCTCAAGAGGCTATGCGGAACAAACAGGAAATGACAGATACTTGGCAGTGAAAGAAACCATAACCACAATCAAATCGATAGAAAAATACATTTTGCGTGGCAATTGGCTTAACGGGTTTACATCAGATCAGAATGGCGGGAAATATCGTCTCGATAGAGGAAGAAAATGGATCAGTTCGATCAGCAGCAGACTTCTTGACAAAGATATTCCTGACTCAATACCTTATATTGAAGCAGGACTGTTTGGTTATACCAACGGACTGAGCGGCAAGGAAAGGACTTTTTCACCTGACACTTTACTTCTCTATGTTGTGAACAAATTTTGTGATGATACTGACCGTGATCCAACTACTCATGCGGTCAGGGAAGTAAAGGTATTTATCGATGTGGAGAGTGTTCCATTCAAAAGATTTAAAATTCTGAACTTGTCTGATTCACAAAACACGACACCCGGCCGCTTTTTACAGGACAGACCGGGCAGTTCAGATTATGTAAAATTGCAACTTTCAGGAGGGGATGCCGCACTCCTCATGATTGTGAAGGAATGACAGTCTGAAACAGTAATTCCCCAAATATTCCTATTTTTAAAGTTTGAAATATTTAAAATATTAAGACTTTATAAGTATGAAATATCAAGCAAGCGAAATCGAGCCGAAATGGCAAAAATACTGGGACGAGCACGGGGTTTACAAGACTGATCTTAATGATCCTGCCAAAAAGCTTTACTCCCTGGTAATGTTTATTTACCCTTCAGGGGCAAAACTTCACTGTGGTCACTGGTACAATTATGGTCCCGCTGACACATGGGCACGATTCAGAAAATTGATGGGATATAATGTTTACGAACCGTTTGGTTACGATGCGTTTGGTCTTCCCGCCGAAAACTACGCAATAAAAACGGGTGTTCATCCATTGGACAGCACCCTGAAAAACATCGAAGATATCAGAGCCCAGCTCAAAAGAATCGGCTGCATGTATGATTCAAACAGTGAATTGATGACATGTGATCCCGAATATTACAAATGGAATCAGTGGCTTTTTCTTCAGCTCTACAAAAAAGGACTCGCATACCGCAAAAAATCACCCGTAAACTGGTGTACTTCGTGCCAGACAGTTTTGGCTAATGAACAGGTACTCGGGGATGGAAGCTGTGAGAGATGCGGAAGTCCCGTTATTCAAAAAAACCTTGTACAGTGGTTCTTTAAGACCACAGCCTATGCCGACAGACTGCTTGAAGATCTTGATCTGATTGACTGGCCCGAGGAGACAAAGACCAAACAGCGCAACTGGATTGGCAGAAGTGTAGGTGCCGAAGTCGAATTTAAGGTGGAAGGAAGTGAAGAGGTAATAAAAGTTTTTACTACCCGACCTGACACACTTTTTGGTGTTACCTATGTAACCCTGGCTCCCGAGCATCCGCTTGTAGCAAAACTCACGAAGCCCGAATACAAATCGTCTGTTGAAAAATATGTTGAACAAACCGCATATCTGACCGATATTGACAGACAATCGACAACAAAAGAGAAATCGGGTGTGTTCACGGGTTCGTATGCGGTTAATCCGATCAACGGTGAATCGGTGCCTGTTTGGATCGGTGATTATGTCCTCGTAACCTATGGAACAGGCTGTGTTATGGCTGTTCCCGGACATGATGAGAGAGATTTTGAATTTGCGAAGAAGTTTAACCTTTCAATCAGAAAAGTGATTCTTCAGGAAGGTACCAATCTCGAGGATGAACTTGCCGAAGCATTTACCGAGGCAGGAACGATGGTTAATTCGGGTAAATTCACGGGATTAAACTCAATTGCCGGTAAGGAAGCGGTTATAAAAGAACTTGAAAAAACAGGGAACGGATGTGCCAAGGTTAATTACAGACTGAGGGACTGGCTGATTTCCCGTCAGAGATATTGGGGAACGCCGATTCCCGTGGTTTACTGTAATACATGCGGTGAGGTCCCTGTTCCCGAAGAGCAGCTTCCCGTTACACTTCCCTACGATGTCGAGTTTAAACTTCAGGGTGATTCACCCTTGAGGAGACATGCTGGATTTATGAACACAACCTGTCCGAAGTGTGGCGGTCCTGCTGAAAGAGATCCCGACACGATGGATACATTTGTGGACTCCTCCTGGTACTACCTCCGTTATCTGAATCCGAAATTTAAAGACGGGATGATCGACACTTCGCTTACTGATAAATGGTCACCCGTTGACATGTATATCGGTGGCAGGGAACACTCGGTGATGCATCTGCTGTATGCCCGTTTTGTCCACAAATTTTTGATGGATATCGGTCTTGTAAAAACTCCCGAACCGTTCATGAGGCTTGTGCATCAGGGGACAATCACCAATCAGGGTGCCAAGATGTCGAAATCGAAAGGGAATGTCGTAAATCCCGAGCCATACATCGATAAATACGGTTCTGATGTTTTCCGTCTATACCTGATGTTTATGGGACCCTACGAACTTGGTGGTGACTGGAGTGATTCAGGAATTACCGGTACTGAACGGTTTGCACAGAGACTTTATGACATGGCTCAGACCTATGCAGGCTGGTTTACAAAGCATAAGTCTGAAGAAAAATATGATCTTGCAGATCTGAGCGGTGAAGAAAAATCGGTTTACAGATATGTGAACAAAACACTCGCGAAATATCAGCATGAGATGGAGCATCTGAAATTCAATACGGCTATTGCCTCGATGATGGAACTGAGCAATGAACTCGGAAAGAATCTCGCAGCCTGCAGACCCGGAATTCAGACATACACTCTCTTGAGGGTTGCTTCGATGCTGGCTCCACTGGCACCACATCTTGCCGAGGAAATTGCAAGCATTTTGGGACGGGAAAAGTCGCTTTTTGAGGAACCCGATCAGTTCACCCCCGACCCCGAAGCTTTGACGGTTGACTCTGTCACGATAGCTGTTCAGGTCTCGGGCAAGATGAGAGGAACCGTTGACATGCCCGTCGATTCAGATCAGGAATCTGTTTTTGATGCGGCAAAAAATGACCCCAAAACAGGCAAGTTCATTGAAGGAAAAGAGATCATTAAAGTGATCTTTGTTAAAAACAAAATTTTGAATGTAATAGTAAAACAGGCATAAAATGTTAGACTTAAAATTTATAAGAGAGAATCCCGATGTTGTAAGACAGGGAATCGAAAACAAAAACGAAAAAAACAGAATTGATGAAGTACTCGAACTCGACAAAAAGAGGAGAGAAATCCTCGTCATCGCCGATGATCTGAAGTCGAAGGTGCACGCCATCCTCGACAAGCACGGCCTGGACTATGACCTGGCCTGGACCCTCGGCGGCAAGCCGTTCCTGACCCCCCGCGGCTCCCTCGTCGCCGCCATGGAGGCCGCCGTATTCGACACCCTGGCGCTGAAGCCGGCACTGTCCACCACCGGCGGCACCTCCGACGGGCGCTTCATCGCAGAAATCTGCCCTCAGGTCGTGGAGTTCGGTCCCGTTAATGCAACCATTCATAAACTCAACGAGTGCATCGCCATCGACGCGGTCGCTCCCCTGTCGGCCATCTATCGCCGAACCCTTGAAAACCTGCTGAGCGCATCGGAACCGGCATGACCCACGACGACCACCTCGAACACGACGACGAGCATGAGCATGAACACGAGCACGGCCCCATGGCCGAGCTCGTCACCGTCCGCGACTGGATCCGCTACGCCGTCACCCGCTTCAATCGCGCTGGCTGCTTTTATGGTCACGGCTTGCAGGACGCCTACGACGAAGCCGTGTATCTCGTCCTCCATACCCTGGCGCTGCCCCTGGATCGTCTCGAGCCCTTCCTCGACGCCTGCATTCCCGGCGACGAGCGGGAGGAGATCTACGAAGTCATCGAGAAACGCGCCGTTGATCGCCTGCCGGCGGCCTACATCACCGGCGAAGCCTGGCTGGGGGATTTCCGCTTCAAGGTCGACCCGCGCGTGATCATCCCGCGCTCGTTCTTTGCCGAGCTGCTCCAGGACGGCTTCAGCCCCTGGATCCAGGACCCCGAGGCCGTCACCTCGGCCATGGACATGTGTACCGGATCCGGCTGCCTGGCCATCCTGATGGCCCATGCCTTCCCCAACGCACAGATCGTCGCCGTGGACATCTCCCCGGATGCCCTTGACGTGGCCCGAGAGAACGTTGCTGCCTATGGACTGGAGGACCGGATCACCGTGATCCAGTCCGACGGCTTTACGGCCGTGCCCGAGCAGCGCTTTGACTTCATCCTGAGCAACCCGCCCTACGTGACCCAAGCAGCCATGGATGCGCTGCCGAGCGAATACCTGCACGAGCCCGGCTTGGCTCTCGGCTCCGGCGACGACGGCCTGGACCTGATACGCCAGCTACTCGCCGATGCCCCCCGCTACCTCAAGCCCGAGGGGCTGCTTGCCGTTGAAGTCGGACACAACCGGCACATCGTCGAAGAAACCTTTCCTGACTTGACACCGACCTGGTTGTCCGGGCCTAGCGGCGAAAACAAGATCTTCATGCTGGAAGCGGGTCAATTGTTGTAAAAGCGCTCAAAAATGCGAATTTGGTCCACCTTATTTGGGTGCTCCCGTACTTATGATCTTGCTATGGAGAGATTTGGCACTTCTCCCCAAAAAACACCGTAATCAACAAAAACACAAAAGCAAGATCAAGGAGCTCTTATGGCGACCGATCGCCCCATCCTCCTCGTCGAGGACAACCCCGACGATGAAGCCCTGACGCTGCGGGCATTCAGCAAGAACAAGATCGCGAACCAGGTGGTGGTTGCTCGGGACGGTGTCGAGGCGCTGGATTACCTCTTCTGTACCGGGCAGTTCTCGAGTCGGGACAGCATGATCATGCCTGCCTTCGTATTGCTCGATCTGAAACTGCCACGCATTGACGGGTTGGAAGTGTTACGACGGATCCGTGCGGACGAACGTACCGCACTTCTCCCGGTGGTCGTTCTGACGACCTCCAAGGAGCACCAGGACATCTTCGAAGCCTATCGGCTTGGCGCAAACAGCTACATCCGCAAACCGGTGGATTTTGAGCGTTTTCTGCAGGCCGTTGGGCAGCTTGGCCTTTACTGGCTGTCGCTCAACGAGCCCTCCGACCCGACGGCTCGCTGATCAGCGGAGAAGCGCTTCGATGTCATCGCCCAGATCACCGGGCGGCGTCATCGGCGCGTAGCGCTTCACCGGCACACCCGCCTTGTTGATCAGGAATTTGGTGAAGTTCCACTTGATCGCCTGGCTGCCCAGAACACCGGGCAATGCCGAAGTAAGATACGTGAAAAGGGGGTGGGCGCCCTCGCCGTTGACCAGCACCTTCTCGGCCATCAAAAAGCCGACGCCGTAGTTACGCTGGCAAAATTCAGCGATCCGGCCGGCATCGCCAGGCTCCTGGCCACCAAACTGGTTGCACGGAAAGCCAACCACCACCAGACCACGCTCCGCATAGGCCTCGTGAAGGGCCTGAAGCCCCGCATACTGCGGGGTGAAGCCGCATTCACTGGCCGTGTTGACGATGAGCACGACCCGCCCCGCCATGTCAGCGAAGCGTATCGTTTCGCCGGTCAGGCTCTTGGCCTCAAAGCCCAGGATGCTGCCCGGCGTCGCGGACATCAGGCCACTTCCTCTATCCAGGCCTGCTGAATACCTTCGAGGATTCGCTCACCACAGTGCTTGGGGTCATCATCGAATTCCGGCAAAGCCATGGTCCATTTCATCAGGTCGACGAAATTGATCTTCAGGGGATCCACCTCGGGGTAGGCCTCCGACAACTGGATTGCGATTTCCTGCACGTCTGTCCATTTCATCCCCGCTTGCCCTCCTTGACCATGTTGATCGAATACTTGGGAATCTCGACGGTGAGCGGCGTATCACCCACCAAGGCCTGACAGGACAGCCGGGACGTGGGCTCCAACCCCCAGGCCTTGTCCAGGAGATCTTCCTCGAGATCCTCCGCCGGCTCGAGACTGTTGAAACCATCCCGTACAACCACATGACAAGTGGTGCACGCGCAGGACTTCTCACAGGCGTGGTCGATCGGAATGTCATTCTGCAGAAGCGCATCGCAGATCGACTGGCCCGGCTCGGCGTCAATGACTGCGCCGTCCGGACAAAGCTCCACATGGGGAAGCACGATAAGTGTGGTCATGGTGTCGTCTTGGGTTCAGATGCGTAGATCATCGATCCGCTGCCCCGCCAAAGCCTGGCGAATGCTCTTGTCCATGCGGCGCGATGCAAACTCGTTGGAGGCCCGATTGAAAGCCTCCAGCTGAATCTTGATGGCACGGGAATCCTGCCCTTCGGCAGTCGCCCGCAGAGAAGCAATCGCCGCATCCAGTGCTGCGCGCTCATTCGTATTCAGCAGATCACCGTCGGCATCGAGCGCCTTCATCGTCGCCTCGACCACCCGCTCCGCCTCGACCTGCTGTTCGCGCAGGCCGCGTAGCTCCATGTCCTCCCGAGCGTTCTCGAAGCCGGCCCTGAGCATGTCTGCAATTTCATGATCAGCCAGCCCGTAGGAAGGCTTGACCTCCACCCGTGCCTCGACACCGGTGGTCAGCTCCCGGGCCGATACGGACAACAGGCCATCCGCATCCACCTGGAAGGTGACACGGATACGTGCCGCGCCCGCCACCAGGGGCGGAATGCCCCGCAACTCAAACCGTGCCAGCGAACGACAGGCAGAAACCAACTCCCGCTCACCCTGCACGACATGGAACGCCATCGCCGTCTGGCCATCCTTGAAGGTCGTGAAATCCTGGGCCCGCGCCGTAGGGATGGTTGCGTTACGGGGAATGATCTTTTCGACCAGCCCGCCCATTGTCTCGATTCCGAGGGAAAGAGGAATGACGTCGAGGAGCAGCCATTCGTCTTCCACGGCCCGATTGCCCGCCAGTACGTTGGCCTGTATCGCCGCGCCGATGGCCACGACGGTATCCGGATCAAGGTTGGTCAAGGGTGTCTGGCCAAAGAACTCACCAACGGCCTGCTGCACGTGGGGCATGCGCGTCGCACCGCCCACCATCACCACACCCTTCACATCCCCGGGTTCGAGCCCGGCGTCACGCAGCGCCTTCTTGACCGGTTTCAGGGTCTTGGCGACAAGAGGACGGGTTATCTCAACGAAGACCGACCGGTCAATGGCCAGGTCCACCTCATCGCCGCGCTCCAGCGTCATCCGGATCGCCACCGACTCATCGAGGCTTAAACGCTCCTTGACCTCACGGGCCTTCATCAACAGACGTCGGGCATCCCGATCGGAAGGCAGGGAGATCCCGGCGTTGTCGAGTATCCAGCAGAACAGGCGATGATCGAAATCATCCCCTCCAAGGGACGCGTCCCCATTGGTCGCCACCACCTCGAACACGCCCCGCGACAGGCGCAGGATGGAGATGTCAAATGTCCCTCCACCCAGATCGTAGACAGCGTAAGTCCCCTCCGATGCGTTCTCCAGGCCATAGGCAATGGCAGCGGCCGTGGGCTCATTGAGCAGCCGCAATACGTTGAGGCCCGCAAGACGCGCCGCATCCTTGGTGGCCTGACGCTGGGCGTCATCGAAATAGGCCGGCACGGTGATGACCGCCCCGGTCAACTCGCCCCCCAGGCTGCGTTCGGCTCTCACCCGAAGATCCTTCAGGATCTCGGCAGATACCTGGACAGGGCTCCTGACACCTTGCACGGTGCGCAAGCGGACCATGCCTTCGGCGTCGACAAAGTCATAGGGCATGGTCTCGACGTGGGAAACGTCCCTCAGCCCGCGCCCCATGAAACGCTTCACCGAGACAATGGTGTTACGCGGGTCCACCGCCTGCGCAGACTGGGCCTTGCGTCCCACGACGATCTGGCCGTCTGCAAGGTAATGCACGACCGAAGGCAGCAGCACCTTCCCGTCGTCATCCTGAAGACACAAGGCCACGCCATTGCGCACCGTTGCAACTAGGGAATTCGTGGTACCCAGATCAATCCCAACCGCAAGCCGGTGCTGATGCGGCGCGGTGGACATCCCTGGTTCTGAGATCTGCAGCAAGGCCATCAGGATTCCAGCGCCGTCAAGGCGTCATTGATTTCGTGTTGCAGCTTTTCGAGAAATTTCAGCCGGCGTACCGTATCGGCGGCCGCACGCAGGTCGCGCTTCTGATCGAGCTCCTCCCCCAACTGTTCGATCAGCGTGCGATTGGCATGACGGATGCGGCGGGAAAGATCCTCCAACACCTCTTCGTCTGCCGCCTCGCGCGCTTCGCCGAGGGCTTCGCGCCACTCCATCTGCTCCATCAGGAAGTCGGAGGACATCGCCGTATTGGTTTCGAAAGCCGGATCAACGCCCTGCAGCTCAAGCAGATACTGCCCACGGGTGAGCGGGCTCTTGAGGGTGCGGAAGGCTTCGTTGGCGTGGGTGGCCCATTGCATCGACAGACGCTTGTCGGCATCGGACAGGTGGGCAAAGCGATCCGGGTGGACCCGCCCCTGGATGTCAAGATAGGCCTGTTCGAGCCGGTCCATGTCGATGGTAAAACCGGTCGGCAGACCGAAGAGTGCAAAGTAATCCTGCTTCAGATCAAGCATGTCGAACCCTCTGTCCGAACGGACGGGCGAACCGCGAATACGCTGGCATCGCGATCAGACGGTGAAACTCTCGCCGCAGCCGCATTCGCCCTTCACATTCGGGTTGTTGAACTTGAAACCTTCATTGAGCCCCTCACGGACGAAATCCAGCTCTGTTCCGTCCATATAGGGCAGGCTTTTGGGATCAATCAGGACTTTCAGTCCATGACTTTCGAAAACCACGTCTTCCGCCAGTACCTCATCGGCAAACTCGAGCTTGTAGGCCATGCCCGAGCAACCCGAAGTGCGCACGCCGAGGCGGATACCCACCCCCTTGCCGCGCTTGGCGATGAAATTGCCGATATGGGCTGCTGCCTTGTCAGACAGGGTGACTGCCATAGTCGCTTCTCCTTCAGCCGTTGTGCTTCTTCTTGTAGTCCTCGACCGCTGCCTTGATGGCGTCCTCGGCCAGGATGGAGCAGTGAATCTTGACAGGCGGCAGCGCCAATTCCTCTGCGATGGCAGTGTTTTTGATCTCCAGCGCCTGATCCAGGGTCTTGCCCTTTACCCACTCGGTGACAAGGGAGCTAGAAGCAATGGCGGAGCCACAGCCATAGGTCTTGAACTTGGCATCCTCAATGACGCCATCCTTGCCTACCTTGATCTGCAGTTTCATCACGTCGCCGCAGGCGGGCGCTCCCACCATACCGGTTCCCACGTCCCCGTCTTCCTTGCCGAAGGCGCCGACGTTACGGGGGTTTTCGTAGTGATCCAGAACCTTCTCGCTGTATGCCATTTTCTTTCTCCTGTCAGTGCGCAGCCCACTGCACGGTGTCGAGATCGATGCCTTCCTTGAACATGTCCCACAGGGGCGACAGTTCGCGGAGCTTGCCGATCTTGCGGCGCAGCAGGTCGATGGTGTAATCGACTTCCTCGACCGTCGTGAAGCGGCCGATGGTGAAACGGATGGAGCTATGGGCCAGTTCGTCATTACGCCCCAGGGCCCGCAGTACGTAGGATGGCTCGAGGCTGGCCGAGGTACAGGCAGAGCCGCTCGATACGGCGATATCCTTGATCGCCATGATCAGGGATTCGCCTTCCACATAGGCGAAGCTGATGTTGAGATTGTGGGGAACGCGGTCGGCCAGATCGCCATTGACGAAGGTCTCCTCAATGGTGGTCAGGCCGGCCAGCAGGCGGTCACGCAAAGCCAGCACGCGTGCGTTTTCCTCGGCCATTTCGAGGCGGGCCAGGCGGAAGGCCTCACCCATGCCGACGATCTGGTGGGTGGCCAAAGTGCCGGAACGCAGCCCGCGTTCATGGCCGCCCCCGTGCATCTGCGCTTCCAGCCGAACCCGCGGCTTGCGGCGCACGTAGAGGGCGCCGATCCCCTTGGGGCCGTAGGTCTTGTGGGCACTGAAGGACATCAGATCCACCTTGAGGGTGGCCAGATCGATCGCGACCTTGCCGGTGGCCTGGGCTGCATCCACGTGAAAGATGATGCCCTTCTCGCGACACAGCTCACCGATTTCGGCGATCGGCTGGATCACGCCCACTTCGTTGTTCACGAACATCACCGACACCACAACGGTATCCGGACGAATCGCGGCCTTGAGAACCTCAAGGTCGAGCAGGCCGTTCTCCTGCACATCCAGATAGGTGGCCTCGAAGCCCTGACGCTCAAGCTCTCGAACCGTATCCAGCACCGCCTTGTGTTCGGTCTTGAGGGTAATGATGTGCTTGCCCTTGCCCGAGTAGAAGTGTGCAGCACCCTTGATCGCCAGATTGTTGGATTCGGTGGCGCCGGAAGTCCAGATGATCTCCTTGGCATCTGCGTTCACCAGGGCAGCGACCTCCTCGCGCGCGTCCTCCACAGCCTTCTCTGCAGTCCAGCCGTAGGAATGGCTTCGTGAAGCCGGGTTGCCGAACAACTCGGTCAGGTAGGGAATCATCTTCTCGGCCACACGGGGGTCCACCGGCGTGGTTGCCGAATAATCAAGGTAGATCGGAAACTTGAGCATTTTCATCTTCTCCGCGCAGCAAATTGAGTCGTTCCAAGAACTTAGACCGCCACTGCGGTCATCGTTCGAAGGCTCGCCAGACTTTCGCCCAGCGCAGCCAAAAATCCATCCACATCCTGCCGCGTATTGCCGGCCCCGAGACTGACTCGAACCGCCGACCGCGCAAGCTCCGGGTCAACCCCCATGGAAAGCAAAGTATGGGACGGCTCCGGATCGGCACTTGAGCACGCAGAACCGCTCGCCACCGCAAAGCCCGCCCGGTCCAGCCTGCCCACCAAAGTATCGCCATCCACCCCCGGAATCGCAAAGAAGCTGGTATTGGGCAGCCGGGGGGCTTCCGCCGAAAACAGCCGCGCCCCCAGGGCAGTCAGCCCCCGTTCCAATGCATCCCTCAAGGCAGCAAGGTGGGCGCTACGCTCGTCGCGCATCGTCACCGCCACATCGCAGGCCGCCGCGAATCCGACGATGGCCATCACGTTCTCCGTTCCCGAACGCAGACTGCGCTCCTGCCCCCCGCCCGCCACCAGCGGCGCCAGCTCGACACGCTTGTCGACAATCAGGGCGCCGACGCCAAGCGGACCATGGATCTTGTGAGCCGACAGGGTCAGTCCATGCACACCGAGTGCCCGGAAATCCACAGGAATCTTGCCCAATGCCTGCACCGCATCGCAGTGCATCCAGCCGCCACGCTTGCGGATGGCACCCGCGAGCACTTCCACATCCTGGATCACGCCCGTCTCGTTGTTGGCCAGCATGACCGAAACGATCCGGGGCTTGTCCGCCAGCACGCGATCAAAGGCCTGGGGGTCGATGCGCCCTGATCCATCAACCGCAATCTCCTCGCAGCACCAGCCGCTCCGCATCAACTGCCGGGCGGGCTCACGCACGCAGGGATGCTCAATGGCACTCAGCGCCACCAACCCGGGTTTCATCATGGCCGCAGCCCCCTTGATGAAAAGGTTGTTGGCTTCCGACCCACCACTGGTGAAGATCACCTCGGTCGGGTGTGCATTCACGGCCGCTGCCACCCTGCTCCGCGCTTCGTCGATCGCCTTGCGGGCTGCCCGTCCGTACTCATGGCGGCTCGATGCATTGCCGAAACGAGCACCCAGCCAGGGGAGCATGGCCTCCCTCACCAGAGGGTCCAGCGGCGTCGTGGCGTTGTGATCGAGATAAACCGGTGCAAACACCGTGGCGCTCCCGAACCCTTCAGGCCGTCAGGGTCAGCTTGCTGCCAGACCGGCAAGCCGTCGAACTGCGCTCATCATGAAGCACTGACACCGAAGCGGCCTTCTGACGCTGCTGCTCGACCAGACTGGCCAGGGTCACCGAATGGAGGTACTCATACATTCGGCGGTTGAGATTGGTCCATAGATCATGGGTCATGCAACGATGCTCATCGTGGCAGTTTTCCTTCCCGCCGCAGGACGTGGCATCCAGGGGCTCATCCACGGCAGCAATAATGTCTGCAACGGTGATCGAATCCATCTCCCGCGCCAAGGCATAGCCGCCACCCGGGCCACGGACACTGCTGACCAGCTCGAAACGCCTCAGCTTTCCAAACAGCTGCTCCAGGTAAGACAGGGAGATCTTCTGACGGTCGGCGATTCCGGCCAGCGTCACCGGCCCGTCCGCACAACGAAGCGCCAGATCTATCATCGCCGTGACCGCAAAACGACCTTTGGTGGTGAGTCTCATGTCGGCTCCTGAAGCAGATGGATTAATAGTTGAACAATTCACTCAACAATACCAAACCCGACAAAATCAATCAACTATTTTGGTGCCGTGATCCCAAGCCCTCAATCAACCATCCTGCCCAGGCCTTTCGGATCAAACCCGTCTTCAGCCTTGGCCGCCGCATCGACGCAGATCCCGGACTCCGCAAGCTGCTCCACCAGCACGCGAATTCGCCGATCCGTCTCGACAGCATGGTCCAGCAGCCCATGGAGCGCCTTGGAGACGGGATCATCCATATCACGGGTCACACCGTAAGCCGTGAAACCCATCTGCTCGGCCTTGGCCTCCCGCTCCCGACTCACGCCGTCGGTAGCGGCTTCAATGATGCGAGCCGGATTGCCCACGGCGGTCGCCCCTGCGGGAACAGGCTTGACCACAACTGCGTTGGAGCCGACCTTGGCCCCATCGCCCACCTCGAACCCCCCCAGGACTTTGGCGCCCGCGCCAATGACCACCCCCCGCCGGAGGGTCGGATGGCGCTTGGCCCCCCGGTAAAGCGAGGTGCCGCCCAAGGTCACGCCCTGGTAGATAGTGCAATCGTCTCCCACTTCCGCGGTCTCACCGATCACCACACCCATGCCGTGATCAATGAACACTCGACGACCGATCGTTGCGCCGGGGTGAATCTCGATGCCCGTGAGCATCCGGCCAATATGGCTCGTGAACCGGCCGAGCCAGCAATACCCACGCCGCCATGCCCAGTGGGCAAAGCGATGCAGCCACAGGGCATGCATGCCCGGATAGCAGGTGAGTACTTCCCACCTGGAGCGCGCCGCCGGGTCCCGTTCGAGAACGTTGGCCACGTCTTCACGCATACGACTGAACATGGGGAGAGACTCCAAAAAATGAACGCGCTATCGGTATCGGGCTGAACACCCTTCCGGTATCCGGCCGATCTATTTCCGACTATTTTAGTCTACTTCTTCTCGAAGGCATTCAACATGCCGCGCAGGATGTTGATTTCGTCCCTCTCCAGTCGGATGCGTCCGAAGAGACGCCGCAGCCGCGGCCATAGACGCTTGGAGTTCTCCGGATTGAAGAAACCGCTGGCGGTGATTGCCCGATCAAGGTGCGCATAGAAACCCTCGATCTGCTCGTGGGTTGCCGGCTCGAATTCGATCGATGGCGCCAGCCCCGGGTCCAGGGCCGCCATGCGCAGTTCGTAGCACAGCACCTGCACTGCCGCCCCGAGGTTAAGGGACGAGTAGGTCTCACTGACCGGCACCTTGACCGGCATGTGACAGAGGGCCACATCATCATTGGAGAGCCCCTTCGTCTCATTACCAAAGACCAGGGCCACATCGCCATGGCCGGTCAGGCTCACCAGTTCGCCGGCCGCCTCCCGCGCCCACTTCATCGGCACGGCCATCTCCCGGCGGCGGGCCGTCATCGCTGCGGCAAAGACGGTTCCCTCCAGGGCCTCGGCCAGGGTGTCCACCACGCGAGCGCCGGCGAGGATGTCGTCGGCCCCGGCCGCGCGGGCCGTCGCCACCGGATCGGGAAAACTGTGCGGCGAAACGAGCACGAGCTGCGTCAGACCCATGGTCTTCATGGCTCTGGCTGCTGCACCGATATTGCCTGGATGACTGGTTCGGGAGAGAACGACACGCACGCGCCCAAGCGCGTTATCGAGGTTCATATTAAAATGTGCGGTTTTCCAAATTAGAGTCGACCGGTGGGCCTCCTGCCCGGGCCGGCAGACCTTGCCAGACACCCATGCATCCCACTCTGAACATCGCCATCAAGGCCGCACGCCGTGCTGCCACCGTCATCAACAGGGCTTCCCTCGACCTGGATCTGATCCGTGTCGAAACCAAGAGCCCCAATGATTTTGTTTCGGAGGTTGATCGGGCTGCCGAAGAAGCCATCATCCAGGTACTCCGCGAGGCCTATCCGAGCCACAGCATTTTAGCAGAAGAGTCCGGCGAGACCGGACCTGAGGCGGAGAGCGAGTACCAGTGGATCATCGACCCCCTCGACGGTACCACCAATTTCCTGCATGGCTTTCCCCAGTACGCGATCTCCATCGCCCTGGCCCGCAAGGGTGTGGTTGAGCAAGCAGTGGTGTTTGATCCCAACCGCAACGAGATGTTCACGGCTTCGAAAGGTGCCGGCGCCTTCCTCAACGACCGGCGCATCCGCGTCTCCAAGCGCGTCAAGCTGCAGGATGCCCTGGTGGGCACGGGTTTCCCGTACCGGCAGTTCCGCAACGTGGACACCTACCTGGCGATCTTCAAGGAGCTCACCCAGAAAACCGCCGGCCTGCGCCGCCCGGGTGCAGCAGCGCTTGACCTGGCCTATGTGGCGGCCGGGCGCCTCGACGCCTTCTGGGAATTTGGCCTGTCGCCTTGGGACATGGCGGCCGGCAGCCTGTTGATCAGCGAAGCCGGCGGCCTGGTCAGCGATCTGGCCGGTGAGTCCACCTACCTGACGTCGGGCAACGTGGTTGCGGGTACGCCCAAGGTCTTTCCCCAGCTGCTGCAACTGATCCAGGGCCACTGCGGCGACGCACTGCCGGCCTGACGTATTGATGTCAACGCTCAAGACATTGCTGGGTATCGCCCTGGCCGGCCTCATGCTCGTCGGGGCCCCGGCCTGGGCTGACACCGTGCTGATCTGGGGCGACAGCCTCTCGGCCGGTTATGGCCTGCAGATCCAGCAGGCCTGGCCGAGCCTGCTGGAAAAGCGCATCGCCGACGCCAAACTGCCCCACAAGGTGGTCAATGCCAGCATCAGCGGCGAAACCACCTCCGGCGGGCGCAGCCGGCTGCCGACTGCCCTGCAGGCCCACAAGCCGGCCGTGGTGGTCATCGAGCTTGGGGCCAACGACGGCCTGCGCGGCCTGCCGCCAAAGCTCATGGCGGCCAATCTGCAGGCCATGATCGACTCCAGCCGGCAAGCCGGGGCCAAGATACTGCTGGTGGGCATGCGCATGCCCCCGAATTACGGGCCCGATTACACCGCAAGCTTCGAGAACGCCTTCAAGGATCTGGCCCGCAGCAACAAGGTCCGACTGGTGCCCTTCATGATGGAAGGCTTTGCCGACAAGCGGCACTTCTTCCAGCAGGACGGGATCCACCCGGTTGCCGACGCCCAGCCCATCATCCTCGACACCATCTGGCGGGAACTCGCCCCGCTGCTGCGCCGCTAGAAGCCGCCGGTCAAGGCAGGCGCAGTGAAGGATGGTGCCCCTTTACCGCGCATATCCGCTGGACGACCGCCGGCTTCGGCTCCGTCACCTCACCCTGCTCGTAAGCCAGCACCGTGCACGCATCCCCCACACGCTCGAAAAGCTCATGGGATCGGAGCAGGAAGTCCGGATTACTCGGCTTGCCAAAGCGTTCGTTGCCGATCATGAAGGTTTCGTAGATCAGCACCCCTCCGTGATTGAGGGCTTGCAGGAGGAGGCCCAGACGCGGCCGGAACAGATAATTGGTCACCACGATGGCGTCGAAGTGGTGACCGGCAAAAGGCCACGGCCCCTCTTCCAGGTCAGCCTCCCGGGTCTTGACGTGGGGCACACCGGCCAGCAGCTCCAAAGCCACCGCATCCCTGTCCACCGCCTCGACCCGAAACCCCTTGCTGGCCAGCCAGCGTGTATGGCGCCCGCTACCGCAGGCGAAATCAAGCACCTCTCCCCCCTCCGGGATCAAGGGCGCAAAACGTGTCACCCAGGCGGAGGGCTGCAGGGCACTGGCATGCCGCATCACTGATCCACCCCCCCGAGGCACAGATATTTCGTTTCCAGATACTCCTCGATACCGTGACGGGAACCCTCCCGCCCAAGACCGGACTGCTTGACCCCGCCAAAGGGGGCCACCTCGGTGGAGATCAGCCCGGTGTTGATGCCCACCATGCCGTAGTCAAGCGCCTCACCCACGCGGAAGACACGCCCCACATCCCGGGCATAGAAATACGCTGCCAGCCCGTACTCCGTATCATTGGCCATGCGGATCGCCTCGTCCTCGGTCCGGAAACGGAACAGGGGCGCGACCGGTCCGAAAGTCTCCTCCCGGGCGATACGCATGGCCGGGGTCACGTCAGCCAGTACGGTCGGCACGTAGAAACGTGCGCCAGCCCCGTGACGCCGGCCACCGGTCAGCACCCTCGCCCCACTGGCAAGCGCATCCGCCACATGGGCTTCGACCTTCAGCACCGCCTCATCGTCGATCAAAGGCCCCACCGTAACACCAGGCTCCAACCCACCGCCCACCGTCAGTGCCTCGACGGCAACCGCCAGCTTGGCGGCAAAGGCGTCATACACCGAATCCTGAACCAGCAACCGATTGGCACACACGCAGGTCTGGCCGGCATTGCGATACTTGGACACCATCGCCCCGGCCACCGCCGCATCAAGATCCGCGTCGTCAAACACGATGAAGGGCGCATTGCCACCCAGCTCCAGGGAGAGCTTCTTGATGGTCGGCGCACACTGGGCCATGAGCAGGCGACCGACCTCGGTCGAGCCGGTAAAAGACAGCTTGCGCACCACCGGACTCGAGGTCAGCACCCCACCGATTGCCACGGGATCACCGGTAACAACGTTGAACACCCCCGGCGGGAAGCCTGCCTGCTCAGCCAGTCGGGCCAGCGCCAGCGCAGTAAAGGGCGTCTGCTCGGCCGGCTTGACCACAACCGTGCAGCCCGCCGCCAGAGCCGGTGCCACCTTGCGGGTGATCATGGCCGCCGGAAAGTTCCACGGGGTGATCGCGGCACACACCCCCACCGGCTGGCGAATCACCATGAAACGGCGGTCGATGCCCGTTGTCGGGATGGTCTCGCCGTACAAGCGTTTGCCCTCCTCGGCAAACCATTCAACAAAGGACGCCGCATACGCCACCTCACCCCGCGCCTCCGCAAGGGGCTTGCCCTGCTCCAGGGTCATCATCCGGGCAAGATCGTCGGTGTGAGCCAGGATGAGCTGGAACCAGCGCTGCAGAATCGTCGAACGATCCCGGGCGAGCAGACTGCGCCAGGCGGGCAGCGCCGAATCGGCAGCAGCCACCGCCCGAGTGGTCTCGGCTGCGCCCATAGCCGGCACATCCCCGAGAAGTGCGCCCGTCGCCGGGTTGAAGACGGACAGACGTGCATGATTCTCGGCATCGAGCCAGCGGCCATCCACAAATGCCTGGGTTCGATACAGGCCGGGTTCCTTGAGGGTCTGCATGATTCTCTCTTCCTGATCCGAATCGGCCACCGCGCGGCCTCGTCCCTCTGATGACACAATATGCGGCAGGTTCCCCCCCACCTCACACGCGCTACCTGCCATGAAAAACGGGCGCCGCAGCGCCCGCCTTCACCGTCACGACAACACGTCGGCCTTACTGGGCCTGCTCGTTCAAGAGTGCCTTCATGGACAGGCGCACACGGCCTTTCTCATCGGTCTCGAGCACCTTGACGCGTACAACCTGACCTTCCTTGAGGTAGTCGGACACGGCATTGACGCGCTCGTTGGCGATCTGGGAGACGTGCAGCAGCCCATCACGGCCCGGCATGATGTTGATGATCGCACCGAAGTCGAGGATGCGGATGACCGGGCCTTCATAGACCTTGCCCACTTCCACTTCCGCGGTGATGTCTTCGATGCGCTTCTTGGCCACTTGCGCGCCTTCGGAGCTCACGGAAGAGATCGTCACGTTGCCGTCGTCGGTGATCTCGATGATGGTACCGGTCTCTTCCTGCAGACCGCGGATCACCGCGCCGCCCTTGCCGATCACGTCGCGGATCTTCTCGGGGTTGATCTTCAGGGTGATCATGCGCGGCGCGAAATCGGACACTTCACCGCGGGCTTCGCCCAGGGCCGACTTCATCAGGCCGAGGATGTGCATGCGGCCTTCCTTGGCCTGGGCCAGGGCAACCTGCATGATCTCCTTGGTGATGCCGAGGATCTTGATGTCCATCTGCAGGGCGGTCACGCCGTTCTCGGTACCCGCCACCTTGAAGTCCATGTCGCCCAGGTGATCTTCGTCGCCCAGGATGTCGGTCAGCACGGCAAAACGGCCACCGTCCTTGATCAGGCCCATGGCGATGCCAGCCACGGGCGAAGTCAGGGGGACGCCGGCATCCATCATGGCCAGGGAGCCACCACAGACGGAAGCCATGGAACTGGAGCCATTAGACTCGGTGATCTCCGAGACCACACGAACGGTGTAGGAGAAATCTTCCTTGCCCGGCAGCACGCCAGCCAGCGCACGCTTGGCCAGACGGCCGTGGCCGATCTCGCGACGCTTGGGCGAGCCGAAGCGGCCGCATTCGCCGGTGGAGAACGGGGGGAAGTTGTAATGCAGCATGAAGCGCTCGCGGTATTCACCGGCGACCGCATCGATAATCTGCTCGTCACGGCCGGTGCCCAGGGTGGTCACCACCAGGGCCTGGGTCTCACCGCGGGTGAACAGCGCGGAACCGTGGGTACGGGGCAGCACGCCGACACGGATGTCGATCGGGCGCACGGTGCGGGTGTCACGGCCATCAATTCGCGGCTCGCCACTGAGGATGCGGCCACGAACAACCTTGGCTTCGAGATCGAAGATGATGTTGTTGACGGTGTTGGCGTCAAACTCAACACCTTCGGCCACGAGTGTCTCGTGCACTTCCTTGCCGATTGCCGACAGCTGCTGCGAACGGGCCTGCTTGGCGGTGATACGGAAGGCTTCGTCGATCTTCGCGCTGGCGATCTCGGTGACGCGGGCGATCAGGGCCTCGTTCTTGGCCGGAGCCTGCCAGTCCCATTCGGGCTTGCCAGCGACTTCGACCAGTTCGTTGATGGCATTGATCGCGGCCTGCATCTGGGTATGGCCGAAAACCACACCGCCCAGCATCACGTCCTCGGGCAGCTCGAGGGCTTCGGACTCAACCATCAGCACGGCGGTCTCCGTACCGGCGACCACCAGATTCATCTTGCTGGTCTGCAACTGGGTAGCCGTCGGATTCAGGATGTACTCGCCATTCTCGTAACCAACGCGACAGGCGCCGATCGGGCCCGCAAACGGGATGCCCGCAATGGCCAGCGCTGCAGAGGCAGCGATCATCGCGGGGATGTCAGCGTCCACTTCCGGGTTCAGGGACACCACTTGGGCAATCACCTGGACTTCGTTATAGAAGCCATCCGGGAAGAGCGGGCGGATGGGACGGTCGATCAGACGGGAAGTGAGCGTTTCCTTCTCGGTCGGACGACCTTCACGCTTGAAGAAGCCACCGGGAATACGGCCGGCCGCGTAGAACTTTTCAACATAATCGACAGTAAGGGGGAAGAAGTCCTGGCCCGGCTTGGCGCTCTTGGCAGCCACCACGGTGGCCAGCACCACGGTGTCGTCCATATTGACGATCACGGCACCGTGGGCTTGACGGGCAACTTCACCTGTCTCCAGGGTGACGGTGTGGGAGCCGTAGGTAAAACTCTTCTTGATAGCGGTAGGCAAAGGATGTCCTTTCAATCAATCGACTGGCGGCAAACAACAACCGCACGCTTAGCCGAGGTAACGCGCCGTTTTCTCTGGCGCACAGATGTGACAAAGCCGGCGAAGCCTCACAGACTTACGCCGGCTGTGCCCATGATCAAACCTGCACCAAGGGCAGGATTGTCACGTTCGGTACTGAAGCAGCTTTTATCAGCTTACTTGCGCAGGCCGAGGCGAGCGATCAGCTCACGGTAGCCATCGACGTTCTTGCGCTTCAGGTAATCGAGGAGCTTGCGACGCTGGCTCACCATCATCAGGAGGCCGCGACGGGAGTGGTGATCCTTGACGTTAACCTTGAAGTGGCCGGTCAGATCGTTGATGCGGGCGGTGAGCAGAGCGACTTGCACTTCCGGAGAACCGGTGTCGCCCTTGGCGCGCGCGAAGTCGCCAACGATTTGCGCTTTTTGTTCAGTGGAGATTGCCATTGTTTAACTCGGTTAGGATTTAGCCTTGCGAAGCGCGCGATTATATCGAATCGGCACGGGATTACTCAAGACATTTCATTGATTTCCGGTGGCAACGAGACGCGTCGGCGCCATCATCCCACCCTCCCCCAGGGTTCCGACGCCGAGGAAACGCTCCCCCGCGTAGACCCGGAACATCCTGCCCACTGCATCGCTGCACACCTGCACAGCCTGCCCATGGGTAAAACTCGTCGCCTGCATTGCATCAAGCGCCATGACCTCCAGATGGACCAGCAAGGCATCCACCGGCGCCAGTTCAGCGTCCCGGTCCGTCTCGGGCAGGGCCTCGAAATCCATCAGGGAGATCGAGGATTCCAGCTCGAAAGGCCCGATACGCGTTCGCCGAAGTGCCGTAAGGTGGGCACCACACCCCAACAGCGCCCCCAGATCGGAGGCCAGGGTGCGTACATAGGTGCCCTTGCTGCACGCCACCCGCAGCTTCAGGCTGTCGCCTTCACGGGCAAGAAACTCAAGACTGTGGATCGTCACCCTCCGGGCCTCCCGCGGGATGTCGATCCCCGCCCGGGCATACTCGTAGAGCGCCTTGCCATGATGCTTCAATGCGGAGTACATCGGCGGCACCTGATCGATGTCGCCCCTCAAGCGCTCGAGGGCAGCCTCGATGTCAGCATCCGTGGCATCCACCGCGGCGTTTGCCAGCACCTCCCCCTCCGCATCCGCTGTGGTCGTCGTAACCCCCAGCAGCACGGTAGCCTCGTAGACCTTGTCCGCATCCAGAAGGGTTTGGGAAAACTTGGTGGCTTCGCCGAAGGTCAGTGGCAGCAAGCCGGTCGCCATGGGATCAAGCGTACCGGTATGACCACCCTTGGCCGCTTTCAGCAGCCAGCGCGCCTTTTGCAAGGCATTGTTGGAGCTGAGGCCGAGGGGCTTGTCGAGAAACAGCACGCCGTCGACAACGCGACGCGGCGTACGGCGCTGGGGGGTGTGAGCCAAACGGAGAACTTCCTGGAAAGACGGTGCTCAGGCACCGCCTGGGGGAATCAGGGGGTCGTCGGGGGAGACTCGGGCGACGCGGCGTCACTGCCATCCTCAGCCCCTTCATCAGGCGCATCGGCAAGCTGCCGATCCGCCTCAATGGCCTTGTCGATCAGGGCAGAGATGCGGTTCCCCGTTTCCACAGAGGGATCGTAATGGAAGTGCAGCTCGGGCAGCGTATGGATGCGGATCCGGCGGCCCAACTCGCGCCGCAGGAAACTGCTGGCCCTGCGCAGCCCTTTCTGGATCTCCTCGAGCCCCTCCTGCCCGGTCATGGAGGTGAAATACACCTTCGCATGGGCGTAGTCGGGGGTGATCTCCACGTCGGTCAGGGTGATGAAACCGACGCGGGGGTCTTTCAACTCGAGGCGGATCAGCTCGGCCAGCTCGCGACGAATCTGCTCCGCCACGCGCTGACCTCGGGAAAACTCCTTGGGCATGGCTTACAGGGTCCGGGCAACTTCCTGGATTTCGAACACTTCGAGCTGGTCGCCTTCCTGGAGATCGTTGAAATTGCGCACCTGCAGACCGCACTCGTAGCCGAATTTGACTTCCTTGACGTCGTCCTTGAAGCGCTTGAGCGACTCGAGCTCACCACTGTGAATGACCACGTGATTGCGCAGCACGCGCACCTGAGCGTTGCGTTTGACGATCCCCTCCAGCACGTAGCAACCGGCGATCGTGCCGACCTTCGAGATGGTGAAGACCTGACGGACTTCCACCAGACCCAGGATCTGCTCACGCTTCTCAGGCGCCAGCATGCCGGACAGGGCACTCTTAACCTCATCGACAGCGTCGTAGATGATGTTGTAGTAGCGAAGATCCACACCAAAGGTCTCAGCGAGCTTGCGGGCATTCGCGTCGGCGCGGATGTTGAAGCCGATGATGACCGCACCGGAGGCCTGTGCCAGGTTCACATCGGATTCGCTGATTGCACCAACACCGCCGTGGATGACCTGCACCCGGACTTCGTCGTTGGACAGCTTGACCAGCGAATGGGCCAGCGCTTCCTGGGAACCCTGCACATCCGCCTTGATGATGAGCGGCAGGGTTTTGACTTCGCCTTCACCCATTTGCTCGAACATGCTTTCGAGCTTGGCGGCTTGCTGCTTGGCCAGTTTCACATCACGGAATTTGCCTTGACGGAACAGGGCAATTTCTCGGGCCTTGCGCTCATCAGCCAGGGCCACCACCTCATCGCCAGCACCCGGAACCTCGGACAAGCCCAGAATCTCGACCGGAATGGAGGGGCCCGCTTCCTCGATGGGCTTGCCGTTCTCATCCAGCATCGCACGAACACGACCGAATGTTGCACCGGCCAAAAGCACATCGCCGCGCCGGAGCGTACCGGACTGGACCAGCAGGGTAGCAACCGGACCACGACCCTTGTCCAGACGGGCCTCGATGATGAGGCCCTTGGCCATGCTCTCCTGCGGCGCCGTCAGCTCAAGCACTTCCGCCTGCAACAGGATGGCTTCGAGGAGGTCATCCACACCCGTACCCATTTTGGCCGAAACTTCGACAAACATGGTATCGCCGCCATAGGCCTCGGGAACCACGCCCTCGGCGATCAACTCCTGACGCACACGCTCGGGGTTGGCACCGGGCTTGTCGATCTTGTTGACCGCCACGATCAGGGGCACTTCAGCCGCCTTGGCATGGTGGATGGCCTCCTTGGTCTGAGGCATCACGCCGTCATCCGCTGCAACCACCAACACCACAAGGTCGGTAGCCTTGGCACCGCGGGCTCGCATTGCCGTAAAGGCCTCGTGACCCGGTGTATCCAGGAAGGTCACCATGCCGCGGTCGGTTTCCACATGGTAGGCACCAATGTGCTGGGTGATGCCACCTGCCTCACCGGCTGCAACCTTGGCGCGCCGGATGTAGTCAAGCAAGGAGGTCTTGCCATGGTCCACGTGACCCATCACGGTCACCACCGGCGCGCGCGGCTCCAGGGCGTAATCCTTGTGCTCGCCGCTGTCTTCGAGGAAGGCATCGGGATCATCGAGCTTGGCCGCGACAGCCTTGTGCCCCATTTCCTCGACGAGAATCATCGCCGTATCCTGATCGAGCACCTGGTTGATGGTGACCATCGAGCCCATTTTCATGAGCGCCTTGATCACCTCAATGGCCTTCACGGACATCTTGTGCGCCAAGTCGGCAACCGAGATCGTCTCCGGCACATGAACCTCGCGAACGATCGGCTCAGTGGGCGCGACAAAGGCTGTGGTCTCCTGATGACGACCGCCATTGCGACCACCACTGCGACCACCACCGCGCCAGCCTCCGGCACCCCCCGTGGTGTCGCCACGGGTCTTGAGTCCGCCACGACGCTTCGCATCCGCGGGGACTTCCTTGCTCACGACCTTCTTGACATCCTTGCGGGCACCCTTTTCCTCGGTCTTGGCAGGTTTGTGAAGGGTTCCCGTCTTGGGGGCGGCATCGCCTTCCACCTTGGCCTTCTCGGCGGCGGCGGCACGCAACTTCTCTTCCTCCGCACGCTGCAGCATGGCCGCACGCGCACGGGCTTCACGCTCCTGCTTTTCCCGAAGATCAGCCGCCTGACGGGCTTGAAGTTCAGCATGACGCTGCGCCTCACGCTCCCGACTGGCCTTTTCCTCGGCACTCAGGATGGAGCCGGCCACTACACGCCGCACTGGCGTCGCAGGCCGAGCCTCGGCCTTGGTCGCAACGGGCTCGGCTGGCACGGCTGCGACTTGCGGGGCGGGCTCAGGCTCAGGCTCGGGTTCGGGCTCCGGCGCCACCTCGAGCACGGGTTCGGGGATCGGCTCGGGCACGGGTTCGGGTGCAACTTCGACCACGGGCTCAGGCTCGGGCTCCGGAACAAGCTCCGGCACGGGCGCAACGACAGGCTCCGCGACCTGCTCAAGCACCTCCACCAGAGGTTCGACCTCAGCGGACAGACCAACAGCCACGTTTTCATCCGTCACCACCGAAGCGGAGGCGGCAGACTCAGGCACCAACGCTTCGTCACGCTTGACGAACACTCGCTTCTTGCGTACCTCCACCTGCACGGTCCGGGCGCGCCCTGTGGAGTCCGTCGCCTTGATCTCGCTGGTCTGCTTGCGCGTCAGCGTGATCTTGGACTTCGCTGCCGTATCGCCGTGGGAACGGCGAAGAAAATCCAGCAGACGGGTCTTGTCCTGCTCGGAGAGCAGATCGGTTTCCCGTGCCTTGTCAACGCCAGCCTTTTGCAACTGCTCGAGCAACACGGAGGCCGGCATTTTGAGTTCGCCGGCAAATTGTGTAACGGTTGTCTGTCCCATCTTGAACCTCCGGGGTATTACTCGAACCAGTGCGCGCGCGCCTTGGTAATCAGATTCTTGGCCCGCTCTTCGTCCAGCCCCGACATTTCCATCAACTCATCGACAGCCAGATCAGCAAGTTCGTCGCGGGTATGAACGCCACCCTGAGCCAGCTTGGCAGCCAGAGGCTTGTCCATGCCTTCAAGGCCGAGCAAGTCTTCGGCAACGGTTTCCAGCTGTTCCTCAGTGACGATGGCTTCGGTGAGGAGCACGTTACGGGCGCGGTTGCGCAGCTCATTCACCGTTTCTTCGTCGAAGGATTCGATCTCCAGCATTTCTGCCAGCGGCACGTAGGCAATCTCCTCAAGGGAGGAGAAACCCTCGTCGATCAGGATGTCGGCAACTTCCTCATCCACATCAAGCTTGGCGATGAATAGCTGACGGACCGTGCTGTGCTCGGCCTCAGACTTGCGCTCCGACTCCGCCTCGGTCATCAGATTGATGCTCCAGCCCGTCAGTTCGGAAGCAAGCTTGACGTTCTGCCCATTGCGACCAATGGCAATGGCCAGATTGTTTTCATCAACAACCACATCCATGGCGTGAGCCTCCTCATCAACAACGATAGAAGAGACTTCCGCAGGCTGGAGGGCACCGATGACGAACTGGGCCGGCTCGGGAGACCACAGCACGATGTCGATGTTTTCCCCACCGATCTCGTTACGTACCGCGGTGACCCGCGAACCACGCAAACCAACGCAGGTGCCGATCGGATCGATACGCGGATCATTGGACTTGACGCCGATCTTGGCGCGCAGACCGGGATCCCGGGCACAGGCCTTGATCTCGAGCAGACCATCATCGATCTCGGGCACTTCCAGTTCGAACAGCCGCATCACAAACTCGGGGGCGGTACGCGACAGGATCAGCTGCGGACCACGGGCCCCACGATCGATACGCAGCAGGTAGGCCTTGACCCGATCGCCCACGCGCAGATTTTCCTTTGGAATCATCTGATCGCGAGGCAGCACTGCCTCGAGGCGCCCCACTTCGATGATGGCATTGCCCCGCTCCATGCGCTTGATGCTGCCGGAGATGATGTACTCCTTGCGCTCCAGGAAGTCATTGAGGATCTGCTCGCGCTCGGCGTCACGCACCTTCTGCAGGATCACCTGCTTCGCCGCCTGGGCACCGATGCGACCGAAATCGATGGGCTCAAGCCCTTCTTCCACGTAGTCGCCAACCTGGATGTCCGGATACTCCTCACGAGCATCGATCAAGCCCATCTGGGCCTCGTCATTCTCCACCTCCGGATCAGGCAGCACCTGCCAACGCCGGAAGGACTCGTAGTCGCCGGTTTCCCGATTGATGGAGACGCGCACATCGGCTTCGTCATTGATGCGTTTCTTGGTCGCCTGAGCGAGAGCGGACTCCAGCGCGGAGAAAACGATTTCCTTGGAAACATTCTTCTCGCGCGCCAGCGCATCGACCAACAGCAAAATTTCGCGGCTCATACCTGCAAACCTCCAAATCCCTTAAAACCTGGGAACCAGGCGGGCCTTCTCGATATCTTCAAACGGGATCTCCATCGATCCCTTTTCCGTCTCCAAGGTCACCACACCGTCCTTGAGACCTTGCAGCACCCCGGCAAAATTGCGCTGATTCGCGACCGGCATGGAGAGACGAACCTGCACGTCCTGACCGGCAAAGCGCTCGAAATCAGCGGGTTTCTTGAGCGCACGATCAAGCCCCGGAGAAGACACCTCAAGGCGATCGTAATCAACATTCTCAACTTCGAAGACCCGCACCAACTGATTGCTCACCATGGCGCAATCATCAACGGTGATACCGTTGGGCGAATCGATGAAGATCCGCATGAGCCTGCCGCGGGGCGAGGTTTCGAAATCTACGAGTTCGTAGCCGAGACCTTCCGCAGTCTGTTCGATCAGTTTCTGCAGCTCCATTTCCTGGCCCACAAATGAAAAATGGGCGAAACGCCCATCCCTGTTTAAATTCGACCGGATGTCGGCCCTCTTCAGGGCCGATCGGCTCTTTCGAACCGATAAAACACAAAGATTATAGCAGCCCGCCAGGGCGGGCGCAATTTTGACCCTATATCAACGGGCTTGCGGCTGCGTGCGGCGAGGCTGGGGCGCAGTCCGCTTGCCCTTGCCGCCCGCCGTATCGGGCTTGGGAAGCCCAGCCAGCGCGCACACCTGCTCAACCGGCATGTCCTCCCACATTCCCCGCTTGAGCCGCGAGGGCAGAACCACAGGGCCGTAGCGAACCCGCATCAGACGGCTGACCGTCAACCCCAAGGCCTCGAACATCCGGCGTACCTCACGGTTCCGCCCCTCGGAAAGCGTCACCCGATACCAATGGTTGGCCCCCTCCCCACCGCCGTCCAGAAGGGTATTGAATCGGGCAATCCCATCCTCAAGCTCAATCCCCTTCAACAGCACATCTCTTTGCGCCTCATCAAGCTCCCCAAGGATCCGCACCGCATATTCGCGGTCCAGTTCGTAGCGAGGGTGCATCAGCTTGTTGGCCAAATCACCGTCATTGACGAACAACAGCAGGCCGGAGGTATTGAAGTCCAGGCGACCAACGGCAATCCAGCGCCCCTTGCGAAGGTTCGGCAGCCGGTCAAAAACCGTGGGCCGGCCCTCCGGGTCATCGCGGGAAACAATCTCGCCTTCGGGTTTGTGATAAAGCACAACACGAGGAATCCGCACGGCGAAGCGGATGGGCATCAGCTTGCCATTGACCCTGACGCGATCACCCGGACCCACCTTCTGTCCGACATCTGCCGGTTCGCCGTTGACGGAAATGCGCCCCGCAACGATCCATTCTTCAATCTCCCGCCGGGAGCCGATACCCGCCGCGGCAAGCACCTTGTGCAGACGCTGGGGCTCCGTGTAGGTCGAGTCTTCGGGCTTGCGTCGACGCTCGCCTTCAACCGCCGGCAAGAGCTCGCTGCTGGCGAGAGGATAAGGACTCGCACCACCGGCAATGGCCGCCGCCTGACGCTTGGCCCGCCAGTTGCCCCGCCCGGGGGCAAGATCGCTGAGCCCGATAGCCGACGCATTGCTCTTTGGCTGCCGCCCTTCATCCTCGCCACGAGGCGGACGCCCGCCACGGTTACCCTCCGCATCAGGACGGCCACGCCCGCGGCGCCCGCCCCCCTGGTCCACCGGCGGACCCTGGCGACCAGACTCCTGTCCGGGCTTGGCTGACTTGGCCTTAAACGGCCGGTTCTTCGGTTTTTGGGAGGTCGACAAGATCCATGATCCTTTCGATTTCAGTCAGCGGAGGCAACTCGGTCAGGCTGCGCAGACCAAGATCCTCCAGGAATTTTCGGGTTGTGGCATACAGGCCGGGTCTCCCGGGCGTATCCCGATGACCCACCACATCCACCCACCCTCTCGATTCGAGGGTCTTCAATACGTTGCTGGAAACCACCACACCGCGAATGTCTTCGATGTCGCCGCGGGTCACCGGCTGGCGATAAGCAATGATCGCGAGGGTCTCCAGAACAGCCCGGGAGTATCTGGGCGGACGCTCCTGCTTGAGTCGGTCCAGATAGACCTGATACTCCAGGCGGGTCTGAAAGCGCCATCCGCCGGCCGTCTGCACCAGCTCAACACCGCGCCCCTGCCAGTCCTCGGCAAGCTCGACGAGCAGGCGCCGCACCAGATCACCACCGGGATCCTCCTCGAACAAGCGGCGCAGATCACCCACCGGAACCGGCGCAGCAGCAGCCAGCAGGGCCGTTTCCAGCACCCGCTTTAATTCTTCAGGCGTCTCCGGTTGCACTGTCGGCACGCTTCACATAGATCGGCGCAAAGGCCTCATTCTGGGTTACCACAACCAGCCTTTCCTTGACCAGTTCGAGGGTCGCAAGAAAACTCACCACAAGGCTGGCAACACCGAGCTTCGGGTCAAAGAGCGACTCGAAAACGACAAAGCTGTCATCACGAAGCCGCCGGAGAATCAGGGTCATGTGCTCACGCACGGACATCTCTTCCCGTTGAATCGTATGATGCCGCTTCAGACGCGCCTGACGGGCAATCTTCAACCAGGCCACCTGCAGATCATGCAGGCTGACCTCGGGGAGGCGCTCCACCACCTTCTCTGCTACAAACACCCCAACCCATTCAAAATCCCGCTCCACACGCGGCAAGGCATCCAGGCGCATCGACGCCAGCTTCACCTGCTCATACTCAAGCAAGCGACGCACAAGTTCCGCCCGCGGATCTGGCTCTTCGTCTTCCTCCGGCCGGGGCGGTCGCGGCAGCAACAGGCGCGACTTGATTTCCAGCAAGGTCGCCGCCATCAGAAGATAATCCGCGGCCAGTTCCAGGTTGTGCTTGCGCATGGCCTCGACGTACTCCAAATACTGGGCCGTCAACGGCGCCATCGGAATATCGAGTACGTTGATATTTGCCTTGCGTATCAGATACAACAGCAGATCAAGCGGGCCCTCGAAGGCCTCGAGAATGACCTCCATCGCATCGGGCGGAATGTAAAGATCCTTGGGCAGATCAAAAATCGGCTGCCCATACATTCTGCCGATGATGGCATCCAGCGGATCGGCCAGGGGGGCCAGATCAAGGTCAGCAGTCATCACGGCCACCGCCCTTCCTATTCAGCGCAGGCTAACACGCGAGGGGCATGCTTCCAAGGCAAAAATCCACGAAACACCACCCCGCCCGTCATCAGCTATAGCTCAGACCCATGGCGTCCCGTACCTCGCGCATGGTCTCCTGGGCCAGCTTTCGAGCCCGGTCGCAACCATCGGCAACGATACTGCGCACCAGAGAGGGGTCGTCGAGATAGGGCTGGGCCCGCTCCCGCATGCCATCCTGCTCTTTCAACACGGCATCAATGACCGGCTGCTTGCACTCGATACAGCCGATGCCGGCGCTCTTGCAGCCCTCGGTGACCCACTGCCGCGTGCTGTCGTCGGAGTAGATCACGTGGAACTGCCACACCGGGCACTTCTCCGGATCTCCCGCGTCCGTGCGCCGCACCCGTGCGGGATCGGTCTGCATGGTGCGGATCTTCTTGGTCAGCGGCTCCGCCTCTTCACGCAGGAAGATCGTGTTGCCGTAGGACTTGGACATCTTCTGACCGTCCAGACCGGGCATGCGCGACGCCTCCGTCAGCAAGGCACCAGGCTCGACGAGAATCACCTTGCCACTGCCTTCGAGGTAGCCATAGAGACGCTCCCGGTCGCCAAGGGAGAGGCTCTGGGCCTCCTCGAGCAGGGCCTTGCCGAGGGCCAGCCCCTCCTCGTCACCGTTCTGCTGGAATCGGGTGCGGAATTCCTCGTAAAGCCTGGCGCGCTTGGAGCCAAGCTTCTTGATCGCCTCCCGGGCCTTCTCCTCGAAACCGGGCTCACGGCCATACATGTGGTTGAAACGGCGGGCCAGTTCGCGGGTGAACTCCACGTGGGGCAGTTGATCCTCCCCCACCGGCACCTTGTCGGCGCGGTAGATCAGGATGTCGGCACTCATCAGCAGCGGGTAGCCCAGGAAACCATAAGTGGTCAGATCCTTGTGGGTCAGCTTTTCCTGCTGATCCTTGTAGGTCGGCACCCGCTCCAGCCAGCCCTGGGGCGTCATCATGGACATGAGCAAGTGCAGCTCGGCATGCTCCGGCACGCGGGACTGGATGAAGATGGTCGCCTGGGAAGGATCGACGCCCGCGGCAAGCCAGTCGACGATCATCTCCCAGACGCTGGCCTCGATCCCTCGGGGGTTGTCGTAGTCGGTCGTCAGGGCGTGCCAGTCAGCCGCAAAGAACAGACAGGGATACTCCGCCTGCAGCTTGACCCAGTTCTTGAGTACACCGTGATAGTGGCCGAGGTGGAGGCGCCCCGTGGGACGCATGCCGGAGAGGACGCGTTCAGCGAACATGAATGATCAAAGTCCAATAACGGTTGCAAGTGCAAAACGGAAAATGGCCACCAGCGGCCCAAGAATGTCGCCAAGGATACCGGTGAACAGCAAGACCAGCAGAATCGGAAAGCCGTAGGGCTCAAGTCGCGAAAAGGTGTAGGCCGGCCCGGCCGGAAGAAGACTGACCGCGATCCGCCCGCCATCGAGGGGCGGAATGGGCAAGAGGTTCAGGAGCATCAACACTGCATTGATCTGCATCCCGGCATCCGCCATTTTCGCCATCGGCAAGGCGTAAACGTTCTCGGGCGACATGATTGCAAAGCGAAACAGCATCGCCCAGCAGAGGGCCATGACAAGATTGGCGAACGGCCCGGCAGCAGCCACCCAAAGCATGTCAGCCTTGGGGTGCCGCAGGCGGCCGAAATCCACCGGCACCGGCTTGGCCCAGCCGAACAGCATCGGCGAACCACCGGAGAGCGTGCTTACTGCAACAATCAGCGCCGGCACGACAACGGTCCCCATGGGATCGATATGACGAAGCGGATTCAGACTGATTCGCCCCGCCCGCTCAGCGGTCGAATCGCCGAAATGGCGTGCCGCATAGCCATGCGCCGCCTCGTGGAGCGTGATGGCGAACAGCACGGGCAGTGCCCAGATGGTCAGGGTCGAGATGAGTTCTTGCATGGATGACAAAGCCGAAGGGCCGCGATTCTAACAGACTGGGGCCCACACCCCCCTGGCGAAAAGCAGATCACAGACCAAACGGAGCAAGGCTACCCCGCCCTTCCCGCACCAGAACGGGAATTCCGCTGGTCAGATCGATGACCGTGGTCGCCTCACCGCGGCACGGGCCCGCCTCGATGACAAGATCCACTTCCTTTTCAAGCCGGTCACGAATTTCGTCAGGATCCGTAAGGGGAAACTCGTCACCGGGCAGCAGCAAGGTCGAACTGAGCAGGGGCTCGCCGAGTTCTTCGAGCAGGGCGGACACCACCGGATGATCGGGGATCCGCAAACCAATGGACTTGCGCTTCGGGTGCAGCACGCGCCGCGGCAGCTCCTTGGTGCCCTCCAGAATGAAGGTGTAGGGCCCCGGCGTGGTGGCCTTCAGCAGGCGGTACTGGCTGTTGTCTACCCGGGCGTAAGTAGCGATTTCGGACAGGTCACGACACAGTAGCGTGAAATGATGGCGCTCATCCACGGCACGGATGCGGCGGATGCGGGTCAGGAGGGGACTGTCACCCGTATGCCCTCCAAGGGCGTAGGCGGAGTCGGTGGGAAAGGCCACCAGACCTCCCTCGCGCATGATCTGCGCCGCCTGCTTGATGAGGCGGGCCTGGGGCTGCTCCGCATGGAGCGTAAAGAACTGGGCCATGATTCAGGAATCAACAACAGGAAGGATGTGTCACATCAAGCGTGTCCACACCGGAGTGAGATCCGGAGGCAGCGGGGGGGCGCGCCCCAGATCGATGGGACTATCCTCCGGGCCATGGAAATCGGAGGCACGCGAGGCCATCAGGCCGAATTTGCGAACCATCCTCGCGAAAGCCAGCACCTGGCCGCCATCATGCGCCCCGCACGAGACCTCGATGGCGTCGCCACCGAGATCCTTGAAACGTTCAAACAGGATCTCCATCTCGGCGTGACTGAGGCGGTAGCGACCGGGATGGGCGACCACAGCCAGCCCCCCTGCCCCCTTGATCCACCCCATTGCTTCCTCGAGGGTCGCCCAAACATGTTCCACATAGCCCGGTTTGCCACGGGCAAGATAGTGCAGGAATACGTCGTGGACGTTTTTTGCGATCCCGATCTCAACCAGATAGCGGGCGAAATGGGCCCGGCTGACCAGTGCAGGATTGCCCGCGTAACGTAGCGCACCGTCAAGGGCACCATGAATGCCGATACGCTCAAGCTCAGCGGCAATACGCCCCGCCCGCCCGTCCCGCCCGCTTCTGACCTGGGCAAGCCCCGCGATGAGTGCCTCATTGGTGGGGTCGATGCCGAGCCCCACCACATGCAGGGTCTGATCAAGCCAGGAGACGGAAATCTCCACCCCGGGCACGAAGCGCAGCCCCAAGCCCTCGGCGACCGTCATTGCTTCGGGCAGTCCCAGCAACTCGTCGTGATCGGTCAAGGCGAGCAGATCGACCCCATTGGCGTGGGCCCGGCGAACCACGTCACCGGGCGGCAGCGTTCCGTCGGAAGCCGTGGAGTGGCAATGCAGATCGGCGTTGAGAGCGTTCATGATTCCTTGGACCGCAGGAAAGTCTCGATGATCCGGGCCACCTCTCCCGGCTGGTCATGGTGCAGGTTGTGCCCGCTGTCCGGCACTCGGATCTCGCGAAAATCCCGGAAGGCGGCCCGGGCTTCCGCATGCGCATCATCGTCCACGCCGAGCCGGTGCCGCAACGCCGGCATGTCGGGTTCGACCCAGAGCGTTGGAGCACTCACCCTGCGCCAGCAGGCCAGTGCCTCGGCTCGCCGATAGAGTATCGGATTGACCCGCTTGTGTGCGGGATCACCCGCCATGCGGATCTCCCCCCCGGCATCAGCCTCACCGAGATGTGTGGCAAGAAAACGTGCCTTCTCAACAGACAGCCGCGGGTTATCAAGCTGCAGGCGGCCCGCCAGTGCTTCCAGATCCGGGTAGCGGCGAAAGGCGGCCGGCACGGCCAGATCACTCAACCATTTCTCCAGGCGACCCGGCGCCTGCTCAGGCACCGTATCAGCCAACCCGAAGGCATCCAGGGCAACCAGCCGCCGAACCCGGACCGGGCGAACCCCTGCATACACGCAGGCCACATTCCCACCCAGGCTGTGTCCGACCAGATTGACGGGCTGCCCGGGCGAACAAGCCGTCAGGATCGCGTCCAGATCCCCGAGATAATCCGGAAACCAGTAAGCATCCCCACGCCACTCCGTTCTTCCGAAGCCGCGCCAATCCGGCGCAATCACGTGCCAGCCGCTCCCAAGCTCATCCACGATGAACTGAAAGGACGCCGAGACATCCATCCAGCCATGCAACATGAAAACCATTGGCGCCCCGGGCTCACCCCACTCACGCAGGTGATAGCGCAAACCGCGGACTGACAGGAAACGGCTTCGGGAAGGCGTCATCCCGTCAAGTGTAACAGACCCTTGTCCCGCTCCGCCTGCGATGGTAAGGTGCGCCCCGTCGTGTGGGAGAGAGTTCGCGTGGGTCATCCGCGAGCCGCCGAAGGCGCAACCCCCGGAACCGCTCAGGCAAAAGGACCGCCGACGAAACAACAATCTGGAGAGCGATGCTGCCCGCCCACCGCGCGTTGGCCGCATCCACCGAAGGGGCACGCAGGCCGGTCCATGCACCGCTGCAATCTCTCAGGTACAAAGGACAGATGGGGCCGAAGCGACTTTCACGTCGCTTCGGCCCCATTGCTTTTCTACACTGTAACGATTGCACCGGAGAGCCCCATGACCCAACACACCCCCCTTCACGCCACCCACGTCGCTGCCGGCGCCCGCATGGTCGACTTCGCCGGCTGGGACATGCCGGTCAATTACGGCTCCCAGATCGAGGAACACCACGCCGTACGCCGCGACGCGGGCATGTTCGACGTCTCCCACATGCTGGCCCTGGACCTGGAGGGCGCCGACGCGAAGGCCTTCCTGCGCGGCCTGATCGCCAATGACGTGGCCAAGCTCGTCGAACCCGGCAAGGCCCTTTATGCCTGCATGCTCAATGAGCAGGGCGGCGTGATTGACGACCTGATCGTCTATTTCCTCTCCGACACCTCATACCGCATCGTCGTCAACGCCGGCACCGCCGACAAGGATGTCGCCTGGATGCAGCAGCGCCTGGCTGCCACCGGCGCGGCCGCCACGCTCAGCGTGCGCCGTGATCTGGCCATGATCGCCGTCCAGGGGCCCAACGCCCGCGCCAAGACCTGGGCCGCCATCCCCGGCGCCGAAGCCGCATCCACCGCACTCAAGGTCTTCCAGGCCGCCACTTTCGGCGACATCTTCATTGCCCGCACGGGCTACACCGGCGAAGACGGCTTCGAGCTCACGCTGCCAGCGGACAAGGCCGCCGGCACCTGGGCCGCGCTGACTGCTGCCGGCGTGAAGCCCTGCGGACTCGGTGCCCGCGACACCCTGCGCCTGGAAGCCGGCATGGCGCTTTACGGCAATGATATGGACGAAACCGTCTCCCCGCTCGATGCCGGGCTGGCCTGGACGGTGGACTTCAAGGACGAAAACCGCGATTTTGTCGGCAAGGCCGCCCTCGTCGCCAACGGCGCACGCCAACAGGCCCTCGGCCTGATCCTGGAAGATAGGGGCATCCTGCGCTCGCACCAGAAGGTATTCACCGCCCTGGGTGAAGGCGAGACCAGCAGCGGCAGCTTTTCCCCGACCCTTGAGAAGTCCATCGCCCTGGCCCGCCTGCCCCTCGGCGTCGCGGCCGGCGATGCGGTCGAAGTGGACATCCGCGGCAAGCGCCTGAAGGCCCGCGTCGTCAAGGCCCCCTTCGTCCGCAACGGCAAGGCTCTGGTCTGACTGGTCAGAAATCCAATCCAACCCCTTTCATCCGACTTGAACAAGGACACGACATGAGCACCCCCACCGAACTGCGTTACACCGCCTCCCACGAATGGGTTCGCGTCGAAGCTGACGGCACCCTCACCATCGGCATCACCGACCACGCCCAGGAAGCCCTCGGCGACGTGGTCTTCCTCGAGCTGCCGGAGGCCGGCCGCAGCGTGGCCAAGGAAGAAGCCATCGCCGTGATCGAATCCGTGAAGGCTGCCTCCGACATCTACGCACCGGTGGCCGGCGAGATCCTGGAAGCCAATCAGGCCGCCATCGACGCCCCCGAGTCGGTCAATACCGACGCTTACGCCGCCTGGCTGTTCAAGATCAAGCCGGCCAACCCCGCCGAGGTGGAAGGCCTGCTGGATGCAGCCGGCTACGAAGCCACCATCGGCTGAACCCCGATTGCCTGACCGCGGGCGCGCCAGGCCGGCGCGCCCTGCCCTGCTGTCACTGTCACCCAACCGAGTTCTCCCATGTCGAAGACCCTTCTCTCCGCCCCGCTCGCCACGCTAGAACAGGGCGATGACTTCATCCGCCGCCACATCGGCCCCTGTTCCAGCGAGCTGCCCGGCATGCTCGCCGCCGTTGGCGTCGACGCCCTGGACACGCTGATCCAGCAGACGGTACCGACCGGCATCCGTCTGCCCACCGAGCTGGCCCTGGGCGAGCCGACAGCCGAGCACGTGGCCCTGGCCCGGCTCAAGGCCATCGCCGGCAAGAACGTGCTCAAGAAGTCCCTCATCGGCATGGGCTACTACGACACCATCACACCCAAGGTCATCCTGCGCAACGTGATGGAGAACCCTGGCTGGTACACCGCCTACACGCCCTACCAGGCCGAGATCGCCCAAGGCCGTCTGGAGGCGCTGCTCAACTTCCAGCAGATGGTCATCGATCTGACCGGGCTGGAACTGGCCAACGCCTCCCTGCTCGACGAGGCCACCGCCGCAGCCGAGGCCATGGCCATGGCCAGGCGCATCTCCAAGGTCAAGGGCCAGGGCTTCTTCGTGGACGAAGGCGTCTTCCCCCAGACCCTCGACGTGGTGCGCACCCGTGCCGGCTACTTCGGCTTCGAGCTGATCGTCGGTCCGGCCGCCGAAGCGGCCCATCATGACGTTTTCGGCGCCCTGCTCCAGTACCCCAACGAGCGCGGCGAGGTGGCCGACATCTCCGACGCCATCAGCGGCCTCAAGGCCAAGGGCGCGGTGGTGGCCGTCGCTTCCGACCTGCTGGCGCTGGTCCTGCTCAAGTCGCCGGGCGCCCTCGGCGCCGACATCGCCCTGGGCTCAGCCCAGCGCTTCGGCGTTCCGCTGGGTTTCGGCGGCCCCCACGCCGCCTTCTTCGCCACCCGCGAAGCCCACGTGCGCTCCATGCCGGGCCGCATCATCGGCGTGTCGAAGGATGCCCGCGGCAAGACCGCCCTGCGCATGAGCCTGCAGACCCGCGAGCAGCACATCCGCCGCGAGAAGGCCAACTCCAACATCTGTACCTCCCAGGTGCTGCTGGCCAACATGGCCGGCATGTACGCCGTGTATCACGGCCCGGAAGGCCTGCGTACCATCGCCGCACGCATCCACCGCCTGGCCGCCACCCTGGCCGAAGGGCTCAAGCAGGCCGGCTTCGAGATGGCCTCCGAGGTGTTCTTCGACACCCTGCAGGTCAGCACCGGAGCGCGCACGTCTGATATCTACGCCGCCGCCCAGGCCGCCGGCTACAACCTGCGCCACGTGGATGGCAAGGGCCTCGGCATCTCCGTCGACGAGAAGACCACCGCCACCGACATCGCCGCCCTGCTGTCCTTTTTTGGGGCCACAGCGGATGTCGCAGCACTGGACGCCAGCGTTGCTGCCCGCGGCGGCAACCTGCCGGAAGCCCTGCTGCGTGACGACGCGATCCTGTCGCACCCGGTGTTCAACACCCACCACACCGAACACGAGATGCTGCGCTACCTCAAGCGCCTGCAGAACCGCGATCTGGCGCTGGATCACTCGATGATCTCCCTGGGCTCGTGCACCATGAAGCTCAACGCCACCAGCGAGATGATTCCGGTCACCTGGCCCGAGTTTGCCGACATCCACCCCTTTGCACCGGCCGACCAGACCACCGGCTACCTGGAGATGATCGAAGGCCTCGCCGCCCAGCTCCGCGAGATCACCGGTTTTGACGCCATCTGCATGCAACCCAACTCGGGCGCCCAGGGCGAGTACGCCGGCCTGGTGGCAATCCTGCGCTACCACGCCGCCCGCGGCGACCATCACCGCCAGGTCTGCCTGATTCCCAGGTCCGCCCACGGCACCAACCCGGCCACCGCCCAGATGTGCGGCATGGAGGTGGTGGTGGTCGATTGCGACGACAACGGCAACGTGGATCTGACCGACCTCAAGGCCAAGGCCGAACAGCACGCCGACAGGCTCGCCGCCCTGATGATCACCTACCCGTCCACCCACGGCGTGTTCGAGGAAGCCATCCGCGAGATCTGCGCCACGGTGCATCAGTATGGCGGCCAGGTGTACATGGATGGGGCCAACATGAACGCCCAGGTCGGTCTCACCTCCCCCGCCACCATCGGCGCCGACGTGAGCCACATGAACCTGCACAAGACCTTCTGCATTCCCCACGGCGGCGGTGGCCCGGGCATGGGCCCCATCGGTCTGAAGGCCCATCTAGCACCCTTCATGGCCGATCACGCGGTCGCTGCGACCGGTAGCGAGGATCGCCCCAACGCCGGCCAGGGCGCCGTCTCTGCAGCGCAGTTCGGGTCCGCCAGCATCCTACCGATCTCCTGGATGTACATCACCATGATGGGCGGCCGCGGCCTGAAGCGCGCCACCGAAGTCGCCATCCTCAATGCCAACTACGTGGCCAGCCAGCTCAAGGCGCACTACCCGGTGCTCTACACCGGCAGCCAGGGCCGTGTCGCCCACGAGTGCATCCTCGACATCCGCCCCATCAAGGCGGCCACCGGCATCTCCGAGGTAGATGTCGCCAAGCGCCTGATGGACTACGGCTTCCACGCCCCTACCATGTCCTTCCCGGTAGCCGGCACCATCATGGTCGAGCCGACCGAATCGGAAGACAAGGGCGAGCTGGATCGCTTCATCGCCGCCATGGTGAGCATCCGCAACGAAATCCGCGCCATCGAAGAAGGCCGCATTCCCGGCGACAACAACCCGCTGAAGAACGCGCCCCACACCCAGGCCGACCTCTTGGGCGACTGGGACCGCCCCTACTCCCGCCAGGAAGCCGCCTTCCCCCTGACATGGGTCGGCGACAACAAGTTCTGGCCCAGCGTAAACCGTATCGACGACGTCTACGGCGACCGCAACCTGTTCTGCTCCTGCGTGCCGATGGACGAACTGGGCTGACGCCGACACCGCCAGGCGGCCTTTCCCCTTGGGGAAGGGTCGCATCGGCGCCTCAACGGGCCAGCAGTGCTTTCAGGTGGGAAACGGGGATGGCGTAGGAAATGCCGGAGGGGCTGGAAATGGCGTTCTCCCTCATTCCCTTGATGAAGACCATGTTGAGGACACCGAGCACCTCGCCGCTGTTCACGTCATACAGTGGACTGCCGCTGTTGCCCGGATAGGACACGATGTCCAGCTGAAACACCGGGTAGCGCCCCACCGATAGGCGCCGCACTACACTGGAATCAAGCTGGCTGGCCGACGGCAGGGGTTGCCCCACCGGTGTGATGGCGGCAATGATGCCCCGATGAGTCACCGGCACGATGCCCATGCTCGCACCCAGCGGAAAGCCCGTCAGGGCCACATCCTGTCCGTCACGTGCCGCATTGGAATCCCCCAGCCGCAAGGGTGTCATCGGCGCGCCGCCAATCCACAGCACGGCCAGATCATGATCCGGGTCACGCTCATCGCGCTCCACCGGACGCACGCTCGCCCTGCCCGAACTTGACTGCTGGGCAACGACCAGACGCTCGTCCGAACTGCGGCTGTCCGGCGCAGCCGCGATCACATGGGCGTTGGTCGCCACCTGCTTGCCGTCACCCACGACAAATCCCGTGCCCAGAAAGCGGAACTGGGGGTTTCGGGAAGGCATGAAGGTGCCCACGGCAACGACGGACCGCTTGACCTGTGCGACCGTATCCGGGAGATCGGCCATTGCGGATACCGGAAGAAGCCATGCAAGACAGCCCCCAAGAACCCGAAGACGAACACCTTTGATCCCAACGGAGGTGGTCACTGCCCTGCTGCCTTGAGCGCCTGCAAGGCGGGCGAGGCAGCCACCACGCGGGCATCGAAGGGATGATCATTGCGCTGGAAGAAGGCAAGGATCCGCCGCACGTAGTTCTGCGTCTCCTTGTAAGGGGGAACCCCGCGATAGCGATCCACGGCACCTTCACCTGCGTTGTAACCCGCCACCGCAAGCGCAACGTTGCCCTGATAATAGGCAAGCAGCCAGCGCAGATAGGCCAGTCCACCCTTAATGTTCTGAACCGGATCGTAGCTGTCCTTGACATTGAAGCGACTGGCCGTCTCGGGAATCAGCTGCATGACACCCATGGCATTCTTGGGCGAGGTGGCGCCGGGATCAAAGTTGGATTCAGTGGTTGCAATCGCAAGTGCCAACCTGGGCTCAATCGAAAAACGGGGCGCCAGGGTAGTGATCATCTCCACGACCTTCTTCTTGTGCTCCGGAAGAGAGGCAAGATACTTCCGCGTGTCCCAGCTATCCCTTGCCGCAAAACCACGGTCTGCCGCACGGGGTAGCAGACAGTCCGGCACCACTCCGGTGTACTCGCCCACGGCACTGCGTGCCTTCTCTGCGCCGACATGCCCCTTGGCCAGGGCCATTTCGAAAAGCGTCGCTGCGTAAGCATCGTCACGCGCGACGCCGCGGCCGTTGGCATACATCCAGCCAAGGCTGTACATCGCCTCCGCACTGCCTGCACGTGCCGCCTCGCAATAGAGGTCAGCAGCCTGGGAAGGATCGCGGGGAACCCCCTCCCCGTGCTCGAAGGCGACGGCCTGCTGGACGAGCCCTTCTAGGTCGCCCGATAGGGAATTTGGCGCGACGGCGCCGGCCGATCCCGCTGTCAGGGCAAACCCTGCCAGAAGAACCGGCCCGACTCTCCGGGCAGGCAGGAACGCGAGCGCCCCCCGGAACCCGGAAATCAAAGTCGCCACACCTTTGCGCCGGCAGCTTCGAGTGCAGCCGGGTCATAGAAGCTCTTCACATCGGTGAACACGCCATTGGGCACCAGCTTCTCGCACAACTGCGCCACGCCCAGCTCGGCATATTCGTGGTGCGCCACCGCAGCCACAATGGCGGAAGCGCGGGGCAGATCGCTCCAGGCCGTAAGGCTCACACCGTACTCGTGCTCGGCTTCGGTAGACTCGGCGACCGGGTCGTGCACCAACACGTTGCAACCGAAACTCTGCAGTTCGCGGATCACGTCGATGACCTTGCTGTTGCGCAGGTCAGGGCAGTTCTCCTTGAAGGTGAGACCGAGGACGATCACATCCGCGCCCTTGATATTGTGACCGGCGCTGATCATCTCCTTCACGGTCTGCTCGGCCACGTACTTGCCCATGCTGTCGTTGATGCGACGGCCGGCCAGAATGACCTGCGGGTGGTAGCCCAGCATGTCGGCCTTGTGGGTGAGATAGTAGGGATCGACGCCGATGCAGTGACCGCCGACCAAACCCGGACGGAAGGGCAGGAAATTCCACTTGGTGCCGGCCGCCTTGAGCACTTCCAGGGTGTCGATACCGATCTTGTGGAAGATCACCGAGAGTTCGTTCATCAGGGCGATGTTGAGATCGCGCTGGGTGTTCTCGATCACCTTGGCGGCCTCGGCCACCTTGATGGAGCTGGCCGGGTAGACGCCCGCGGTGATCACTGCACCGTACACCTCCTCGACCGTCTTGAGGGTCTCGGGGGTGTCGCCGGAGACCACCTTCATGATCTTGGTGACGGTGCGCTCCTTGTCGCCCGGGTTGATCCGCTCGGGGGAGTAGCCCACGTTGAAGTCCTGCTTCCACTTCATGCCGGAGAACTTCTCGAGGATGGGGATGCACACCTCTTCGGTTGCACCGGGATAGACGGTGGATTCGTACACCACGATGGCGCCGCGCTTCATGTGCTTGCCGACGCTCTCGGAGGACTTCACCAGGGGGGTGAAGTCCGGCTGGTGGGCCTCGTCCACCGGGGTCGGCACGGCGACGATGATGAAATCGGCTTCGCCGATGATCGTCGGATCAGTGCTGCAGGTCAGGTGAGTGGCAGCCTTCAAGTCCTCCGTACTGACTTCGCCGGTGGGGTCGACGAAACGGCCGTAGGCCGCAACCTTTTCAGCCGACAGGTCGAAACCGACGGTCTTCATCTTCTTGCCGAACTCGACAGCGAGGGGCAGGCCAACGTAGCCAAGGCCGATAACTGCAACGGTACTCATGGGATCAATCCTGAAAAGAGTCCAAGTTGGAAATGCATAAAATCAAAGTGAGGCGCGGAGCTTGTCGATTTCGTTGCGGATCGGCGCCTTCTCCGGAGCATTCTTCAGAGCCTCGTCCAGTTCCTTGCGTGCCCCATCCTTGTCACCATTCGCCGCCAGGGCCTTCGCTAGGCTCAACCGTAGCTGCGGAAGTCTGGGGCCAAGGCTCACTGCCTTGCGAAGGTTCTCCAGGCCCTTGGCCTTCTCACCATTTTCAAGCTGTAGAACCCCGAGGGTATCGAGTATCACCGGGCTATTTGGCGCCAATGCCAATGCCTGCTGGGCAACACCTACAGCGCTCTTGTCATTGAGCTTGCCCAATGCCCAGGCAAGGTTGTTCAACACCATCGGGTTCTTCGGCGCGATCTCTTGCATCTGACGGTATTGATGAACGGCCTGATCGTACTTCTGCTCAGCAAGACTGCGCTCGGCAAGGTAGGTCCGGACCGTGAGATCCTTGGGATTCGCCTTGATCCAGTCAGCCGCCAGCTTCGCAGCCTCAGAAGACTGGTTGGCCATGAGATGGGCGTTATGCAGGCGAATGATCGAAGCAGCGCTCTTCTCACGCTTGTAGGCTTCCTCATAAAGCTTGACAGCCTCTGCGCGTTTGTCGATCGCAAGCAGACTCTCGGCTTCAAGAACGTAACCGATGGCCAAGTCCTTGCGCTGGCTTTGGACGTCTTTCGCAATCGCAATTGCCGCGTCACCCCGCTTGTCGTTCAGAAGGACGGCGACCAGACGCTGCTGCGCCTCCAGCGAGTCGGGCTTGATCGCCAGTGCCTTGCGAAGGTTCTGCTCCGCCCCTGCGGTGTCCTTCGAACTCATCATCAGGTCAGCAATGGCGATGAGCGGAATGGGCGATGAGGGGACACGCGCAACGAGCTTGTTATAGGTCGCAAGAGCTTGCTGCGTTTCACCTGCAGCGACCTGGGAGCGACCGAGAAGATCAAGCACCGCAGGCTCATCCGGAGCCGTTGCAGCAGCCTCCTGGGAAAGACTCAAAGCACGCTTCACATCGCCCGACTGGACAAGCAAGCGCACCAGAGCCAGACGTACGGGAAGCGAAGTGGGACTGGCCGCCAGGCCCTTCTCGAGGACCGTCTGCACGTCCTTGGCCTGCGCTCCCGTCATCGCCATGAACTCGGCGTACTGCAGGTAGGCCTGCGCATGGCTAGGATTCTTGGACAGGAAGCCTTCGTAGCGTTTGCGGGCCACATCGAGCTGCTTGTCCTGGATGTCAAGGCGGGCCAGATTGCTCAGCGCCGGCAGGAAGTCCGATTTCAGCTCCAGAGCCTTCTCGAAGGCCTTTCGCGCGCCGGCACTGTCCTTGAGTACCAGTAGAACGCCACCCTTCATGTTGTGGGTGACGGGGTCATTGGGCTTCTTCTTCTCGAGCGTCTGAACCGCAGCCATGGCCTTGGCAGTCTCATTGCGCCGCAGGTGCGCCATGATCAGGGTGACGTCGGCCTGGATGTTCTCAGCGTCCAGTGCGGAAGCAGCCTCAAGATCCTGGAAGGCGCGCTCTGTTTCGCCGCCGGCGAGTCGCGACACACCGAGCCGAGTCCGGAATTGGGCGTTGTTGGGGTCAGCCTTGGCCGCGCGCGCGAAGTACTCCTCCGAACGGGTGAAATCACCATTCATGGCGTACACCTGCCCCGCAAGATTCAGCACCGCGACGTCCTCGGAATTGTCCTTTGTCAGAGGCTGGAGCAACTCGAGAGCCTTGCCCGGCTCACGCATCCCCAGATAGGCGGACACCAGCAGACGCCGCGCATACAGATGGCCTGGCACCTTATCGAGCACCTTGGTCAGGTTTTCCTGCGCCTGGGAAAAATCATTTCGCTGCAACTGCAGCGACGCGGCCAGGAGCAACGCCGGAACATACTCGGGGGCAACTCGCAGCACCTGCTGAATACCCTCATAGGCCTCCTTGTTCTTGCCGTTCTTCAGGTCAAGAAAGGCCTGCATGTAGATCGCCAGCGGGTGATTTCCCACAGCCTTCCGCAAGGCGCCAACCTTGGCCTGGGCAGCTTCAAGCTTGTTGGCACGGATCAGTAGCGAGATCACGCTCTGGTAGGCAGCAATCTCGGTCGGCTTCCCCTCTATCACCGCTTCATAGGCAGTAATGGCTTCGTCGGTCCGGTTCTTGGCCAGCAGCAGATCTCCGCGCAGGCTATGGGCTTCCGGCAACTTGGGCGAGTCCTTCAACACCGCATCCACATCTACCATCGCGCCATCAAGATCCCGATCAAGGGCACGCATGCGGGCAAGCCCGACTCGTGCCAGCGGAAAGCCGGCCGACGCCTTGATGGCCCCGTTAAACTCCTCTTGGGCGGGAATGCGCTTGCCCTGTTGAAGCAAGGCAAAACCCTTGGACGTCATCAGCGAAGCCTTCGCTTCAGACTGGCTCAGCTCCTTGCTACCCAATTCGGTGATGATGCGCTGCCCTTGACCACCGGCAAGCATGGCCTGGGCAAGCAGCGGAACAACCTCATCCGGTGAAAAACCCATATCAAGGGCACGGGTAAGCTCTTTCTCGGCGCCGGCATAATCACCCTGATCGAAATTCACCTTGCCCAGTAGAAAACGCGCCTCGGCAAAAGTCGGATTCTTCTGCAACGCATTCTTCAACTGGATCGAAGCCGCGTTGCGATCATTCTTGGCCATGTACGCCTTGGCCGATGCAAGCATGGACTCCGGACTGTCTCCGCAGGCCGCGAGCAGAAGTACACAGAGGGCGCTGACGGCGGTGTTCCGCACCCGGTTTTGTTTGGTCTGGGAACGCATCTGCATGGATCCTTGAATCACGTTGAGATTTCTTTCTTGAGTCCGAAACGGTTCATCAAATCATAGAGAGTGGGGCGGCTGATACCCAGCACCTCGGCAGCCCGCGCCACGTTGCCATTCACCCTGGCCATGACGCGGACGACGGCACGCCGCTCGGCCTCTTCGCGCACCTCACGCAGATTGAGGGCCTGCAATCCCTCATCGCTGTCATCCTGATTCAGGCCGATGTCATTGGCGGTGATGCAGTTCCCGTCGGCCATGATCACTGCACGCTTGATGGCGTTCTCCAACTCGCGGATGTTACCGGGCCAGCGGTGCATCTCGATACTCTGCACCGCATCATCGGTGAGCGACATGGAGCCACGCCCATGGTCATTGGCAAAGCGCTGCACGAAAGCATGGGCAAGCAGCACGGCATCGCCGTCGCGATCACGCAACGCGGGAATATCCACCACGATCTCGGCAAGCCGATAGTAGAGATCCTCGCGGAATCGCCCGGCCTGGATAAGCCCCTTCACATCCTGATGAGTGGCGCAGACGATGCGGACATCGACGGGAATCTCGTCCCGCCCGCCGATACGTTCGATCACCCGCTCCTGGAGGAAGCGCAACAGTTTGGCCTGCAGGGGCATCGGAAGATCACCGATTTCATCAAGAAACAACGTGCCCTTGTTGGCCACCTCGATCTTGCCAAGCGTTTGCTTGACAGCCCCCGTGAACGCCCCCTTCTCATAGCCGAACAGCTCACTCTCCAGAAGATTCTCGGGAATGGCAGCACAGTTGATCGCTACAAAGCGCTCGTTACGGCGTGGCGACAGCTCATGCAACCCCCGGGCCAGCACCTCCTTGCCCGTCCCGCTCTCTCCGAGAAGCATCACTGTCACGTTCGCAGAAGCCACACGCTCAATCAACCGACACAACTTGAGCATTCCGCCATCCCGCGTGATCACGCCCGACAGGGCACTGCCCTGCTGGACCTTCAGGCGGCGGTTGTCTTGTTGCAGATCGTAGAGCCGCAGCGCCCGGTCAAGGGTCAAGGAAAGGAGCTCAGGCTCGAAGGGCTTGGCAAAAAAATCATACGCCCCCATCCCCACTGCGCGAACGGCGTTTTCCCTATCATGCTGCCCGGTCAGGACGACGACCTTGGTGTCTGGCGCCAATGCCAGAATCTCGCCGAGAAGGCGGAAGCCCTCCGTCACATCATCGGGAAACGGCGGAAGTCCGAGATCCATCGTGACGACCGCAGGCTCATGCCGCCGCAATTGGGCAATGGCCTCTTCCCGATTGTTAGCAACCACTGTTTCATACTGGTCGAAGGCCCAGCGCATCTGCTTCTGCAGTGCGGGATCGTCCTCGACGATCAGCAATGTCCTGCGTTTCTCGCTCATATTCCTAGTTTGCCATCGCTTCGTTACCGTCATTCCGGACGGACGCTGCAATGGGCAATCGGATATCGAACCGGGTTCCCGTGCCCACGTCACTGACAACGGTCAAACTCCCCCCCAGTTCCTGCACATATTGCTGTGCCTCGTAGGCGCCGATGCCCATTCCGCTCGCCTTAGTCGTCTGGAAAGGCTTGAAAAGTTGTTCCCGAATAAAGGCAGCAGACATACCCGACCCGGTATCCCGAACCGTGATGCATGCCTGATTACGCTCCTGGGATAGCTCCACTGACACACTACCATGCTCGGGAGTTGCGTCGAGGGCATTTTGCACGATATGCCCGAGGATGCGCTCAAGCCGCTCCGCATGGGCCAGGACGGAGATTTCGGGGGCGCCTTCGGCGAGAACGGGACAGGGGATGAACATTCGCTTCGACTGCACCACGTGCTTGACCAGCCCTTTGAGGGACACGGGCTTGGGCTGGTTGATCGGCGTCTTCTCCATCAATTGAGTCATCAGGCCGCGCATCCGTTCCTCCACGTGACGGACGGTATCCAGCATGTCAGCCTGGAACTCCGGATTGTCCTTGTGTCGCTCGGCGTTGCGCAACATCAGGGACATTTGGGCCACCAGATTTTTTAGATCATGCACCACAAAGGCCGACATCCGATTGAAGGCATCGAACTTGCGGGCCTCAAGGAGGGCTTCAGTGGCCTGCATGCGGGCAAAGTAGCTGGCCGCCTGCCGACCGGCCATTTTCAAAAGATCGAGTACTTCCCAGTTTACGTCAATGGGAGTACGTGGCGTCAGCAAGATGACGAACCCCACCAGAACCCCGGAGGAAATGAGGGGAACGATCAACCACATGTCGGTGATTTCAGATGCCCACTCCGGTATTGACACCTCGCCACCACCTACCGAGAAACCGCTTCGCAGCTCCGCCAGATTGACCACCCACTCCCGCTCGAGCAGAAAGCCCGTGAAGGCCGACCCCTCCTTCTCCACAACCCCGTAATGTGGCATGTTCAGACGTGCCTGCTGGCTGAAGCAGCCGCTTGCATCCCGAAGCCACACACCCCCACCGGGACTCTCAACCAGATCCGCCAGAGCCTTGACCACAGACTCACCAAGGCTGAGCCCATCCCCGGCGACGGACAGGGCCTGCGTCACCCCCAGCCACTCGGTGCGGTAGTCGTAGCGATAGGCGAAAAAGTGCTTGGCGAGCAAGACCCGCAGACGTGCGCGAAACGCGCCCGAGAAAATCAGAACACCAAGGAACAGCACACCACCAAAAAGCAGTACCAGTTGCAGCGCCTCGCCCCACTCGCCACCGAAATAGCGCATGTAGTATCCCGCCCCGGCGATCAGCAGCAGATAGACACCTGAAACCGCCAAGGCTGTGGAGTGGAAAACCACGTGCCGGGAGATCGAAATCCGGAAAGTCCATTCGGGATTTCGCGAGGCGGAAAGCGCCACCAGAGGAATGGTCAAGGTATGGGCGAACGCCCGCGCACTCCAGATGACCGGGTGAATCCGACTGAAGAGGAGAGCGTCGGCAAAAAGGTAGACGTCGAAGGCGAACAGCCCACCGAGTGCCAGCACCATGGGCTTGATACCCCAGCGCGAGCGTTCGGGAACCGAGCGATAGAACAGCTCAAGCAGCACAAGCCCGAAGACCGAGGTCATCAACGAGGTCGTCGCCCAGGTTCGCAGCGGCGTGCCGTAAACAGGCAACCCCATGCTGAAACACAGCACTCCCGCAGCGCCCAGTGAGACGACCGCGAGCGTCATGGGCTTCGGCCATCTAGGGGGCACCTCCCCTTCGTACTCGGCTGTGGGCTGAAACACCAGCGCCACCAGGAACCCGAACCAGGCACCCATGCGCAGCACGTCAAGCAGGTTGCCCAGCAGAAAAAGCCAATTCCACCCGGTCAGGGCAAAAGCCCAGTTGGCAGATGCCCAGAGGGCACTGACACCCATGGCAGCAATGAGAAATGAACCCCGCGAACCATTGCGCCACGCCAAGCCAAGATAGACCGCAAACAGTGCATGGATGACCGCTGCAATTGCGTGACTCCACGCAGCAACCTGGGAAAACGTGGGTTCCATCGGGCCTCAGCAGAAAAACAAACGCTCCCGAACAGCGGGAGCGTCTGACCTCCCCTTACAGGGAAGGGGCGAAATCAGTGGGCACCGTCACCCGTCAGCACCACCCGAACCGTCTCGAAAAGAACCACCGTATCAAGGAACAGGGTGTGGTTTTTCACGTAGTAGAGATCGTACTGCAGTTTGTTGATGGCATCATCAACCGACGAACCATACTGGTAGCGAACCTGGGCCCAACCCGTAACCCCCGGCTTCACGCAGTGCCGCACGGCGTAGAAAGGGATGTCGCGAGTAAGCTGATCGACGAAGAAGGGGCGCTCCGGACGCGGGCCAACCAGACTCATATCCCCTTTCAGGACATTGAACAGCTGGGGCAGCTCATCGATACGCACCTTGCGGATGAAACGCCCGACGCGGGTCACACGATCATCGTTGGCGCTGGCCCAACGGGGCTTGCCATCACGCTCCGCGTCCCGACGCATGCTGCGGAACTTGGTCACTTTGAAGAGACGTCCGCCCAGACCAACCCGCTCTTGACGGTAGAACACCGGCGCGCCGTCCTCGATAACGATCAGCAACGCTGCCAGCACCATCACCGGCGCAGCCAGGATCAGCAGGATCAGGGAAGCAACGATATCGAAGATACGCTTGACCAGCGTACGGCTCCAGCCCTGACGGAAGCCCTCACCATAGATGAGCCAGCTGGCACGCAGGGAGTCAATGCGAACCTGACCGCGAACACGTTCGAAGAAGCTGGAAAGGTCGAGCACCTTGATACCTGCCATCTTGCAATCAAGCAGCTCCCGCAGGGGGATCACCCCGCCGCGCCTCTCCTTGAGCGCAACAATGATCTCATTGACGCGGAGATGATTCGCCGTTGCCAGCAGACTCCCTTCGACATGGATGATCCGCTTAGGGTCAACACGTACTTCCTCGCCGGGACCGGACGGAAAGAAACCCACAACCTGCAGCCCCCTGCTGGGAGAGTGCGTAAGCGCATGCTCGACCGCCACCGCATCGGCTCCCGTCCCGATCACCATGATCCGTTTAACCAGCACACCCGCTCCCACACGCCGAACAGCAAAACCGCGCGCCACTACGACAAAACCGAGCAGCGCCACCACATTGAGTTCCATCGCCTCGTGGGCAAACTCACCCCACGGCAAGACCTGAAAGATACCGTAGGCCACAGGAATACTGAGAGCGATTGACATCGCGACACGCATCAGCGTCTCGCGGACCCCCCCGCCGAAACTCACCCGGTAAAGCCCGAGGGCGCCGTTGAGGATCATCATCGTAACGGCAAAAGCGAAAGCCGAAGGCACCACCGTTGCCAGAACGGCACCATCCACCTTGCTCTGCAGCACGAACACGGCGATCACCGCGAAGAACAGGAGCATTGCATCGAAGAGCACCTGCAGGACGGTACTGGACGGAACGTAATGATTGAAAAGTTTCAGCATCTCAAGCTTCGGCAACCCTTTGGAGGCTGCCGCCCATGCAGTTGGATGTTCTAAGGTCAGGCCGGCACACGCGCGCCCGATATGTTGCGGCGCATTATGTATGAAGAACGGGTCGGACCGTTCTGTCAGCGCCCATCAAAATTGCAAAATGCGTGAAAAAATGTATGTTCGAACAATAGCGCGAAGCCACCTCAGCCCCCGTGATCCCCGTCACGCGATAATTACATTTCACATAAATTCCCCTGATCGACACCCATCGCCCCTGCGGTCGTCCTACAACTCGATCTGGGTGCCAAACTCAACGACCCGATTGGCCGGGATACAGAAGAAGTCGGCTGCACTGTGGGCGTTCCTGAACATCAGGATGAAGATCTGCTCACGCCAGCGCCCGAGGAGTGAACCTGCCCGTGGAATGAGCGTCTCCCGCCCCAGGAAGAAAGACGATTCCATCAGGACGAAAGGCAAACCCTGACCCTCGGCAAGCGCCAGCGCGGCAGGGATGTCCGGATCGTCCTTGAACCCGTAGCGTACGAACACCCGGTAGAAACCGAAATCCAGTTCCTCGACCTGCACCCGCTCGCTCGCCGGCACGTAGGGAACATCTTCGGTGATCATTGTTACGAGCACTACGCGGGCATGCAGAACCTTGTTGTGCAGCAGGTTATGCAGCAAGGCGCGCGGAACACCGTCCGGCGCCGTCGTCATGAACACCCCTGTCCCGGGCACACGTATCGGCGGATCGTGGAACATGGACTGGATGAACAGATCGAGGGGCATGGTATCCACCTGCATTCTCTCCGTCAGGGCCGCCCTCCCCCTCTTCCAGATCATCAGCAGGGCGTGGATGAACAGGCCCAGGACCAGCGGAAACCAGCCCCCATCAAAGATCTTGACCGTATTCGCGGCAAAGAAGGCGAAATCCACGGTGAGGAACACTGCGACAAAGGCCAGGGCGGAACCCCACCCCCACTTCCACAGAGCCCGGACGACAAGAAACGCCAACAGGGTGTCGATCATCATCGTCAGCGTCACCGCAATGCCGTAGGCCGAAGCCAGGGCGCTGGATGACCGGAACCCCAGGACCAGGGCAATCACCGCGCCCAACAGCATCCAGTTCACATTCGGAACATAAATCTGACCAACCTCCTTTTCAGAGGTATGAATGATATGCACCCGGGGCGAATAGCCCAGCTGTACTGCCTGCTTGGTGAGGGAGAAGGCACCGGATATGACCGCCTGGGAGGCAATGATGGTGGCCAGTGTCGACAGGCCGACCATGGGATAAAGCAAAGGCTCCGGAACCAGGAGGTAGAAAGGGTTCTGCACCGCCGAAGGGTCGTCGAGAATCAAGGCGCCCTGCCCCAGATAGTTCAGGTATAGCGCAGGAAAGACAAAGCCGAACCAGGCGAGCTTGATCGGACGGCGACCAAAATGCCCCATGTCGGCATACAGGGCCTCCCCTCCGGTGATCGCCAGCACGATCGCCCCCAAAGCCAGAAAGCCGATGCCCTTGTTGGCCGCGAAGAAGTGCACCGCGTGCAGCGGATTGAAGGCCTGCAGCACATCCGGGTGACGGACCACATTCATGGTCCCGAGTACCCCAAGAGTGGCGAACCAGAACAACATCACCGGACCGAAAACGGCGCCCACCCGCGCGGTCCCCTTGCTCTGGATCACGAACAGCCCCGTCAGCACCACCAGGGATATCGGCAGCACAAAGGGACGGAAGGCCGGCGTCGCCACTTCCAGCCCCTCGACAGCAGAAAGCACCGAAATGGCCGGGGTGATCACACCATCACCGTAAAACAGGGCGGCTCCGAACAGGCCGACTGCCGACATCAAGCGGGCGAGGCGGGGCGAACGGGTGGTTCGCAGGGCCAGGGAGGTCAGCGCCATGATCCCCCCCTCCCCCCGGTTGTCGGCGCGGGTGATGTAAACCACGTACTTCAGGGACACCACGATGGTCAACGCCCAGAACACCAGTGACAGCACACCAAGCACATTGGCCGGGGTCACCGCGAGCCCATGATGCACGTTGAAGACCTCCTTCATCGTGTACAGGGGACTCGTACCGATATCGCCAAAGACCACTCCCATGGCGGCTAGCGCCACTGGAAGCACCTCGGCCGTGGATCGCTTGTCCTGACCTTCGGCAAGCACTGCTGACATTCCACCCTCCCGGCACACGCCGATTCGAAACAAACACCTCACCCGGAACCGCGATCTCGGATTCCGCAAAGCAACATCCGACAATTCAGACGTCTGGAGCCCTGCGGGACCGAGATACTACCGCATCGCAGCAAAAGAGGACGCGTATAGCCGGCGGTGAGTGCGTCACCTGATACGCCGAGGCTCAGATCCCCGGACGGTAGGGATGGCCGCTTCGGGGTGACGCCTTGGGCGACACCAAGAAATCGCCAGCCAGGACTGAAGCCCGCCACGTGGGGGCCGATAATCATGGGTAACTGGCGAATGGAGCACCTCCCTCTCGAGCCCCTATCGGGCGAAACCCACCCGGAGGCCGGCGTGACAAGCAGCCATTCCCAAAGCCTGGATCTCAACGCCGCATGCGCCTAACGCCCTACCTGAAACACCTTGCCATCATCTGCGGCGCCTATGCAGTATGCGGACTGCTGGCCCTGCACATTGCCATTCCCCCCGGCTACGTCTCACCACTCTATCCACCGGCAGGCATTGCCCTTGCCGCCGTCCTGATCTTCGGGCAACGCATCTGGCCAGCCATCTTCATCGGCGCCCTCCTGACCAACATCGAAGCCGTGATGCGGTCCGGACTTGAAGGCTGGGCCTGGCTCACCCCGCTGATGGTCGCCGTCGGATCCGTTCTTCAAGCCTTCGCCGGTCGTGCCCTGGCGAGACGCTGGGGGCGCTTTCCGGAGGGGCTCGACAGCGCCTCGACCACATTGCGATTCCTGTTCCTGGCCGGGCCCGCGAGCTGCCTGATCGGCGCCAGCTTCGGCACCGCATCCCTGATTCTGTCGGGTGCCATTCCCCTTGCTGAGGGGCCGTATACCTGGTGGAACTGGTGGGCAGGTGACGCCATCGGCATCCTCATCGCCACCCCGCTGACCTTCGTCTTCCTCGGCCAACCACGCCACCAATGGGCACCCCGACGGCTCACCCTGGCCTTGCCCATGACGGTCGCCCTGGTACTGCTCGCCGGGCTCCAGACCCAGCTCGCCCAGTGGGAGCAAGAGCGCCTGCAGAGCCGCTTCGAACGGGATGCCCACTATCAGGGCAGCCTGCTGCTCAAGCGCTTCGCCAACTACAACGACGTACTGCAGGCTACGGAAAGGGTCATGGTGGCCGCCCCGCATCTGGACGAAGACGGCTTTCATCAGTTTGCGATGCCCTGGCTATCACGCTTCGAGGGGATCCAGGCAATAGGATGGATCCCGCGTGTATCCCACGACAAGCGCGGCCGCTTCGAGGCGTCCGCACGCCGCTCCCCTGGCTCACCCGATTTCGCCATCCGTGACCGTGACGCAAACAGGGCACTCCATGCCTCCCCTCCATCCGCCGAGTACTACCCGATCCGCTTCATTTCCCCGCTGGCATCCAACCGCCGGGCCATCGGCCTCAATGTTCTCTCCGTGCCCATCTCCACCGAAGCCCTTGCCCGTACCCGGGGGACCGGGCGCGCGGCGGCAACCCAGGCCTTCGAGCTCACCCAGGAAACGGAAAGCAAGCTCGGTGTAGTGATTTACCAGCGCACCAGCCCCGCCCCTGACCAGCACCAAACACGTGCCGATGGCTTTGTCTTCGTCGCCCTGCGCATCGAGGACGCAGTCAACAGCGTCCTCCAGCGCAATCCCATCAGTGGCGTCGCCTATTGTCTGGCCGAAAAGGCACCGAAAGCGGGCACCGGGCGCCGCCTTGCCGGTGTGGAGAATTGTCCGGACGCAGGTGAGCAGCGCATCGCGGGGCTGACCCCATGGGTCGAGGACTTCGACTTCGGCGGCCGTACCTGGACCCTTCGTTTCATCGCGGAGCCGTCCTACGCATCCCACCACCGCGGCTGGGAAGCGTGGACCCTGCTTGCCATCGGGCTGCTCAGCACGGGCATGCTGGGTGCCTTCCTGCTGACGTCGACCGGGCGTGCCCAGCGCATCGAAGAGTTGGTCCGGCAGCGTACCGCCGAACTGGCCGATGCCAGCCGACGCCTCCGCGCCCAGCGGGCCATGCTCACCCACGCCGAGCGGATCGCCCAACTGGGAAGCTGGGAAGCCGACCTGCAAACCGGACAAGGTCACTGGTCGACGGAACTATTCTCCGTGCTGCGGGTACCCCACAGCCAGGAGAGCAATTGCGCCAACCTGCTTGCAGCGCTCCACCCCGATGATCAGCCCCGCCTCCAGCAGGCCTTCGACGATGTGGCGCAGGGCCTCGTCGGCACCAGCTTTGACGTCCGGCTGCGCAGCAGCGATCAGGACAAGTCCCCGCGCATCGTGCACTTCACCATCGAGGCCGGCAGCGGCCCGCACATGGGCAGAACCCTGCGCGGAACGGTCCAGGACGTCACCGACAACCGGGCCTCAGAAGCCCACATCCACTACCTCGCCCACTATGACGTGCTTACCGGCCTGCCCAACCGGAGTCTGTGGATCAACCGCACGGATCAAGCGCTCGCCATCGCCCGCCGCAACCACCTGCAAGCGGGCGTTCTCTTCCTCGACCTGGACAATTTCAAGAAGATCAACGACACCCTGGGCCATCCGGTCGGCGACCGCCTGTTGTCTGCTGCCGCCCGACGCCTGAGCACATGCCTGCGGGAGGAAGATATCCTGGCGCGACTGGGGGGCGACGAGTTCGTCGTCCTCCTGCCCCAGCTCAACCACGCAGAGGATGCCGCCGTGGTTGCCCGCAAGCTCATCGCCAGCCTGGTCCGCCCCTTTGATATTGACGGTCAGGAGCTCTCCATCTCCACCAGTATCGGCATCGCCCTCCACCCGGGCGATGGCAACGACGTGGATCAACTCCTCAAGCACGCGGATACGGCGATGTACGACGCCAAGAGCGCCGGTCGAAACGATTTCCGCTTCTTCACGCAGGACATGAACAGCCGCGCCTGCGCCCGCCTGACCCTCGAGAACGCCCTGCGCCGGGCCCTCGAACGCCATGAACTGGAACTGGACTATCAACCCCAGTGGGCCATGCCGGGTCAGCGCCTGGTCGGCGTGGAGGCCCTTGTTCGCTGGAACCATCCGGAAAGGGGGCGCATCCCCCCTGGTGAGTTCATCCCGCTCGCCGAAGAAACCGGGCTCATCGAGGCCATCGGTGACTGGGTGCTGCATGAAGCTGCACGTCAGCAAGCTGCCTGGCAGGCTGCCGGGCTGCCGCCCCTGACCGTAGCCATCAATATCTCGGCCCTGCAGTTCCGGCGACCTGGCTTCGTTGATCGCGTCCGTCAGGCATTCGCGGATGCGGGGGTGTCACCCGCAAGCTTCGAGCTTGAACTGACGGAGAGCGCCTTGATGCAACCCAGCGCCGACATCGAAGCGCAGTTCACTGCCCTCCGCAACCTGGGTCTGGGGTTGGCCCTGGACGACTTCGGCACCGGCTACTCCAGCCTGGTCTACCTCAAGCGCCTGCCCCTCACGCGACTCAAGATCGACCGATCCTTCGTGCAGGATCTGCCGGGAGATGCGGAGGATGCGGCAATCGCTACGGCAACCCTGTCCATCGCCCGGGATCTGGGTCTGGAGGTCGTCGCCGAGGGGGTCGAAACGGAAGCCCAACGGGACTTCCTGCTCCAGCGCCATTGCCCGATCATGCAAGGCTACCTCTTCGCGCGCCCCCTCCGCGCCGCCGACATCAGCACCCTGCTGGCCGCCGGCCCCGACGGATCCAGGTTGGAGGCAGTTGGGGCGGAACCGTAGCTAGCCGGCCGGATGTCCACTGCCCGCGCGGTCTCGGCCTAGCTGTCGGACATGCCACCCATGCGTATCCGCGCCATGGCCACCGAAGCGGCCGCCGTGCGGTTCTCCACGCCGAGCTTGGCAAAGACATGCTCCAGGTGCTTGTTCACCGTGCGCGGACTGGACCCGAGGATCTCACCGATATCCGGACTGGTCTTGCCCTTGATCACCCAGTACAGCACCTCCGCCTCCCGGGCAGTCAGGCGAAAGGCGGCCGTCAGCGCCTCCACCATGGCAGCATCCGACTCCTCGCGCAGCACCAGCAAGCACTCGTCATCGCCGGCACGTTCGTGGAGATTGAAGATCAGGCGGCGCGCCCCCTGGTTGATATGCAGGGGCGGGAAATCCCGGCCCTGGCGGCGCGCCCGGGTCGACTCATCGACCCAGGCCATGACCGCTTGCGGCGCCTCGTCTTCGTTGCCGGAAAAGTAATCCTGCATCAGCTTGCGGGCCAAAGGCGTCTGCCACACAACCCGTCCGCTCTCCGGTCGGATCGCCAGGGTGGCCTGGCCGAACGCGTCCAGGGCGGTGCGAGCCTGCTTCATCAGACGGGCACTCTGCATATGGGCAGCTATGCGGGCCAGCACCTCCCGGGGACGGATGGGCTTGGTCACGTAGTCAGCCCCCCCGGCTTCAAAGGCCGCCACCACATGCTCGGTCTCGGTCAGGCCGGTCATGAAGACAATGGGAATATGGCGGGTGGTGAAGTCGGCCTTCAGGCGCCGGGCGACTTCGAATCCATCGATGCCGGGCATCATGGCATCCAGCAGGATCACGTCCGGAAGGCTCTGGCGGGCGCGCTGCAGGGCCGTTTCACCGTTGGTGGCCACCAGCACGGTGTAGCCGGATTCGTCGAGGGCATCGTGGAGCACGGAGAGATTCTCCGGAATGTCGTCGACGATCAGCACCAGATCGGAGTTGAGCCGGTCGAAATCAGACATGGCGGGCCTTCTCCAGCAAAGGGGCAATGGCATCCAGGCGGAAATTGCGGGTCAGCTCGCGAACTTCGGCCACGAAGGGGGCGTAGGCCGGATCGGCCACCTCGATCTCGTCGAGCCGCGCCAGGATGCCTTTCACGTAGCCCAACTCCACCTGCCTGTTCAGTGGCTCCAGCAGCGCAGCCGGGGGATAGCTCAGGCCGGACGGCAGCCTTGGCGCGGGGCTAAGCTCGTGGGCTTCGACCCAGCTCAAGCCGAGACGCTCGCCCACCCAGTCGAGCAGCTCGCTGATCTGTACAGGTTTGAGGAAGAAATCGCGGGCACCGATACCCAGGGCATTGTCATCCGAATGGATGCCACGCTCGTAGGCATTGGCCGAGATGATGGCCACTGGCGTAGCGGCATGCGCCCCTTCGCGGATTCGCCGCACGGTTTCCCAGCCATCCATGCCCGGCATGGCCAGATCCATGAATATCAGATCGGGCCGGAAATCGTCCAACATCCCCAGACACGCGGGGCCGGACGCTGCCTCGGCGAGGATAAAACCGAGGGGCTCCAGCAGCGTGAACAGAAACTCCCTGTCCACCCGCTCGTTGTCCACAATCAGGATACGCCGGCGTTTCCCCTGATAACCCACGGGCCGGCCGCGCGAAATCCCAGCGCGGGCCGACACGCCCTGAACCTGGGGAAGAAAGAGACGTACCCGGAAACAGCACCCCCGACCGGGGCGGCTGTCCACGGTCAGCTCTCCCCCCATCACATCCGCAAACATGCGACTGATGGTCAGGCCCAGCCCAGCGCCACCGGCGCCCTGGGCTGAAGTCCCACGGGAAAAGGGGTCGAAAATCCGCTCGTGCTCTTCGGGTGAGATCCCGGGCCCGCTGTCCTCGACCTCGAAAGTGGCCATTTCCATGCGGTAGGCGAGACGCAGGCAGATGTGCCCCCGGGGGGTGAACTTGACCGCATTGCCGAGGAGGTTGATGAGGATCTGACGCACACGCTTTTCATCGGCCCGGACAAACGCCGGAATCTCGCCCTTCGGCTCATAGCGGAATTCGAGTCCCTTGTTGCTGGCCTGCAACTCGAACATGCCGACGATCTGCTGGATGAAGTCCCTGAAATCCAGTGCCCTCACGTCCAGGGCCAGCTTTCCGCCCTCAATGCGTGCGATGTCCAGGGTACCTTCGATCACCGACAGCAGGTGATCGCCGCTACGCCGGATCACATTGATGGCCTGGCGCCGAGGCGGGGGAATGGTCTCGTCCCCGTCGAGAATCTGGGCGTAGCCGAGAATGCTGTTGAGGGGCGTGCGCAATTCGTGGCTGATGGCCGTGATGTAGCGGCTCTTGGCCTGGTTGGCCAGCTCGGCAGCCTGCTTGGCCCGCTGGAGCTGCTCGTCGGTACGCCGGTGGGACTCGATCTCGCGCATCAGCAGATGGGTCTGGCGGTTGGACTCCTCCTGGGCCACCTGGCGACTCTTATGGGTCAACACCAGCCACCACACCACCAGGCCCGACAACAGCAACAGGGCCGCGTAGCCCTTCAGGAAGGCCATCTGCAAGGCCGGGGCAAATTCGACCGCACTGTCGCCCAGCAGCTTGAGCCCCAGATGATGGAGCAGCCACACCAGCAGGGCCAGGCCCGGCGCAATGCCCCCCATCAGCAGCAGATAGTGGCCGAGACCACTCTCCAGGTAGGGCCATGCCGCCCGTGGCAGCAGCCGGCGCATCGCCGCCGACCACTGGGCGGAGAGACGCGCCTGGGGCTTGCAGAGATCGTTGCAACGGGCATCGAGGGAGCAGCACAGGGAGCAGATGTTGCCCTGGTAGGCCGGGCAACGGGCCAGGTCGTCGGCCTCGTACTCCCTTTCGCAGATCACGCACTGGCGAACGCCGGCCAGCGCAGGCCCGGGCTTGCGGGCGATGTAGTAACGCCCGCCGGTCGCCCAGGCGATCAAAGGGGAGGTGACAAATGCAGCGACCAAGGCAATCAGCGCGGAGAAGGCCTGGGCGTCGGCGCCGAACACGCCCAGATAGGCCGACACCGACAACACCGAGGCGATGCCCATCGCCCCCACCCCCACCGGATTGACGTCGTAGAGGTGCGCCCGCTTGAACTCGATGCCAGGGGGAGACAGGCCGAGGGGTTTGTTGATCACCAGATCGGCCACCACCGCCATCATCCACGAGATGGCCACGTTGGCGTACAGGCCCAGCACCTTGCCGATGGCCTGGAAAACATCCAGTTCCATCAGCACCAGGGCGATCAGGGTGTTGAAGACCACCCACACCACCCGCCCCGGATGGCTGTGGGTGAGCCGGGCAAAGAAGTTGGACCATGCCAGGGAACCCGCATAGGCATTGGTCACATTGATCTTGAGCTGCGACACCACCACGAAGAGGGCCGTTGCCCCGACAGCCCAGTGCAGGTTGGGAAACACATACTCGTAGGCCGCGAGATACATCTGGTTGGGGTCCACCGCCCGATCCGCCGGCACCGAATTGCTGATGGCCAGATAGGCAAGCAAGGCCCCGCCAAGCATCTTGACCACCCCCAGCACCACCCAGCCGGGCCCGCCCACCATCACCGCCGCCCACCAGCGGCGGCGGTTGGCCGCCGTCTGCTCGGGCATGAAGCGCAGATAGTCAGCCTGCTCACCCATCTGGGTGATCAGAGCGATGCCCACGGTCAGCGCGGCGCCAAAGGCATGGACACTGAACCCGGGCCCCACCCCGTCCTCACCGCCATAGGCCGCCAGCTCACTGAGGATGTCCGGACGCTCCCGGAACACGAAGACATAGGGGACAACCAACATCACCAGCCACAAGGGCAAGGTCAGGCTCTGCAGACTGCTGATGGCGGTGACCCCGTGGGTGACAAGGGGAATCACCACCACGGCGCAAATCAGGTATCCCCAGGCCGGCGGAATGTCGAAGGCGAGATCCAGGGCATAGGCCATGATCGCCGCCTCGAGGGCGAAGAAGATGAAGGTGAACGACGCATAGATCAGCGAAGTCAGGGTGGAGCCGATGTAGCCAAACCCTGCGCCACGGGTCAGCAGATCCATGTCCACCCCGTAACGGGCAGCGTAGATGCTGATGGGCAGGCCCGCCAGAAAGATGATCAGACCGGTGGCAAGGATCGCCCACAGGGCATTGCCAAAGCCATAGCTCACCAGCAGGGTGGCCCCCACGGCCTCCAGCACCAGGAAGGACGCCACGCCGAAGGCCGTGTTGGCCACCCGCAGCTCCGACCAGCGCCGAAAGCTGCGCGGCGTGAAGCGCAGGGCGTAGTCTTCGATGGTCTCCCGGGCGACCCAGGTATTGTAATCGCGCCGAACCTTGACGACCCGTTGGACGGCCTCCGGCTCCGGCGGAACGGCGCTGTCCATCACTCCTTCATGCCCAGCCGCTCCAGGCGGTAGCGCAGGGAGCGAAAGGTGACACCCAGGGCGCGGGCCGCGGCAGTCCGGTTGCCACCGGATTTTTCGAGCGCCTCTTCGATGGCATGGCGCTCGACCTCATCAAGGAAATCCTGGAGGTGCGCACCACCCTGCGTCGTCGGTGTCGCGGGACTCGCCTCGCCCATGTCCGCGGGGTCGAGCAGCAGATCATCGGCGCGGATCTCGCTGCCGCTGGACAAGGCAAGGGCACGCTCCAGGATGTTCTCGAGCTCACGCACGTTACCCGGGAAGGAGTAGGACACAAGAGCCTTCACCGCATCGGCGCCAAGGCGCGCGATCGGCAGGCCGGAAGACTCCGCCAGCCGTGCGAGCAGGGTCTCCGCCAGGGCGGGAATGTCCTCGCTGCGCTCGCGCAGGGCAGGCATGCGCAATTCGATCACGTTGAGGCGGTAGAACAGATCCTGACGAAAGCGCGCCGCCTCGACCATGGCCTTGAGATTCTGATGGGTGGCGCTGAGGATGCGCACATCCACGGTAGTTTCCACCGTATCACCGAGCCGCCGGAACTTCTTCTCCTGGATGGCCCGCAGCAGCTTGACCTGCATGGGCAGGGGCAGATCCCCCACCTCATCGAGGAACAGGGTGCCCCCATGGGCCGCCTGGAAAAAGCCCTCCCGATCACTGTCCGCCCCGGTGAACGCCCCTTTGCGCGCGCCGAAGAACTCGCTTTCCATCAGATTCTCGGGAATCGCCCCGCAATTGACGGCCACAAAGGGGGCCGCCGCCCGCGGCCCGAGCTCGTGGATCATCCGCGCGGCGCGCTCCTTGCCACTCCCCGACTCACCCGAGATGAACACCGGAGCCTGACTGCGGGAGAGCTTCTCGATCAGCGACCGCACCTGCACCATGGCCTGCGACTCGCCGATCAGACTGGACGTGTCCTTGCGGCCGGCGTCCTCCTTGGCGGGCACCGAGAACACCGACTTGACCAAGGCCCGTAGCTGATCGATGGAAACCGGCTTGGATAGATAGTCGAAGGCGCCGGCCTTGAGCGCCGTAACCGCATTGTCCATGCTGCCGAAGGCCGTGATCACCGCCACCGGCAGATCGCCAATGTTCTCGGCGATATGCCGGACCAGTTCAAGGCCGTCACCGTCGGGCAGGCGCATGTCGGTCAGGCACAGGCGGTAGCGCTTTTCGGCCAGCAGGCCGCGCGCCTCGGCCAGGGTCGCGGCGCCGTCACTGGCGAGGCCCAGACGCAGCAGGGTGAGCTCGAGAAGCTCCCGAATGTCGTCCTCGTCATCGACAATGAGCACATCCGGACCACTGGAGCGGGCTCGTCTATCGTTCTGAATCATGGTCTTGCACGTCCGATAAGGCGGAAGCAGGCACCGCCGGCGCCGCTCGGAGCCAGTTCGAGTACAGCTCCATTGGCCTCGGCGAGCTCCCGGGCGATGTAGAGGCCCAGGCCGGTGCCCTTCGAATGGGTCGTAAAAAAGGGTTCGAAAATCTGGGACCGCAGGGCTTCCGGCACACCGGGCCCGTCATCCGACACATCCATCTCCACGCGCCCTTCATCATGGGCACGGGCGGATATGATGACCGCCTGCAGGCCACCACTGCAATGGCGGCGAGCGTTGCCCACCAGATTCCACAGGATCTGCCGGAGATGCGCCCGATCCATGCTCAGGGCCACCTCCGCGGGCACCCGGCTCACCACCACGCCCTCCGCCCCGGCCCCTTCGGCCACCTGGAATTCCTCGAGAAACTCGTCCACGAAACCCGCCAGGGGCAATACCTCGGGCAGGGCCTCGTCGCGCCGCCCCAAAGCCAGCACATCGCTGACCAGGCGATCGATACGCTGGGCATTGTTGCCGATGATGCGGATCAGACGCCCCTGCATCTCACTGCGCTTCTCCTCCCTCAGCAGCTCTGCGGCCTGGTACACCGACGCCAGGGGATTCCGGATCTCGTGGGCGATACTGGCTGTCAGGCGCCCCAGTGCGGCGAGCTTGACCTGCTGGATCTGGCGATGGATGTGGTCGAAATCCTCCAGGTAGACCAGGGTGTCGTTGGCTTCGCCCGCAGGGAGCACACGCACCAGAAGCATCTTGCCGCTGCCATCGGCACGCAGGCTGTGGGCCGACTCGCTCTGCTCCGCCTGACGCCGCAGCTCCCGCTCCAGGGACGGTGCGCAAGCCTGCAGGGTCATGCCCTCGCGCAGCGGCGTTCCCAACAGGGCCACGGCCTGGGGATTGAACTGACGCACCACGGCCCCCTCCCCCACCACCAGCACCCCATCCTGCATGTCCTGGATGATCTGCCGGTTGAGACGTAGCTGGTTGGCCAGATCAGCCCCGCGCTGACGCGCCAGATCCTCGTTGGCCAGGGCGCGCTGGGCCAGCAGGCGGGCCACCTGGGCGATGGCAAAAAAGCCGATGCAGGTGATGCCGACGGTGAAGAAGTCCACCGTCTCCCGTCCGGAGAGCAACCTGAACGCGTTTTCCAGGAGCACGGCCACCGTCGCATAGGCCGCGTAGAACAGCACCATCCGCCCCTGGCCCACCAGGCCCGCACCGGCCAGGGCCACCAGGATGAGAATGGGGATACCGCTACGGTAGCCACCGCTGGCCCACATGATCACCGTGAGCAGGGTGATATCCACCAGCACCTGCAGGGTCACCAGCCGCGGAGTGCCAAGCAGTCGCTCCGCATCGCGGAAGCCGAGGATCAGGACCGCCGCCACATAGGCGATGGCCGCTGCGATGAACAGGGTGGGAGAGTCCCCTCCCAACTGCAGCGGGCGCCCCGCCACCAGGAAGAAGCCGGCAAGGATCAGTCGAAAAAGGTTGAGGTAGCGCAGGGGTTCGGCCCGGGCCAACCCGTCCGCGATCTGCAGTTCAAGACTCGGCGCAAGATCCGCCTTCATCGACGAACACCCAGGCGACGATGCTCATCCGAACAATAGAATTCGCCATTGCCGCGCACCCCCTCGCTCTCCGGCACATGCAGCCCGCAGTGGGCGCAGGCCACCATCTGTTCCGCGTCCAGCATCTTCCGGGGTGCCTCGGGCGCAGCTCCGGCGGCGTCGTTCCCCTTCCCACCGATGCCGCCCCGGCCGCCGACACTCCGGCGCAGGGCGCGCCGCACATAGAACAGGCCGATCAGGAAGAGAACGAACAACAGAAGATTGCGCACGGAAGACACTCCAGGGGAATGCAATCGAGTTTAGCAGAAGCGCCGCAGCCGCTCGAAGGCCGCCTCAAGGGTCTCGTCCCGCTTGGCGAAACAGAATCGGATCACCTTCTCGTCCCGCGCGTCGCCAAAGAAGGCCGACAGGGGAATCGCCGCCACGCCGACCCGGCGAGTGAGCCAATCGACGAAGTCCACGTCGGCGACGTCCGAGATCGCCCCGTAACGGACCGTCTGGAAATACGTGCCGGCACAGGGCAGCAATTCAAATCCGGTTCCCGCCAGCCCTTCCCGAAAAATATCGCGCTTGGCCTGGTAAAACGCGGCAAGGCCCCCGTAGCGGGCGGGGTCCTCCATGTAATCGGCGAGGGCAAATTGCACGGGAGTGTTCACGGTGAACACGTTGAACTGATGCACCTTGCGGAACTCGGCCATCAGCGCCCGGGGCGCCAGCACGTACCCCACCTTCCAACCGGTCACATGGAAGGTCTTCCCAAAACTGGAGACGATCACGCTGCGGGCGGCCAGCTCCGGATAAAGGGCCGCACTCTCGTGGCGCACACCATCAAAGACGATGTGCTCGTAGACCTCGTCGGCCACCACCACGATGCCCGTATCCCGGGTCAATGCGGCCAGCGCCTGCAGGTCGGACGCGGTCCACACGCTACCGCTGGGGTTATGGGGCGTATTGATCATGATCATGCGGGTCCGTGGCGAGACCAGCTGCCTGACCGCGTCCCAGTCGGGACGATAGTCCGGTGCACTCAGGCGGGCACGCCGGACCACACCTCCCTGCAACTGGATGGCCGGCACATAGGAATCGTAGACGGGCTCGAAGACGATCACCTCATCGCCCGGATGCACCAGGGCGGCCACTGCGGTGAACAGCGCCTGGGTCGCGCCGGCCGTGACGGTAATCTCGTGCTCCGGGTCGTAGTCGGCGCCATACAGCGCGCTCACCTTGGCGGCGATTGCATCACGCAGGACCGCAACACCCGCCATCGGCGCATATTGGTTGTGGCCGCTGCGCATCCAGTGGGCCACCCGCTCGAAGAGCGCATCATCGGCACTGAAATCCGGAAACCCCTGGGACAGGTTGATTGCCCCGCACTCCTGGGCAAGACGTGACATGGTGGTGAAGATGGTGGTTCCCACGTCGGGCAGGCGGGATACCAGCGGAAAGGGCAGATGCAGCATTGGCAAGCCTCCAGGACAGGCCCGGGATTCTGGCAGATGCCCGTCACGGCGGCCAGAGAATGCCGGCCAAACCCGGCAGCGGCGCAAAAACCGTCGATTACCCGCACTGGGCGCACCCACCCCGATACAATCGACCGCTACGCAATTGAGGTATTCCCGTGTCCCCTATTCACCCCACCCTGCGCCGGGACGGCGATCAGGTCATCATCCTTGATCAGACCCGCCTGCCCCATGAAGAAAACTATCTGCGCCTCAATAGCCTCGACGACGCCGCCACCGCCATCCGCGACATGCAGGTGCGGGGCGCCCCCCTGATTGGGGCGGCAGCCGCCTTCGGCGTGGCACTGGCCTTGCGCCATGACCCTTCGGACACCATGCTCCGGCACGCCGACTGTACCCTGCGGCAGACGCGGCCAACCGCCGTCAATCTGCACTGGGCCCTCGACCGCATGCTCGCCGCCCTGGCGCCGCTGCCTACGGTGGTACGCAGCATGGCAGCGTGGACCGAGGCCGAGGCGATCCGCTGCGCCGACTTGGCAGCCAACGCCGCCATCGGTGAGCACGGCCTGGGCCTGTTGCGCCAACTGGCCCTGTCGACACAAGGCCCCCTGCAGATCATGACCCACTGCAATGCCGGCTGGCTCGCCACCTGCGGGTACGGCACAGCCCTTGCCCCCATCTACGCCGCCCACGCCGCCGGCCTGGACGTCCATGTATGGGTCAGCGAAACCCGGCCGCGCAACCAGGGGCTCCTCACCGCCTGGGAGCTGTCCCGCTCCGGCGTACCCCATACCCTTGTGGCCGACAACGCCGCCGGCTGGCTGATGGCCTCCGGGCGGGTGGACTGCCTCATCGTCGGCGCCGACCGGATTGCCGCCAATGGCGACACGGCCAACAAGGTGGGCACCTATCTCAAGGCCCTCGCCGCCCGTGCCCACGGCCTGCCCTTCTACGTCGCCGCGCCGCGCTCGACCATTGATCCGGCCTGCCCGGACGGTGCCGCAATTCCCATCGAGGAAAGGGACGCCGATGAGGTCCGGCTGCTCACCGGCCTTGGCGCCGATGGCCGCGTCACCCGGGTGCGTCTGGCCTCCGCGGCCAGCGCCATATGCAATCCGGCCTTCGATGTCACGCCGGCCGGGCTGCTGACTGGCATAATTTGTGAATCCGGCGTCCTTGTCCCCGACGCCCTCGCATCCCTCGCCGTATCCTGAGGCGCCCACCGGAGACTGCCGATGAACGAGAACGTGCTGCGCGCCGGCCTGCTGGCCACTGCCCGCTCCATGGCCACCAGCGGGCTCAACGCCGGCACCGGCGGCAATGCCAGCGTGCGTTGCGCCCGGGGCTTCCTCATCACCCCCAGCGGACGCAGCTACGACGACTGCACCGACAGGGACATGGCCCTGGTGGCCATGGACGGGAGCTGGCAGGGGCCCCATGCCCCGTCCAGTGAGTGGCGCATCCACCGGGACATCCTCGCCGCGCACCCGGAAGCAGGCGCCGTACTCCACGCCCACTCGCCCTTCGCCACGGCCCTGGCCTGCCTGCGAAGGGGCATCCCCGCCTTTCATTACATGATCGCCCGCTTCGGCGGAGATGACATCCGCTGCGCGCCCTACGCCACCTTCGGTACCCAGGCCCTATCGGATGCCGCCCTGACTGCCCTCGAGGGGCGCAACGCCTGCCTGCTGGCCAACCACGGCATGCTTGTGTTCGGTTCAGACCTGCGCAGCAGCCTCGCCCTGGCGATCGAGTTCGAAACCCTTTGCGAGCAGTACTGGCGGGCGTGTCAGCTCGGCCAGCCCACCCTTCTCTCAGACGCCGAGATGGCCGAGGTGATCGAACGTTTCCAGACCTACGGCACGCGCCAGGGCGCCAACGACAGCCTCTCCGGCCCCCTCGCGCCGGACTGAAGCCCGACCATGTCCGAGCCAGTCAGCATTCCGTCCCGGCCCCCTCTTGCACGCAGCCTGCTGATCAGTCTCTCGGTCACCTTTGCCGCCTGCCTGATCGCCTTCGGTCTTGCCGTGCACTTCCTGATTGTCGCTCCCGCCACCCAGTCCCTGGCCCGGGTTCAACTCGACCTGGCAACTGCCCACATCCAGTCCGAGGCTGAGCGCAGCTTCAGACGCATCGAGATCCAGCTCGGCACCGCCCGTGCATGGGGTCAGTCCGGACGCCTGCGCATTGACGACCGGGCCGGTTTCGATGACCTCATGCTCCCCCTGCTCCGGGACGAATCCCGCCTCGGCGCCATCCACCTGGCCAGTACGGATGGGCAGCGCTTTACCCTGTCCCGCGAGGGCGACGCCCCCTGCTCAAATCTCGACCGCACTATGCCGCCAACGGGCCTGGAGTCCAGCCTCGCCGAGGGCGCAGTGTGGAGCGCCCCCTTCCTGGCCCCGGACATCGGCGACGGCTGCATCACCGTCTCCACCCGCTGGCGGAACGCCGATGGCCGCATGCACACCCTGACCTTCGACGTCAGCCTCGCGCAGCTCTCCCGCCTGACCCTTGAAACCCCGGTCGGGGAGCGCGGAGGGGGCACGGTGCTGACCGCCCATGGCGACATCGTCGGAGTTCCCCGCTATCCACGCTTCGCCAACCTCTCCGACCAGCGTGGCGCCCTCCTCAGACCCGCCGCCGCCGCCAACGTGGACTTCCTCACCCACGGCCATTCCCGCTGGCTCAGCGCCGGGCAAGCCAGCGGCAGCATCTTCAGCTTCGAAAATGAGGGAGAAACCTGGCTGGCCCAGTTCATTCCCCTGCAACTGGGGGAGCAACGCTGGTGGGTGGCGGGCTTCGCCCGGGAAACCGACTTCATCCCCGCCCGCCTGCGGGAAGTCGTACCCGTACTGCTCTTTCTCACCCTCCTGGCCGGCGGTCTCGCCATCGCCATTGCCCGCCGCATCGCACGCCGCCTGGAGGTCAGCCTCGCGGCACTGGTGGAGCGCAGCGAACGCATCGGACGGCTTGACCTTTCGGCAACGGCCCCACTGGACGCCCCCTGGAGGGAGCTGGCCGAGCTGGGGGCCTCTCAGGAACACATGCGCAGGCGACTCCAACAGGCCAGCGACGATCTGCTGCAGAGCCGCGCCGAGCTTGAAGACAAGGTCTTGGAGCGCACCCGCCAGCTCGCCGAAAAGAGCGAAGCCCTGACCGACCAGCTCCTGTTCATCGAAGTCCTTCTCGATGCCTTGCCGAGCCCCGTTTTCTACAAAGGTCCGGACGGCCGCTTCCTCGGCTGCAACCGGGCTTACGAACAGGCCTTCGGCACCACGCGCGCCTTTCTGCACGGCAAGACGGTACTGGACTTGCCCTATCTGCCTCCGGCAGACCGCGTCGCCTATCACGAGGAGGATCTCCGCATCATTGCCGAGGCCTGCACCGCCCACAAGGAAACCTCGATTCCCTTTGCCGATGGCCGCAACCACGACACCCTTTACTGGGTTCGCGGCTTTCGCCTGGGCAATGGCGAGCCGGGCGGTCTCCTTGGCGTCATTGTCGACATATCGGCGCAGAAGGCCGCCGAACGTGCTGCCCGAGCGGCAGAAGAGCGTAGCCGCCAGATGCTCGAATCCAGCCCCATCGCGGTGGTCATCAACCGACCGGACGGCACCCCCCTGTTCGCCAACACCCGTGCGCTGGTTCTCGCCGACACCGACATGTCCACCTTCATGGCACGTCCGGTCACCACCTGGTTCCGCGACCCCTCCGCAGGAGAGAAGGCCATTACGCGCCTGAAGAACGGGCTGACGGTTCGCGACATGGAGATCGAATTCCAGAACAGCGCGGGGCATCCCTTCTGGACCCTCATGACCATGGAGCGCACGGAGGTCGGTGGCAGCCCGGCCCTGATCAGCTGGAGCTATGACATCACGGCCCGCAAGCTCGCCGAGCGCGAGCTGCGCAAGCTCTCCCTGGCAGTCGAACAGAGCCCGTCGATGCTGCTCATCACGACGCCCGGCGGCGCGATCCAGTACGCCAACCCGCGCTTCTGCCAAGTCACCGGATTCAGTGCCGAACGGCTCGCCGGCACCCATCCGGATCTGGTGGATGCCAGCAGCCTGCCCCTGGAGTTCCTTGCCGACCAATGGCAGTCGCTCAAGAGCCAGGGCGTGTGGCGCCGCGAGTGTCAGCTCCGCCTGCGCAGTGGCGAACTGCTGTGGGTCGGCATTTCCGTGAGCGGCCTCGTCGAGGGCGACGGGGAAATCACCCACTGCATCTGGGCCCTGGAAGACCTCGCCCTTCACCGCCAGGCGGTGGAAACCCTGCGGGAAGCCAAACAACTGGCCGAGGAGGCCGCCGACTCCAAGGCTCGCTTCCTCGCCAACATGAGTCACGAGATCCGCACCCCCCTCAACGCCATCATCGGCCTTGCCAGCCTGTGCCTCGATACCGACATGCACACCCGGCAGCGCGACTACGTCACCAAGATCCACGCCGCCGGCATCACCCTGCTCGGCGTCATCAACGACGTCCTGGACTTCTCCAAGATCGAGGCGGGCAAGCTGCGGCTCGAGCAGACCACCTTCGCCCTTGACCGCGTTCTCGACAGCGTCATCACTTACGTGGCCCAGAAGGCCCAGGAGAAAGGGCTCGAACTCATCCTCCAGGTTGCCCCCGATGTGCCCCAGGATCTCCTGGGTGATCCCCTGCGTCTGGGTCAGGTTCTCACCAACCTGCTGGGCAACGCCGTCAAGTTCACCCTCCAGGGCGAAGTCCAGTTGCACGTGCACTGCGACAGGCGTGAAGGGCAGCACGCCCTCCTGCGCTTCGATGTCACCGACACGGGAATCGGCATGAGCCAGGATCAGGTCAGCCGACTCTTCGAAGCCTTTTCCCAGGCCGACGAATCCATGACCCGCCGCTTCGGCGGAACCGGTCTGGGCTTGTCCATCTCCCGCCAGCTGGTCGAACTCATGGGTGGAAAGCTGGATGTCAGCAGCACCCCCGGCGCCGGCAGTCGGTTCAGCTTCAACGCCGCCTTCGATCTCGCCCCGGGGCGCGCCCCCAGGCCGCTGCCAGGCATGCTCGACGGCCTGCGCATCCTGGTGGTGGACGACCACCCCGTGGCCCGCGAAGTCCTGTTGCACCTGCTCCAGACCTTCCCCTTCCGCTCGGAGGCCGTGTCTTCCGCCGCCGAGGCAATCATCGCCGTCCGCCGGGCCGACGCCGGCGACCGCTTCGGACTGGTCCTGATGGACCTGCGCATGCCGGACCAGAACGGTATCGAGGCCACCCGGCGCATCAAGCAGGATCGCAGCCTGGCATCCCCGCCCGCGGTGATCCTGCTTACCGCCTACGGGGAAGAAGGCACCGCAGGCGAAGCGGTTGAAGCCGGCGCCGACGGCTTCCTGCACAAGCCGGCCACCGCCTCCACGCTGCTGGACACCATCATCGGCACCTTCGGCCTCGACGCCGCACCACCGCTGCCCCCATCTCCCACTGGCGACCACGTCCTGGCCGGTCTGCGCATCCTCGTTGCCGAAGACAATGAAATCAACCAGCAAATCGCCCGTGGCCTGCTCGAGCGCATCGGCGCCACCGTCAGCGTGGCCGACAACGGCCGGATTGCCCTCGAGACCCTCGTGGCAGCGGGTCCCGACGCCTTCGACGTGGTCCTGATGGACCTGCAGATGCCCGAGATGGACGGCCTTGAGGCCACCCACCGGATCCGTGCCGATACCCGCCTTGCCAACCTCCCCATCATCGCCATGACGGCCCATGCGATGGCGGAGGAACGCCAGCGCTGCGTCAATGCCGGCATGAACGACCATGTCGCCAAGCCCATCGTCGTCGAGCGCCTGGTCCAGGCCATCCTGAAACAGGTGCGGCGCACACCACCGTCGCAGGACTTACGGGAGCCCCCCGGTCCCGCCCCTGGCGAGATGGACGCAAACGGGATGCCCGACCTCCCTGGCATCAATGTGAAATCCGCCCTGCGCCGGGTCGGCAACGATCCCGCAACCTATCTGTCCCTGCTGCGGCGTTTCGCAACGACGAACGCCGACTGCGCCGAGCGCATCGGACGAGCCCTTGAAGCGGATCAGTCCATCGAGGCCGAACGTATCGCCCACAGTGTGCGTGGAGCCGCCGCAAACCTGGGGGCCGGCGCCATCCAGGAGGCGGCCAGCGACCTCGAAATGGCACTGCGCCGGGGCAGCCCCTGGGAAGCGGCACTGCAATCCCTCGCCGCCGAGATCACGGCCCTCACCCGCATGCTCGAAACCGCCCTGCCCGTGCAAATCGACCTACCTACGCCAATCCCGCACCTGGATGCCGCCGCCCTGGACGAATCCATCGCCACCCTGATCAGGCTCATCGAGCACTCCGATGGCGCGGCCCCCGCCCACTTCCGCGAGATTCGCAACAATTTGTCAGCCCGCATCGGCACGGAAAAAGTTGGCGAGATTGCCGAGGCGCTCCAGCACTATGATTATGATCATGCGCTGGCCTGCCTTCACGAGGCCTGCCCACAACAGCCCCCACCGCCGAGCCTTCCCTGAATCGCGCCAGGAGAACATCGTGACCCCGCCCGCCGATCCGCAGCACCCCCTGATCCTGGTCGTCGACGATGCACCGGACTCCATCGAACCCATCGTCAACTGCCTGCACCGGGCGGGCTTTCGCACACGCATCGCCACCAACGGGGAGCGTGCCCTGGCCCTGGCCGCCAGCAAGCCCCTGCCCGACCTGATCCTGCTCGACATCAGCATGCCCGACCGGGACGGCTACGACGTGTGCCGCCAACTCATGGACGACCCGCTCACTGCCAGCATCCCGGTGATCTTCCTGACCATCCGCAACGAAGAGGTGGACGAGCAGCTTGGCTTCGACGCGGGCGCGGTGGACTACATTGCCAAGCCCATCAGCCCGCCCCTTGTTCTCACCCGCATCCGCAACCACCTGACCCTCAAGGCGGCCAGCGACTTCCTGCGCGACCGCAACAGCTATCTCGAGAACGAAGTGGTGCGCCGCACCCGTGAGCTTGGCCTGATCCAGGACGCCACCATCGTCGCCATGGCCTCCCTGGCCGAAACCCGCGACAACGAAACCGGCAACCACATCCGGCGCACCCAGATGTACCTCCGCACCCTGGCCCGGCATCTGCAGAAGCACCCGCGCTTTGCGTCCGAACTCACCGACGAGAACATCGAACTGATGTACAAGTCGGCCCCCTTGCACGACATCGGCAAGGTCGGCATCCCTGATCGCATCCTCCTCAAACCCGGCAAGCTCACCCCCGCCGAGTTCGAGATCATGAAGACCCACACCACCCTGGGCCGGGACGCCATCGCCAAGGCCGAAGCCCTGTTTGGCATCGCCGCAAGCTTCCTGCGTTTCGCCAAGGAAATCGCCTTCTCCCACCAGGAAAAGTGGGACGGCAGCGGCTACCCGCAGGGCCTGGGTGGTGAGCGCATTCCCCTGTCGGCGCGCCTGATGGCCGTCGCCGACGTCTACGACGCCCTGATCAGCCAGCGGGTGTACAAACCCGCCCTGCCCCACGCTGAAGCCGTCGCCATCCTGCGGGATGGTCGCGGCGCACACTTCGACCCCGACATCCTCGACGCCTTCCTCGCCCTTCAGGACGAATTCAGGCTCATCGCCCAGCGCTTTGCCGACAGCACCGACTCCACCGCCGCCGGCCGCGAAGCCGAGCGGATCCGCCTCGTCTTCGGCGACTAGCCAGCCGGCTTCCTACCGCCCGGCGCCCGCCCGGGGCGGCATCGCGGAAACTCAAGAACCCTGCCCGGTATCCGTTAAATGTCTGCCTGAAGTCATCCGTATGACCGGAACCAGGCCCAACAGGAGACGTGATGCCCCCCCGCCCGACACCACACCCGGTCGTCGACCTTTTTCGCCGTTTCGGACTGGCCGTGTCCGTGTTCGTCTTCGTCGCAGCCCTGACCCTTGGAAACTATCACTCCACCGTGGAGGAGCAGCGGACCGCCACCCGAACCCGCTTCCAGCTAACCGCCCAACAACAGGTCGCCCACCTGCAGGACCGTATCACCCAGATCCTGGGCCATGGCGACGCCCTGCAAAGGCAGATCGCGCTGCAAAGCAGTGAGGACACATCGACCTTTGCCCACCTTGCGACACCGCTGCTCCAACTCCATCCCGAGGTACAGCGGGTAGGTGTGGTGCGCACATCAAACGGCATCGTAAGTGTGCTCACCAACTCCGGCCGCGCGGCAGACGAAGGTGCGAGCCACCTCTTTGGCGCCCGCCACGCCCCCGATACCGACAGCCAGGCCTTGATCGAGCGCAGCATTGCAGGCGCAGCGCTGAAGGGCCACCCCAGCTGCACTCCCCCGTTCTCGCTGTCCGACAGCAAGACCCAGGCCGTGCTCCTCCTCATCCCGGTGCAGCGCCAGCGGCAGCTATCGGGAGCACAAAGTCAGCTGATCTTCATCGAGATCGGCGTGGAATCCTTGATCGATCGGGCCCTGCAACCCACCGCGAGCCAGGATGCGAGCATGCATTTCGAGATTGAGCTGCTCGATGCCACCGACGAACCGCAGCGCCTCTTCGCCAGCCGTGACTTTGCCATCGGCGAGATGTCCTACGCCGACGTCATCAACGTCACCGATCGCCGCTGGCTGATGATCGCTACCCCGGCCAGCCAAAGCTATTCCCTCAAGCCAGGCCAGGACGCAGGCGGGCGCCTGTTCGCCGGTATGGCTGTGGGTGCACTGGCCGCTTTCGTGCTTTACGTATTGCAGACCCGGGCGGACGCCATCCGCCACCAGGTCCGCGAAAAGACCCTCGCCCTTGCCGATGCCAACGAAGCCCTCGGACAGTACGTCCAGGCCCTCGCGGAAACCAACCGCCTCCTCGAGACCGAGGTGGACAAGCACGCCAAGGCCGAAGTCCTGTTGCGGGAGACCACATCCCTGCAACGCGCCATCCTCGATTGCGCCGAATACGCCATCGTCTACACCGACTCCGCCGGCGTCATCCGCGTCCTGAACCCGGCCGCGGAGCGCCTGTTCGGGCATTCCGCCGGCGATCTCATCGGCAACGAGACCCCCCTGGTGTTCCACACCGCCGAAGACATCGCCCGCTGGACCCTGGCCCACAAAGCCAACGGCTTTGCCGCCCTCGCCGAGGAAGCCGGCAGCAGCTATTTGGAGCCCCGCGAGATCACCCTGCGCCGCCGTGACGGCAGCACCTTCCCGGCCAACATCGCCATCTCGGTGGTACGCGACAGCCAGCGCCAGATCCGCGGCTATCTGGGCATCATTGCCGACATCACCCAGCGTCAGGCCGCCGAGCGTCGCATCCGCCACCTCGCCCACTACGACAACCTCACCTCCCTGCCCAACCGCACCCTGCTCAATCAGCACCTCGTCGAGGCCATCAACATTGCCCGGGAACGTCATCGCAGTGTGGCCGTGCTGTTCACCGACCTGGACCGGTTCAAGTACGTCAACGACACCCTGGGTCACCAGGCCGGCGATCAGCTCCTGCTGTCGGTAGCCCAGCGCCTGCGGGCCTGCGTGCGCGACGGCGACATGGTGGCCCGCACCGGCGGCGACGAGTTCGTCGTCGTACTGGATGACCTGCAGGAAGGCTCCATGCCCGAGGACGTAGCCGAACGCATCCTCGCCAGCCTGGCCCGGCCCTTCGATCTGTGCAGCCAGCAGGTCACCGTCACCCCGAGCATCGGCATCGCGCTCTACCCCACCGATGGCAACGATGGGGAAGCGCTGATCAAGAACGCCGACGCCGCCATGTACCTGGCCAAGGAGCGCGGCCGCAACAACTTCCAGTTCTTCGATCACGGCCTGTCGGCACGTTACTCCGAGCGCCTCGAACTCGAAAACCGCCTGCGCCACGCCCTCGACGAGCAACAACTTGAGCTTTTCTACCAACCCCAGGTGGACACGCTTTCGGGCGAACTGATCGGCATGGAAGCCCTGATCCGTTGGCGCCAACCGGACGGCAGCATGATCCCGCCGGACAAATTCATCCCCATCGCCGAAGAGTGCGGCTTGATCGTTCCCATCGGCGCGTGGGTGCTTCAGGAGGCCTGTCGGCAGGTCCAGGCCTGGCTGCGGGAGGGCATCTGCCGGGTACCGGTGGGGGTCAACCTGTCTGCCCGCCAGTTCGACGACGCCGGACTGCTTGATACCATCAAATCAGCCCTGGCCGACGCCAGCCTCGCACCAGCCTATCTCGACCTGGAACTCACCGAGAGCCTGGTGATGCGCAACCCCGAACACACCCGCAGCGTCCTCGCCGAATGCAAGAAAATCGGCCTGCAGCTCTCGGTGGATGACTTCGGCACCGGCTATTCGAGCCTCGCCAACCTCAAGCGCTTCCCCATCGACCGCCTCAAGATCGACCGCTCCTTCATCAAGGACATCGTCACCGAACCCGACGACGCCGCCATCGCCCAAACCATCGTGGCCATGGCCCACACCCTGCGCCTCGAAGTCATCGCCGAAGGCGTCGAGACCGAAGCCCAACTCGCCCTCCTGCGCCGCTGGCGCTGCGACGCCTACCAGGGCTACCTGTGCAGCCGCCCCATCAGCGCCAAGGACATGACCGCCCTGCTGCGCGGCCTGCGGGCATCGCGGATGGTGTCCCTGACGCCCATGTAAGACGGGCCGGGCAGGAACCGCCGACTTAGAAACGGTCCACTGGCGGCGCCGGCTCGCGCCGCGGTGCCTCGCCAAAGCCCTTGGGCATCCCCACTTCGCCGGTTTCATCGAAATCGAAGCCACCAAAATTGCCGGTCACCAGGCGGCCGCGTACCCGGTAATCCACCCGGTCACGCCCCTTGGCGAGTTCGCGAAACTGGCGCATCAGGCTCGCCAGCCCGGTGGTGGCGGTCACCTCCACCAGCCCGTCACCGAGGCGCGGAATCACCACGGGCCGGTTGCTGACGCCGGTGGCAAACTGCTGGCCATTCAGATCCAGCCGAAAGTTCAGCCCCTCAATCGCGATCTCGCTGGTGTTGGGGTTGGTCACCCGCAGGGTCAGCACGAAGCGCTGCTCCAGCAGGGTGCCGTCCAGGGGGCGGATGTCCACCACCGCCACCTCCGGCTTCTTCATGCCCAGCTGGAGGCCGGCACAGCCCCCCAGCACGGTCAGGCCGAGGCCTGCTGCCAAGAGCCCGGCAAACCTGCGTCGCCCTGCTGCATTCGTCATTTCAAGCTCCCTTGCATTGGACCGGTTCGAGTACGCGCAGCAGACTGGCCGTGTCGTCCCGGCCGCCGCCCATCGCCATCAGGGCGTTGAGCTGCTGCCAGGTCTGGGCGGCCACCGGCAGGGGCGCGCCGAGCTGGCGGGCCTCCTCCATCAGGATCGCAAAATCCTTGTGGTGCAGGCGTGACTGGATGCCCGCGGCAAAATCCCGGCGCGCCATGCGCCCACCCATCACGTCCAGCACCCGGGACGCCGCCGAGCCGCCCATCAGGGCCTCGCGTACCTTGTGCAGGTCCACCCCGTGGGCACCGGCGAGGCGCATGGCCTCGGCGCAGGCCTGGATGGCGTTGACCATGATCATCTGGTTGCAGGCCTTGGCCACCTGGCCGGCGCCAGCCGGGCCGATGTGCACCACCGTCTTGCCCAGGCAGGCAAACAGCGGCCGTACACGCTCCAGCACCGCGGCGTCGCCGCCGGCCATGATGGCCAGCGTGGCATCGCGGGCCCCCACCTCGCCGCCGGACACGGGCGCATCCAGCCAGCCTATTCCCTTTTCGGCATAGCGCGCTGCCACCTTGCGGGCCGTCTCCGGCGCAATGGTGCTCATGTCCACGTGGATGGCACCGGCCGCCAGGCCGTCGATGAGCCCGTCCGGCCCGAGGGCCAGGTGTTCCACATCGGCGCTGGCCGTCACCACCGAGATGACCACCTCGCAGTGGCGCGCCAGCTCCGCCGGGGTGGCATGTACACGGGCACCGGCCTCGGCGAGGGGCGCGGCCGATTCCGGCCGGCGCGCCCACACGGCCACCTCATGGCCGGCTGCGATCAGATGCCCGGCCATCGGCCGGCCCATCACCCCCAGTCCGACGAATCCGACCTTCACCTCATTCCCCCGACAGGCTTTCCAGCAGCTTGAGGGCGGCGATGGAATCCTCCTCGCCCATGCCGCTGCCCACCATGGCATTGAAAAGCTGGGCGGTGGCGGCGCTGCTGGGCAGCATCAGGCCCAGGCGATGGGCCTCCTGCATGACGATGTTCATGTCCTTCTGGTGCATCCAGGCCTTGAAGCCGGGCTTGAAGTTGCGGTCGAGCATGCGCTGGCCGTGGTTCTCGAGGATGCGGCTGTAGGCAAAGCCGCCCAACAACGCCTCACGCACCTTGCCGGCATCCACGCCGCTCTTGCGGGCGAAGTTGAAGGCCTCGGCCACCGCCAGCACACCGACGCCGGTGAGGATCTGGTTGCACGCCTTGGCCACCTGCCCGGCTCCCGGCCCACCGATCAGGGTGGCCGCCTTGCCCATGCGGGCAAACAGGGGCTCGACCTTGGCGAAGGCCGCCGCGTCACCGCCCACCATGATGGTCAGGCCGCCGCTGATGGCCCCCACTTCGCCACCCGACACCGGGGCGTCGAGCATGGTCACGCCCTTGTCCAGCAGGCGGGCCGAGATCGACTGGGCCGCCGCCGGAGCGATGGTGCTCATGTCCACGTAGATCAGGCCGGCCCGCGCGCCTTCGGCCACGCCGCCGGCGCCCAGGGCCACCTGCTCCACGTCGGCGGCGTCGGCCACCATGGAGAACACCACATCACAACCCGCCGCCACCTCGGCCGCACCGGCCGCGCCCCGGGCGCCGGCTTCGAGCAGCGGCGCCATGGATTCGGCACGGCGTGCCCACACGGTGAGGTCGAACCCACCCTTGAGGAGGTTGAGGGCCATCGGGCGCCCCATGATGCCCAGACCGATGAAACCAACTTTCATGACGTGTCCCTGTTGCCGGAAAAAAAGGAACGAGCCTAGCCGCCGCCGCGGTCCAACGCAATCGGGGCGAGCCCTTCAGCGCGCGTAGCTCACCCGGTAGATCGCCCCTGCCAGGTCGTCACTGATCAGCACCGAGCCATCGGGCAGTTCCAGTACATCGGCAGGACGGCCCCACACCCGCTCGCGGCCGTCAGCACCCACCTCCAGCCAGCCCTCCACAAACACCTCCTGGCGCACGTTCTTGCCCGCCCCATCGGTGTCCACCCGGACCACCCGGTAGCCGGACTTGCGGCTGCGGTTCCAGGAGCCGTGCTCGGCAATCAGCAGTGTGTGGCGATAGGCGGCCGGGAACATCGTGCCCCGGTAGAAGCGCATGCCCAGGGCCGCCACATGGGCACCGAGCTTCAGCACCGGCGGCGTGAAATCGGTGCAGGGGCGGGCTTTGCCAAACTCCGGGTCGGGCAGGTCACCCTGGTGACAATAGGGAAAGCCGAAGTACTCACCGGGGCGGCTCAGGCGGTTGAGCTCGTCGGACGGTACATCATCCCCCAGCATGTCGCGGCCATTGTCGGTGAACCACAGGCGTCCATCCTGGGGGTGCCAGTCGAAACCCACCGTGTTGCGCACCCCGCGGGCCACCACCTCGGCCCCGCTGCCATCCGGGCGGATGCGCTGGATGTTGGCATAGGTGCCCTCGTCCTTCTCGCACACATTGCAGGGCGCCCCCACCGGCACATAGAGCCAACCGTCCGGGCCAAAGGCGATGAACTTCCAGCCGTGATGCTGCTCCCCCGGGAAGCGCCCGGTCACCACCCGCGGCACAGGGGGTCGTGCCAGCCTCGCCGCCACCCCATCGAGGGCCAGGATCCGCGACACCTCGGAGATGTACAGGCTGCCGTCGCGCCAGGCCACCCCAACGGGCTGGGTCAGCCCCCGGGCCAGCACATGGACCCGGCCGGCACGGCCGGCGTCGATCTCGACCCCATACACCTGGCCGGCCTCACGGCTGCCCACATACACCACGCCACGCCCATCCGAAAAGTCCCCCAGGGCCATGCCGCGGGCGTTGGGCACCTGGTCGGTGAGCACCTCGATCCGGAAGCCGGCCGGCACACGCAGGCGCTCCACCGGCAGACCGGCGCGGGCGCAGAGGCCGACAGACAATGCCAAGCACAGGCCCAGGCCCAGCGCCAGCCGTCTTCCGAACCCCGCCCCCCCATTGCCTTGCAGCCATCGCTTCATCGTGTCCTCCCAATGACAGATCAGCACAGCATGCACCCAGGCGCCAGAGGATGCCACCCGCCAGGCAGCATCATGCACAGCGCAGTGCGACTGCTGCGCCGCCCCATCCGCTACACTCGCCGGATCTCCAACCCGTCTCCCTGTCCATCATGTCCTACGCCCCCTTCATCAAGGAAATCGGCCGCGGGCCGAAAGGCTCCAAGCCCCTCACCGTCGACCAGGCGGAATCCCTTTTCGGCGACATGATGGATGGCCGCGTGCCGGACCTGGAACTGGGCGCCATTATCCTGTCCATGCGCATCAAGGCCGAATCGCCGAACGAGCTGCTCGGCTTCCAGCGCGCCCTCGACGCCCGCACCGCCCGCGTGGCCGTCCCGCCAGGCCCGCGCCTGGTGGTGCTGCCCACCTACAACGGCGCCCGCCGCCAGGCCAACCTGATGCCCCTGCTGGCGATGCTGCTGGCCCGCGAGGGCGTTCCGGTGCTGATCCAGGGCCGCCACGACTTCGACAGCCGGGTCAGCCCCTTTGCCCTCCTCGAAGCCCTCGGCATCACCCCGGCCGCCAGTCTGGCCGACGCCGAAGCCCGCCTCGCCGGCAGCCACCTCGCCTGCCTGCCCCTGGACGCCCTGGCGCCCGGCCTCGAGCCCTTGCTGGCCCTGCGCCCACGCCTGGGCGTACGCAACAGCGCCCACACCCTGGCCAAGCTCCTGGACCCGGCCCCCGGCCACAGCGTGCGCGTTGTCTCCATGACCCACCCGGAGTACCTGGAGCGCATGCACGGCCACCTCGTCACCCAGGGTGGCGTGGCCCTGCTGCTGCGTGGCACCGAGGGCGAAGCCTTCGCCAATCCACGCCGCCGGCCGCGTCTCGAAACCTTTGCCAATGGCCGGGCCCACGTCGCCTTTCCCGCGGAGGAAGGAGGGGCACCCCCCATCGACGGCCAGCCCGATGATCCGGAGATCAACGCCAACGCAGCCCTGATCCGGTCCATGCTGGACGGCAGCCTGCCCGTTCCCCAGCCCATTCTCGACCAGGTGGCGGCCCTGCAACAGCTCAGCCTGACCCCCCGGGACTGAGGCCGTCACCTTCACAAACAGCCGGAAGCCGTTGACCTTTCAAGCACGGATGCTTAAATCCATATTCCATAGCCCGGCCCCGCGCCGGGCACCACCGCACCCTGGCGACCGCACCCCGGCCCGACGGGGGCGTCAAGAAAGGGAGAAAAATCATGAGCAAGAAGGCGCTGTGCATCGGCATCAATGACTACCCCGGTACCCAGAACGACCTCTCGGGCTGCGTCAACGACGCCAACGACTGGGCCGCCACCCTCACCGCCCGCGGCTTCTCCGTCACCAAGCTGATCGACAGCCAGGCCACCAAGGCCGCCATGGTCGCCGCCATGAGCGCGCTCATTTCCGGGGCCGCCAAGGGTGACACCGTCGTCATCACCTACTCCGGCCACGGCACCTGGGTGCCCGACCGGAACGGCGATGAACCGGATGGCCGTGACGAAGGTTTGTGCCCCTGGGACATCGGATCGGGCAAGGTACTCCTCGACGACGAGATTGCCGTGATCTTCGGCAACCATGCTCCGGGCGTGCGGGTCCTGCTGATCTCCGATAGCTGCCACTCGGGCAGTGTCACCCGTGGCGACGACAGCGACCTCGACCCCGGCATGCCCCGCGCCCGCTTCCTGCCGCCCAGCGTATGGATGAAGCCTGAGGATCTGCCCCCGGCGAGCCGGGGTCTCACCCTTCCCAGCCTCAGCGGCCTGTCGCGCAGCGGCGGCGATCTGCTGCTGGCCGGCTGTACCGATACCCAGTTCAGTTGGGACACCAGCTTCAAAGGCCGCCCCAACGGCGCCTTCACCTACTACGCCCTGAAAGCACTGGCAGCCCTGCCGGCCAGCGCCAGCTATTCGCAGTGGTTCAAGGCCATCAGCCCCGTCTACCTGCCCACCAACCAGCTACCCCAGAACCCGCAGATCTTCGGCAGCAAGAGCGCCAAGGCCTGGAAGGTGTTTTCCTGATCAGCGGCTGACATACCGGCCCTCCTGCTCCCGGCCCGCCCTGCGCGGGCCGGGCTACCGCCCGCCTCTCGCTCTGGAGTCCCCCCGTGACTACCCCGGCCCTGCCCACTCTGCGCCTCGTTGCCGCTCCTGACACTGCCCCCGGGCGCAAGCCGAACCTCCCCGCGGCCATCCTCAGCCCGGGCAGCCGGGGGGACAGCAGCCAGACCTGCGACTCTCTCCTCAGTAACGTTGAAGTGGAGGAAAGTTGGGAGATCGGCCCCCGGGCGCGCGGTGACGACTCCCGGCAGGTGGAGGTGAAACCCGATGCCCGCCTGCTGGCGCTGGAATCCGAAGACGGCACAACCGCCTTCATCCGCGCCGATGCGCTGGCAGAACGCCTCGCCCGTCTCACCGCAACCCGCCCCGAACTGAGTCTGGCCGAGGACAACTCCCTCGATCTGACCGCCCTGCACCCCCGGGACGCCCAGAGCCGTGGCGTCGGCGAATGGGTGTGGCGCACGCTCTCCACCCTCGTCGTGAAAGAAGACGAGATCACCGGAAAGGCGCGGGACAAGCTCGCCGAACTCACCGGCTCCGTGGTGGAAGACCTGATCGTTGCTGGCGGTACCCATGCGGGTGCCAAGGCCATCGTGTGGGCCATCGAAAAGCAAGGCCGTAACGCCCCCGGCCTTTACCCCTGGGACGGTGGCGCCATCGATGCGCAAGCCCCCCTGTCCGACAAAGCCCCCGCCATCACCTCACTCGCCAGCAAGCCCGGCCTGATCTTCATCCACGGCACGGGCTCCCACACCCTGGGCAGCTTTGGGCAGCTACCCGGAAGCCAGATCTGGTCGAAACTGGATAGCCAGTTTGAGGGTCGCCTGTTCGGCCTCGAGCACCATACCTTCTCCGAGAGCCCCATCGACAACGCCCTGGCCCTGGCCAGGGCTCTGCCAAAGCAAGCGCAGTTCAGCATCGTCAGCCACTCCCGCGGCGGCCTTGTCGGCGATCTGCTGTGCATCGACACCAGCATCGACCATACCGAAACCCTCAATGCACTGATTCTCGACTACCGCCCGGCGCCCCGTAAGGACGACGCGCTCGAATCCGCCCCGGAATCCGGACAGGAGGGCTTCATCAGACAGGAGCAGGCCAAGCTCGGCGAACTGGTCAAACTGCTGCGCGCCAAGCGCTTCAAGATCGATCGCTACGTGCGGGTGGCCTGCCCGGCGCGGGGCACCGCGTTGCTCAGCGACAACCTGGAAGTCTTCCTGTCGGGCTTGCTGAGCCTCATCCGAAAGGCAAGCGGGTGGGCCGCAGGCGCTGTCGTCGGCGCTGCCTCCGGGCCGATTGCCGGCGCAAAGGCGAAAGCTGTTACGGACAAGGGCATTGCCGTGCTCACCCGCATCGTCATCGAGATCGCCAATCGCCGCCTCGATCCGAGACTGCTGCCCGGCATCGAGGCCATGCTGCCGGATGCCGCCATGGGCATGCTGCTGGCGTCGGCCCCCTACCGCCGCACCACCGCCATGGCGATCATCGCGGGCGACATCGAAGGTGGCGGCTTCGCCAAACGTCTAGGTACGATGTTCACCGACTGGATGTTTTTCGACCGGGCCGACAATGATCTGGTGGTGGACACCGCCTCCATGTACGGCGGCCTGGCCTGGAAGGCGAAAGCCCGGGCGATCTTCGTGCAGGGCGAGAACGTCAATCACTTCCGCTACTTCCGCGACGACACGGCCACCGCCGACGGCCGACCGCTCCCCGCCGCCATGCACCGCTGGCTGAGCGCAGCCGAGCCTTGCAAACTGCCCGAGTGGTCTGCCAGCGCCGCGCCGGAACTAGACCCCCAGGGTAGCGTGGTGGAGCCGGAAGCACCCGCCTCCCGCAACGGAGCAAAAGCGCCCATCCTCGTCTTCCTGCCCGGCATCATGGGCAGCCATCTGAATGCCGAAGGCAGTCGTGTCTGGCTTGACCCCCTGGGCCTCGCCAGGGGTGCCCTCAGTCGCATCACCATGGACAGCCCGAAGGTCAGCCCGGACGGGCTGGTGGGCATGGCCTACGGCAAGCTCGTGGAACGGCTCGGCCAGACCCATGAGGTCAAGCTCTTCCCCTACGACTGGCGCCAGCCCATTCAAACCCTCGGGAAACAGTTCGCCGAATGGCTGGCTGCACTCCTCGAGAGCCACACCGATGCCCCGATTCGCATCCTCGCCCACAGCATGGGTGGCCTGGTGGTGCGTGCCGCCATTGCCCATGACCCAACCCTGTGGGACGCCATCGTTGCCCGGCCTGAAGGCCGGCTGGTGATGCTTGGCACGCCCAACCAGGGCGCCCATCTTTTTGTGCACACGCTGCTGGGCCAGTCCGACACCATCCGCCTGCTGGCGCGGGTGGATCTGCGCCACCGCATGCAGCACATCCTCGACATCATCGCCGGCTTTCCCGGTGCCATTCATCTGTTGCCAGCGCCAGGCCAGGCAGACACCTGCGACTACTACAAGGAGAACACCTGGGCCGACCTGGCCGCCCACAACAACGACTTCTGGTTTGGCAGCGAACTCGGTGGCAAGCCGAAGCAAGCGGTTCTCGATGAAGCCAAAGCGTTCTGGGAAAAGGTGGCCGACACCGAGTGGGTCCGCAAGGCACCGGATCGCATCGCGTACATCTACGGCCAGAGCGACAACACCCCCTGCGGCATCATCAAGCAGAAGGGCGAAGGCAGCATCGTGCTGCGCGGGACGCCCGCTGGCGACGGCTCGGTCACCTGGGCCTCGGGCCACCTGCCCGGCCTGCCCGCCAACCGTAGCTGGCTGATGCCCGTGGATCACATGGGCCTTACCAGCACCGAAACCCACTTCGAAGAAATCGAATCCCTGCTTGCCCACGGCACCCCGCGCAAGCTCGGCCCGCTGCCGGTAAGCCGCGGGGGCGACCCCAACGTGGTGCGCGAATACCGGGCCGGGCCACCCGAAGGTTTCCCTTCCCCCCCCGAAGCCACCACCCGGCTGCTCGGCGGCCACCTGCGTCCGGAAGTGCCGCGCAGTCGGAACCGGCGTCTGAAAGTGTCCGTCAGCGCGATGGACCTGCGCTTCGTGCACACCCCGGTGCTCTGCGGCCACTACCGGGGCGACCCGATTGCCGCCGCCGAAGGGGTGATCGACCGATACCTCGTCCAGGGCGCCCTCAGCCAACGCCAGCGGCTGGGCATCCATACCGGCGAGATCGGCAACGCCTCCATCGTGCTGATGCCGCGCAATGCCGCCGAACGCCACCGCCAGACCGGGCGCGGCGCGGTGGTGGTGGGCCTGGGAGAGATGGGCCGGCTCACGGCGGGCGGCGTCACCGAGGCCGTGCGTGGGGGCGTGCTGCGTTACCTCCTCCATGCAGCCGACCGCTACGGGGAAGAGCAAGCGACAACGCAGCCCAACAACCCGCCCACCGGAGGCGACACGCTCCACCTCAAGCTGGCATCCCTGTTGATCGGCACCAACTCGGCGCTGCAGCTCGACGTGAGGGAATCGGTGAAGGCGGTGGTGCTCGGCGTGCTGCTGGCCAACCGGGATTTCGCCAATGGCGACGGCAGCCCGAATGGGGACTCCAAGACCCGGCGCGCCCTGGTCTCCGAACTGCAGTTCATCGAGGTGTTCCACGACAGCGCGATCTCAGCCGCCCACGCCGTCAGCCAACTGGGATCGACCCTGAAGAGCGAGCTGCGGCAGATGAACTTCCAGCTCGACGCCGCCGAAGAATTGTCCACCGGCGAAGGTGCCCGCCAACGCCTCAGCGTCTCACCCTTCTCCGACTACTGGCCGCGTCTGATGGTCTCCGACGCCGACCGGGAAGAGGCCGACTGCCCCCCGGACTGCAGCACACCGCGCTTCCAGCCGCCGATACCGCCCGAGAACCTGCGCCAACTATTGCGCATCTATGGCTGTGGCGACAAGACCCCCGACGGCAGCCTGCCCACGCCGTTCTGGCTCGACGGCGCCCCCACAACCCACTATGCCGGCCGCCTCAAGTTCATCTACATGGGAGACAAGGCCCGCGCCGAGAGCATTGTCCAGATCCGCCAGCCGGGCCTCGTGGAGAAGCTCTGCGACGACCGCCTCAAGAGCCGCAGCCCCACCCTGTATTCAAGGGGTCTGGATTTCGGCGCCACCCTGTTCCAGCTGCTCGTGCCGCTGGAGTTCAAGGCCGCCGCCCGCCAGGCCGGCAACCTGCTGCTGATGGTGGATGAAACCACCGCCAACCTCCCTTGGGAGATGCTGGAAGTCGATGGCAGTCCGATGGTGCTGCAGACCCGGGTGGTGCGCCAGTTCATCACCACCCGCTTCCGCCGTCAGGTGGCACGCACCGACAACCTCTCCGCCTGTGTGATCTCCGAGCCGTCCACCGAGGGTTTCCATGCCCAGTTTGGCGGTGCCGACTGGAAGCCGCGCATCGGTGGAGACGGCAAACCCGAGCCGGACTGCCTGCCTCCCCTGCCCGGCGCCGTCGCGGAAGGCATGACGGTCTCCCGGGTGCTGTCGGACGCGGGCTACCAAGTCACGGAGGCCCCGCCCGACTCCCTGGCAGCGGACATATTCACCCGCCTCTTCGCCCGGCCCTACCGCCTGCTGATGATCTCCGCCCACGGCATCCATGCACGGCGGGCCGCCGACGGCAGCCATCGCAGCGGCGTGGTGCTCTCCAACGGCCTGCTCCTCACGGCAGCCGAGATCGGCCAGATGGAGAGTGTTCCCGACCTCGTCTTCCTCAACTGCTGCGAGCTGGGCAAGATCGGCACGGGAGGCAGCAAGCTCGCCGCCAGTCTGGCGCGGGAGCTTATCGACATGGGCGTGCGCTGCGTGGTGGCCGCCGGTTGGGAGGTGAACGACGGTGCCGCCCGCACCTTCATCGAGACCTTCTTCGAGCAGATGGCAGAGCAAGGCGCCAGCTTCGGCGAGGCCATCTCCACGGCGCGTGCCGTCTGCTTCGAAGCCCATCCCGGCCACAACACCTGGGGCGCCTACCAGGCCTATGGCGATCCTGCCTTCCAGCTCAAGGTCCATCGCAACCCGGCCAAGGACGACGCACCCATGCGGTCCGGCCATGAACTCGTCGACTGGATTGAGCAGCGCCGCATCGAGTGCCGCCTGCCCGACGCCGGCCAGATGTTTCACAGCGGCGGAAAGGAGAATGGCTTCAAGCAGATTGCCCGGCGCATCCAGACCCGTCTGCGCCATGTGCCGGAGGGCTGGATCAAGCAGCCGCAGGTGCAGCACGCCCTCGCCCGCCTCTACGCCGAATACGGCCAAGAAGGCTATTCCGATGCCCGCGCGGCCTGGCTGCAGGCCATTGGTGATGATTCGTCAAAGGGTCTGGTCCCCCTGTTCGCCATCGAGCAGCTTGCCAATCTGGAAAGTCGCCAGGCCGAGCGCCTCAGCCTTCAGGATGGCCGCATAGAAGAGGCCAAGACCCTCGCCGAGGGCGCCCTGGCGCGCCTGCGCTTTCTCCTCGCCCTGTCGTCCGAGCCCCCTGAGGTCTCCGAGACTGCTGCCACGAGGAGCAATCCGGAACGTTGGGCACTCCTCGGCAGTGCCCACAAGCGCATGGCCATCATCCTCGCCCGCAGTGGCGAACCCTGGGTCAAGGTGGCCGAGGCACTGACCTGCGCCCGTGATGCCTATGCCCGCAGCCAAGGAAGCCCGGAGGGATCCCCCGACTGGAACCCTTACAACGCCATCAACCGCCTGCAACTGGATGCACTACTCGGCACGGAGGCCAACTATGCCGACGCCTCCGCGGCGTGCGGGCAAGCCGCTCGCAAACGTTTCGAGCACACCTACGATTTCTTCGACGCGGTGATGTCGGCGGACGCGGAGTTGGCGTGTTGGCTGCAGTCGGATGAGAAATCGGCCGACGGGTTGGCCGCCAAATATCGCGATGCCATCAAGGGAGTGACGGCCACAGGCCGCGAGCTGGACTCGGTCACGGCCCAGATCCGCATCCTCGGCGAACTGCTGCAATGCCGGGGCAAAGGCGACGATGCCAAGCGTGCCGAGATGCTGAAGTGCATCCTCAACGATCCGCAAAGGGAAACGAAAACACCCGGCCCATCGGCGGCAAAAGAGGCGGAAAGCAAGGCACCGCCGCCCAAGACTGGTGCAGGCAAAAAGAAGGGAAAGTGATCGACGCACCACATTGGCCTTGAAAATCCCCACCCTGGTGCTCGACTCAAGAAAAAACCAAGGAAAAATGAAGACTCCTGCGCATGGCACATGGCTTGCTTGTGCTCTGCATCAAAGGAGTGTTCATGGCCGAAACGAAATCCACCTGTTGTTACTGCGGCGTCGGCTGCGGTGTTGTCATTGAACACGAAGCCGGGCGCATCACCAGTGTCAGGGGCGATCCGGACCACCCGGCCAACTTCGGCCGCCTGTGCACCAAGGGCGCGACCCTGCACCTGTCGAGCGCCCCGGAAACCCTGATCGCCCGCGCCCTTTATCCCGAGTTGCGCGCCTCACGCGATCAGGCCCGGACACGGGTGAGCTGGGATACCGCCCTTGATGTGGCCGCCGACCGCTTTGCCGCCATCATTGCCGAACACGGCCCCGATGCCGTTGCCGTGTATGGTGCCGGCCAACTCCTGACCGAGGACTATTACGTCTTCAACAAGCTGGTGAAGGGCCTCATCGGCAGCAACAACCTCGATACCAATTCACGCCTGTGCATGTCCAGCGCCGTGGCCGGCTACAAGCTGAGCCTGGGTGCCGACGCGCCCCCGTGCAGCTACGAAGACATTGCCCTCACCCAGGCCCTGTTCATCTCCGGCAGCAATACCGCCTTCGCCCACCCGATTGCTTTCCGACGCGTGGAAGACGCCCGCAAGGCCAATCCGGACATGAAGCTGGTGGTCATCGACCCCCGCCGCACCGACACCGCCGAGGCGGCCGATCTGCACCTCCCCCTGCTGCCCGGCACTGATATTGCCCTCTACAACGCCATGCTCCACATCATGCTGTGGGAAGGCTGGGTGAATCGGGACTACGTGGACGCCCATACGGAGGGCTTCGACGCGCTCAAGAAGATCGTTCGCGAGTACACGCCGGCCATGGCGGCCACGATCTGCGGCCTCGACCGCAAGGCCATCGAACAGGCGGCGCAGATCTTTGCCACGTCACCGGCAACCATGTCCATGTACTGCCAGGGTCTGAACCAGTACAGCTTCGGCACCCACAACAATTCGGCGCTGATCAACCTGCATCTGGCCACCGGCCAGATCGGCCGTCCTGGCGCCGGCCCCTTCTCCCTCACCGGTCAGCCCAACGCCATGGGCGGTCGTGAAGTGGGTGGCCTCGCCAACCTGCTGTCCGCCCACCGGGACATGGCCAACCCCCAGCACCGGGCCGAAGTGGCCGCCCTGTGGGGCGTGGACAGCGTGCCCGACAAGCCCGGCAGGAGTGCGGTGGAACTGTTCGAGGGGCTCAAGTCGGGCGAGGTCAAGGCGGTGTGGATCGCCTGCACCAACCCGGCCCAATCGATGCCCGATCAGGCCATGATTCACGCGGCCCTCAAGAACGCAGAATTCGTGATTGTCCAGGAAGCCTTCGGTCATACGGAAACCTGCGCCTATGCCGACCTCCTGCTTCCCGCCACCACCTGGGGCGAGAAGGAAGGCACCGTCACCAACTCGGAGCGGGCCATCACCCGCGTCCGAGCCGCCGTGTCCGCGCCGGGCGAGGCCCGCCACGATTGGGCGATCGTGGTGGACTTCGCCCGGCGTCTGGGCATCCGACTGGGCAAGGGCGACCTGGCCGCACGGATGTTCCCCTACACCTCGCCGGAAGAAGTCTGGAATGAGCACCGGGAATCAACCCGCGGACGCGATCTGGACATTACGGGGCTCAGCTATTCCCTGCTCGAAACCGCCGGCCCCCAGCAGTGGCCCTTCCCGGAAGGCGCCCGGAAAGGCAAGGTCCGTCTCTACGAGGATGGCGTCTTCCCTACCCCTTCCGGTCGCGCCCGTTTTGTCGCCACCGAACACCGCATCACCGCCGAATCGCCCAGCGCGCGCTACCCGCTGCATCTCAACACCGGCCGCCTGCGCGACCAGTGGCATGGCATGAGCCGCACCGGCCTTGTCGCCCGGCTCTACAGCCATGAAGCCGAGCCGCTGCTGCACATGCACAAGGATGACATGGAGCGACGCAGCCTGAACAACGGTGATCTGGTGGAAGTGAAGAGCACGCGCGGCGCGGTGGTACTCAAGGTGATCGAATCGGCCACCCTGCGTCCCGGCCAGACCTTCGTACCCATGCACTGGGGCGGCAACACCATGGGCGGACAAGGGGTGAACGTGCTTCTTCCCCGCACCTATGACCCCACTTCAAAGCAGCCTGAACTCAAGCATGCGGCCATCCAGGTGGCCAAGTACACCGCCGGCAAGGCACTGGTGGCCATGCGCCGCTCGGAACCCGATGCGGATGGCCACCTGCAACCCAACCCACTGGTCGTGATGGACCGCCTGCGTCGCTGGTTGCCCCATTTTCCCTATGCCAGCCTGACCCTGTCCGGCCGCAATTCGCCGGTGGTCGTCCTGAAAGCCCGGGGTGAAGAGTTGGCCCCGGCCCTGCTCGAAGCCCTGGATCAAGATCTGGCACTGGATGATCCGACCCAGGTACTGTCCTACCAGGACAGCCGCAAGGAAGTGGAAAAACGCGCCAGGGTGACGGGGGACTCCCTTTCAGCCGTGCGTCTGGCCGGGGAAACCAAGGCCGCCGAATGGCTGGCCGACATGATGGTGCAGGGCCACTCTGCTGCCGCTGTCCGCCCCTGGCTGCTTGCCCCCCTTACCCAGCCACCTGCCGGTCAGGCCGCGCGGGGCAAGGTGATCTGCAACTGCTTCGACGTGGCCGAGGACGACATCCTGGCGGCCTTCCGCAACGGCGACTCTCTTGAATCCCTGCAGGCCCGTACCCGCTGCGGCACGAACTGTGGCTCCTGCGTCCCGGAACTGAAGCGGCTCGCCCAAAGCGTGAAGCACTGAACTCACACCGACGCGCCGGAATCAAGCCTTCCGGCGCACTCAGTCAGCGCGCCAGCCCCCTCGTCTGCAGCCAGGCACGGGTAGCTTCCGCAACTGCCTGCGCTTCACCCGGGCCGGAAAAGGTGTGGTCGGCATCAGGGAAACGGGTGATATCGAGATCGGCGCGGTCCAAGGCCCTGCGCCATTCGGCACTGGCCTTGCACGCATCGTCGAACTCCCGCGCCACGTAGTCACGCCCGCTCAGGAAGATCGCCAAGGGCCCCTTTCGCCCAGCCACCCCCCGGGCCATTCGCTCGGGGAAAGGGCCACCACCATCGCCCACGTCCGCAGTGGTTTCCGCTGAAGCCTTGCGCCCAGCCGCACGGACAAAGGAAAACAGACTGCCGAAGGATTTCAGGAAACTCACCTGGCCGCTGCCAAGTTTTCTCCAGAACGATGGATCGGTGATGCGCTGCAGGTAATAGTGCTTGAGGAAGACCTTGGCTTCACCCGCCTGGGTATGCACCCAGGGATTCAGCAATACGGCTGCAGCGACCCGCGGATCATTCTGCGCCGGATACAGGCAGGCGGCGCTGGCACCATCGCACAAGCCCCACAAGACAACCCGGTGCAAGCCCGGGCAAGCTTCCATGAAGGCGCCGATTGCCGCCTCGACATCCTCACTGACGGATTCGAAACTCCGCGCCGCACCGGTCGCGTCGCCCATCCCACGGTAGTCGAATCGCATGCATGGCACACCCTGTGCGGCCAGATGGCGCGCCAGCAGGACAAACTGTCGATGGGAGCCGGCCCGGTACTGGGGCCCGCCCACAATGACCAGCACCCCTGTTTCGGCTGGCACGTCCGGGACCGAGATGACCCCCACGAGGGACTCGCCGCCACATTCGAAAAGAATGGCCTTGTCCTGCCCGTGACCCGTTGCCGTGCTCATGCGAGATCTCCAAGTGCCGCAACGGAAGCGTCAATCAGCGCCGGACACAGTTCGATCTCCTGGGTCTGCCAGAAGGCCGGCCCGGCCACACAGGTAGCCCGGACACTCACATTGGCTCCCGACCACCGCTCGGTGAGTACCCGCAGGGCCGGAGACAGCTCCGTGCGCTCGGGGGGGCCAAGCTCAAAAAGGGCTACCGGCGCGCCAAAACCGGGCGGCAGAGACAAGCTTGAAGTTTCCATCCCGCCCGCCAGTGCCGCCGGCAGGCGATAGCCGGCAACATCAACGGCATGCCCCGCCTGGAGGCTGCTGCGGATCAGGTCCATGGACGCCTTTGCATCGGCGTCGGCCAGCATTTCACCGGCAGCCTTGAGCCGCAGGAACTGGTTCAAGTGCTGACGACCATTGGATACGGGCTGCCACAGGAGCAATGGGGCCACAACACCGCTGGCACGCAACCAGTCGGAAATGACAAGGGCGCCCCCACGGAGGCCCCACACAGCCAACGGCCCGGGGAGATTGGCGGATGCCCAGCACCAGGCATCGTGCAGATCGGCGGTCCAGGCAGCCCAGCTCGCGTCCTCGAAGTCGCCGCCGCTGTCACCGCAACCGGTAAAGTCGATCTGGAGGGTAGACCATCCGCATGCCGCAAAAGCCCCGGCAGCCAGCGCCACCATGCGCCGGGACTTGTTCATCTCCTCGGCAAAGGGATGGGCGAACACAAGGGTGCCCCTGCAAACCGGCGCACGGGTAAGCAGGCAGAAGCGTCCTTCCCTTGTCACTCCACCCGGCAGAAAGAAAGCCTCTCGCCGGGGTATGACACCGGCCACTCAGGCAAGCTTTCCGTTCACGAAATCGACGAGGGAACCCACCGTAGCAAAGGTGGATCCGTCAATTTCGTCATCTTCCACGACAAAGCCGAAGCGCTCTTCCATCATGTTGATCAAACCGACGACCGCCATGGAGTCAAGATCGGGCAAGGCTCCGAGCAAGGCGGTATCCAAGTCGAACCTGGCGGCAGCGCCTCCCAGGCTCAGAACCTCGTCGAGAATCGACAACACTTCGTTCTTCGTATCCAAAAGCGAACTCCAGTCGGGAAAATCCATGGTTTACGCGCCCGAACCACCCCCGAAAAAGAACCGGAAACAGCGAGCCTGACTTGGTTGCATTATATGCGACTCATTCTCCCTCGGGACCGTGATCTACGTTGCAGAGTGACAGTGGCCGCCACAATGGGATCGGACCATCCCGTGTTTTGCATTTTTTCACACCGCCACCCAAGCCTTGACACCTACCTTCGGCATCACCTGCAATGACCAGTGGAAGCACTATTTCGCAGAATATATGGGGGGGCTCGGTTAAACTCCGCGCCGCGATCCCGAACAGATTTTCGGGCAAGCCCTTGTTCTGCAGGTGCAACCGAGCCAGAGGCTTGCCCGGGAGCGCCGGGGAATGGCCCCGGCTGTGATCCATCACGCGTATTCGTTCATGAAGCTCCGATAGACTGACGCCCGTAGTCACGCGGTGGCTTTGCCACCAAACAGATTCGACGATTTCATTCCAGACTCATGCGCACCACGACTCTGCTCCACGAACTCATCACCGCTTCCGCCGAACGCGATCCGGCTTCCGCCGCGCTGACCGCCGGGGCTGCGACCCTCAGCTACCAGGATCTGGACGCCCAGGTCGCCGGCTTTGCCGCCGGGCTGATCGATCTCGGACTCGACCGGGGTGAACGGGTCGGCATCTTTCTGGACAAACGCATCGAGACGGTGGTGGCAAGCTTCGGCACCGCCCGTGCGGGAGGCGCCTTCGTGCCGGTGAATCCGATTCTCAAGGGTGAGCAGATCGGCCACATCCTGCGTGACTGCAACGCCCGGGTGCTGGTGACTTCCCCCGAGCGCCTGCCCATGCTGGCCGAGACCCTGGATCACTGCCACGATCTGCGCCAGGTGATCCTCACCGGCCCGCTCACCAAGCCCGTCGAGTTGCAATCGGTGAGCCTGCACCAGTGGTCCGACGTGCTGGCCAGTGCGCCGCGCAACGGCCATCGCATCATCGACAACGACCTGCTGTCCATTCTGTACACCTCGGGCAGCACCGGCCGCCCCAAGGGCGTGGTGCTGTCCCACCGCAACATGGTGGCCGGCGCCAAGAGCGTTGCCAGCTACCTGGGCAATAAGCCCGACGACACCCTGCTGGCGGCCCTGCCCCTGTCCTTCGACGCGGGCTTCTCGCAGCTCACCACCGCCTTCCACTCCGGCGCCCGGGTTGTGTTGCTCAATTACCTGCTGCCCCAGGACGTCCTCAAGGCCATGGTCAAGGAGAAGGTCACCGGTCTCACCGCCGTACCACCGCTGTACATCCAGCTGGCCCAGCTCAAGTGGCCCGAAACGGTCACCGACCACCTTCGCTACTTCGCCAACACGGGCGGCCGCATGCCTCTGGAAACCCTCAAGGCGCTGCGGGCCCACCTGCCGCGCACCCAGCCCTTCCTGATGTATGGGCTCACCGAGGCCTTCCGTGCCACCTATCTGCCGCCAGACCAGGTGGATGTCCGTCCCGACTCCATCGGCAAGGCCATCCCCAACGCCGAAGTACTGGTGCTGCGGGAGGACGGTACCGAATGTGCACCGAACGAACCGGGCGAACTGGTGCAGCGTGGGGCCCATGTGGCCATGGGTTACTGGAACGACCCCGAAAAGACAGCCGAGCGCTTCAAGCCCCTGCCCGCCACCGCGCCGGGACGCCAGACCGGCTTCGTGCTCCCCGAAATCGCAGTGTTCTCCGGCGACACCGTGCGTCGTGACGAGGAAGGCTACCTGTACTTCATCGGTCGCCGCGACGAGATGATGAAGACCTCCGGCTACCGCGTCAGTCCCACCGAGGTCGAGGAGATCCTCTATAGCACCCAGCTGGTCGGTGAATGCGTCGCCTTTGGCGTGCCCCACCCGGCCCTGGGCCAGGCCATCTGCGTGATCGCCACCGGCAAGGACGGTGCCGCCCTCGATGGCGCCGCCCTGCTGGCCGAGTGCAAGCAGCGCATGCCCGCCTACATGGTGCCGGCCGTGATCGCCCCGCGGGACGGCCCACTGCCCCGCAACCCCAATGGCAAGATCGACCGCAAGACCCTCTCCGCCGAATACCAGGATCAGCAAAAGGTGCAGCAATGAGTGAAACCTCCCGGGAAAAGCCGCTCCATGCCCCGACCGACCAGTTTCCGGTTCAGGGCAACGAACTGCTGGTTGGTGGCATTCCCCTGACCCGCCTCGCCGCCCGGGTTGGACAGACGCCCTTCTATGCCTACGACCGGGCCCTGTTGACCCGCCGTGTGGCAGAACTGCGTGCTGCCCTGCCCGCCGGTATCAAGCTGCACTACGCCATGAAGGCCAATCCGATGCCGGCAGTGGTCGGCCACATGGCAGGTCTGGTCGATGGCATCGACGTGGCCTCCGGCCTCGAACTCAATGTCGCCCTCGACAGCGGTGCAGATCCCCGCGAGATCAGCTTCGCCGGGCCCGGCAAGAGCAACGAGGAGCTGAAGAAGGCGGTTGCGGCCGGCATCCTCATCAATATCGAGTCCTTCCGCGAGGTCGGCGTGCTCGCCACCATCCAGCAGCAAACCGGCTGGACGGCCCGGGTGGCAGTGCGCGTCAACCCCGACTTCGAGCTGAAGAGCTCGGGTATGAAGATGGGCGGCGGCCCCAAGCAGTTCGGCGTGGATGCCGAACAGGTGCCCGAGCTGCTGGCCGAGATCGGCAAGGCCGGCCTGGGCTTCGAGGGTTTCCATCTCTTTGCGGGCTCCCAGAACCTGCGCCCCGAGTCCATCATCGAAGCGCAACGCAAGTGCTTTGATCTCGCCCTGCGCCTTGCCGAAGCGGCACCCGGCCCGGTGAAATTCCTCAACCTGGGCGGTGGCTTCGGCATCCCCTACTTTCCGGGGGAGCGGCGTCTCGAATTGGGCGGCATTTGCGCCAACCTGGCGACCATCCAGGAAGACGCCCGCCACAAGATGCCCGAGGCCGAGATCGTGATCGAACTGGGTCGCTACTTCGTGGGCGAAGCCGGCATCTACGTCTGCCAGGTGGTAGATCGCAAGGTCTCCCGCGGTCACACTTACTTGGTCACCAACGGCGGCCTTCACCATCACCTGTCTGCCTCCGGCAACTTTGGTCAGGTCATCCGGAAGAATTACCCGGTCGCCATTGGCAACCGCATGGACGCGCCGGCGGAAGAAGCGGTCTCGGTGGTCGGCCCCTTGTGCACGCCACTGGATATCCTGGGTGATCGCATGAACCTGCCCGAAGCCAAGCCCGGTGACCTGGTGGTCGTCTTCCAGTCTGGAGCCTATGGCGCCAGCGCCAGCCCGCGGGCCTTCCTGAGCCACCCCGACCTGGTCGAGGTTCTGGTATGAGTGGCGGCCATGTCTGCGTCACCGCCGGACGCTGACCGCCCTGGGCCGTGGCTATCTCAGCGGCAGGTCGCCGTGCTTCGCCCCCTATCCACGCCACGCACAAGCCAGCCCCACCCTTTGCCGGCCAAGCTGCTGCGTGACGATGTGCCGTGAATCTACGAATGAATGGAGTCGGTTTTGGAAAGCACAACCTTGATCCACGCGCGCCTGACGGCGCCAAAAAACGGAATCGCTCCGGACCTCGCCATCCAGTCATCCGCTGATGGCTGGTCGTGCACCTGGGCCGGTGGCCGGCTGAATGCCCGCAAGCCTGCAGACCTCGCCGAACACAACGGTGTGCTGTGCATCAGCCGGGGGGCTCCACGTTTTCCCGAGGCTACCGGACGCGGTGCGGCAGTCTGGCTGGAGCGCTTTGAGAAACTTGGCGCCAAGGCCATTGATGGGGTCAAGGGACGCTTTGCCGTCGCCTTCATCGACACGCGCAGCAACACTGTATTCCTGTTCAACGACCGCTTCGACACGGACCCCTGGTGCTATGGCCATGAGAACGGCGAATTCGCCTTCGCCGACCGTGCCGATGGCGTTCCGCTTGAAAAGCGCAGCATCAGCCCGCAGACGATCTTCGACTACCTGTACTTCCACGTCATTCCGTCGCCCCTCACCATTTTCCAGGAAGTCCGGCGACTGCCGCCGGCCAGCCTGCTGCAATGGAACGGCGACCAGGCGCGCATCGTCAGGTACTGGACACCCGAGTTCACTGAAGCGCCAGGGATCAGCCTGACCGAAGCCAAGGGCCGCTTCCTCGATATCGTCCGCGAATCGGTGAGAAACGAATACGCCGGCCCGAACACCGGATCCTTCCTGTCCGGTGGCACAGACAGTTCCACCGTGTCGGGCATGCTCTGCGAGGTGAGCGGCGCTCCGGCCCGCACCTATTCCATGGGCTTCGATGCCACCGGCTACGACGAAATGGAATACGCGCGGATTGCCGCCAAGCATTTCAAGACCGACCACCACGAGTACTATGTCACGCCCGACGATCTGCTCGAAGGCATCCCCCTGGTGGCCCGCAGCTACGATCAGCCCTTCGGCAACTCCTCTGCCGTACCCGCCTGGATCTGCGCCAGCCGCGCCCGTGCCGACGGCATCACCAAATTGCTTGCCGGCGACGGTGGCGACGAACTCTTCGGCGGCAACTCCCGCTACGCCAAGCAACGTATCTTCGGCTGGTACGAGACCATCCCGGCCCTGTTGCGCAGTACGGTGGTCGAACCGATCTCCGGCCTCCCCGGGCTGGGTAGCATCCCTCTGGTCAAGAAGGGCGTCAGCTATGTCGAGCAGGCCAGCGTACCCATGCCGGACCGCATGGAGATGTACAACCTCCTCCATCGTCTGGGAATCGACGCCGTATTCGAACCAGGCTTTCGCCGGCGCGTCGACACCGACTCACCGGGCAAACTGCAGCGCGACACCTGGGCGGAGGTGAAGAACGCCAGCCTGGTCAACCGCATGCTCGCCTTCGACTGGAAATACACCCTGGCCGACAACGACCTGCCGAAAGTCATCGGTACCACCCGCCTCGCGGGCGTGGACGTGGGCTTCCCTTTCCTGTCCGATGAGCTGCTGGACTTTTCCCTGACCCTGCCGACGGAGTGGAAGCTCAAGGGCCTCAAGCTGCGCTGGCTGTTCAAGGAGGCCCTGCGCGGCTTCCTTCCGGACGAGATCATCACCAAGAAAAAGCACGGCTTCGGCCTTCCCTTCGGTGTCTGGGCCGTCAAGCATCCCGGCCTGAGCAAACTCGCCAAGGAAAACCTGGAAGCCTTCGCCAGCCGGGGCGTGATCCGCCCAGCCTTCATCCGCGAATTGCAGGATAAGTGGCTACCGGAAAATCCGGGCTACTACGGCGAAATGGTGTGGATCATCCTGATGCTGGAGCAGTGGCTGCAAGCCTATGCACCGGACTGGAAGATGGAGGGCTAGACCCGCCGGAAACGGCAAAGCGGGCCACCGGGGCCCGCTTTGCTTGAGCGTATGAAACCGGGGCAGGAAGCCCCATTGATCGATCAGATCACCACGGTCTGAGCCTGGCCGTCGCCTCGCGCTTCGATGGTACCTAGGTTGTAGACCGTTTCACCGGTGGAGCGAAGCTGCGCCGTCGCTTCATCCGCATCTTCCCGGGCAACGATCACCACCATGCCGATACCGCAGTTGAACACCCGGTACATTTCCTGGGCATCCACATTGCCCGCGTGCTTGAGCCACTGGAACAAGTAGGGCATTTCCCAGGCGTCCTTCTTGAGAACAGCGGTGAGGTTGTCGGCCAGGACACGGGGTACGTTCTCGAGCAGGCCACCACCGGTGATGTGGGCCATGCCCTTCACAAGGCCATCCCGCTTGTCCATCAGCGCCAGCAGGGACTTCACATAAATACGGGTGGGCTCCATGATCACATCCTTGAGGCTGCGGCCATGGAAGTCGCCTTCCAGATTGGGCTTGGCAATCTCGATCACTTTGCGGATCAGGGAATAGCCGTTTGAGTGGGCACCACTGGATGCCAGCCCCAGGACCACATCACCCGGGCGGATGGTGGAGCCGTCAATAATCTTGGATTTCTCGACCGCCCCGACTGCAAAGCCGGCCAGATCATATTCACCGTCCGGATACATGCTGGGCATCTCGGCAGTCTCGCCACCGATCAGGGCACAGCCCGACAGCTCGCAGCCCTGGGCGATCCCCTGCACAACGGTGGCTGCAGTATCCACATGCAACTTGCCGCAGGCAAAGTAGTCAAGGAAGAACAGGGGCTCGGCGCCCTGCACCAGGATGTCGTTGACACTCATGGCCACCAGATCCTGACCAACGGTGTCGTGCTTGTTGAGTTGGAAGGCGAGCTTGAGCTTCGTACCCACACCATCGGTGCCGGATACCAGCACAGGTTCCTTGAACTTCTTGGAGATCTCGAACAAGGCGCCGAAACCGCCGATCCCCCCCAGCACCTCGGGGCGCATGGTGCGCTTCGCAAAGGGCTTGATACGATCGACCAGGGCATCGCCGGCGTCAATATCGACACCGGCATCGCGATAAGTAAGGGAGCTCATGGGTTCTTTGATCTCTTTTGAAGCGACCGGCTGGCAGAAGGATTGCACTCATCAGGTTGAGCGCCTTGCCGTGACCGGCTACATTAACGGGCCTTGCACGACGAAAAGCCGGACATTTCCGACACCCTCGCGCAAACAAACTCGAATTTTAGCCGAAATGTCGCCCGCCTGCCCCTGCCCGGTGTTGAACGGCAAGACTACCCCGTGAAGCAACTCACTCTCGATCTGCACGCCGACGCACCACCGCTGCTGGAGAACTTCGTCGCCGCGTCCAACGCCGACCTTCTCGCCGCTCTCTATGAGGCGATTCCCGTCGCCGATGTGCCCCAGCACCTTTTTTTGTGGGGTGATGCCGGCAGCGGGCGCAGCCATTTGCTGCGCAGCGTGGTCACGGCCGCGGCCCAGGCCGGCCGGCCGGCCTGTTACGTCCAAGCGGCCGAGGTGGCCGACACCCTTCCTGAAGCACCTACCCTCTTGCTTGCAGTGGATGATGTGGAAGGCCTGGGTCCGGAGGCTCAGATTGCACTGTTTCGAGCCTTCAATTCGGCCCGGGGGCAACGCATGACCCTCATCACCAGCGGATGCGCCGCGCCACTCCACCTGAATCTGCGCGAAGATCTGCGCACCCGCATCGGGCAGAGCCTGATCTTTGAGGTCAAGGCCCTGAATGACGACGACCGCTTGGCCATACTCAACGCCCAGGCTGCCACCCGCGGCCTGCGCCTAGACCCGGACATCGTCCAGTACCTGTTGCGCCACGGCCGCCGCGACCTCACCAGCCTGCTGCGCACACTCGACGCCCTGGACGCCGCATCACTGGAGCGCAAGCGCGCGATCACCCTACCCTTGCTGCGGGAGATCCTGCAGCGTGACCTGAACCTGTAAAGCGACCAAGATGGAACTCGTACTCTTCGACCTGGACAACACCCTCCTCGCCGGCGACTCTGACTTCGAGTGGGCTCAATACCTGATCTCCTGCGGGGTTCTCGACAGGGAGGTCTACGAAGCCCGCAACCAGACATTTTTCGACCAGTACAAAGCGGGAACGTTGGACATCTTCGAGTTTCTGGACTTCCAGTTGAAGCCCCTGGCGCGTCACAGCCGCGAGCAGCTTGACGCGTGGCACCGGGAATTCATGGAAAGCCGGATCCTTCCCATGATGACCGCCGACGCCCGCGGGCTGGTCAATCGGCACATCGAGGCGGGCGCCATCGTCGCAATCGTCACCGCAACCAACAGCTTTGTCACCTACCCCATCGCCCGTGCATTCGGCATCCCTCACCTCATTGCCACGATTCCTGCTCAGGAGGACGGAAACTTCACGGGCAAACCGCGCGGAACACCAGCTTTCAAGGCCGGCAAGATCGAACGTGTGGAAGCTTGGCTGGAGAGCCTCGGCCTATGCTGGGCAAGCTTTGAACGCAGCTGGTTCTATAGTGACTCTCACAACGACCTTCCGCTGCTCAACAAGGTCTCGGATCCAGTCGCGGTAGACCCGGACGAAACCCTGCTCAACCATGCCAACGCCCGAGGCTGGCCGGTAGTTTCCCTTCGCGGCTGAATTCCGGGCTTGTTCCTATACCCCGTTTTCGCGGAACCAGGCCAACATGCGCGCCCATCCATCAATGGCGTCCTCAGCCCGGTAGCTCGGCCGGTAATCGGCATGGAAGGCATGCCCGGCCTCGGGATAGATCACCAACTCCGCCCGCTTGCCGACCCGGGCCATGTCTTGCCGCATGTCCTCCACATCGGACACCGGAATGCCCTGGTCCTTCGCGCCGTACAGCCCCAGAACCGGCGCGTGCATTTGACTGACCAGATCGCTGGGGTGCTTGGGTGTCGCATCGGTGGGCACGCCGGTAAGCCGGCCATACCATGCCACAGCAGCCCGCAGCTTCGGGTTGTGGGCTGCGTAGAGCCAGGTAATACGTCCCCCCCAGCAGAAGCCCGTAATCGCCAGTCGCGCTGAATCGCCACCGTTGGCGACAGCCCAGGACGCACAGGCATCCAGGTCGGTCATGACCTGCCCATCCGGCACCCGACTGACAATGGTCGAGAGGATCTCGGCCACGCTTCCGACAGTCGCGGGATCCCCCTGACGCTGAAAAAGATTGGGGGCAATTGCCTGATAGCCCTGGCGGGCCAGCCTGCGGCAGGTATCGCGGATGTACTCGTGAAGGCCGAATATCTCCGATATCACCAGTACAGTCGGGAAAGGCCCCTTCCCCGACGGCTGCACCCAATAAGCGCGTACGGAGACACCGTCAGGCGCCTTGATGCTGATATCGCCCGCCGCCAAGCCCGTCGCCGAAGTCTGGATGACGCTTTGCCCCTGGACGGGGCGCACTGCGAGCGCAAACCCGGTCGCGAGGGATGCCCCGACGAATGTTCGACGGCTCAGTGGAAGCCCCGGAACCAGACTATCGAAATCGGAATCGTTGACAAGCATGGGCAAATTCCTTGGTTGGGCGAGGATCGAAGGATACCCCAAGGAAACAAGGGGCACAAAAACCCTTTGTGGACTAAAGACCGCGAACCCCAACCCCCATCAGCCGTCTCGCCCCCTCCTGTGCCTGCCAGCTCCCTGTCTGGGAGGCGCGAGCGCGCGAAGGTGCGCCCAAAACATCCCCATGCGAGACGACGCGGGGTGCATATCTGCGACAAAAGGCCTCAGTCAAGGTGAGCTGCTTGCCATTGACCTTGATCATCCCCGCATCCGAAAACTCCCGGAAAATGCGCGACAGGGTTTCCGGCGTGATCCCCATGCGTGCAGCCAGCACATGCTTTGGAATGACGAGCTGCAGCACCATTGATCGACCACATTCCAGGCTCGCCCCCCCCAAGCGCAACAGGTAGTCCACAAGCTTGCCACTCCCCGACTGAAAGCAGTCAGCCGCAATTTCCCGCTCAATGGACGACTGTCGCTGGGCCATGGTACTCAGCATGCGCCGTGATAGCGCGGCGTCCTTGTCAACCGCGCGCAGCACCCCCTCACGCCCGATTGCGAGCAACACAACTGGCGTCACCGTCTCTACAGTGGACGCGCAAGGCGCACCTCCAAAAATCTCCGCAACCCCGAAAAGCTGCTGGGGTTCGAGAATCTCGATCACCTTTTCACTGCCATCCATCGACGACACGGAGACTTTGAGGTGGCCGGACATCACGTGATAAAGCGCCTTCGGGCGATCCCCTGCAGCGTAGATCCTCTTGCCCTTCGCGAGATTGAGAACCTCGGACGAGCGAGCCACGTCATCATGCACGTGTTCAGGCAGAGCCCGAAAGAGAGCGATCTCACGGATAATCATTGAGAGGTCATCAAGGCTGGTACGCATAGTCTTTCCCCGCTTGGTACGCATGCAGGATGCGCCATAACCTGATTGGCCATCCTTTGGCATGCGGCGCAGTCTATGAGCCGATTCCACCCCTGGAGTTGACCTGGATCATGGTTGAAAGCCCGATGAAAACAGCCAACTACCCCTTTATCGGTATCCGCAAAAATATTCAGAAATCCGTCTACTAGTTTGATTTAAAGAGCTTTTTATTTACTTTCGAAAAACCGTCTGCTCACGCACCTGGCCGTTTTGCGGGCACTGCCACTACTCCCATTTTCTCACCCACACCTGCGCACGCGGACTCCTCTCCACGCGCACCTGGGCTCAAAATGGCGGCCGACGAGGCAACCGGAGATCACGCCTTGACTACCCGACCAAAGCCGCTTAACGCCTCTTCCGCCCATGGACGCCCATCCGTCGTCATCCGTCTCGGAGCGTGGATCGCTACCATTGCGGCTCTCGCTGCTGTTTCCATCCTTGCTTCCATCATCGTCGTGGAGCGCTCATCGGGCGAGGCGCGTGCTATCAATATGGCGGGATCCCTCCGCATGCATTCGTACGCAATCCAATCAGCCGTCGGACTCGACATCGAGCGTGATCGCCCGCCCCGGATGACTCAAGCATTGAACGAATTCGAGGCCCGCTACATACACCCAGACCTGCTGAGGGTCATTCCCACCGACGGGAACAGTGCGGTAAGGAAAGCTTATGATGCGGTAGGAAAGACGTGGAAAACCCGGTTCCGCCCGACGGCCCTTCAGAGCGGCCCCGAACCGGCCGCCCGCAATGCCCTGAGCGTGGAAACAACCCGGCTGGTTGCCCAGATTGATCATCTAGTCGCTCTGGTGGAAGAAGGCCTTGAGAGAAAACTACAAGTCTTGCGACTTGCTCAAGGGGTGTCGCTCGTCTTGCTTCTGATTTTGGGCGGCTGTGCTGTCTTCCAGCTCAAGACACACGTGGTGACACCTCTCGGAGAACTGCTGGCACTTGCCGGAGTGGTGCGCAAAGGTGACTTCACCATGCGTGCCGCCGGCAGGGAGCCCGACGAACTCGGCCAGCTCGGAGAAGCCTTCAATTTCATGATCGAGGACTTATCTCGAACCTACGCCGAACTGGAGATGAGGGTAACAGAGAAAACTGAGGAACTTGCCCGCAGCAATCAATCCCTCAATCTACTTTACAGAACCACTCACGCCCTTGCAGAAAGAGCCGTCAGCAAGACAACCCTTCAACAAGTCCTGCAGGAAGTGGAAAAAGTCATCGGCATTACGTCCAGCGCACTGTGTCTGAAAAAAGCAGACGGGACGACCGTCGTCGTCCACACTGGTCCGTCAGATGCAATACCAGATTCGGCGCTGTGCTCAGAATGTCAGACCTGCCAGGACTCCGACCCACCCCGGGTCAAAATCGGGATACGCGACGCAGCCCCCGGCAACTGGAACATATCCGTTCCGCTCTTTGACGGAACACGCAGTCACGGTGCAATGCTGCTCAAGCATTGTGCAGGAACGCGCTTGGAGAGCTGGCAGGTCGAACTCCTTGAGGCTGTCGGTCGGCATGTGGGCACAGCGCTGGCCACCATCCAGCGCAATGAAGAGCACCATCGCCTGGCCTTGCTCGATGAGCGCTCGGTCATCGCTCGGGAACTCCACGACTCCCTGGCTCAATCCCTATCCTATCTCAAGATCCAGGTAACCCGCCTGCAAACACAGCTGGGACATCAACCGCAGTCACCGGCAGTAAGCGAGGTCGTGCGCGAGCTGCGCGATGGACTGAACGAAGCCTACCGCCAGCTCCGGGAACTTCTGACAACCTTCCGCCTACGCATTGACGGACGTGGTCTGCCCGCCGCAATCGACGAAACAATACAGGACTTCCGGCGCCGCACCGACCTGAAGATCAACCTGGACAACCGCCTGACTGGTGTTGAACTGGCACCCAGCCGAGAAATCCACGTTCTCCAGATCATCCGCGAGGCCCTTTCCAACATTGAACGTCATGCCCGCGCCCAGAACGTCTCAGTCATTCTTCAGAAAGAGCCCATGAACCTGCTGACCGTCAGCATCGAAGACGACGGCATTGGCTTTGACCAACAAAGCGCTCCGCTGCATCGCTACGGTATCGTCATCATGAGAGACAGGGCTCAGAGCCTGGCCGGAGAACTGATGGTACTTCCCCGACGAGGTGGAGGAACGCGCGTCCAATTCAGCTTCCCCAATCAACCCGAACTGCAGGATTCACCTGCATGACCCAAAGGAAAAGCCCGTGAAAGCCCTGTCACCCAGCTCGGTACTGATCATTGACGACCATCCCCTCTTCCGAAAGGGCGTATCCCAACTACTTGCCCTGAACAACGAACTTCATTTGATCGGTGAAGCATCCAGCGGAGAAGAAGGACTGGAAATGGCGAAGGGTCTTGAGCCAGACATGATTCTGCTGGACTTGAACATGAAAGGGATGAACGGAATCGACACCCTTCGCGCCCTCCGCGAAGCCGATCTCGCCGCCCGAATTCTGATCCTCACCGTATCAGACGCCGCAGATGACCTTATCGCTGCGATCCGGGCCGGTGCAGACGGTTACCTATTGAAGGACATGGAGCCAGAGGAACTGCTCGAACGGATCGTCGAAGCGCAGCGCGGCAGAATTGTCATCAGCGAAAGTCTCAATGGCCTGCTCGCACGCTCACTTCGAGAGGAGACTCAGGCTGCCGAACGCAGCATAACGCCGCTCACAGATCGCGAACGAGACATTCTGGGGTGCTTGGCCAATGGGCTTTCAAACAAGTTGATCGCACGCGAGCTCAATATCGCCGAAGGCACTGTAAAAGTGCATATCAAGAACCTGCTCAAAAAACTGAAATTTCGTTCTCGTCTTGAAGCCGCTGTGTGGGCAATAGACCAGAATTTGCGCCAACAAGGCACCGGTCATGGAACACGTTGCTGAGAGCGCGAGAACAACACTAGGCAAAGACTTCGGGGCGAATCAGCGCACACCGACAAAAAGCCTACAGACGCCCGGAGGGATCGGACAACCGCGGATCAGATGAAATAGTCGTCAGGCAGAAGCTCCACCTGAAGGTCATTATCTTTAGCGAAATTCTTGAGGAAATTGTAGGCCAGCGGCTCAATATCATGAATCCGCGCATCAACCAGAACCGTCTTATCACCGCGGAGACTGCACGCCGGACGCACATAGGGCGAATAGGTCATTCGGTGATCAGCCCCAAAGGCAGACATGATACCGCACAGGCGGTCGGCCCAATCGCTGGGGCGGAAGGTGCGACCATCGCTGGTGCGACCCACTATCACGAAGTTATCGACTTTAGAATTCATGCGGATTGAACAGGTATATTCACCGACGACAAAGCTGAAAACTACAACATAAAGCCAAAACTTCGAAAGCCGCCATCAAGCCAACTTTCACCCAATCAACACATCCCGGAAGTCGACAGAAAAAACCAGTCGAATACGCTGAGTCAACACCAACGCAGTGTAAGGGCAGAAATTAACGTTCTCTGCACCGCCCCTCCCAACTCAAGAAATCCGATACCCACCAAATTTAAACAGACTCTGTCCAGAAAAACCGGTGAACAAAACCCGGAAAGCCCGAGACCACAAACAGACAAAGCAGGACAACCTGAAACTCCCAACCTTGCCAGTAACTCACGCCTTCGACCAGTCTTTCAACAAAAAACAAGCAAGCAGATGCAAGCCCAACGCACAACACCACCTCTAATGCCATCAAGCGCCCGGATTTGGGCGAGGCCAAAGCAACCACGCCCAAGAACCGCAACGACAAAAACGGCAGGTTCGCAAACACCAACAACACAGCAAGGACAGCGAATAATCCGACCAAGCTACCCCCTCCGCTCCCTAACACGCATCACAATCAGAGGGAGCCAAGCAAGGAGTAAGCGCACCAAGTCATCAGCGACTGCGGCAGCAAACCGAGGACGGCAATCGCCAACCCATTAAGTGACAGCAGTACCCGCATGTCAAGAGTAGCTCCAATAGGCGTGTTATCCGCAGGCTCGTCAAAATACATGATCTTGACAACACGCAAATAATAGAACGCACCGATCAGCGACATGATGACGGCCAGAATGGCCAGCCAAATGTATCCCGCCGCGACAACAGCCTGAAGAACAGAGAACTTTGCAAAGAAGCCGATAAAAAACGGAATCCCTGCCATAGAAAACATGACCATCGCCATGACCCCTGCGAACCAGGAACTACGCTTGTTCAGGCCCTTGAAATCATCCAGAGCTTCCGCTTCAAACCCGGCTCGGGACATCAGCAGAATCACACCAAAGGACGCCAGACTCATCAGAACATACGCAATCACATAAAACATTGATGAGCTGTATGCATTGAGTGCGAAATGCCGGTCGCCACCGACCACACCTGACATCAAGCCCAACAACATGAAACCCATGTGCGAGATCCCCGAGTAACCAAGCATGCGCTTGACGTTGGTCTGCGCGATGGCGGCAAGATTGCCGAGCACGATGGACAACACTGCGAGAAACATCAGCATCGACTGCCATTGTTCGGCAAGCTCGAAAAGTCCATTCACAAGCAGGCGCATAGCCATTGCGAACGCTGCGAGCTTCGGCGCAGACGCGATGAAAAGCGTGATTGCCGCAGGTGCCCCCTGATAGACATCGGGAATCCACATGTGGAAGGGAACAACACCGAGCTTGAACGCGAGACCGGCCACAACGAATACCAACCCAAACATCAGGACAGTACGGTTCCCCGCCTGATGGTAGATCGCCTGCGCAACGTTGGAAATTTCAAGCGTCCCTGTGGCGCCGTAAATCATTGAAATCCCGTAGAGCAAAAGGCCGGATGCGAGAGCGCCGAGAACGAAATACTTCATTGCGGCTTCGGTTGCGCGGGCCGAATCCCTCTCGAGCGCAACCATGGCGTAGAGAGCAAGGGAAAGCAGCTCAAGCCCAAGGTAGATCGTCAGAAAGTGATTCGCCGAGATCATCACCATCATGCCCAGCGTCGCGTAGATGGCCAGCAAGTAATACTCCGTAGTCTCCATCTTCCGGTCATGCATGTAGCCCCGGGAATAGACCAGGACTGCAGCAACCGAGAGATAAAGCATGAGCTTGAGTACATCGCCCATCAAGTCATCCACGTACATGTTACTGAACGTGAAATTGACCTGCCCATCCATGGTCTGCCACGTAATGGCCGCCGCACCGACCAAAGTGATCTGAGTCAAGGTGTAGACGAAGTGCCGCGCACTCTGCTTGAACGTACCGACCAAGAGAATGACGAAGGACATGGCAGCGACAAACAACTCAGCCGCAGCAGGGTAAAAATCAGGGATAACAAAGTTCATCTTCAGCCCACAATCCGGAGGGTTCTGTGTCGTTTACTTCGAGGTCAGAGCTTGCTCACGAAAACATGCTTGAGCAGGTCATTGACCGATGCATGCATTACCTCTGTGATCGGGTAGGGGTAAATACCCATGACCAGCACACAGACAGCGAGGATCGCAAGAAACACAAACTCCCTGTTGTTGATATCCGTAAGCTCGGATACGTGGTGATTGGTGATAGCACCAAACACTACCCTCTTGTACATCCACAGGGTATAGGCCGCGCCAACGATAAGCGTTGTGGCCGCAGCAAAGCCAATCCAGAAATTGTACTGAACCGCACCCAATGCGACCATGAACTCACCAACGAAACCGGAGGTTGCGGGCAAACCCGAGTTCGCCATGGAAAACAACATAAAGAGGGCAGCAAACTTCGGCATCACATTGACTACGCCACCATAATCGGCAATCTGACGAGAGTGCATGCGATCATAGAGAACCCCAATACAGGCAAACATTGCTCCGGAGACAAAGCCGTGCGAAATCATCTGCACGAGGGCTCCCTCGACGCCCAGAGGATTGAAGATGAAGAAGCCGAGCGTTACAAAACCCATGTGCGAGATGGATGAATACGCAACCAACTTCTTCATGTCGGTCTGAACAAGTGCAACGAACCCAATGTAAATCACTGCAATCAACGAAAGCGTGATCATCATGGGTGCAAACGCCTGACTGGCATCAGGAGCAATCGGCAGGGAAAACCGCAGGAAACCGTAAGCACCGAGCTTGAGTCCGATCGCAGCCAGAACGATGGAGCCCCCCGTCGGCGCCTCCACGTGGGCATCGGGCAGCCAAGTATGAACCGGAAACATGGGAACCTTGACGGCAAAAGAGGCAAGAAACGCCCAGAAAATCAAGGTCTGTGCATCCATCCCGAGCCTGAGCTGGTGCCAGTCGAGAATGCTGAAACTGCCGCCAGACTCCATGAACAGATAGAGCAGCGCGACAAGCATCAACAAAGAACCGGCAAGGGTATAAAGGAAGAACTTGATCGCCGCATACACACGATTCGGTCCTCCCCAGACACCAATGATGATGAACAGGGGAATCAGGGACGCCTCGAAGAACACATAGAAAAGAACACCGTCCAGAGCAGAGAAGATGCCGTTGATCAGACCAGACATGATCAGGAAACCGGCCATGTACTGAGAAACCTTCTCTTGAATAACCTCCCAACCCGCAACCACCACGATGACCGTAATGAAACTGTTCAGAAGCACGAACAGCACTGAAATGCCATCAACACCAAGGACATAGTTGATGTTGAAGCGCGGAATCCATTGGTAGGCCTCGACAAACTGCATCGCACTTGTACTTACGTCGAACCCGGTGTAGAGCGGAATGCTGACAGCCAATCCCGCAAGCGCGAAGAAAAGCGCAACAAATCTGGCGACTGACGCGTTACGGTCGGAGCCCGTAGCAAGCGCCAATAAGCCACCAACGATCGGAACCCAAATCGCAAGGCTGAGGAATGGAATACCCGTCATCTCTACTTTCCGTTCTATGCACCGCACGCGGCGCTCAAGTCCTAAATCTCTCTGTTATCCCTGACCTGCGAAACGACTATCACCCGCGATTGAACCAAAAGGTCAAAAGGATAACAACGCCGAAGATCATCGAAAACGCATACTGATAGATGTGCCCGCTTTGGAACAGACGAGAGAGCTGCGCAATAAACCCGACGAATTTTGCAGAACCATTGACCACCATGCCGTCGATAACAGCCTGATCTCCAAACTTCCAGAGACCACGCCCCAACAGGCGAGCGCCACCAGCGAACACGATTTCATTGAAGCGGTCGAAGTAATACTTGTTCTCCAGCAGCGTATGAATCGGCTTGAACGTTCGCATGATTGCAGCAGGAATCGAGGGCGCAATCATGTAGAAGAACCAAGCAAGTACTACACCACTCATTGCCAGCGCAAAGGGAAGAGTCATCAAACCATGAACGCCCATGGCGACGGCACCATGGAACTCCTCAGCCAGTTCCTTTAGAACTCCGTGGCTTTCACTGATGTGAATAACCTTGTCGAAGAACCCACCGAAGAGCATCGGCTCAATAGTCAGGAAACCTACAACGACAGACGGAACCGCAAGCAGAACCAAAGGTAAGGTCACCACCCAAGGAGACTCGTGAGGCTTCTGGCCCGGCGCGAGCCCGTGATGTGCATGATCATCGTGGTGTTCGTCATGATCATGATCAGCATGACCATCATGTGCATGACCTTCATCGTGATGAGCGTCGTGTTCAACGTGCTTCCCGAACCGCTCCTCGCCGTGGAACACCAGGAAATACATACGGAAAGAATAAAAGGCAGTGACAAATACGCCCACGATCACGCAAAAGTACGCGTAGCTCGCACCTGGGATGTGGGAGAGTTTCACAGCCTCAATAATCATATCCTTCGAATAAAAACCCGAAAGAAACGGAAACCCGATCAAAGCCAGAGAACCAAGCAATGACGTGAACCACGTGATCGGCATGTACTTCCAAAGACCACCCATGTTCCGCATGTCTTGATCATGGTGCATGCCAATGATCACCGAACCGGCGCCCAGGAACAGCAGCGCCTTAAAGAAGGCGTGCGTCATCAGATGGAACACAGCTGCCGAATAGGCCGAAACGCCCAGCGCTACGGTCATGTACCCAAGCTGAGACAGAGTCGAGTAGGCAACAACACGCTTGATGTCGTTCTGAACAATGCCCAAGAACCCCATGAACAACGCTGTCGTTGCACCGATCACAAGCACGAAGGAAAGCGCCGTCTCGGAGAGCTCAAACAACGGAGACATGCGCGCAACCATGAAGATGCCAGCCGTAACCATCGTTGCGGCGTGAATCAGTGCGGAAATTGGCGTGGGGCCCTCCATTGAATCGGGAAGCCAGACGTGCAGCGGAACCTGAGCGGACTTCCCCATCGCGCCAATGAAGAGGCCGATGCAGATCGCCGTAATCAAGGGCCACCCGGTGGACGGAACGGTCATCCCCGCCATCTCCCCCGCCTTGGCGAAGACTTCTGCGTAATTGAGCGTACCTGCGAAAGCAGCGACAAGTCCGATGCCAAGGAGAAATCCGAAATCGCCGACACGATTTACAAGGAACGCCTTCATGTTGGCAAAAATCGCAGTCGGCCTGGTGTACCAAAATCCGATCAACAAGTAGGAAACCAGCCCCACCGCTTCCCAACCGAAGAACAACTGAAGAAAGTTGTTCGACATGACCAGCATGAGCATCGAGAACGTAAAGAGCGAGATGTAGCTGAAGAAGCGTTGGTAGCCCGGATCCTCAGACATGTACCCAATGGTATAGATATGAACCATCAGAGACACGAACGTGACAACCAGCATCATCATGACCGTGAGCGAGTCGATCAGGAAACCGACCTCAAGAGTCAACGAACCACTGGTCGCCCAAGTGTAGAGCGTCCCGTTAAACACGTTCCCAGCCTGCACATCCTGGAAGATGACGATAGAGGCAAGAAAAGAAACCGCGACACCAAGAATGGTCACCGAATGTGCTCCCACTCGTCCGACAACCTTGCCGAACAGCCCGGCAACGATCGCACCGAACAAGGGCGCCAGGGGAACCAACAGATAGAGCTTTTGCATCTCAGTCATCGAAACGCTTCCTTATCCCTTGAGACTATCCAGGTCATCGACGTGAATCGTCCGCAGATTACGGAACAACGCAACGAGAATGGCCAGACCGATTGCAGCTTCTGCCGCTGCAACAGTCAAAATGAAGAAAACAAAAATCTGACCGGCCGCATCCCCAAGATAGTGGGAAAACGCGATGAAGTTCAGATTGACAGCCAAGAGCATCAACTCAATAGCCATCAACAGCACGATCAGATTCTTGCGATTCAGGAAAATCCCAACTACACCGAGCGAAAAGATGATCGCGGCAAGAATCAGGTAATGAGACAAAGAAAGCATATATATCCTCCCTGACGATCGTCAGCAGAAACTCATTCCTTTTCTGCGCGCATGGAAACAATGCGCACACGATCATCGCGATTCACAGCAACCTGGGCCGCGGGATCAATTTTCTTCACACCCGTGCGCTTCCGCAGAGTGAGCGCAACCGCGGCAATCATCGCCACAAGCAACACGATTGAAGCAAGCTCAAACGGGTATACGTACTCAGTATAAAGAAGACGCCCAAGCTCTTTAGTATTGCTATAACCCGGCTCAGGCTCGGCCGGAGTCGGCATCCCTTCGAGTCCGAAATACCTCCCGCCGACAACGATTGCCATCTCTGCAACCATCAGCAAGCCAACGACAGCCCCTATGGGAAGATAACTCCAGAAGCCCTGACGAATCCTCTCAAGATTGATATCGAGCATCATAACTACGAAGAGGAACAGCACCATGACCGCGCCTACGTAGACCATCACAAGTGCAATGGCCAGGAACTCCGCACGAAGCAACATCCAAATGCCGCCTGCCGAAAAAAAGGCGAGGACAAGGAAAAGTGCAGCATGCACCGGGTTTCGCGCGGTAATGACCCGTAAGGATGCAAGAACCATCACCGCCGAAAAGAAGTAGAAAACTACTGACTGGAAATCCATAAACGTGTTCCGTAAAGATGATTTAGTCGGTATCCACTTGCCTATCGATACTTGGAATCGACTTCCCGATCCTTGGCAATCTGAACTTCATGCCGATCACCTACAGCAAGGAGCATCTGCTTCGTATAGTAAAGGTCTCCACGTTTTTCGCCGTGATACTCGAAAACGCGGGTCTCCACGATCGCATCGACAGGACATGCCTCTTCACAAAACCCGCAAAAAATGCACTTGGTCAAATCGATGTCATAACGGCTGGTCCGTCGAGAACCATCAGAACGCTGCTCCGACTCAATCGTAATGGCCATCGCCGGACACACTGCCTCACACAGTTTGCATGCAATACAGCGCTCCTCACCGTTAGGGTAGCGGCGAAGAGCATGCAAACCACGAAACCGCGGACTCTGGGGTGTCTTCTCCTCAGGAAACTGGACTGTGATCTTGCGCGCAAAAAGATGACGTCCCGTCAGCGCCATGCCTTTTAGCAGCTCTTTGAGGAAAAGGCTGCCAACGTAATCCTTCATCGAACCCATAACCTTTACCTCACTTCCAGATCGACAAGGGGGACATAACCCAGACGGCAACAACAACAACCCAGAAAAGGGTCAGCGGAATAAACACCTTCCAGCCCAGGCGCATGATGTGGTCATACCTGAACCGCGGAAACGTTGCTCTGAACCAAAGAAACAGGAACAAAATGAAAGACGTCTTCAGCGCAAGCCAGACAAACCCATCAGGCAGGAAGCCCACTGGGGACAGCCACCCACCAAGAAACAGAATCGAGGTGAGCGCCGAAATGAGGATCATGTTCGCATACTCACCGAGGAAGAACAGCGCAAACGCCATTCCGGAGTATTCGACCATATGCCCGGCGACAATCTCCGACTCTCCCTCAACCACGTCAAAGGGAGCGCGGTTGGTCTCAGCGATTCCCGAAATCAGATAAACAATGAACATCGGAAACAAAGGCAACCAGTTCCAGCTAAGAAATCCAAAACCCCATTCTGCCCACTGCCCTTTCGCCTGCACTGCAACAATCTCGGTCAGATTTAGACTGGAGGAAATCATCAGCACGCATACAAGCGCAAACCCCATTGCGATTTCGTAGGAGACCATTTGCGCCGCGGCCCGCATACCCCCGAGGAACGCATATTTCGAGTTCGAGGCCCAAGCCGCGATGATTACTCCGTACACTTCAATCGAGGTAATTGCCAACAGGAACAGCAGACCAGCATCTACATCGCCAATGACCCATCCTTCCGAAAACGGCACGACCGCCCACGCGGCGAGCGCAGGCCCAAGGGCAAGTACCGGCCCGAGAATGAACAAGCCCTTACTCGCGCCGGAAGGAACGATGACTTCCTTGAGAAGAAGCTTGACGCCATCCGCTATTGGCTGAAGCAACCCCCGCGGTCCCACGCGGTTCGGACCTATGCGGACCTGCATATATCCGATCACCTTGCGCTCTGCCAAAGTTAGGTAGGCAACGCAGAGGAACAACGGCGCGATGATACCGACGATCTTAAGCAAGGCCCACACGAGAGGCCATGCTGTTCCAAACAGTGCCGCTACTGGCTCGATGTATGCTTCCATCACAACCGCTCCACGCTGACTTCGCCATTAAGAGTACCCAGGTGCGCGGTGAGGAGATGACCGCCCGCCAATCTGACGCATCCATCCGCAACACCTTCATCCTCTACGGCGAGCACGACGGCCTGCCCCTTTCCAGTAGAGACTCTTACCCTCGTACCTGCTTCGACCCCATATTGGGTAAGACTACGCCTGTTCATCCGGACGACCGGCTCCGAAGCATCCTTCGTTGCTTGCAGAGAGGCGGAACGACGCACCAAGGGATCGCAGAAATAGATTGGAATATCAGCCACGCGCTGCAAACCCCGCGCTGCAGCGGAAGAAACAAAGGCGCCCTCGCGGGAAACTGTGTTGTTGAGCTTGCTCTCATCAACCGACGATTGTCCGCCAAAACTCGCCCTGCGCACTTCTTCAATCGAGTCCAGCGCAAAACCGGCCAATCCAAGCATCTCACCCAGAACACGAATCACCTTCCAGCCGGGGCGGGAGTCACCAAGACTCTTTACAACAGGATAAAAGCTCTGAGCCCTTCCCTCACAATTCACGAAGGTACCGGCCGTTTCGGTAAAGGGAGAAATGGGCAGGAGGACATCCGCGTAATCGAGCGCAGCCTTCGACTTGAACGCGCTGAAAACAGCAACCATGTCTGCCTTCGCAATCGTTTCAACGGCGGCAAATCCGTTTGCGCAGTCGAGCTCGGGTTCAACGTTCAAGAGCAGATAGGCCTTCAATGCTGTAGACAGCATCTCGGAAGCATTTTTGCCGTTCAGCTTCCCGAAGGGTACAGCTCCCGCAAGGTAGCCACCAACACTATTTGCCGCTTCACCGAGAACACCAAACCTCGCGCCGGAAACACGAGAGATCTCTTGGGCCAAGAGGTGGATATCGGAGGCATTGCCATGCTGTATTGCAAAATTGCCCAACCAAACGGCAACCCGGCGACCTGATGCAAGGCTCCCCGCAACAGCGAGAACACCATCATCAATGACAGCATCGGCCATCGCTTCACCAAAGACCGGACTGACTTCCACGCCCTTCTGATCCGACAGAGCCTTCAGGATACCGAGCAGTCTCCTGGACATCTGGTCCGGAGACACAACCAACTTGTTTGCGATTGGCAATTGCCAATCATCAAAAGCGGGGTTGATTGCACTGACTTTCATCCCCTTCTTCACCGCCTGCCTTACTCGCTGGGCAATCAAGGGATGGTCTTTGCGGAAGAAACTTCCAACGATCAGCACGCGATCAAGGGTTCCAATGTCCGCAACCGACATTCCGAGCCAGGGCGCGCCTGTCAGACTCTGATCAAGTGAAAAATCCGTCTGTCGAAGGCGAAAATCGACGTTGCCGGACCCCAGCCCCCTGATCAACGACTGAGTGAGATAGAGCTCCTCAGAAGTGGCGTGTGGAGACGCTAGTGCGCCGATTGAATCAGCCCCATGCTCGGCGACAATCGATTTAAGTCCGTTCGCGACATACTCCAATGCAACAGACCACTCGGTCTCTATCCAGCTATTTCCCTGCTTGACCATGGGTCTGGTCAATCGCTCCTCGCCATTCAGCGCTTCATACGAGAAACGATCCTTGTCCGACAGCCAGCACTCGTTAATCTCCTCGTTCTCCAGCGGGAGAACGCGCTTAACGGTATCGTGCTTGACCTGAACGACAAGATTGCTACCCAGTGAATCATGGGGACTGACGGACTTTCTCCGTGACATCTCCCAAGCACGAGCAGCAAAACGGAAGGGCTTTGAAGTGAGGGCACCAACGGGGCATAGATCAATGATATTGCCAGAAAGCTCGGTATCGACCGTCTTCTCGACAAAAGGCATGATTTCAGCGTGCTCACCCCGAAACGCTTGCCCCAACTCCATCAGCCCAGCAATCTCAGTCGTGAAACGGACACAACGCGTGCAATTGATGCAGCGAGTCATGTCTGTCGAAACCAATGGGCCGAGATCCTTGTTTGAGACTACCCGCTTCTCTTCCTGATAACGGGACTGAGCGCCGCCATAGCCCACCGACAGATCCTGCAGTTGGCACTCACCTCCCTGATCACAAATCGGGCAATCAAGCGGGTGATTGATCAGCAGGAACTCCATGACTCCCTTCTGGGCCTTCACGGCTTGCTCCGAATGGGTCCAAACCTTCATCCCATTCGTAACAGGTGTCGCGCAGGCGGGAAGCGGCTTGGGAGCCTTCTCGACCTGAACAAGACACATGCGACAGTTTGCCGCAATGGACAATTTCTTGTGATAGCAGAAGTGAGGTACGTAGGCGCCAACCTGATTAGCGGCCTCCATGACGGTAATACCGTCAGAAACCTGCAACTGCTTTCCGTCAATTTCGATGTCTAGCATGTCGAGCCTACGCCACGTAAATCTTGCTGCCTTCGTGCTGCACATCCTTCGGCACGAGGCACTTCTTGTGTTCAATATGGAAAGCAAACTCTTCGCCAAAATGCTTAACGAAACTCTGCACTGGCATCGAAGCTGCATCACCAAGGGCACAAATCGTCCGCCCCATGATGTTCGTCGTGACACTGTTCAACAGATCGAGGTCGTCCGGCCTTCCGAGCCCATTCTCGATTCTATGCACAACGCGGTAGAGCCAACCCGTACCTTCTCTACAGGGAGTACATTGCCCACACGACTCCTCGAAATAGAAGTACGACAGCCGCTCAAGCGCCTTGACCATGCATGTCGACTCATCCATGACGATCACTGCACCTGATCCGAGCATCGAGCCCGCCTTCGAGATGGAGTCATAGTCCATCGTGCAGTCCATCATGACCGAGCCCGGCAGGACGGGAGCGGAAGACCCACCCGGAATTACAGCCTTAAGCTTACGACCACCACGAACGCCACCGGCCATTTCAAGAAGCGTCGAGAAGGGCGTACCCAGGGGAATCTCGAAATTCCCAGGCTTATTCACATGCCCCGAAACCGAAAAAAGCTTTGTTCCACCATTATTGGGCTTGCCAAGAGCCAGGAACGCATCCCCACCCTCGCGGATAATGAAAGGAATCGAAGCGAAAGTCTCTGTGTTGTTAATGGTTGTCGGCTTGCCATACAGCCCGAAACTGGCGGGAAACGGCGGCTTGAAGCGCGGCTGTCCCTTCTTTCCTTCAATAGACTCAAGGAGAGCCGTCTCTTCTCCGCAGATATATGCACCATACCCATGGTGGGCATACAGTTCGAAACTAAAGTCCGATCCGAGAATGTTCTTCCCGAGCAAGCCTGCGTCCCGAGCCTCTTGGAGAGCTTCTTCGAAACGCTCGTAAACCTCGAAAATCTCACCGTGAATATAGTTGTAGCCGCGCTCACAACCCATCGCGTATCCCGCGATGATCATGCCCTCGATGACGGTATGAGGGTTATAACGAAGAATGTCCCTGTCTTTGAAAGTACCGGGCTCGCCTTCGTCAGAATTACACGCCAAATATTTCGCGCCTGGAAAGGCACGCGGCATGAAGCTCCATTTCAAACCCGTTGGAAAACCCGCCCCTCCGCGGCCACGCAAAGCGGACTTTTTGACCTCGCCAATTATCTGATCCGCGGGTATCTTGTCCGCAATGATCTTCTTGAGCGCGTCATATCCACCACGCTTCACGTAATCGCCAATCCGCCAAGTTCGATCGCCATCGAGATCGGGGGAGAGAATAATGCCCTGTACAGTCATTTTTTCAGATCCGCCAGCAGTTGGTCGATTTTCTCTTCTGTCATCCAGCTACACATTTGGTGATTATTCACCAACAACACCGGGGCGTCGCCACAGGCTCCCATACACTCACCCTCTTTAAGGGTAAAAAGCCCGTCTGCAGTTGTCTCATTGAAATCGATCCCAAGCTTCTTCTTAATGTACTCAGCGGCGTGCACGCCGCCAGACAGAGCACAGGGAAGGTTGGTACACACGACAATCTTCTTAGCGCCAACCGGCGCGAGATCGTACATGTTGTAGAAACTCGCTACTTCGTAAACAGCGATTGCCGGCATGCCCAAATACTCGGCGACGAACTCGATCGTCTCATTTGCAAGCCAGCCTCGTTCCTCCTGAGCGATACGCAGCGCGCTCATTGACGCCGACTGCTTTTGATCAGGGGGATACTTGGCGATCTCTCGATCTATCTTCTTCAGGGATTCCGGGCTTAGCATTTTTGTATCTACTGTCAGCAGAATGTGATTGGGAACACCAGGTGTATCAGCGATCCACGTCTCCGAAGACGATGTCCATCGTTCCAATGATCGCGACAACGTCGGCGATCATGTGGCCGCGAGACATCTCATCCATGGCCGACAGGTGAACAAAGCCGGGCGACCTCAGCTTGAGCCTATACGGCTTGTTTGCACCATCGGAAACGGCGTACACACCAAACTCACCCTTCGGGTGCTCAACCGGCGCATACACTTCCCCAGCTGGAACGTGCATCCCTTCCGTGAAAAGCTTGAAGTGATGAATCAGCTCCTCCATGTTTCCCTTCATACGCTCCCGCGGAGGCGGGGCGACCTTGTGGTCACTGGAAATCACCGGGCCGGGGTTCTTTCGAAGCCACTCTATGCACTGCTTGACGATCCGGTTCGACTGACGCATTTCTTCAATACGACACAAGTACCGGTCATAACAGTCTCCCTCGACGCCCACGGGGATGTCGAAATCTAACTGGTCATATACCTCATAGGGCTGCTTCTTACGGACATCCCACTCAATGCCAGACCCCCGCAACATGACGCCGGAGAACCCAAGCGCAAGCGCCTTCTCGGGCGAAACCACACCGATACCAACAGTGCGCTGTTTCCAGATCCGGTTATCAGTCAAAAGCGTCTCATACTCATCCACATAGCGCGGGAATCGCTTGGTGAAATCGTCCAGAAAATCCAGCAAACTTCCCTGCCGATTCTCGTTTAGCTGCTCAACCGTCTTCGCCGACTTCCACTTCGACACTTCGTATTGAGGCATCCTGTCAGGCAAATCGCGATAAACACCACCGGGACGGTAATAGGCTGCGTGCATGCGCGCGCCAGAAACAGCCTCATAGGCGTCCATCAGGTCTTCGCGCTCTCTGAACGTATAAAGCACCATTGTCATGGCACCAATATCGAGAGCGTGAGTTCCGACCGCAAGCAAGTGATTCAGAATGCGGGTGATCTCATCGTACAAAACACGAATGTACTGAGCCCGAATAGGAACTTCAATGCCAATCAACTTCTCGATTGCCATGCAATACGCATGTTCATTGCACATCATCGAGACGTAGTCGAGCCGGTCCATGTATGGAACAGACTGCACCCAAGTCCTTGTTTCGGCAAGCTTCTCGGTACCACGATGCAACAAGCCGATATGGGGGTCGGCCCGCTCAACGACTTCACCATCAAGCTCAAGCACCAAACGCAAAACCCCGTGCGCGGACGGGTGCTGGGGACCGAAGTTGATTGTGTAATTGCGAATTTCAGCCACGGCCTGAATTCCCATAATTATCGTCACGTACGATACGCGGCGTATTTTCACGCGGTTCGATTGTAACTGACTGATAGACTACACGCCCCTGCTCCTGGTCATAGCGCATTTCAACATATCCAGAAATAGGAAAATCCTTGCGGAACGGGTAGCCGACAAAACCATAGTCGGTCAAGATACGACGTAGATCCGGGTGTCCGCGAAATACTATTCCGAACAAATCAAATGCTTCGCGCTCAAACCAGTTTGCGCTCGGCCAAACTTCGCACAGCGAATCAAGCATTGGGAACGAGTCATCGGGAGCTAGGGCGCGGACGCGAAGACGGAGGTTGCGACTAACTGAAAGCAGATGGACAGCAACAGCAAAACGTGTCGAAAAGTCTTGCCCCGAGAACGTTGAATAATCCAATCCTGTCAAATCCACTAGCTGCTCAAACCGGAGATCTGGGTCATCCCTCAGCAGATACGCAATCGCCATATACTCCGCCGCAGGAACAACGACGGTAAGTTCACCGTTGGCGATGACGGAGTGCTGGATCTTATCGCCCAACTTTGCCGCAAGCAGTTGACGCAGTGATTCAAGTTTTTCACTCATGGCATTCAGTACTCAGCGCGCAATTGTGCAATCACGTTTGATCTTGTTCTGTAGCTGAACAATACCGTACAACAACGCTTCGGCAGTCGGCGGACAACCGGGAACATATACGTCAACCGGAACAATCCGGTCACAACCTCGGACGACTGAATACGAATAGTGGTAGTACCCACCCCCATTGGCGCAGGACCCCATCGAAATCACCCAGCGCGGCTCTGACATCTGATCGTAAACCTTGCGCAGCGCCGGAGCCATCTTGTTGCAGAGCGTACCGGCGACAATCATAAGATCCGACTGACGAGGACTGGGACGGAAGACGACACCGAACCGATCAAGGTCATACCGCGAACAGCCCGCATGGATCATTTCGACCGCACAACAGGCAAGCCCGAAAGTCATTGGCCAAAGCGAACCTGTACGGGTCCAGTTGATTACGGCATCAAGAGAAGTGGTGACAAACCCTTCCTTGAAAACACCTTCGATGCTCATAGACACCCTCTATGCAACGATTTACCCGCCAAGGCAATTCGACGAATCACTCCCAGTCGAGCGCGCCCTTCTTCCAAACATAAATGTAGCCAAGCAGGAGAATGCCAAGAAACACAATCATTTCGAAGAATCCGAAAAGCCTGATTGACTCATTGGCCGCAATCTCTTTCAGAATGGTCGCCCAGGGAAAGAGAAACGCAATTTCCAGATCAAAGAGAATAAAAAGAATGGCAAGGAGGTAGTAACGCACATCAAATTTAATGCGCGCATCCTCAAAGGGCTCAAACCCGCACTCGAAAGGAGAAAGCTTTTCCGCGTCAGGTTTGTTGGGACCGAGAACCCAGCCTGCAACAATGGGAATAAAACCGAAAGCAGCAGCAAACAGGATAAAAACAAGAACCGGAAAATAGGTTTCCAACATAGCTCATGCTCCCGCAACCGATAGCAGTTATTGTAGCTGCTTTCAAGCAAACGCCCGCTATTTGCGGGCGACCTGCGTATTATTGTGGTGCCGACGATGAGACTCGAACTCATACGGCTTTCGCCACTACCCCCTCAAGATAGCGTGTCTACCAATTTCACCACGTCGGCTTTACGTTTTGATGCTCGGCATTATAAGGCAATCGTTCCCCAGCGCCAAGCATTACATATTTTTATCGCGGAATATCCTTAGACTTCGATACGTCGTTAGCCGGAGGTGCAGCAGGCGCAGCGGAAGGCTCCACTGGGGCAACCACAGCCCCTTCCATGACACTTGAGGCAACCGGAGATTTTGCGCCAGCAAGGTAGCTCAAACCTAGACTCGTCACAAAAAAGACGCCGGCAAGGCCCGCAGTCATGCGACTCAGGAAGTTGGCGGACCCGGACGACCCGAACAGACTTCCAGAGGCGCCGCTTCCGAACGCAGCCCCCATGTCCGCACCCTTGCCATGCTGCATGAGAACCAAGCCGATAACGCCAAGACCCGCAAGAACATGAACCGTAAGAACAATTGAAAAAACTAGACCACCCATTACACTCTCCGTAAAAGACCTTATAGCGAAGCCTTCGAAGCAGCCTCACATATCGCTTTAAAACCATCGAACACCAAGGAAGCGCCCCCTACAAGCGCGCCATCTATGTCCTTTTCATTGAACAACTGAAGTGCATTTCCCGCATTAACGCTTCCACCATAGAGGATACGAACCCCGTCCGAATCCACCCCGCCCCGCCCAAGACACCGGCGAATGAAGACATGCATGGACTGGGCTTGCTCCGGCGTAGCTGTCAAGCCAGTGCCAATTGCCCAAACTGGTTCATAGGCAACCACCAGTCGATCAAGCAACTTGATGTCTATAGCCGCAACAACCGATTCGAGCTGAGAAGCAACGACCTGTTCAGCCCCACCGAGCTCCCGCTGTGAACGGCTCTCTCCTACGCAAACGATAGGTGTCAGGCCGGCTGCCAGAGCAGCGCCAACCTTCGAAGCCACCCTGGAATCGGTCTCTCCAAACAGACTTCGACGCTCGGAGTGCCCTACTATCACATAGGTACACCCGAGATCAACGAGCATCCTACCGCTCACCTCACCGGTGTAAGCGCCTTCTTGATACGCACTGACGTCCTGCGCTCCAAGCAACACGCTCGAGCCGGAAAGCATATCTCCAGCCTGTTGAAGATAGGGGAACGGAGGACAAACTGCGATATCAACACCCTCAACACAGCCGCCCGACCGGACTTCACCAAGCAGAGCTGTGTTGCGCGCGAAACTTCCGTTCAACTTCCAGTTGCCGACAACCAGCTTTCTTCTCACCTTTGGCACCAGAGTCAAATTCTTTGATTGTATCGCGTGGCGGCCGGAGGGTCAAAATCGAGGCGTGTCGCACACCCACTCATACATCACGCACAGCTTTCGGCGTGGCGAAGCAGCGACGCGCAGCAGGCCAATGCAACAGGGAGAGATAAGTGCAGACGACGGACGGAGCCTCAATACAGGCCAGAGGCCGCGTCAGTCATATCACGTGATGGCGGCGGCAGACCGGACTGCGTCGGCCAAGGTGCAGGCAACTCTGTTCACTCGGTCTTCACCTTCACCCTCGACCATCACACGCAGAAGTGGCTCGGTGCCCGAGGGACGAAGTAGAACCCGTCCCGACCCGTCAAGCTCACTATTGGCGGCATCAACAGCAGCTTGGATGGACGCACTGGAGAGCCAGTCGAACCCCGCCTTGATCGGGACATTGACCAATTTCTGAGGATAGAAGACAAGATCCGCGCACATTTCCTTCAGGGTCACATTGTGCTGACGCAAGGCTGCCAGCACCTGCAAGCCGGCAATGATCCCGTCTCCGGTGGTGTGTTTGTCGAGACAGATGATGTGTCCAGAGTTCTCCCCGCCAAGGGTCCACCCCTTCTCATGCATTAACTCAAGCACGTAACGATCACCAACCTTGGCACGCGTAAACTGAAGCCCAAGCCGCAGGAGCGCGTGCTCAAGCCCGAGATTGCTCATCAAGGTTCCGACGACGCCATCTACCCGTCCGGCGAGACGGGACGCCTTGGCGATGACATAGAGCAACTTGTCCCCATCATAAATTTCACCTTCGGCATCGACCATCACGATGCGGTCACCGTCACCATCAAGGGCGATGCCCAGATCGGCCCCGGAATCAAGGACCGCCTTGCGGACGTTTTGGGGAACCGTGGCCCCGACCCCCTCATTGATATTGAGTCCGTTCGGCTCCGCGCCGACAAGCACAAGCTCGGCCCCCAACTCGTGAAAGACCTTTGGCGCAACCATATAGGCGGCGCCGTTGGCGCAGTCGAGCGCGATTTTCAACCCGCGCAGATCAAGCTCGTTCGGAAAGGAACTCTTGCAGAACTCGACATAGCGCCCACGCGCATCATCGATTCGCTGAGCCTTACCAAGGCTCGCCGAGGGCTCGCACCCCATGGGCTGATCAAGACGACCTTCGATCTCATGCTCAACAGCGTCGGGCAGCTTGGTACCGCGGGCAGAAAAGAACTTGATCCCATTGTCCTGAAAGGGGTTGTGGGATGCTGAGATCACCACCCCCGCCTGCAGACGCAATGCACGGGTCAGATAGGCAATTGCGGGCGTTGGCAGCGGTCCAGCCAGATAAACATCCACTCCCGCCGCAGAGAATCCAGCCTCGAGAGTCGACTCAAGCATATACCCCGAAATTCGGGTGTCCTTGCCGATGATCACAGCGGGGTGCTCCCCAGGCCGCATACGCTCATCGGCGATCAGTGTCTTTCCGGCTGCATAGCCTAGACGCAAGCAAAAATCCGGTGTGATTGGCGCCTCACCTACGCACCCCCGTATGCCATCCGTTCCAAAATATCGACGAGACACCTTTCTCCTCCTTCAAGCTCTCTAGACAAGTCCGTCAGTCAATTATTCCTGACATGCAGCCTTGCCGATAGCTTCCAGGGCAGTCCAGACGCGGACTGCATCACGCGTTGCGGCGATGTCATGGGTGCGCACGACTCTCGCACCATTCTGGATGGCAATCAGGGCAGCCAATGCTCCTGCCACCGCACGGTCACCCACATCGCGTCCGGTAATCTGACCCAGCATGGACTTCCTCGACATTCCGACTAATAGTGGATAGCCCGAACGCCGAATACTCCCAAGACCCTTGAGAATTGTCACGTTATGATCAATTGACTTCCCGAAACCGAAGCCTGGATCCAGCAATATTCGATCTGAAGCTACTCCTGACTCAACAAGCGCTTCTGCCCTCTCCGCCAAGAACTCACCCACCTCGAAAAGTACATTGTCGTAGAACGGAGCTATTTGCATTGTTCTTGGCTGACCTTTCATATGCATGACACACAAGGCTACAGCGGAATCTTTGACGGCGTCGATCGCACCGTCCGCCTGAAAAGCGGATATATCGTTGATTAGATCCGCACCTGCCTTGATCGCCTCGCACATGACGGACGGCTTCGCCGTGTCAATTGACAACGGCCTTCCCAATGAAACAAGCGCCTCGACCACGGGCAACACCCTATCCATCTCCTCTTGCTCCCCGACAGGCAGGGCGCCGGGGCGAGAGGACTCCCCGCCTATATCGAGGATATCCGCTCCCTCGGAAATTACTCGCTCCGCTGTACGCAAGGCTGCGTCCCGAGTAAGACAACCATCGCCGGAGAATGAATCGGGCGTAACATTCAGAATCGCCATGATCTTCGGGACGGAAAGATCCAAGCAAAATCTGCCGCAGACTAGCATTTGTGGCATTAAAGGGAACTCAATCAGAAAGGGGCGTCCGGACCGTCAACCCCGGCAGTCCAATTCGCCGGTGCAATGGTTTCATTTCGACAGCGTAGTTTGGTCCGGCAAATGAGATTCAGCACCATTCTCTGAGCACTAGGCGGAACTGCCTGGCATTGATCTTGCGGACAGTGCATTCGTCTTCCCCAAACCGGGCTCCCGCATTCCATCGATTCGGTGGCAAACAGGAAGAGGAGTCCACTCATCTTGCCCCAGAACGGCGCGCTTGCCTCTCAATTCGCGCCGTTCCGTTCAGGCGAGCGCCCGCAACAGCTTGTCTTGGCAGATAAAGCACCGCACCCCTTGGCAGCCCTCAGAGAGAATGCGCAAATTAAGTCAGGCTGCGGGAGCAGGAGCAGTCGGTTCCGGGCCGGGTGTATCGTCGCCGGAACGTCTCGTCACCACTGATGACGGCTTTGGCGGACGTGGAGCCTTCCCGGCCATAATGTCATTAATCTGGTCCGCGTCGATGGTTTCAAGTTCAAGCAGCGCGGCGGTCATCGCTTCAACCTTGTCCCGGTTTTCCTCAAGGAGACGCCGAGCGAGAGCATACTGCTGATCGAGGATCCGTCGAATCTCGGCATCTACTTTTTGCAAAGTAGCCTCTGACATGTTTTTGTGCGTGGTAACCGAACGGCCAAGAAAGACTTCACCCTCTTCTTCGCCGTAAACCATCGGCCCCAGGTTATCCGACATACCCCATTGGGTTACCATCCTACGAGCGAGATCCGTCGCACGCTGGAAGTCGTTCGAGGCGCCTGTTGTCATCTGATTCATGAACAACTCCTCAGCAATACGGCCACCAAAGAGCACAGCAATCGTTTGCAGAAGCCGCTCCCTATCCTGGCTATATCGATCCTGCTCCGGCAACTGCATCGTAACGCCGAGCGCCCTGCCGCGAGGGATGATCGTGACTTTATGAACAGGATCAGTCTTGGTGAGGCACTTGGCCACCACCGCATGGCCTGACTCATGAAAAGCGGTATTTCGACGCTCCTCCTCGGGCATGACCATGGACCGGCGCTCGGCGCCCATCATGATCTTGTCCTTGGCACGTTCGAAATCTTCCATGTCAACCAAACGCTTGTTACCGCGGGCAGCAAACAGAGCAGCTTCGTTAACGAGATTCGCAAGATCCGCCCCAGCAAACCCCGGACAGCCTCGAGCAAGAATCATCGCATCGACATCGGGGGCAATCGGAACCTTCCGCATATGAACCCGAAGAATCTGCTCTCGACCACGAATGTCGGGCAAGGGTACGACTACCTGCCGATCAAAGCGCCCCGGGCGAAGCAGCGCAGGGTCAAGAACATCTGGCCGGTTGGTGGCCGCAATCACGATGACACCAGAAACGCCTTCAAAACCATCCATCTCGACAAGCAACTGGTTAAGCGTCTGCTCCCGCTCGTCATTGCCGCCACCCAATCCCGCACCACGTTGTCGGCCAACCGCATCGATTTCATCTATGAAGATGATGCATGGTGCCTGCTTCTTTGCCTGCTCGAACATATCCCGGACACGGGCCGCACCCACGCCGACGAACATCTCGACAAAATCGGAACCTGAAATCGAGAAAAATGGAACCTTGGCCTCACCAGCAATGGCCTTGGCGAGCAGCGTCTTGCCGGTTCCTGGCGAGCCCACCATCAGTACGCCTTTTGGAATATGCCCACCGAGTTTCTGGAACTTGGACGGATCTCTCAAAAACTCTACAAGCTCTCCAACCTCCTCCTTGGCTTCGTCGCATCCTGCCACATCAGCAAATGTCACAGTGTTGGCCGACTCATCAAGCATCTTTGCCTTTGACTTGCCGAAAGAAAACGCTCCGCCGCGCCCACCGCCTTGCATCTGGCGCATGAAGAAAACCCATACACCGATCAGCAAAATCATCGGAAACCAGGAAACGAAGATGTTCATGAGGAAGGACTGCTCCTCCTCAGGCTTGGCAGCAGTCACCTTGACGCCATAGCGCATCAGGTCACCCACCATCCAGATATCCTGAACACCCGGCGTATAGACGGTGACCTGCCTGCCGTCCTGCGTGGTTGCCCGGACAGTACGCCCATCCACGACGGCTTTTGCGATCTTGCCTTGCTTCGCGTCTTCCATGAACTGGGAGTACTCGACCGAGTTCTGCGCTGCTTGGCGGTTGTTGAACTGGTTGAAAACGGTCATGAGCACGACACCGATCACAAGCCAGATCGCTAGATTCTTGAATAGATTGTTCAAAACATTTCCTTGAAGGCCCGACAGGGGCCACAGCGTAGTGGACTGATTCTATGTCCGAACGTTCGCTGGATCAAATTATGATGATGAAGGGCCGATCTCGTCGGAGAGTCCGCATGCTATCCGCGCAGACCGACCCCGAGCAGATACACCTCGGCACTTCGCCCCCTTGATGCCTGTGGCTTGCGGACCAGGACGGATTTGAAGGCGCCGTCCATGGTTTTGCGAAACTCGTCAAAACCTTGCCCCTGGAACACCTTAACAACGAACTTACCTACCGGAGAAAGATGCTGGCGGGCGAAATCAAGCGCCAGTTCTGCCAGGTAGATTGAACGCGCCTGATCGCTGGACGGGATACCGGAAATATTCGGAGCAATATCGGACATGACAAGGTCGACGCATCTGTCGCCGAGCAACGATTCAAACTCGGCAACAAAGCCCTCATCGTGAAAATCCCCCTGCATGAACTCAACACCCTTGATGGGCTCCATGGGGAGTAGGTCGAGGGCAAACACACGACCGCCCGCACCAACGCGGGATGCCGCGACCTGACTCCAGGAGCCCGGGGCTGCACCAAGATCGACCACGACCATTCCCGGCCGGATCAGTCGATCCTTGTCATCCATCTCCATGAGCTTGTACGCAGCCCTTGCACGCAGGCCATCAGCCTTTGCACGCTGCACATAGGGATCGTTGACGTGTTCCGTCATCCAGGATTTGCTGGTCTTGGTGCGCTTCATCGCGGTACAATTATGCCCTTTTTTCAATGGGTTGGAATATGACTGAACTCACGCCCGCACAGCGGCGAGCCTTTCGCGCGCAAGCCCACCACCTGCACCCCGTGGTGAGTGTCGCCGGCAATGGTCTGACGCCTGCCGTGCTCAAGGAGATCGACAACGCACTTCAGGCCCACGAGCTGATCAAAATACGGGTCTATGGCGAAGATCGATCCCAGCGCGATGCCATCCTGAACACCGTTTGCAGCCAGCTCGGTGCTGCCTCGGTTCAGCACATCGGCAAGACACTGGTCGTATGGCGGGAAAAGATCCAGGTTGAAGAAGCCGCCCGCGCCCCGTCAGACAGGCCGAAACCTGCTCCCGCCAAGGCCAAGTCTGCCAAGGCTCTGTCTGCACGTCGCGGCATCGCTTCCCTGAACGGAACATCCGCAGCCAAGAAACCACGTTGGTTTCCTGCTCCTTCCAAGCCCTCCCCCCGGGGATCAGGCAGCTAAGCGCAGAGGGCGCTCAGCGCAAGCCGCGACCTTGCAGGGCCACAAGCAGAAGGCCCAGCAAGCTCTCGATCAGATAAACAATGCTGGAAACGCCGTGCCAAGCCATGAAACGGTCCCGCATGGCGCTTTCCATGACTTCTCGCGGCAAGGAGTCGGCCTTCAACTGAGCAAGTATGGGCTGAATTCCGAACTGCCCAGCCACCGTCAAGAAGAGCATCAACAGCACCAGCCAGAACACACTGCACCTGAACGCCGCACCGTTCTTTCTCAAGGCGAGGAACACCAGCAGATAGGCCGACACGGCCATTCCCAACCACCCGACGTAACTGAACATCACGCCAGCCACCCGGCCCGCCATGGCCCTGTCGTCAACCATGGCGAAAAGTACCGGTGCCGCCAAGTAACCGATCGCCCACAGAGCGCCCACCCAGAGACTGATGGTCACACTGTAGACATGTTCGGCGAATCGCTGCATCGGTCGAGGTTAGATGTATCGGACGTCGATCAATTCCAGCTCACGCACACCACCCGGCGCCTGAACCTCTGCGACATCGCCAGCGAACTTTCCGATGAGTGCACGTGCAATCGGGGAACTGATTGCAATTTTGCCCTCCTTGATATCGGCCTCATCGTCGCCGACGATCTGGTAGGTGACGGTATCACCGGTATCCAGATCCTCGAGTTCAACGGTCGCACCGAAGACGCAGCGGCCATCGGCATCCAGCAATTTGGGGTCAATGATCTGGCCATTGGAAAGCTTGCTTTCCACTTCCCGGATACGCCCTTCGATAAAGCCCTGACGCTCTTTGGCTGCATCGTATTCGGCGTTCTCGGAAAGATCGCCGTGGGAGCGCGCCTCAGCAATCGCCGCGATGACATTCGGGCGTTCGACGGTCTTCAGCCGATGCAGCTCCTGCTTCAACTTTTCCGCGCCTGCTACGGTAAGTGGAACCTTGCTCATGCCTTCACCAGTTCACCGTGGAGATCCTGAAGCGAATAAGCTTCGAGCCCGGAAAGATGCCGCATCCCCATGCAGGCCGCACGGGCACCCTCGATAGTGGTATAGACGGTAACCTTCGCAGCCAGCGCACTCGTGCGGATCGAACGTGAATCGGTGACCGCCTGCCGTTTCTCCTCGACCGTATTGATGACCAGGCTGATCTCGTTGTTCTTGATCATATCGACCACGTGCGGTCGACCTTCATTCACCTTGTTGACAGCAGATACCGGCAAACCCGCTGCGGCAATGGCACCGGCTGTTCCCCGGGTGCCGACCACAGAGAACCCAAGCTCGACGAGTTCCCGCGCGACTTCAATGGCCTTGGGACGATCGGCATGCTTGACACTGATGAACGCCTTTCCGGATGTCGGCAGCCGAACACCCGCCCCAAGCTGGCTCTTGACGAACGCTTCTGCAAAGGTTCTGCCGACCCCCATCACTTCGCCGGTAGACTTCATCTCTGGCCCAAGAATGGTATCAACGCCAGGGAACTTGACGAAGGGGAAGACCGCCTCCTTGACCGAGTAATACGGGGGAATGATCTCACCAACAATCCCCTGATCATCAAGGCTTCGTCCAGCCATGCAACGGGCAGCGATCTTGGCCAGAGGCAAACTGCAGGCCTTGGAAACGAAAGGCACTGTGCGCGAAGCCCGGGGATTGACCTCAAGCACATAGACGACCGCATCGTCGCCCTCGCCTTGAATGGCAAACTGGACATTCATGAGGCCGCAAACATTGAGCGCACGCGCCATTGCCTCGGTCTGACGACGCAGTTCGTCCTGGAGTTTGGACGACAGGGTGTAGGGAGGAAGGGAACAAGCGGAATCGCCGGAATGCACGCCAGCCTGTTCAATATGCTCCATGATGCCGCCGATCATCACCCGCTTGCCATCGGAAAGCGCGTCAACATCGACTTCGGTCGCATCGTTGAGGAAGCGATCAAGCAACACCGGCGAATCATTGGAAACCTTGACCGCCTCGCGCATGTAGCGCTCCAGATCCTTCTGCTCGTGTACGATCTCCATTGCACGCCCCCCCAATACATAGCTGGGGCGAACAACCAAGGGGTAGCCGATTTCGGCTGCCAGGCGAACAGCGTCTTCCGGTGTACGGGCCGTACGGTTTGGGGGTTGCTTCAACCCCAGTTCGAAGAGCAGCTTCTGGAAACGCTCACGGTCTTCTGCGGCATCAATCATGTCGGGGCTCGTACCGATGATGGGCACCCCATTTGCTTCGAGCTCACGCGCCCTCTTCAGCGGAGTCTGCCCCCCGAACTGCACGATCACGCCCACGGGCTTCTCGACCGCAACGATCTCCAGAATGTCTTCAAGCGTCAGCGGTTCGAAGTAGAGACGATCAGAGGTATCGTAGTCGGTTGAGACGGTCTCAGGATTGCAGTTGACCATGATGGTCTCGAAACCGTCTTCCCTCAGCGCAAGCGCCGCATGGACACAACAGTAATCGAACTCGATCCCCTGACCGATGCGATTCGGCCCCCCTCCAAGCACCATGATCTTCTTGTTGCCGGTCGGCAGCGCCTCGCACTCGTCTTCATATGACGAGTAAAGGTACGCCGTTGCGGTCGCAAACTCGGCCGCACAGGTATCGACCCGCTTGAAGACCGGGCGGACGCCTGCAGCATGGCGGTGCAGGCGCACCGAGGTTTCATCAGTATTGAGCAGCTTCGCAAGACGCCGGTCAGCAAAACCCTTTCGCTTGAGTTCTCGTAGCTCCGCAGCAGCGATACCCTTGAGAGATCGACCCGTAAGAGACTTCTCGGTCTTGACGATATCTTCGATCTGAATCAGAAACCAAGGATCGATGCGGGTCAGGGCATGCACCTGCTCGAGACTCATACCTTCACGGAATGCCTGCCCCACATACCAGATGCGCTGCGCCCCCGGATCACCCAGTTCGCGCTCAAGATCGTCCTGATCCGCCTCAACCTCGTCCAGGCCGTAGGCTCCGGTCTCCAGGCCCCGCAAGGCCTTCTGGAACGACTCCTGGAAGGTGCGCCCCATGGCCATCACCTCACCCACCGACTTCATCTGAGTCGTCAGACGGTCATTGGCCTGAGGAAATTTCTCAAAGGCGAAACGCGGAATCTTGGTGACGACGTAGTCAATCGAAGGCTCGAACGAAGCGGGCGTGGCGCCACCCGTGATGTCATTCTTGAGCTCATCCAGGGTGAAACCGACTGCCAGCTTGGCAGCGATCTTGGCAATAGGGAAGCCCGTTGCCTTCGAGGCCAGAGCAGACGAACGAGACACGCGCGGGTTCATCTCGATGACGATCATGCGGCCATTCGCGGGGTTGATCGCGAACTGGACGTTTGACCCGCCTGTATCCACACCGATCTCCCGCAGGACGGCGATCGACGCATTGCGGAGGATCTGGTACTCCTTGTCGGTAAGCGTCTGGGCCGGCGCCACGGTGATTGAGTCACCCGTGTGCACACCCATCGGGTCGAGGTTCTCGATGGAACATACGATGATGCAGTTGTCAGCGGTATCGCGAACAACCTCCATCTCGTACTCTTTCCAGCCGATCAGGGACTCCTCGATCAAGAGCTCATTGGTAGGACTGGCCTCAAGACCGCGCTTGCAGATCTCGACAAACTCTTCCGGGTTGTAGGCAATTCCGCCGCCAGTACCACCCAAGGTAAAGGACGGGCGAATGATGACCGGGAAACCAATTTCAGCCTGAACTTGATGCGCTTCATCGAGGGTATGCGCAACCCCGGAACGCGCAGAGCCCAGGCCGATCTTGGTCATCGCATCCTTGAACTTCATGCGATCCTCGGCCTTGTCGATGGCCTCCTCCTTCGCCCCGATCAGTTCCACACCATACTTGGCCAGAACACCGTGCTTTGCAAGATCGAGCGCACAGTTAAGGGCCGTCTGCCCCCCCATGGTGGGCAGGACCGCGTCAGGACGTTCCTTCTCGATGATCCGTTCTACCACCTGCCAGGTGATGGGCTCGATGTAGGTGACGTCAGCGGTCCCCGGGTCGGTCATGATGGTCGCCGGATTGGAGTTGACCAGCACCACTTTGTAACCCTCCTCGCGCAACGCCTTGCAGGCTTGAGCTCCGGAGTAGTCAAATTCACAGGCTTGACCGATGATGATCGGGCCGGCACCGATGATGAGAATGGTCTTGATATCTGTACGTTTGGGCATGGTTCTTCAGAGACTGGAAAGCTGACGGTTCAGGGGTGGCACCACCAAGGGCGCCCTCACAGCTATCGGCTTCAGCCCCTCGCCTCCATCAGCGAAATGAATCGATCAAACAGGTAGGCCACATCGTGAGGACCAGGACTTGCCTCAGGGTGGCCCTGGAAACAAAACGCCGGGACATCGGTACGGGAAAGGCCTTGCAGACTGCCATCGAAGAGCGACACATGGGTTGCCCGGAGGTTGGCAGGCAGCGTTGCGGCATCCACAGCAAAGCCATGATTCTGGCTGGTGATCAGGACCTGGCCGGAATCGAGATCCTTGACCGGGTGATTGGCACCATGATGCCCGAACTTCATCTTCATGGTCTTCGCACCGGACGCCAGGGCAAGGAGTTGATGACCAAGGCAAATACCGAAGGTCGGCACCCCTTTGGCAAGCACCTCACGGATTGCCTCGATAGCGTAGTCACACGGTTCGGGATCACCAGGGCCATTGGAAAGGAACACGCCGTCCGGATTGAGGGCAAGGACCTCCGCGGCAGATGTCTGGGCCGGAACTACCGTAAGACGACAACCGCGCTGGGCCAGCATGCGGAGGATGTTGCGCTTCACGCCATAATCAAAGGCAACGACATGGAAGCGTGGATTGTCCTGAGAGACATACCCCTTCTCAAGCTCCCACTCGCCCTCACTCCATGGATATGAAGCAGTTGCGGAAACCACTTTGGCCAGATCCATTCCGGCAAGCCCGGGGAAGGCGCGAGCCTGAACGAGCGCCGCATCCACGTTGAGCTCAGCACTTGTCGATGCCGTGACAATGCAGCCGCTCTGGGCACCCTTTTCACGGAGGATACGAGTCAGCTTGCGGGTATCAATCCCTGCGATGGCAACGATGTTCTCGGACTTTAGATAGGCATCCAGTGACTGCTCGCAGCGCCAGTTGGACGCCAACATGGGCAGGTCGCGAATCACCAGACCTGCAGCGTAGACCTTGTCAGCCTCACAGTCTTCCCGGTTCACACCGGTATTACCTACATGAGGATAGGTAAGCGTAACGATCTGACGACAGTAGCTGGGGTCGGTGAGAATTTCCTGATAACCAGACATGGAGGTGTTGAAAACCACCTCGCCGGTTGTCATACCCACTGCCCCGATGCCTTTACCGTAAAACACCGTCCCGTCGGCAAGAGCAAGAATGGCGGGCGGGAAAGCTGACACGGTGGACTCCTCGAAATCTTGAGATTGGACGACAGACATGGGCAGCCAGGCTACACATGAAAAACGGGATCAGCCGTGACTGGCCATCCCGCTGAGAAACTTTCTAATTATAGCCCGGGACGAGATTTCGGGCAAATCCGGCTGTAGGAAAACTGACAAGGCGCTGACAAAATCAACGCGCGCCCCTCGCCCGTCGCAGCACACCCGCAAGGTTCCCCAGCTCATTGAGCAAGTCTGGCAGCTCCCTTCGCACTGCAGCCCCATCCTGCGCCTTGCCCGCATTTTCCAGTCGCTGAGCCGCCGCCACCGCTCCTGCGGCATTGAATACGCCGGCGGACCCCTTGATTGTGTGCGCAAGACTCCGGATGGTCGCAAAATCAGAGGTTCTCTGGGCGAGCGCAAGGGACTTTCGATTCCGCTCCAGATCACTGAAGAACAGGCTTATGAGCTGCTGAAAAGCGGCCTCATCACCATCCAGCAGATCCCGTGTGGCATCAACATCGGCAATCGCTGCGTCCGCCCCCACATCGATGCAAGCCCCGGAACCTGCAAAGCCGGCCTGGCAGCTACCATCAAGATCCCCCAGAACACGATCAATCACCCCGTGCAGCTCCACAGGCTTGATGGGTTTGGCGATATAGTCATCCATGCCGGCCATCAGACATCGATCGCGATCGCCCTGCATGGCATGGGCAGTCATGGCCACAATCGGCGTCGACTGCCACTTGCCGCCCGCGGCCCAACTGCGCCTCGCTTCGCGAGCCCGGATCGCCTGAGTGGCCTCCAGCCCACCCATGACGGGCATCTGCACATCCATGAGGATCAGATCAAAGCGCTCGGCGTCATAGCAGTCCACGGCCTCCTTGCCGTTGGACGCAACCGTAACGACATGCCCCACCTTCTCAAGCATCTTCACAGCAACGGTCTGGTTGACCGGATTGTCCTCAACCAGCAGGATCCTCAGGCGTTGGTTGGAGCGAGACGCAGGCGGCGCACACGCAAAGGTCTGTTCCGCCTCAAAGGCCAGGAATCGCTCCTCCTCCGCTGACGCACCATGGAGCGTCAGGCTGAGGGCATCGATGAGGTCACCGCGCGAGAACGGCTTGATCAGCCGCGCCCCGACCTTGAGCCGCTCGCACTTTGCTCCATCAGCCCTCTGCGTGCTGGGATCAAGAATCATGATGACGCGATCCAGCCGGGGCCAACCCTGAAACAGTTTCTCGGCCAGTGCATACCCACCCGGCGCCGGCATCCCGGCATCCATGAGAATCCAGTCATAGGGGCTATTCAGCTTCCCGGCGATAGCAAGCATCTCTTCAACGGCGACCCCACAATCCGCTTCCCGGACCTCGAGCCCAAGAGAACGCAAGAGCCCCCCCAAACTTTGACGGAATGCCGGATTGCACATCCCCAGCAAAGCCCTGCGCGGGCCAAGAGCCGGCAGGTCTGCAACGCGCGCGCGCCCAACACCTACACGCAGGGAGAAACTGAACGTGCTCCCCTCCCCGGGTCGGCTTCTCAGCGAGATCACCCCGCCCATCAGCTCCACGATACGACGACAGATGGCAAGTCCAAGACCTGTCCCACCGTATTTTCGGGTTGTCGATTCGTCAGCCTGAGAAAAGGCGCCGAAGACCGCTTCATGCTTATCTTCCGGAATGCCAACCCCGGAGTCGCGTACAGACACCTCCAGAAGGAACTCGCCGCCCTCCTCCGCACGACCGCCCACGACTACCTCGACCTCACCGTTTTCGGTGAATTTGATGGCATTGCCAACGAGGTTGGTCAGCACCTGGCGCAGGCGGGTTGGATCACCCAACAGGACTCCCGGCACATCCGGAGCCATGGTGTAGAAGCATTCCACCCCCTTCTGGTAAGACCGTAGCGCCAGTGACTTCATGGTGTCACCGAGCAGATCGACCAGCGAGAACTCAACCCTCTCTAGACTGAGATGCCCGGCCTCGATTTTTGAGAAGTCCAGAACATCGTTGATGATCCTGAGCAAGGAATCCGCCGAACTCTTGACCGTGTTCAAATACTCCCGCTGCTCCTCGTCGAGCTGAGTATCAAGCACCAACTCCGTCATCCCGATGATGCCATTCATGGGTGTGCGGATCTCGTGGCTCATGTTGGCCAGAAAGTCGCTCTTGGCACGGTTGGCGGCCTCGGCTTGCTCCTTGGCGTGGAGCAGCTCGAGTTCTGCGCACTTGGCTTGGGTAACGTCCCAATAGGTTCCAACGATTCTCGTCCAGCGTCCGTCACCCCCTCTGCCGGATGCCCTGCCACGGACCAGAATCCAGCGCCACCCACCGGCCTTGGGTGCAATCCGGAGCTGGGTTTCGAAATAGTCCAGCTCACCGCGAAGATGAGTAACGAGCTGATGACGACTGATCGAAAGATCATCGGGATGAATCAGAGGCAGCCACGAAGCGAAATTGTTCGAGCACTCGGACTCGTCGTAGCCAAGGGTGCGCCCCCAATGCTGATCAAGGACGATACCACCTCCGGCCAGATCCCAGTCCCAAAGGCCGCCTTCAGTATTCCGCAGCGCAAGCTCAAGCCGCCGTCTGGCCTCGACAGCCACCCGCTCCGCCTGATCACGGGCCGCAGCCATTCCACGGACCAAATCCATCAGATCCGATACGGGCGCGGATGATAAATCACCCCCGCTCGCGGCCAGTACGCCTGATGCGGTCTGCTCAGTCAGATAGGCCCGCAACGCCCGACCAAGGTCGGCATCGGAGGCCAGGGGTTCCAGCTCAGGACGTATCACGGGGGCCGCCAGTAGATCGCGAAATCACAAGAAAGAAGGCGCATCAGACTGGCTGACACGCCCCCCTCGGGAACACTGCCAATAACGGCACCGCCCCCTCCATCTTGAGCTGCTTGGACCCCGCCGCCTAGCCTACTTCAGCCCCAACACGTCCTGCATGTCGAACAAGCCGGACTTGCGCTCTGCCAGGAACTTCGCGGCACGAAGGCTCCCCGTCGCATAAGGCATGCGACTGGCTGACTTGTGGGTGATCTCGATACGCTCACCGATACCGGCAAAAAGTACCGTGTGATCACCGACGATGTCACCCCCGCGCACCGTCGCAAAGCCGATCGTCTGGCCGTCGCGCTCTCCTGTCACGCCCTCACGCCCGTAGATGGCACAGGCCTTCAGATCCCGCCCGAGAGCATCGGCGACAACCTCCCCCATCCGCAGGGCTGTCCCCGACGGCGCATCCACCTTCATGCGGTGATGCGCCTCGATGATCTCCACGTCGTAGCCCTCGTTGAGGATGCGAGCAGCCATGTCGAGAAGCTTGAAGACCGCATTTACGCCCACCGCCATGTTGGGGGCAAACACCACGGGAATATCGGCTGCGGCGCTGGCAATGGCAGCCTTGCCATCATCTGTGAAACCGGTCGTCCCGATGACGACACCACAGCCGGCCGATCTAGCCAGGGCAAGGTGCTGAAGCGTTGCTTCCGGGCGCGTGAAATCAATCAGACAGTCCGCCCGGGCAAGGCCCTCGGCCACGTCGCTCGAAATCGGCACACCACACGGAGCCCCGCCGAACTCACCCGCGTCCCGACCGATAAAAATGCTGTCCGGCCGTTCGAAAGCGGCCACGAGGACAGCCCCTTCAGTCTTGAGGGTTGTCTCGATCAGCATCCGGCCCATACGTCCCGACGCACCGGCGATAGCGATACGAATTTGTTCCATTGTTTCCCCGGAAAAACGGTGATGGGCCCGGATGCAACGGTGGCCCCAAAAGTGAGTTACTGCGTGCCCGCCTCATCGGGGCGCACATCCCCTTCAAGTCTGGCCAGACTGCCGTTCTCGAAAATCACGGTCAGTTTTCTCTCCTGGAGCTTTCCCTTGCCTGGCTGAAAGCGATAGACGTAGTCCCACCTGTCGGCATGGAAGACATCGGTCAGCAGCGGTGCGCCAAGGACAAAACGAACCTGCTCGCGCGACATCCCGGGCTTGAGCTGCGCCACCATTTCCTGGGAAACGAAATTGCCTTGGCGAACGTCGATCCGGTATGGACTGAGGAAGTCGGAGACGGAAGAGCAACCTGCGAGGGTTGCGACGAGGAGTGCAGAGGTAAGGAGTGTACGCATGGCGTCTAGGGAAGCGGCGCGAGCAACGGCTGGAGAGCCGCATTCTCAACAAAGGTCGGAAACTATATCATATGGTGCCGGCCGGGCTTCTGGCCGGCCTCTTCAGTTCTCCGGGGCCCCCATGTCCAATAATTCTCAAAACCTCAAAAGCATCGGCCTCAAGGCAACCTTCCCGCGCCTCAAGATCCTGGATCTGTTCCAAAAGGCCGAAAATCGCCATCTTACGGCAGAAGACGTTTACCGCCTGCTGATCGGTGAGGACATGGATATCGGTCTGGCCACCGTCTATCGTGTTCTCACCCAGTTCGAACAGGCCGGACTTCTCGAACGCCACTACTTCGAATCGGGCAAGGCGGTTTTCGAACTCAACGAAGGTCGCCACCACGACCACCTGGTTTGCATTCAGTGTGGCAAGGTGGAGGAGTTCTTCGATCCCGAGATAGAAGAACGACAGAACCGAATCGCCGCCGAGCGGGGCTTTGCTGTCAAGGAGCACGCCCTCTACCTCTACGCTGATTGTCAGAAATCCGCCTGCCCCAACAAGTCCGGCAACACCTGAAACCCAATAGCGGCGAGCCCCGCCAGATTCCGTGGAAGCATTCCTGACCTCTGCAGCCCTCGTCGCCCTGGCTGAAATCGGCGACAAGACCCAACTCCTGTCCTTCGTTCTGGCTGCGCGGCTGCGCAAGCCCTGGGCCATCATCGCAGGGATCTTCGTTGCCACACTGCTCAATCACGCGCTTGCCGGATCGGTGGGTGCTTGGGTGGCTGACATCATCCCCTCAAGCTGGCTGCCTTGGATCATTGCGCTGGTATTTGTTGCGTTCGGAATCTGGACACTGAAGCCCGACACCCTGGATGATGACGAAGCGCCCTCGGAACCTCATCCTGCGGGCGTCTTTGTGACCACCACCATCGCGTTCTTCGTCGCCGAGATGGGGGACAAGACCCAACTCGCCACCGTAGCCCTGGCGGCACGTTTCGACTCCCTCGCATGGGTTGTCATCGGCACCACCGTCGGCATGATGATCGCCAACGTGCCTGCGGTACTTGTGGGCGAAGGCCTCGCGAAGCGCCTCCCCCTGAAGAAAATCCGCTGGATTGCTGCTGGCGTATTTGTGCTGACCGGCCTTGTCACCCTTGCCGCTGCTGGCAGCCTCGGTCTCTAGGACTCAAGGGCAAGCATTTCTGCCGCATGGCGGCGGGTCGTATCAGTGATGTTGACCCCACCCAACATGCGAGCAATCTCTTCGATACGGCCGGACGCATCCAGTAGCTCTACCCGGGAAAGGGTTTCGCCTTCCCGGGTTTCCTTGGAAATCGTCCATTGCCAATCAGCCTGGGCTGCCACTTGGGGAAGATGGGTGACGCAGAGAACCTGACGATCAACACCCAGCTGACGCAACAAACGGCCGACAATCTCGGCCACCCGCCCCCCAATCCCCACATCCACTTCATCAAATATCAATGTCGGCGTTGCCACGCTACGGCTGGTGATGACCTGAATGGCCAACCCGATGCGGGAAAGCTCGCCGCCCGAAGCCACCTTGGCCATCGAGCGCAAGGGCTGACTGGCATTCGCCGTTACCAAGAATTCGACCGTTTCCAAACCACTCGCAGCTCCCTCCTCCACCGGCTTGAGGGCAATCTCGAAGCAAGCCCCTGACATGGCCAGAGACTGCATGGCCTCAGTCACCGCCGACGAAAGCTCGGCGGCGACCTTGCGGCGCGCCTCCGACAGCGCCACAGCCGGTTGCATGAACGCCTCCCGGGCCAATGCTTCATCTCGGGCCAAGGCGGCCGGATCGGACTGACGCGTGAGGCGCTCCAGACGGCTCACGCTCTCGGTCAAGACATCGGGCAAATCTTCCGGAGCAACGCGATACTTGCGAGCCATTCCGGTAATCGCCTGGATACGCTGATCAATCTCGCCGAGACGCTCAGGGTCCAGATCCAGCCGATCCCGGTATCGACGCATCGCATGAACGGCCTCATCTAGCTGAATGCTGGCGCCGCTAAGCAGCTCCTGCACGTCGGCTAGCTGCCTATCGTGTGCAGCCATCTCCGCCACCCGACCCAACAGGCGATCAAGCTGGGGCACGACTGCATACTCACCGTCGGCAAGCCCTTCCACCACTTCAGTCCCACCTTCGATAAGACTGGCCGCGTGGGCAAGGCGGGCTTGCTCCTGATTCAAGGAGCGCCAATCATCAAGATCGAAAGCCAGATCACTGAGCTCACCTACCTGCCAGCCAAGCAACTCTCGCTCTCGCGCGGAAGAGGATGCATCCTCTTCCGCCAGTGCTCGCGCACGACGCAAGGCAGACCAGTCTCGGTAGCGCTCGAAAACCTCCCGGGCAAGGCACTGCAGACCTCCGTGCGCGTCCAGCAGCTCAAGCTGTGCGTCGCCACGCAGAAGCGCATGGTGGGCGTGCTGACCATGAATATCTGCCAAAAAATCGCCGGCCATGCGTAGCTGGCTCAAGACCACCGGCGTTCCATTCAGCCACGCCTTGGATCGACCGCTGCTTTCTAGCACCCGGCGCAGGAGTATGACTTCATCTTCTCCGCCAAGCGCCTGCTCGACCAGCCAGTTGCGTAGGGGCCCATCGGCCGGAACATCGAATTCCGCAACTATCTCGGCCCGTGCACTTCCGGTACGGATGACACCTGACTCCGCCTTGCCCCCCAAGGCAAGCCCGAGCGCGTCAAGGAGAATGGACTTGCCCGCGCCCGTTTCACCGGTGAGCGCCCCAAAACCCGCACCGAAGTCCAGTTCGAGGTGGTCGACAATCACGAAATCACGGATGGTGAGGTGGCGCAGCATGGGGAGAAAAAACAGGAAAGGGCAAGAAATCAGCTATGACGGGGCGTTGAACTCCAGTGCAGCTTCTCGCGCAGCATCGCGAAATAGCTGTAGCCAACCGGATGCAACAAACGCACCCTATGGGGCGACCGGGTGATGCGGACACAATCACCGGCACGCGTATCGTAACGGGTCTGCCCATCAAAATGGACTCTTGAATCGTGGGGCGGAAGAAGGACAATCTCGATCTGGCAACGGTCCGGCAGGGTAATCGGACGGGCCGTCAGCGTATGGGGGCACATGGGCACCAAGGCGATCCCATCGACGCTTGGATGAAGGATCGGTCCGTTTGCCGAGAGTGCATAGGCCGTTGAACCCGTGGGAGTCGAAATGATCATGCCGTCGGAACGCTGGGTATAAACGAATTCCCCATCAATGCGCAGATCAAATTCAATCATCCTCCCCAGATCACCCTTGTTCACAACGACGTCGTTCAAGGCCACCGTATGGAACACCCGCCTGCCATTGCGAACCACCTCAGCATCCAGCAGTACCCGGCTTTCCTCGGTAAAGCGCCCTTCAAGTATCTCCCCCACTTTCTCTAGCGCAACCTCGCGGGAGATGTCAGTCAGAAAGCCCAGCCGTCCCTGATTGACGCCAACCAGTGGCACGTTGTATTCCGCCAAGCGGCAGGCACTGTTGAGCAGAGACCCGTCGCCTCCGAGAACAACGGCCAGATCAGCCCGGCCGCCGATCTCTTCGTAGCTCGCCACAGAGAAACCGGCCGTCAGGCCGGTGGAACTTGCGGTACCCTGTTCAATCAGAACACCGAGTCCGAGGCTTCTCAAATAACACGCAAGGCGGAAGACAGCCTCCGCCACTTCAGGGCTCTGATACTTGCCTATCAGCGCTATTGTCTTGAACTCGCAGGTCATGGATTTGATTAAACCACATTCTTCCTCGGTGCCGCAGTCTGCCGCCGCAAAACACGCAGTCCACAAACAACCGGCGCTTCTCACGGCCTTCGCCCTTCCTTAGAATTGGGGCGTCTCAACGAGCCCAACACCATGACCAGCCTCGATCTACGCTCTCAAGTCCTGCTCAAGACACTTGTAGAGCACTACATCACCGAAGGGCAACCTGTGGGCTCTCGCGCACTGTCTCGCCATTCCGGGCTCAAGCTATCGCCGGCAACGGTGCGGAACGTCATGTCCGACCTCGAGGAACTGGGCTTCATTTCCAGCCCCCATACCTCGGCGGGTCGGATTCCGACTGCACGCGGCTATCGTTTCTTCGTGGACAGCCTGCTCACGGTGCAGCCCCTCGGCATCGGTCAGCTTCAGGAGATCAAGGGCCACATCCAGCCCGGGGAGCCGCAACGAGTCATCAACGCGGCATCACAGATGCTCTCCGGCCTGACGCACTTTGCCGGGGTTGTCATTTCTCCCAAGAAAGATGCGATCAAGATCCGCCAGATCGAGTTTGTCAGCCTGTCGGATACCCGTGTCCTGCTCATCCTTGTCACCACGACCGGAGATGTGCAAAACCGGATTCTGTTCACCAAACGCCCCTATTCGTCATCCGAATTGTCAAATGCAGCCACTTATCTGAATCAGCACTTTGCCGGGCTCGCCTTTCCCGAGATCCGTTCCCGGATCCAGGACGAACTGAAGCAGCTTCGCTCCGACATGACCGAACTCATGACCGCGGCAGTCGAAGCTGGTAGCGCGGCGCTCGAGGATACGCAAAGCACCTATGTCATCTCAGGGGAGACCAATCTTCTGGATGCGGAAGATCTGTCTTCGAACATGGCGCGACTGCGCGAACTGTTCAAGCTGTTCGAGCAAAAGACCGGCCTCATGCAGCTACTCGACATCTCCAACCGGGCCAAAGGGGTGCAAATCTTCATTGGCGGCGAGAGCGGGCTCAGCCCCCTGGACGATTGCAGTGTTGTCACCGCTCCTTACCAAGTAGATGGCCAGGTTGTCGGATCCGTAGGGGTCATCGGCCCAACCAGAATGGCATATGAACGCGTGATTCCGATAGTCGATATCACCGCCCGCCTCTTGACCAGCGCCCTCTCTGGCCAGAACACCTGAAAGCCCTCCATGACCCGATTCTGGCAAGAGCCAGCTTACGTCCACGGCACACCGACCAGGACGGGAATCCTGCTGGTCAACCTCGGCACCCCCGCTGCGCCGACGGCAGATGCGCTACGCCCTTACCTGCGTCAATTCCTCTCGGACCCGCGCGTCGTCGAGATCCCCCGCTTGATCTGGTGGCCCATACTCCACGGCATCATCCTGCGTACCCGCCCCGCAAAATCAGCCAAAAAATACGCCAGCGTGTGGACAGCGGAAGGCTCGCCCCTGAAGGCACATACTGAGAAGCAGGCGAAGCTGCTGGCCGGCTTTCTGACCAATGCCGGGCAGAGGGATCTGTTGGTCAGTTGGGCCATGCGCTACGGCGCGCCATCCATCCGGAGCCGACTGGATGATATGCGTGCCAAAGGTTGTACACGAATCCTCGTCGTTCCGCTGTACCCGCAGTTTTCGGCGAGTACGACGGCCACGGTCATTGACGAGGTCGCCGAATGCCTGCGCCACTGGCGCAATCTGCCAGAGATCAGGTTCATCAGGAGCTTTGGCGACAACCCGGGATATATCCAGGCACTGGCCAATGCAGTGAGCGCACATTGGCAGCGACACGGGCAGGCGGAAAGGCTGGTCCTGAGCTTCCATGGCATCCCGCGTCGCGCCCTTGATCTGGGTGACCCTTACCACTGCGAATGCCACAAGACCGCCCGCCTCCTCGGCGAAGCCCTGAAACTGCCCCCGGCACGACTGATGATCAGCTTCCAGTCCCGTTTCGGCAAGGCTGAATGGCTCCAGCCCTACACCCAACCCAGCCTGGAGTCCCTGGCGAAGCAGGGCATCCGCTCCGTTGACGTGATGTGTCCGGGTTTCGTTTCGGACTGTCTCGAAACCCTTGAGGAAATCAACATGGAGTGTCGGGAGGCCTTCCTTCACGCTGGTGGTGAGCGCTTCGGCTATATTCCCTGCCTGAACGAGAACGATGAGTGGATCAATGCCCTCATGCAGCTCTCGCTAACCCATCTGGGCAACTGGATAACCGATGCGCAGCCCGACCCAGCGATCCTTTCGCTTCAGCAGACCGCGGCCAAGAAACTCGGCGCCGACAACTGAGCCCAAGTCAGGAAACGACTGCAGGAGGCAGGTCCCATGAAACTGATTCTTCGCTGGATACTCAATGCCGTCGCCTTGATGCTGATTCCTGAAATCCTCACCAGCATACGGGTGGAAGGCTATACGGCCGCCTTGCTCAGCGCCCTGCTGCTGGGCTTTGTGAACGCCATCATCAGGCCGCTGCTTATCCTGATCACCCTCCCCATCACCATTCTCACCCTTGGCCTTTTCACACTGGTGATCAATGCGCTGATGTTCTGGTCGGTATCCGGCCTCGTCCAGGGATTTGTCGTACCTGATTTCTGGACGGCCTTCTGGGGCGCCCTGCTCTACAGCATCCTCACGTGGATGGTCAGCCTTGCGCTGAGTGACAAGGACTGATCCAACATTGCCAGTGGCCGCGTTTCAGCCCCGGGCAGTTGCTTGAGCACTGCGTCGGCGCGGAGCTCGACGTCTGACCGCACCGGGATCAAAAGCGCCGACCAGCTTTCCAAGTGCCGCCGAACGGGCGTCCATGGCCATCCTGAAGGCGCCGTCTTCGCCATACTTCTTGACCGAGAACTTGACCCGTTTCCGACGCCCATCCGGGAGCGGCCACGACGCCACCCAGAACCAGCGCTGCTTGTCCTCGGGCAGATCGCGCGTCTCTGATGCACAGTAGCGGCACACGCCCACCACCCCGGAACGATTGTTCTTCTTGACGATGTTGGAATACTCCTGCATCGACAACGGCGGATGTTCGGCGATGATCTGATCCCGGTACTCCTTCGCAGCACCAAATGACCTCTGCTTTCCGCCAAACACCCCATCACTGAAGTGCTTGCGATAGATCACGCCACGACGCTGGATGGTCACAAGCCATCCATGAGTCCGGCTGGTCTCATTGTCGACCCGGCTGATTCCATAAGTGCTGCCTCGGCTCACAAGCCACCTCCTGTCCAATCCGCGAAGATATCGCGGCTTCAGGGAGGATTTCGGCCGGCGTTGTCGAAACTTTAGCCTCCGAAACGGACCACCGAGAACCGGGCTGGGCAAGCCCCTTGAAAGTACGTCGCCCTCCCCCACATCACTCCTTGAATCCCGTGGAGCCACAATCATGACTGACAGCATGCTTATCCCCTGCCCCCACTGTTCGGCAATCAATCGAATTCCTGCCGACAGACTTCACGACCATGGCATTTGCGGACGCTGCAAGAAGGCACTCTTTGACGGACACCCGGTCGAACTGGGAATGGCAAATTTCGACATACACGCAGCACGCAGCGACCTGCCATTGGTCGTGGACTTCTGGGCACCCTGGTGCGGACCATGCAGAAGCATGGCACCCGCGTTCTCGTCTGCCGCCGCCATCCTGGAACCCGAATTCAGGCTTGGAAAACTGAATACAGAAGAAGAAAACCAGATCGCCTCACACTACGCGATCCGCAGCATCCCAACCCTGGCGCTCTTCCATCGAGGTAAAGAACTGGCACGCCAGTCGGGTGCCATGGGAACGGATGAAATCATACGATGGGTCCGGCACCACACGGGGCGATGACCCTGAGCAGCGCCTCGAGCCTCTACTCGATACTCAATTGTCAACGAGTTGAAGTTCCATGCCGAAGCCGCTCACGGTGATCCTTTCGGCCGGGGGTCCATCTTTCGAGAGCTCGCGATAGGCCTGCCCCAGGCGACGCGCCACCACGGTGACAAGCCGGCTGCGAAAAGCCTCCTGACACTCGTCGGTGGCCAGGGACAGCGCTGACGGATTGATCTCCAGGAACACGGTACTGGTGGTGGCCACCGCAGTGCTGGTGTGCCGATGCTCCTGCTGATCCAGGAAGGCCAGTTCGCCGAAGACCTCACCATAGGCAAGCTCACACACCCGGTGACCATCCACCGACATCTCAACCCTGCCCTCGATGATGATCCCGAAGCGCTGGTCGGAATCCCCCTCCCGGATCAGCAGGGTATTCGCCTCCACCTTCCGCCACCGGGAGATCCGCAAGATTTCCCAGATCTCCACATCTTCAAACTCGGTGAAGAAAGGCATCTTGCGCAGAATCGAGTAACGCGTGTTGTCGACCGGCAAAGAGCTGTCATCCAGGATCTTGTAGCGGACCGCCGATAGGTCCTTGGCAAAATCCGCGCCATTCTTGTAGCGCGAGTAAAGATCCTTCTCCAGAGCCCGACGGATGACACCATCAAGCTGTTCGGGCAGTTCCGAATTGATCTGAGAGACCAGAGGGGGCTCGGTGTTGATGATCTTGTAGATCAACTGGGCCGGATTCTTCGCCCGGAAGGGGAGCCGGCCCGTCAGCATATGAAAAAGCACCACGCCCAGAGAGAACAGATCGGTCTTCTGGTTGAGCGGATAGCCCTTGATCTGCTCAGGGCTCATGTAGGCCGGAGAGCCCACGCCCATGATGAAGGTCGAGTCCGATGCGCTCTTCTTGCTGATGTTGAGCGCCAGGCCGAAATCGGTGATCTTCACGTTATCGTGCTCATCCACCAGGATGTTGGCCGGCTTAATGTCCCGATGCACGATGCCCTGACGATAGGCGTAATCCAGAGCCATCGCGCACTTGAAGACCATGCCGATCACCCTGTGCAGGGGAAGCAGACTCTGGAACGAGCAGTACTGCTCCAGGGTAGTCCCCGGGAAGTACTCCATCACGATGTATGCGTAGTCCTTCTCAACCGTCGTGTCGAAGATCTTGATGATGTTGGGGTGATCCAGGCGGCTCGACACGTCACGCTCGGCCCGCAGGAGCTTCATCAGCCGCCGGTTCCACTTGGCTTCGTCCTTGGACTTGTCGTCGAAACGCACAAGTTTGAGCGCCACCGGATCGGGATACTGGGGATGCTCGGCGAGATACACCGTCGCAGTCGCCCCGCGACCGACCTCACGGATCAGCTTGTACTTGCCGACTTTCTCTGGTGAATTATCCATACCCGCACTGCACCGCAGAGGTTGCAACGATGACCGGACCTTGCCGGGACTTGCCGATTTTACACGCGGCGGGGGAACTTTCCCGTGGTGGCACCCCCCCTCTTGAAATCTTATCTTGCGCCCCCAGCTATTGCGAGTCAAAAAAAGGAGCCGTTACCCATGCAAGACCAAGATCCCACCCTGGGCGCCGAAGTCAAGGCCGACGTTGAACTTGTCGAGAGCAGCGCTGACGGTGCTGCAGCCGTCCAGGACGCGGCCCAGGAAGCTGCGGGCATCGATACCCTGCCGTCCCTCGCAGAGCAGCTTCGCGCAGCCGAACTGAAGGCCGCCGAGCACCACGACGCCTGGCTGCGAGCAAGAGCGGAGACAGAGAACGTCCGCCGCCGCGCCCAGGAAGACATTATCAAGGCGGGTAAATTCGCCGCTGACAAGTTTGCCCAGTCGATGCTCCCGGTCAAGGACAGCCTTGAAGCGGCACTCGCTACCGAAAACGCTACCCTCGAGACCTTGAGGGAGGGCGTTGAGCTGACCCTCAAACAACTGGTATCGGCCTTCACGGGCGCCAACATCACCGAAGTCAACCCGGTTGGCGAGAAGTTCGATCCGAACAAGCACCAGGCCATCAGTGCCCTTGAGGCCGACGGCGAGCCGAATACGGTGATCAGCGTGCTGCAAAAGGGCTATCTGCTCAACGAGCGTACGATGCGTCCAGCCTTGGTCGTGGTCTCAAAGGCCAAATCTACCGCTTGAAACCCGTTCCGGCATCCCCATATTCCATAGCAAGCCAAGGGGCGGGCGCTTCCCTCCCCACTGACAAACAGAATTCGAACTAAAGGAAAACTCATGGGCAAGATCATCGGCATCGACCTCGGCACCACCAATAGCTGCGTTTCCGTGATGGAAGGCGGCAAGCCCAAGGTCATCGAGAACTCCGAAGGTGCGCGCACCACCCCGTCCGTCGTTGCCTACGCCGACGACGGCGAGATCCTGTGCGGCGCCCCGGCCAAGCGTCAGGCCGTCACCAACGCCAGGAACACCCTCTACGCCGTCAAGCGCCTGATCGGCCGTCGCTTCGAGGAAAAGGAAGTCCAGAAGGACATTGACCTGATGCCCTTCACCATCTGCAAGGCAGACAACGGCGACGCCTGGGTCGAAGTGCGCGGCAAGAAGATCGCCCCTCCGCAAGTCTCCGCCGAAGTGCTGCGCAAGATGAAGAAGACCGCCGAAGACTACCTCGGTGAAGAAGTCACCGAAGCCGTCATCACCGTACCGGCCTATTTCAACGACAGTCAGCGTCAGGCCACCAAGGACGCCGGCCGCATTGCAGGACTCGAAGTCAAGCGCATCATCAATGAACCCACGGCGGCGGCGCTGGCCTTCGGCATGGACAAGAAGCCGGGTGACTCCAAGATCGCCGTGTTCGACCTTGGCGGCGGCACCTTCGACATCTCCGTGATCGAGATCGCCGACATTGACGGCGAGCACCAGTTTGAAGTGCTGGCCACCAACGGCGACACCTTCCTGGGCGGCGAAGACTTCGACCAGCGCATCATCGATTACATCGTCACCGAGTTCAAGAAGGAACAGGGCGTCGATCTGAAGAACGACGTGCTGGCCTTGCAGCGTCTCAAGGAAGCCGCCGAAAAGGCCAAGATCGAGCTGTCCTCCGGCCAGCAGACCGAAATCAACCTGCCCTACATCACCGCCGACGCCACCGGCCCGAAGCACCTGGCACTCAAGATCACCCGTGCCAAATTCGAGTCGCTGGTCGAAGATCTGGTCGAGCGCACCATCGAGCCCTGTCGCGTGGCCCTGAAGGACGCCGGAGTGAAGGTTTCCGACATTGACGACGTGATCCTCGTCGGTGGTCAGACCCGCATGCCCAAGGTCATCGAACGGGTGAAGGAGTTCTTCGGCAAGGATCCGCGTCGCGATGTGAACCCGGACGAAGCCGTTGCCGTCGGCGCCTCCATCCAGGGCGGCGTGCTGCAGGGCGAAGTCAAGGACGTTCTGCTCCTCGACGTGTCCCCGCTTTCCCTGGGTATTGAAACCCTGGGGGGCGTGATGACCAAGCTGATCCAGAAGAACACCACGATCCCCACCAAGGCCTCCCAGGTGTTCTCCACTGCTGACGACAACCAGTCCGCTGTGACCATTCATGTGCTGCAGGGTGAGCGCGAAATGGCCTCAGGCAATAAGAGCCTCGGCCAATTCAACCTCTCCGACATTCCGCCAGCCCCGCGCGGCATGCCGCAGATCGAAGTCACTTTCGACATCGACGCCAACGGCATCCTGCACGTGTCCGCCAAGGACAAGGCCACCGGCAAGGAAAACAAGATCACCATCAAGGCCAACTCCGGCCTGTCGGACGACGAAATCCAGCGCATGGTGCGCGACGCGGAAGCCCACGCCGAGGAAGACAAGAAGGCTCACGAGTTGGTCGATGCACGCAACCACCTCGATACGCTAGTTCATTCCGTGAAGAAGGCACTGGCCGAGCACGGCGACAAGATCGGCGACGACAAGGCCAAGATCGAAGCCGCCATCGCCGAAGCCGAAGAAGCCATCAAGTCTGGTGACAAGGCGGCCATTGATGCCAAGAGCGAAGCCCTGGGTGCAGTCAGCCAGAAACTGGGCGAGCACATCTATGCCCAGGCTCAGGCCGAGGCTGGTGCTGCCGGCCCGGCGGGCGGCGCAGGCGCCTCTGCCAGTGGCACCAAGGCCAACGAACCGGACGTGGTCGATGCCGAGTTCACCGAAGTGAAGGACAAGAAGTAAGCCTGTCTGGCTGAACAGCCAGTCAGCCGACCCGACAGACCCGGCCGAGCCCCTGCCGGTGCATCCGCACCGCTCGGCTCGGCCTTTACGCAAGAAAGCCAGAGCACCCAAAAATGGCGAAACGGGATTTATACGAGATCCTAGGCGTCAATCGCGACGCCTCTGAGGACGAGTTGAAAAAGGCCTACCGAAAGCTGGCCATGAAATACCATCCGGACCGCAATCCGGACAGCAAGGACGCCGAGGACAAATTCAAGGAGGCCAAGGAAGCCTACGAGATCCTGACGGATGCCAACAAGCGCGCCGCCTACGACCGTTACGGTCACGCAGGCGTCGACCCCTCCATGGGCGGCGGCGGTGGTGGCGGTCAGGGCTTCGACGGCTTCGCTGACGCGTTCGGCGATATCTTTGGCGACATCTTTGGAGGCGGCGGAGGCGGACGGGGTCGCTCCAATGTCTACCGGGGTGCCGATCTACGCTACAACCTTGAGATCACCCTGGAAGAAGCTGCCCGTGGTGCGGAGAAGACGATCCGCATTCCGGCGCTGGAAGAATGCGACACCTGCCACGGCAGTGGCGCAAAACCCGGCACCCAGCCCAAGACCTGTCCGACATGTGGTGGCGCCGGTCAGGTTCGCATTCAGCAGGGGTTCTTCTCCATTCAGCAGACCTGCCCCAAGTGCCACGGCAGCGGCCGCATCATTCCGGAGCCCTGCCCGTCCTGCGGTGGTGCGGGACGCGTCAAGCGACAGAAGACCCTGGAAGTCAAGATTCCGGCGGGAATAGACGACGGCATGCGACTGCGCCATGGTGGTCATGGCGAGCCAGGTGTCAATGGTGGACCGGCCGGGGATCTCTATGTGGAGATCCACATCAAGCAGCACCCTGTATTCCAGCGGGACGGCGACGATCTGCACTGCGAGATGCCGATCAGTTTCACCACCGCAGCCCTGGGTGGCGAAATCGAGATCCCAACCCTCGACGGCGCAGCCAATATCCGGATTCCCGCGGAGACGCAGAGTGCCAAGGTATTCCGCCTGCGGGGCAAGGGCATCCGCAACGTCCGCAGTCACGCTCCGGGTGACTTGATGGTCCATGTCATCGTCGAGACACCGGTCAAACTGACTGAACGTCAAAAGGAACTGCTCCGGGAATTCGACGAGATCGCGTCCAGCAACGCCGAGCGTCATAACCCGAAAGCCAAGTCCTGGATGGACAAGGTGAAGGATTTCTTTAGCGCCTGAGCCCGGTTTATTGCTGCACTGCGACACAAAACGCTGGCCGATGCTCCTTCTGGAGCATCGGCCAGCGTCCTTTCCGAAACACTTTCCTTTTGACCTATACTCGGCTTCGCCCCTCCTCCAAACAAAAAAGAGTCGCCGATCATGCTTATCCACACCCTCAAGTCGCTGATCGCCACCCTAAGCGTCGGATTGATGTTTACGGTCGCGGACTCGGCTCAGGCTGCCGATCCTGGTATCGGCGAGAACACCATCACACTGGGCATGTCTGCCCCCTTTTCCGGCCCCAACGGCGCCTATGGCAAGGAGATGAAAGAAGGCGCGATGGCGTACTTCGCACAATTGAACGCGGCAGGTGGTATTCACGGCCGGAAAGTCGAGCTTCTTGCGCTGGATGATGGGTACGAAACGGATAAGGCGGTCGCCAACACCCGAAAACTGATCAATGAGCAAAAGATCTTTGCCCTGATGGCGTACTACGGCTCCTCCCCCACCACCGAGGCAATGAAAGTCTTCGCCGAAGCGCGGGTTCCTCTTATCGGCACCATCAGCGGTGCCGGCAGCCTGCGCACACCGGTCAACCGCTACATGTTTCACCTGCGCGCGAGCTATGCCGACGAAACCGAAGCCATCGTCAATCATCTGGTCGGTCTTGGCATCACCCAGATCGCCGTGTTCTACCAAAACGATGGATTCGGCAAGTCCGGGCTGGACGGCGTGGTAGCAACCCTCGCCCGCCACAAATTGAAGCCCGTTGCGGTAGGCTCCGTGGAGCGCAATTCACTGGACGTCGCCGCCGCTGTCGCCCAGATTGCCAAAGGCAATCCCCAGGCCGTCATCATGGCCACGCTCTACAAGCCGACCGCCGAGTTTATCCGGCAGATGCGCAAGGCCGGCCAGGTTCCCCAGTTCTCAACGCTCTCGCCCATTGGTGCCGATCTGCTTGTCGCAGAGATGGGAGCCAAGGAGGCGCACGGCATTGGCATATCCCAGGTCATGCCCTACCCTTGGAACGACACCATCCCGGCTGTCAAGGAATACCACAAGGCCATTCAGGCCCATGCCAAGCATGGCAACTACAGCTACTACGGTATCGAGGGATTCCTGAATGCCAAACTGGTGGCCGATGCCCTGAAGAAGGTGGGCAAGGATCCAACCCGTGAGAAGCTCGTAAGCACCCTCGAGAATGGCACTTTCGACCTTGGCGGCTACCGGGTCGGCTATTCCCCCACCAGCCACAACGGATCGCGCTTCGTGGATCTGACCGTTCTTGGTCGGGACGGGCGGGTTCTACGCTGATTCAACGGCCCCCTGGACGTCAATGAGGCCACTCTCGTGGCCTCATTTTTGCGAAGAGAAGATCAGGCACGACGCCAGATCGTCCCCTGGGCCGTATCTTCAAGGGCTATCCCCTCGGCCAGCAATTCAGCGCGGATCCGGTCAGCCTCGGCAAAGTCACGCGCCTTCTTGGCAGCAATCCGTGCCTCAATCCTGGCATTGACTGAAGCGGAGTCATCGCCGGCACTTTCAGCCCCACCCTGCAGGAAGGCCGTAGGATCCTGCTCGAGCAGCCCCAACACACCCCCCAACTCCTTGAGCAGGCCGGAGGCCTCGGCTGACTGACTCCGATTTGCTTCTGCAGCCAGATCGAATAGGACGGACAGCGCCTCTGCCGTATTGAAGTCATCATCCATGGCCAACTTGAAACGCGCGGCCATGGGTAACGACCAGTCCACCACGGGCAAAGGAGCGGGCGGCACGTTGCGCAAAGCCGTGTATAGGCGCGAAAGCGCATTTCGCGCATCCACGAGATGAGCGTCAGAGTAGTTGAGCGGACTTCTATAGTGGGCGCGCAAAATGAAGAAACGGACCACTTCCGGCGCATACTCCTTGAGCACGTCACGAATAGTGAAAAAGTTGCCCAGACTCTTGGACATCTTTTCATCGTCAACACGCACAAACCCGTTGTGCATCCAGTAATTCACGAAGGAGCACTGGTGAGCCCCCTCACTCTGGGCGATCTCGTTCTCATGATGGGGAAACTGCAGGTCGGCCCCACCCCCATGAATATCGAACTGGGCGCCCAGCAATTCCGAACTCATTGCAGAGCACTCAATGTGCCACCCGGGGCGTCCAGCTCCCCAGGGTGAAGCCCACTTGACTTCCTCGGGCTCGTCGGCCCGGGCGTGCTTCCATAGTACGAAATCAAGGGGATCCTGCTTGCCGCCGGCCACCTCAACCCGTTCCCCAGCACGCAATTCATCCAGGGACTTGCCAGAAAGTTTGCCGTAACCCTCAAATTTGCGCACGGCAAAGCAGACGTCTTCATTGTCCGCCTTGTAGGCCAGGCCGTGCCCCATCAGTTCGCCAATGAGCTTCTGCATTGGCAAGACATACTCGGTCGCCCGGGGCTCATGATCAGGCCGCTGGACACCGAGTGCATCCGCATCTTCATGCATCGCGGCAATGAAACGATCGGTCAAGGCACGAATGCTCTCCCCATTCTCCCCCGCACGCTTGATGATCTTGTCATCAATGTCGGTAATATTGCGAACATACGTGACCTCATAGTCGCTCGCCCGCAGCCAGCGCACCACCATGTCGAATACCACCATCACCCGTGCATGCCCAAGATGGCAATAGTCGTACACCGTCATCCCACATACGTACATGCGGACCTTGCCTGGCTCTATGGGGATGAACCGCTCTTTCTTTCGGGAGAGGGAATTATGAATTTTCAACATGAGGAAGACTGAACTGAAACCGTGGAAAAAGGATCAAGCCAGAACGCAATCAGAAAACGGCGCAGGCCGGCCCTGAATTGCTCGGACAGCGTGAGCCCGTGCAACGAAGAAATAGGGAAGTGCTCATGGTAGGCAGCAACGCTTCTTGATAAAATGCGCAGATAGCAATCCTACCAATAACAAGCGCTGGTGCGTGCTTAGCCGTGCTTGCGGATCATACCACATGTCAAAACGAGCCCTGGTCGCCTCCCTGCTCCTCGCAAGCCTGATCTGCAGCCCCGTTCGGGCGGATCCCATCCAGGATCTCCAGACCCTTGTCAAACAGGGACAGTTTTCCCAGGCTCTCGAACGCGCCGACAGCATTCTGGCCTCCAAGCCGCGAGACGCTCAGGTTCGTTTTCTGAAAGGGGTGGTGCTGTCCGAGCTTAACCGCAGCGCCGAGGCCATCGCCGTTTTTCAGAAATTGACCGAGGATTTTCCTGAACTCCCGGAGCCTTACAACAATCTGGCCGTGCTTTACGCCCAACAGCGCCAGTACGACAAGGCTCGTATCGCTCTCGAGATGGCGATCCGCACCCATCCGAGCTACGCGACTGCCCACGAGAACCTCGGCGACATCTATGCTCGCCTGGCCAGCCAGGCCTACGACAAGGCACTCGCCCTGGACTCGTCCAACGTTGCCGCCCAGAACAAGCTCGCCCTCATTCGGGAAATGATCAGCGTCGCTGGCAAACCCGGCCGTCCAGCTGCCCCCACCCCGGTAGCGGCAGCCCCCCAGGCGAACAAGCCTGCCGCACCGCCCCCGGTAACTGTTGCGGCCGCCCCCGTGAAACCTGCTCCAGCCTCTGCAGCCACGGCACCCGCACCTGCTGCAGCCAAACCGATCGCCCCCCCAACACCCGTTGCCGTTCCTCCCACCCCGGTTATCAAGGAAGAGCCGAAAGCCGTCGCGAAACGACCCGAACCCAAAGACGATACGCCACCTCAGGCGGCCGCGATCTCCAAAGCGGTGCAGAACTGGGCTGGAGCTTGGTCCCGCAAGGATGTCAAGTCCTATTTCGGCTACTACGCGCGTGACTTTGAACCTCCGAAGGGGCTCAACCGCAAGGCTTGGGAAGAAGAGCGCACCCAGCGGCTCACCAAACCCGGCGCCATCGAAGTTGATCTTGAGAACATCAAGGTTGTCTCCGTGGCGGGGGATCGGGCTACAGTCAAGCTTCGTCAGCACTATCGCTCAGCCAACCTGTCCACCTCTTCCAACAAGACACTCAATCTCATCAATCAGGACGGCAAGTGGGTCATCCAGCAGGAGCGGGTAGGCGGTTGATGCTTCGCTTGAAGGCCGCCTTACACAGGGGGCTTGCCCTCGTCTTCGTCTGCTTCCCGCTCGTGGTATCGGCCTCTGGAGGCCTGCGGGCATCAGCGGCCGACGCCGACATGGCCCTCGGAGAAGTGATTCGTGATATCGAACACCGCAGGACGGATGACGCACTCAAGAAGGTTGATGCGCTACTGCTGCGCTACCCCAACTTTCGCCTTGCCCATCTGATCCGTGGCGACCTGCTTCTTGCCCGCACCCGACCACTGAGTGCATTTGGCGACTCGCCGGAAGCCCCCGCAGAGAAGCTCGCAGACCTTCGTGAAGAGGCAATCGCCCGTCTCAAGGCCTATCGCAACAGACCGCCTAGCAACTACGTCCCGCGCTACCTGCTGCAGATGGAGCCCGATCAAAAGTTTGCGATCGTCGTGGACACCCAGCGCTCCCGGCTCTACATTTACCAGAACGACAACGGGCGCCCCCGCTTCGTTGCAGACTACTACATTGCCCATGGCAAGTTGGGTGCGGAAAAGACCCGCGAAGGTGACAAGCGCACGCCGGTCGGCGTGTACCACGTGACGGCCAATCTGCCACGCCAGAAACTTTCGGATTTCTACGGTAGCGGCGCCTTTCCAATCAACTACCCGAACGAGTGGGACAGGCAGCAGGGCCGCAATGGCCACGGTATCTGGCTCCATGGCACGCCCAGCGACACCTACTCGCGCCCTCCCCGCGCATCCGACGGCTGCGTGGTGCTGACGAACCAGGATCTGGATACCCTTTCCGGCTATCTACAAGTCGGCTTGACCCCGGTCATCATCAGTAACACCATCGAATGGCTGAGCCTGGACGACTGGGCGAGCGAACGCACAGCACTCAACCGCGAAATAGAAGCCTGGCGGAAGGACTGGGAAAGTCGTGACGTGGATCGCTATCTGGCCCATTACTCCCGCTCCTTCCGCAACAACGAGGGCGACTATGGCCAGTGGGCGCAGCAAAAACGGCTGGTTGCAGCGGGAAAGTCCTGGGTCAAGGTCGATCTGAGCAAACTGAGCGTTTTTCGCAACCCTGGCAAGCAAGACATGATTGTCGTGACCTTCGAACAGGATTACCGCAGCAACAACCTTTCCAACGTCCTCAAGAAACGACAGTATTGGGTGAAGGAAGGTGGACGCTGGAAGATCATCTATGAAGGCTTCGCCTAAACGCGAAGCCGTTTTTTCTCACAGGACCTCCATGAAAAAAGCCCTTCTTGCAGTCGCTTTGGCCGCCAATGCCCTTATTGCTGCTGCCGCCAACCCTTTGGTCGAACTGAAGACCAGCGCGGGTAATATCGTGCTGGAACTCTATCCCGAAAAGGCGCCGAAGACCGTCGCCAACTTTCTTGACTACGTGAAGAGCGGCCATTACAACGGTTTGATCTTCCACCGGGTGATCAACGGCTTCATGATCCAGGGCGGCGGCATGAACAGCGCCATGGAAGAGAAGGCAACCCGCGCGCCGGTCGAGAACGAAGGCAAGAACGGCCTGAAGAACGACGCAGGCAGCATTGCCATGGCCCGCACCCAGAATCCACACTCGGCCACTGCCCAGTTCTTCATCAACCTTGAAGACAACCGGTCCCTCAACTACCCGTCCCCAGACGGCTGGGGCTACACCGTTTTCGGCAAGGTGACGGAAGGCATGGACGTAGTCCGCAAGATCGGCAAGGAGCCGACAACCACCCGCGGTTTCCACCGGGACGTGCCGGCCACCCCGATTCTTATCGAATCGGCCCGCCAGCTACCCGAAAAAGCTGCCAAGTAACGACCCCTTTCCAACAGGAGCACCCCATGGCTGTCAAACTCACTACTAACCACGGCGACATCGTTCTCGAGCTGGACGCCGCAAAAGCGCCCGAAACGGTAAAGAACTTTCTGGCTTACGTGGAAGCCGGTCATTACAACAACACGGTCTTCCATCGCGTCATCAACGGTTTCATGATCCAGGGTGGCGGGTTCGAGCCTGGCATGAAGCAAAAGCCCTGTGGCGAGCCGATCCAGAACGAAGCCAACAACGGCCTCAAGAATGAGGCCGGCACCATTGCCATGGCCCGGACCAACGCCCCCCACTCGGCCACGGCCCAGTTTTTCATCAACGTCGCCGACAACGATTTTCTCAACCACCGCTCCCCCGACATGCAGGGCTGGGGCTACTGCGTGTTCGGCAAGGTCAGCGAAGGCATGGATGTGGTCGAGAAGATCAAGGGTGTCAAGACCGGCACCAGCGGCTTCCATCAGGATGTTCCGAAGGAAGACGTGATCATTCAGAGCGCTGAAATCATCTAAATGGAATCACAGGGGGGCGATCGGCGCATGCAAGTTCATTTCATTTCCGACCTGCATCTCACGGTCGACCGCCCCGCACTGACCGCGGTCTTCGAGCGCTACCTCGCAGGCCCAGCCAGGAATGCCGAAGCACTCTACATACTGGGTGATCTCTACGAATACTGGGCAGGGGACGACGATCATGACGACCCCCTGAACGGAGCTCTGGCTGCACAACTGGCCACGCTTGCCGAAGGCGGCACCCGGATCCATTTCATGCCCGGAAACCGGGATTTCCTGATCGGCGCAGATTTCGCCCATCGGGCTCACCTGGAGATTCTGTCTGAACCCTCACTGATCCATCTGGGCACGCAGGCCGTACTGCTGTGTCACGGCGACAGCCTGTGCACCGATGATGTGGCTTACCAGGCGTTTCGTGGTCAGGTCCGCACACAGGCCTATCAGGCGCAGTTTCTCAGCCAGCCCCTTGCCGCCCGCAAGCAGTTCATTGCCGGCATACGCCAGAAGAGCGAAGCCGCCAAGGCAGGCAAGAGCGCCGAAATCATGGATGCCAACGAAGAGGCCGTTGCCGCCCTGCTCCGCGGGCACGGATATCCGTGCCTGATTCATGGCCACACCCATCGGCCGGCCAGGCATCAGGTCAGCGTGGACGGCCACACCTGCGAACGCTGGGTACTGGCCGACTGGAAGGAAAATGCAGGAAAGGCGAGCGGAGAAGTGCTCATCTGGGCTGACGGGATGTTCTCCCGTCAAACTCTGGAGTGAAGCGGCTCAGGCGATAAGCGCCAGACCACGGGCCAGATCGGCCTTGAGGTCATCGACCGACTCAAGCCCCACCGCAATACGCAGCAGACTCTCCCGGATCCCGGAGGCCTCACGGGCTTCAGAAGAGATACGGCCATGGGTAGTCGATGCCGGATGGGTCAGGGTTGTCTTGGTATCCCCAAGATTGGCCGTAATCGACACGATGCGCGTCGCGTCCACAACTTTCCAGGCCTCTTCCCGCCCACCGCGCACCTCGAAGCTGACAATCGCACCGCCGCTGCTCTGCTGCCGGCAAGCCAGTTCGTACTGGGGATGGGATGGCAGACCCGGATAGTACACACGGGCTACCTGCGGCTGTGCTTCGAGCCAGCTAGCCAGTTCGTGGGCGGCTGCGGACTGCGCAGTCATGCGGATACGCAAGGTTTCAAGCCCCTTGAGAATCACCCAGGCATTGAACGGAGAAATACATGGCCCCGCCGTACGCAGGAACTTGAACACCTCGTCCACCAATGCCTTGCTGCCACACACCGCACCACCCAGAACTCGCCCCTGGCCGTCCAGATACTTGGTGGCGGAGTGAATCACCAGATCAGCCCCAAGCGTGAGGGGCCTCTGCAGGGCTGGCGAGCAAAAGCAATTGTCGACCGCCAGCAACACACCTGCGTCATGGGCGATGGCGGCAACCGCTGCAATATCCACCAACTCGGTGAGCGGATTGGACGGCGATTCGACAAAGAACAGACGTGTTTTCGGCGTTACGGCGGCACGGTAGGCGTCCAGGTCCGTAGCTGACACAAAGGTCGTCTCGATGCCGAAACGGGACAGGATATTGCCGAACAGTTGCTGCGTGGCCCCGAACAGGCCGCGTGACGCCACGATGTGGTCGCCGGCACTGAGCAAGGCCATCACAGCGGACATGATCGCCGCCATACCCGATGCCGTGGCAACACACGCCTCCGCCCCCTCCAGTGCAGCCAGACGCTGCTGCATCGCCGTCACGGTCGGATTGGTGAAACGCGCGTAGACATTTCCGTCTTCCTCGCCCGAAAAACGGGCCGCAGCCTGCGCTGCGCTGTCGAACACGAAGCTGGACGTCAGATACAGCGCCTCCGAATGCTCATTGAACTGGCTTCGTTCGATGCCCGCCCTGACTGCCAGCGTATCGATGGCCAATCCATCCAATGAAGGCAGGTTCAACTTTCGCTCCGGGAAACAAGATTGAGATCCATCTGACCACCACCCTCATCATTGACCGGCTTGCCCGCAGCGTCATTGCGCTGGGTCTCCACGCCGGAAAGATATTCCTGGGTCACGTCACCAGTCACATAGCAGCCATCAAAACAGGAAGTCTCGAACACGGAGATGGCCGGATTGATGGCCTGGACGGCGAGCTTCAGGTCATTGAGATCCTGATAGATCAGGGCGTCGGCACCGATTTCAGCACAGATTTCCTCCTCGGTACGGTCACTCGCAATCAGCTCACCCTTGGTCGGCATGTCAATGCCGTACACGTTGGCGTAGCGCACCGGAGGCGCAGCGGACGCCATGAAGACCTTGCTTGCTCCCGCATCCCGGGCCATCTGGACAATCTCGCGGCTGGTGGTGCCACGCACGATGGAGTCGTCCACCAGCAGCACGTTCTTGCCCTTGAATTCCTGGTGGATCGTATTGAGCTTCTGCCGCACGGACTTACGCCGGATCGCCTGCCCGGGCATGATGAAGGTACGGCCGATGTAGCGGTTCTTGACGAAGCCTTCGCGGTAAGGAACATTCAACTGGTGTGCCATCTCCATGGCCGACGGGCGGCTGGAATCCGGGATGGGAATCACCACGTCAACTTTCAGGTGCGGCATCGTGGACCGCAGCTTGCGGGCCAGGAACTCACCCATCTTGATGCGTGCGTCGTATACCGAGATCCCGTCAATCAGCGAATCGGGACGGGCGAGATAGACAAACTCGAACATGCAGGGCGCGTGCACCGTGTGGCTGGCGCACTGACGGCTGTGGAAACGTCCTTCCGTATCAATGAGGATCGCCTCACCGGGCGCCACATCACGGACCAGCTTGAAGCCCATCACATCAAGGGCCACGCTCTCCGACGCCACCAGCCATTCTGTACCTTTGGGCGTATCGTTGCGCCCAATGACCAGCGGGCGGATGCCATACGGATCGCGGAAGGCCAACAGACCGGTACCGGATATCATTGCCACCGTGGCGTAGGCGCCACGGCAACGGCGATGAACCCCGGCGACCGCCGTGAAGACGGTCTCCTCGTCCAGACGGAAGCTCTTCGCTGCAGCCTGCAACTCGTGGGCAAGCACATTCAGCAGCACTTCCGAATCGGAATTGGTGTTGATGTGCCGCAGGTCGGAAAGGAACATCTCCCGCTTGAGCTCTTCGGAATTCGTGAGGTTGCCGTTGTGAGCCAACATCAGTCCAAAAGGCGAATTCACGTAGAAAGGCTGGGCCTCCGCAGCAGCCGACGCGGAACCTGCGGTCGGGTAGCGAACATGGGCAATCCCCCAGTTCCCGGGAAGATCTCGCATGTTGCGTGTGCGGAATACATCACGAACGAGGCCCGAAGCCTTGTGCATGTGAAACTTGCCCCCTTCCGCAGTGGCAATACCCGCTGCATCCTGCCCCCTGTGCTGAAGCACCTGCAGACCATCATAAAGAAGCTGATTGACGGGTGTCGTCGCTACTACGCCCAGAATCCCACACATTTCAAACCACCTATCGGTATCTAAGTCTATTTGACAGAAGCTCCGGGAGCCACGGTCTTGAAGCCATCACGGCAGTTTCAAGGGGGGCAGACAACTGGGACGCCTGCCACCAGGCTTCCTTGGCGAAGCCGCCAATTCCAACGAACAAGGCAACCGCAAAAATGATCAAGCCCCCACGCAACAACCCGAAACACGCGCCAAGAAAGCGGTCTGCCACCCCCAGGCCGGCTGCACGAATCAGCTCGCTCAACAGCCAACGCGCCAGTGCAATCGATATCAACACCGCAAAAAACACGATCAGGAATGCAGCAACTCCCTGCAACACAGGCTCTTTGACCCATGTCGCCGCAAGGGGCTGAACGTCACCGGCGAACATCCTCGCCGCCACGAAAGCCAGAATCCAGGCTCCAAGGGCCACGATCTCGGAAAGCAGGCCACGCCAGAAGCCCAGCAAAGCCGACAATCCCAGCAGGCCCAGAAGGGTGTAGTCGAAACCGTTCAAGAGACAGACGACTCAGGGTTTGGCCGCTACAGAGGCCTGGACACCAAGAATCTTGCTGATCCGCGCTGCCGCCTTGTCGGCCGCGGCCTTGTTCGGAAACGGACCAGCCCTGACCCGCACCTTGTCACCCAGCGGCTCGGTATACGAAGCGTATCCCTCTGCCTTCAACTTGGCACGAAGCCCGCTAACGTTGCCCGCCTCGCGGTAGGCCCCAAGCATCACCACATGTGGCGCATCTGCGCCGCCAGGCTTGGGCGTACCGCCCGCCAGCAGCGCCTTGGCACGCGCAGCTTCCGCTTTTTCCCTTTCCCGCTCCTTCTCCCGTTCCCGCTCTTTCTCCTTTTCCTTCAACCGTGCCGCCTCGATCTTCGGGTCAGGCTTGGGGGTTTCGGGGCGAGCATCTGCCCTGGATGGGTCTGGCTTGCGAGGGGGAGGAATGAGCTCCTCACCGGGCTTGAAAACAGGACTTTCCAGCTCAGGCTCCGCCTTCGGACGAAGGGGCTCCTCGGCAACCGGTGGTGCCGTCTCTTCCGCCACCGCACCAGCAACCGGGTGGGCGGGTGCGGGCCCCTTCCCGGTAATCACGCGGGAAGTGAAATTGCTCCCTTCCTGCCCGGGGATTCGTATCTGGACATCCTGAAGGGGGGTACGCGGCTCGTGATCCATCACCATCGGAAGCACGATGGCTGCCGCGAGAGCGAGCGCCGCGGATCCGACAAGGCGTCTGCGGGCACGCTTTTTAAGGTCGACCTGGGAATCGTTTTCCGCCATCTTGCCGCTATATCAATTACTGGGCTTTCCGGGCGGCAAGCACATCTGCCACGGTCAGGAATGAGCCAAAGACTACGATTCTATCACCCTCGGCCGCCCGCTCACGCGTGTGAGCGTAAGCCTCTCGCGGCGAGGCGCACTCACGGATGTCACCGCCAGCACCGCACTCCCTGAGGATCGCCGCCAGTGCGTCCGCACCCAAGCCCCGAGGCCCAGGCAAACTCGCAACCATCCAGTGATCAACCCGATCTTTCAACAAGCGGATCACGCCAGCCACATCCTTGTCGGCGAGCATTCCCATCACCGCCCAAGTCTCCGGGAAGAAGCCCATGCTGGCCAGGTTTTCGCTCAAGACACCTGCTGCCTGTGGGTTGTGAGCCACGTCGAGGACGACCGTGGGGCGACCCGGCAAAACCTGGAAACGCCCCGGAAGATCAACAAGCATGAAACCCTGCCGCACCGCCTGCATCGGCACAGGAAGGACGTCACGCAAGGCCTCACAGACAGCCATCACCGCGGCAGCATTCAGCAGCTGATTGGTACCACGCAGTGCGGGATAGGCCAGCCCCCCCCGCCTGCTACCTCCGGCAATCCAGAAAGCCCATTGATTCTGGTCCCCGGAAAAGCCAAAGTCCCGCCCACTCACCCACAAGTTCGCGCCAATTGCCTCCGCATGCGCGACAAGGGATGCTGGCGGCATGGGGTCACTACAGATGGCCGGCCGGCCACCGCGGAAGATCCCGGCCTTCTCGAACCCAATGGCCTCACGGGTATCGCCGAGGAAGTCCATGTGGTCCATGGCAACACTGGTGACAATGGCACAGTCGGGTTCGAAGACATTGACCGCATCAAGGCGCCCGCCCAACCCCACTTCCAGGATGACTGCATCCAGCCCGGAGCGACTGAACGCCACCCATGCGGCCAGAGTCCCATGCTCGAAATAGGTCAGGGGTATCTCACCCCGGGCACGCTCAACCTCGCCGAAAGCATCCACAAGAAGTGCATCGGGCGCATCGCGACCGTCAATGCGGACCCGCTCGTTGTAACGCAGCAGATGCGGGGACGTATACACACCAACCCGATAGCCAGCTGCAAGCAGCACGGACTCAAGCAGGGCACAGGTTGATCCCTTTCCGTTCGTCCCACCCACCGTGATCACCGGGCAGGTTTGAGGAAGCTGCAGGGCATCCCGGACCGCCCTAACACGATCAAGCCCAAGCTGAATGGTCTGGGCATGACGCGCCTCAAGGACGTTCAACCATCCATCGAGAGTCTCTGGTAGCTGCATGTTCAAGACGCGGTGGCAACAGAGGCCTGGCGAGTCAGCAAGGTGATGAGTTCGGCCAAGCGGTCTCGCAGATCCCTGCGATCAATGATCATATCCAGCGCCCCCTTCTCAAGCAGGAACTCCGAGCGCTGGAATCCGGAAGGAAGCGTCTCCCTCACGGTCTGTTCGATGACCCGCGGCCCTGCAAAACCGATCAGGGCACCGGGCTCACCGATCACCAGGTCACCCATGAAGGCGAAACTTGCCGAAACCCCGCCCATGGTCGGATCGGTCAGCAAGGTGATGAAGGGCAACCGACGCTCCGCGAGCCGTGTGATGGCTGCGGTCGTCTTTGCCATCTGCATAAGCGAAAACAAGCCCTCCTGCATGCGCGCACCACCCGTGGCAGTCACACAGATAAAGGGCAGGCGCTGCTCAAGCGCAGCCTTCACACCTCGAACGAAACGCTCGCCGACCACCGAGCCCATGGATCCGCCCAGAAACTCAAACTCGAAGCAGGCCACAACCACCGGGACCGTCTTGATCGCCCCCTGCACCACCACGAGCGCGTCTGCTTCACCCGTATCCTCGTTGGCTGCAGCAAGACGATCCGGATACCGCTTGGAATCCTTGAACTTGAGGGGATCGACCGGCACCACCTCAGCACCGATTTCGAAACGCCCTTCGGAGTCGAGCAGGACATCAATGCGCTGACGCGCCCGAATCCGCTGATGATGCCCACACTTGGGGCAGACGTTGAGATTGCTTTCGAGGTCCGAACGATACAGCACGGCCTCACAGGCCGGACACTTGCTCCACAAGCCCTCTGGAATGGACTTGCGTGCAGACGGCGTCTCGCGCTTGATCTTCGGCGGCAGCAGTTTCTTCAGCCAGCTCATGGGTGCCCCCCTGCAGCGTCGATGGCATGCCGGATACCCCGCAGAAAGGCCTCCACTTTGGCCGGAGCATCTTCGGAAGTACTGCCCTCGATTTCCTCAATGATCCGACTACCGATCACCACAGCGTCGGCCAACGCAGCAATCTTCGCCGCCGTTGCGCCATCGCGGATACCGAAACCGACCCCGACAGGCATGCCTACACGCTGACGAATCGCCGGAATACGACGGGCGACCTCGTCCAGATCCAGCGCAGCGGAACCCGTGACACCCTTGAGCGAGACATAGTAGATGTAGCCGCTGCCCACCGCAGCCACATCATCGAAACGCTGCTCGGTGGATGTGGGAGCAAGCAGAAAAACCGGGTCGAGGCCTGAAGCCCTGCATATCTCGGCGAAATCCCGGCATTCCTCTGGGGGATAGTCCACCACCAGGACCCCATCCGCCCCCGCCTCAGCACTGGCCCTGGCAAAGCGCTCGGCCCCCATGGCTTCGATGGGGTTGGCGTAGCCCATGAGCACAACAGGCGTCTGATCCCCCGTCGCCCGGAAGCTGCGCACAATATCAAGCACCTTGCGCATGCTCATGCCGGCCGCCAAGGCACGCTCGGAGGCACGCTGGATGGTGGGGCCATCGGCCATGGGATCGGAAAAGGGCACACCAAGCTCAATGATGTCTGCCCCGCCGGCCACGAGTGCCTTCATCAGGGGCAGGGTCATTTCGGGAGCTGGATCACCAGCGGTGATAAAGGGAATCAGCGCCTTGCGCCCTTCGCTCTCAAGCCGCTTGAAAGTCTGTTGAATTCTGGACATGGATGGCTATCAATGGTCTGCGGCCCCATCCGGAAACCCGGAAGGGGCCGCGAAAATCAGAACTGGATGCCGGACTTCTCGGCAACGGTGTGCATGTCCTTGTCGCCACGACCGGACAGATTCACCAGCAGGATCTTGTCCTTGGGGAGCGTCGGGGCAAGCTTGGCGGCATAAGCCAAGGCATGGGATGACTCAAGTGCCGGGATGATACCCTCGAAACGGCACAGATCATGAAAGGCCTGGAGCGCCTCAGCATCGGTGATCCCGACGTACTCAGCGCGCTGGATGTCCTTCAGCCATGCATGCTCGGGGCCCACGCCGGGATAGTCGAGGCCCGCGGAGATCGAGTGCGTCTCGATGATCTGGCCATCCTCGTCCTGCAGCAGATAAGTACGGTTTCCATGCAGGACTCCGGGCCGGCCCGCCGACAGGGATGCCGCATGCTGGCCCGTCTCGATCCCGCTACCTGCCGCTTCGACGCCCACCAGGCGTACATCCCCGTGGCCAATGTAAGGATGGAAGATCCCCATCGCATTGGAGCCGCCACCGACGCAGGCAATCACATAATCCGGCTGACAACCGGTCATGTCGGGCATCTGCTCGATACACTCCTTGCCGATCACGGACTGAAAGTCCCTGACCATCATGGGGTAAGGGTGCGGACCTGCCACCGTGCCGATAATGTAGAAGGTGTCATTGATGTTGGTGACCCAGTCACGCATGGCCTCATTGAGGGCGTCCTTGAGGGTCTTCGAGCCGCTCTCTACCGGCACCACGGTCGCACCCAGCAGTTTCATCCGATACACGTTCGCCGCCTGACGACGGACGTCCTCGGAGCCCATATAGACCACGCACTTCATGCCATAACGCGCTGCCACGGTGGCCGTCGCAACGCCATGCTGACCGGCGCCGGTCTCGGCAATTACGCGCGGCTTCCCCATCCTGCGGGCAAGCATGGCCTGACCAATACAGTTGTTAACCTTGTGGGCGCCTGTGTGATTCAGGTCTTCACGTTTCAGGTAGATCTGGGCTCCGCCAAGGAGGCCGGACCAGCGCTTGGCATGGTAAATCGGGCTCGGACGCCCGACATAATGCTTGAGTTCGTACTCGAACTCCGCCACGAAGGCCGGATCACGCTGGGCCTCTTCGTAAGCCTCGCGCAGCTCGGTCAGGGCCGGAATCAATGTCTCGGCGACAAAGATACCGCCGTAGGGACCAAAGTGTCCTCGCGCATCGGGAAGATCGTAGGGGGCATCAGCCATGTGCATTTTGAACTCCGGCAACAAACTCGGTGATCCGGGCGGCATCTTTGATTCCCTTGGCGGCTTCAACACCGCTGGACACGTCCACCGCCCAGGGCCGGACACGCCTGATTGCCTCAGCCACATTACCGGCATGCAGGCCACCGGACAGAATCAAGGGCAAGGGCAGCACGGAAGGAATCAGCGACCAGTCAAAGGTCTCGCCGCCACCACCATAACCTTCGACAAAAGCGTCGAGGAGCAATCCCTGGGCGCTCGCAAAGGAAGCCGCGTATTTTAACAGATCAATCCCTTGCCGCATCCGTGCCGCCTTGATGTAAGGCAGACCGTACCCGAGACAATCGGGTTCCATCTCATCCCCGTGAAACTGAAGTAATTGTAGAGGAACCGCGTCCAGCACCCGTGCCACCTCCTCCCGCGATGGGTTCACGAACAACCCAACCGCAGTCACGAATGGCGGCAGCAAACGAGCGAGCACCGCAGCACGAGTAGGCGTAACGTACCGTGGACTCGGGGGATAGAAGACAAAACCAATGGCGTCGGCACCGGCATTCACAGCGGCACGGACATCATCCTCGCGGGTAAGACCACAGATCTTGATTCGGGTGCGATGCACGGCGATCACGTCACAAGGAGTTGCGGAGGCGCGATGATACGCCCCCCATCGGGCAGCGGCCACCGCTCCGGGTACTCGACGCCACAAAGGTAAAGACCATCAGGGGCAAACGTTGGAGCCGCCAGACTACGCTGGCGAGCAGCGAGAAGCTCCGCCATCCACGTCACTGGATAACGCCCCTTGCCGACATACACCAGCGAGCCGACAAGATTGCGGATCATGTGATGAAGAAAGGCGTTGGCGTGGAAGTCAAACACGATCACTTCACCAAACCGCTTCACCGAAACACTGTGCATATGGCGCACGGGAGACTTGGCTTGGCACTGGGCAGCCCGAAAGGAGGTGAAATCATGCACCCCGAGAAGACACTGCGCCGCCTCGTTCATCGCCACGGCATTGAGCAGACCATGGGCCCAGCCAACCCTCCCTTCGAGCACTCCAGGCCGTACTCGGCGATTCAGCAGCACGTACCGGTAGTGACGGGACGTGGCACTGAAGCGGGCATGAAAGTCGTCGTCCACCACCACGGCCCAGAGCACACCAACACTCGCTGGTGCGTGACTGTTGACGCCCCGCACCCACGCCTCAAGCGGCCGGTCAGCGGATGTATCGAAATGGGCCACCTGTGTGGTCGCATGTACCCCCGTATCTGTCCGACCTGCACAGACGAGCTTGACCGACTCACCTGCAATCGTGGCAAGTGCCGCTTCCAGTACGTCCTGCACGGTCCGCCCGTGAGGCTGTGTCTGCCACCCCTCAAACGCGCTCCCTGCATACTCGACACCTATCGCCACCCTCACCGAAAAATCCCCCACACCCCGAGCAAGATCACCGTGCCCACAGCCACCCAGTCCCACCAGGCCATTGCAACACGCTGCAGCACCAAGACCTCGCCAATCAGATCCGAGTGAGCGACAAGCAACGCCCTCCACCCCCCCGGCGGTGATGCTTCAGCGTAACGAAAGACAAGCAGCAGACGAACAGCCAGACGCTCGGAGCACACCCCAAGAAAGGTCAGAGGTCTTGCCAAGGTAGCGATCCCCGAAACCAGTGAGGTCTCATTGGAAAATTCGAGGAGGATCGCAACCAGCAACACCACTGCCAGCAGTCGCCACGCGTGAGTCAGCGCAAGAGCCAAGCCCTCAACACTCGGACCTGTCTGTCCAAGCGCAGGCAAGATTGCCTCGCCCGGAGTGAAAAAGCCGAAAAGCACGAGCAAAGCCAGAAGAAGATAACGGATGCGACGAACCAGTACCCAGGCGCGTCTGCCGGCAAACACGAACGCCACCGCCCCAATGAAAAGCCCGAAACCCCACAACAAAGGGCCTCGGGCCGACTGCACCAAGACAACCAACGCCCCCCAGACAATCAGTCGGGTCGCTGGATGAAAATCAGGCATCTATCGCCGTACTATAAAGTTCCTCTAGAACTCAGGAGAGGCGGGCAAGGATGACTCGAGCCTCATCTTTCTGGCGACCCGAACCTTCGCGCAAGACCTCCTCGACCAACTCGCGGGCACCATCCTTGTCACCCATTTCTTCATAGGCGCGCGCCAACTCCAGTTTTGTAGCAACCTCCTGCTGCAGATCAAGATCAAGCGGCGGCTCGGTCGGCGGGCCGGCATCCGGCATCTCCTGCGGCATTGAAGCCGAAGCCTTCAGATCAAGGTCGATGTTTGCCAGATCCGCCACCTGTGTAAAGGCAGTCGACGGAGCCGGACTGGCAGTGGATTTCTCGTCAAGCTCGAAGTCAAAATCAAGCAAGCTGCTGTCAAAACTGGTCTTCTCGAGATCAACAGTGGCCGCATCAACAGGCATCCTGAGGGCGTCATCAGCGAGCGTCGCTGTGAGATCAACGTCGACCGTCGCATCGGGACCAGGAGCGGCTTGCCTTTCGCCAAACTCGGAACTTATCTCGAAATCCAGATCGCTGGGATCAGGAAGACTGAAATCTTCGGCAAGCCGCTGCGGTCGGGTGGAGGTTTCCTCGAAACTCCGAGCCATTGCATCACCCGCAACCAGCGTCGCTCCAGCCCCTGGTGACACTGCGGAGGTCGTGTCGATGTCAAGCCCAAGATCAAAATCAAGCCCGCTGCTCAAGGTACCGCCTACAGGTGACGCCGTGACGGTAGAGGCATGGACGTCCGAATTCAGATCGAGATCGAAGTCGAGAACCGAAGTGTCCGGAATACCCGTTGAAAGCCCCTGCACCGGTGCCGGAGAGACCGCCCGCTCAATATCCTCAAGACTTGCATACTGATTAAGCTCGCCAGGCAAGGCCCAGGTGTCTTTCAGCTGCGACGGAGATTCCAGCGGATCGTCGGACACCGCAGCAGTTGCCATGAAATCTGCCGTCGGACTGGGAGCAGACTCCCTGGCAGCCGGGCGCGCCTGCCCTGCCTGGACAAAACCGGTCTCTCCCGCTGCGACAGCCGCCGCACCACTCATTGCAGCAGATCTTGCCACGGGGGCGACCTGAGCAACAGATCCGACTGCGGGGATTCGATACAGCGGGCTCTCGGGATCAAACTTTCTGCCAAGGGAGGCTGCCTTCTCCCAGTCGGGACCATTGCCACCGGTCAGCGAATACAACTCGGTGGCTGTCGTCTCAAACTGCTTGAGATTCTTCCTTTGAGCATAGATCTCCAGCAACTTGAGATGCACCCCGGTGCGCCCCGGATCGGTTTTCAGTGCATCAAGCAAAATTTCCTCGGCCTGGGCATCACGCCCATAGGCCATATACACATCGGCCTCGGCCACCGGATCCACACCCTCATCCGTATCAATGGACGAAAGGCCTGACTGGCTGAAGTCAGTCTGAATTTGACTGGTGCTGCCGGTATCGACGCTCTGACCGCCCGCGCTACCGAATACCGAATTGGATCCGTCACCAAACTCCGAAAGCGCAGGAGTCGTTGTCGGTGCCCCGCCCGCGGAACGGCGCTGATAGACCTTATAGCCACCCCAGCCAAGCAAGAGGGCCAGAATCCCGCCGCCACCCAACAGCAGGGACATGTCTTCCGGTGCGCTGGCCTGAACCGAAGGAGCCTTTGGCGGCTCCGGTGCAGGTTTGGGCTCGGCAACGACTTGCGGCGCGGGCTTGACCTCGGGTACAGGCTCCTGAGGCTTGGGCGCTTCCTGAGCCACCGCAGGCGCTGGCGTCTGAACCTGCGGCGCCGGCTCGGCGACCGGAGGCGCAGTGACAGGCGCATCAACTCGGGCCGGCTCCGGCTGTGCCTGTGCCATACCCTGGCTCTTGAGCTCAACCAGACGCTGAAGCTCCTTGATGCTCTTCTCGAGCTCCGCCAGACGAGTATTCGCCTCTCGCAAGGCCTTGTCGCGGGAGACAAGATCTTCTTCCAGCGCCTGTAAGCGGGCGACCGACTTCTCATTGCCAGCTGTCGAACCGGCCTTCAACCCCTCTTCGCTCTTGGAGACCTTTAGCTGGTCAGCTACACCGGCGGCGGCCGGAGCCCGGTCCTCGACCTTCGCGCCAATCCGCCCACTGCTGCCTTGCTGGGCGGGCGCCTCCTTAGCAGGCATGCCCGCGGCCTGCTCGGCAAGCTTCTGACGGTAGCGGCCAAAATCCGACGAATGGGCGACAACCTGCGGCCTGGGCGCCCCCCCTGCGAGCTGCCTGGCACTCTCGGCATCGGGGATACGGAGAATCTTGCCTGCCTGAAGACGATTCATGTTGTCCGCATCAAAGGCCGAACGATTGCCCTGAAACAGGGCAAGGAGCATCTGCTCCATCGATACACCTTCAGGGCGATTTTCGGCAGCAATGCGATTCAGCGTATCACCGGGCTGCACCATATACGTACGCCCTGCTCCGCCAGATGCCGCGGGAGCACGGGCGACCCTCGCCACGGTCGGTCGCTTGGCAGATGCAGCAAAACCACTGCTTGAAACCCCTGGGCGCATTTCCGGAGAGGCAACAGGTGGTGCAGCCACCCGACTCGAACCCAGATCGGGCGGATCAAGCAGGAAAGTGTATTCGCGGATCAGCCGGCCAGCAGACCAGTTGAGTTCAACAAGCATGTCCACGAAGGGTTCGTTGATCGGACGCTCACTGGTGACCCGCACCACCGCCCCCCCACCTCTGCGCTCAATGGACATGCGCAAGCCACTGACCGATGGTACGAAATCGATACCTGCCTGCCTGAATGCTTCAGCAGAGGCGAGTCGCGCGGTCATGTTTTGAAGTTCTTCAGGCGTGGCGGAAATATCCACTTCCGCACGAAGAGGCTGTCCGAGTCCGCTGAGAACGGTGATGCGTCCGAGACCGGCAGCATTGGCGCCGAAAGACAGGGCGCTGATGGATGCTGCAATCAGGGTGCGTTTGAGCCGGCTTTTCACGAGGTTCTTGGGCACGAAGGCTTGTCGTCGAAATCGAGTTGCTGATGAACATAACATCATGGGTTTGGTGAGGCAAGTTCAAGCCATGTTTGAACTTGCCTCACACCTGCGACCCACGGAAAAAAGGCGGCCAAGGCCGCCTTTTCGACTCAGTCCTCCAGGAGGACGCGCAACATGCGGCGCAGAGGCTCCGCAGCCCCCCACAGCAACTGGTCACCCACAGTGAAGGCGGACAGGTATTCACCGCCCATGGCCAGCTTGCGCAGGCGACCAACCGGAACGGTCAGGGTGCCGGTGACGGCCGTCGGGGTCAGCTCACGCATGGTGATATCGCGCTGATTGGGCACGACCTTGACCCAGTCGTTGGCAGTGGCAAGCAGGCCTTCAATTTCATCGATCGGGATGTCCTTGCGCAGCTTCAGGGTCAGCGCCTGGCTGTGGCAACGCATCGCACCGATACGCACACACAGACCATCAATGGGCACCGCCGGCGAACCGAAGCCTTCACCACGACCCAGAATCTTGTTGGTTTCAACACCGCCCTTCCACTCTTCCTTGGACTGGCCGTTGCCCAGATCCTTGTCGATCCAGGGGATCAGGGAGCCAGCCAGGGGCACGCCAAAGTTGGAGGCCGGGAAGGCATCGTCACGCATCGTGCCGGCAACTTCGCGGTCGATGTCGAGAATCGCCGAAGCGGGGTCGTCCAGCAGTTCCTTGACGGAGCGGTTCAACTCGCCCATCTGGGACAAGAGCTCGCGCATGTTCTGGGCACCGGCCCCGGAAGCAGCCTGGTAGGTCATGGAGGTTGCCCATTCGACCAGATCGCGCTGAAACAGGCCACCGAGCGCCATCAGCATAAGGGACACGGTACAGTTGCCGCCAATCCAGTCACGGCCGCCCTTGGCCAGGGAATCCTTGATGACATTGAGGTTGACCGGATCAAGGATGATCACAGCCTTCGGGTCCATCCGCAGGGCGGACGCAGCGTCGATCCAGTGACCATTCCACCCGGCAGCGCGCAGCTTGGGGTACACCTCGTTGGTGTAGTCACCGCCCTGACAGGTGATGACAATGTCCATCGACTTGAGCGCCTCGACGTCCTTGGCATCCTTCAGGGCAGGGGCTTCCTTGCCGAAATTGGGCGCCTTACCCCCCGGGTTGGAGGTGGTGAAGAACACCGGCTCGATCAGTGCAAAGTCGTTCTCTTCGCGCATGCGCTGCATCAGCACGGAACCAACCATGCCACGCCAGCCAACCAGACCTACTCTTTTCATTTTGATCCCCGATCAGACTTGATATGTTTTTATTGAGTGCTTACAGCGCAGCGATGACTGCGTCGCCCATTTCCCTGGTGCCAACACGACGGGTGCCGGCTTCGTAGATGTCGCCGGTCCGGTAGCCCGCAGCCAGCACCTTCTTCACCGCATTCTCGATGCGCACGGCAGGCGCCTCGAGACTGAAGGTATAGCGCAGCATCATCGCAGCCGACAGGATGGTGGCGAGCGGATTGGCCAGGCCCTTGCCGGCGATGTCCGGCGCGGAACCATGGCTGGGCTCATAGAGGCCCTTGTTGTTGGCGTCGAGGGACGCGGACGGCAGCATGCCGATGGAGCCGGTGAGCATGGAGGCTTCATCGGAGAGGATGTCACCGAACATGTTTCCGGTCACCATCACGTCAAACTGCTTGGGCGCACGCACCAGCTGCATGGCGGCGTTATCCACCAGCATGTGGGACAACTCCACATCCGGATAGTCGGCCGACAGTTCGATCATCACGTCACGCCAAAGCTGGGTGCATTCGAGAACGTTCATCTTGTCCACCGAGCAGAGCTTCTTGCCACGCTTGCGGGCAGCCTCGAAGGCAACCTTGCCGATGCGACGGATTTCGGACTCGGCGTACACCATGGTGTTGAAACCGACGCGCTCTCCGCCCTCCTCGCGAATGCCGCGGGGCTGGCCAAAGTAGATGTCACCGGTCAGCTCGCGGACGATCAGGATGTCCAAACCCGCGACGATCTCCGGCTTCAAGGTGGAGGCATTGGCCAGCTCCGGGTAGAGGATGGCCGGGCGCAGGTTGGCAAACAGGCTGAGTTCCTTGCGGATCGCCAGCAAGCCACGCTCGGGACGCTGCTCACGGGGCAGGTTGTCCCACTGGGGGCCACCGACGGCGCCGAGCAGGATTGCATCTGCAGCCTTGGCCAGCTTGCTGGTGGCCTCCGGATAGGGGGTGCCCGTGGCATCCACGGCACAGCCACCGATCAGAGCCGTCTCAGCTTCAAAGCTGAAACCGTCGCCGCGCAGGGCATCGAGCACGCGCAGGGCCTGTTCCATGATTTCAGGGCCGATGCCGTCTCCGGGCAGAACACAGATCTTCATTTTGTCTTTCTGTTTTTGGTTGTATGACGCCGACCCGAGGGACGGCACTCAATCAGGCAAACAGCCACGGCTGCTCGATGCGACGGCGAGCCTCAAACTCGCGGATCCTGTCTGCATGGCGCAGGGTCAGACCGATGTCGTCCCAGCCATTGAGCAGGCATTCACGGCGGAACGGATCCACACTGAAAGGAATGACCTTGCCGTCGGGACGGGTGACGGTCTGGGTCTCCAGATCCACGTTCAGCCGGTAGCCGCTTGCGCCAAGGCACTGAGCGAACAGGGCATCGACTTCGGCGGCATCGAGTTTGATGGGCAGCAGACCGTTCTTGAAGCAGTTGTTGAAGAAGATGTCGGCAAAGCTCGGCCCGATGATGACGCGAAAGCCAAAGTCCTCAAGGGCCCAGGGCGCGTGCTCGCGGGAGCTGCCACAACCGAAGTTGTCCCGGGTGAGCAGGATCTGGGCGCCCTGATAACGTGCCTGATTGAGCACGAAATCGGGATTCCTGGGACGACCCGAGTTGTCCTGGCCCGGCTGCCCGACATCCAGATAACGCCACTCGTCGAAAAGGTTGGGGCCGAAGCCGCTACGCTTGATCGACTTGAGGAACTGCTTGGGGATGATCGCGTCGGTGTCCACGTTGGCACGATCCATCGGCGCCACCAGAGCATCGAGTTTACGGAAGGGATTCATTTACTTGGCTACCTTCTGGATGGCTTCACCACCCTTTTCAATATCCTTGCCCAGACCTTGGACGGTATTGCACCCCGCCAGGATCAGCAACGCAAACACACCGGCCATGGCCGTCAATCTATGCATTTGGGTCCCCTTTTCGCTCAGGCCAGCTCACGCACGTCGGCAAAACGGCCAGCGATCGCCGCTGCAGCGGCCATGGCCGGACTGACCAGATGCGTCCGTCCGCCCGCGCCCTGTCGTCCTTCAAAGTTGCGATTCGAGGTGGACGCACAGCGCTCGCCCGGCTCAAGCCGATCCGCATTCATGGCCAGGCACATGGAGCACCCCGGCTCACGCCACTCGAAGCCTGCGGCGATGAAGATCTTGTCGAGGCCTTCGGCCTCCGCCTGGCGCTTGACCAGACCGGAGCCCGGCACGACCAAGGCCAGCTTGACGTTGGCGGCCTTGTGACGCCCGCGGGCCACGAAGGCCGCGGCGCGCAGATCTTCAATGCGCGAGTTGGTACAGGAGCCGATGAAGACCTTGTCGATGGTGATCGTATTGATCGGTGTCCGCGGATTGAGGCCCATGTACTGGAGAGCCCGCTCCATGCCTTCGCGCTTGACCGGATCCTTTTCAAGAGTCGGGTCGGGCACACAGTCATCAATGGCGGCCACCATCTCGGGCGACGTCCCCCAGGTAACCTGGGGCTTGATCACAGCGGCGTCCAGCTCGACCACCGCATCAAAAACAGCGCCGTCGTCGGAATGCAGGGTGCGCCAATAGGCAACCGCCCGGTCCCACTGGTCGCCACGGGGTGAGAAGGGACGATCCTTTAGGTAGGCCACTGTCTGGTCATCCACGGCAACCAGGCCGGCACGGGCACCCGCCTCAATGGCCATGTTACAGATCGTCATCCGCCCTTCCATGGAGAGGCTGCGTATGGCGCTGCCCCCGAATTCAATGGCGTAGCCCGTGCCGCCGGCCGTGCCGATGCGACCGATGATGGCAAGCACCACGTCCTTTGCCGTGACACCGGCACCGAGCTGTCCATCCACTCGGACCAGCATGGTCTTCGATTTCTTCTGCAGCAGACACTGGGTGGCCATCACATGTTCGACTTCGGACGTCCCGATGCCGTGGGCCAGACAGGCGAAAGCGCCGTGCGTCGATGTGTGGGAATCGCCGCACACCACGGTCATCCCCGGCAGGGTGGCGCCGTTTTCAGGCCCGATGACGTGCACAATGCCCTGCCGCTCATCCTTGAAAGGAAAGTAGGCCAGCGCACCGACTTCACGGATGTTGCTGTCGAGCGTTTCGACCTGCTGGCGGGAAACCGGATCCTGGATACCCATTTCCCAGTGATCAGTGGGCGTATTGTGGTCTGCCGTCGCGACGATGGAGTCGACACGCCAAGGCTTGCGGCCGGCCAGCTTAAGTCCTTCAAAGGCTTGCGGACTGGTGACTTCATGAACGAGATGGCGGTCAATGTAGATCAGCGCGGTGCCGTCATCTTCGACGTGCACCACGTGACTCGACCACAGTTTTTCGTAAAGCGTTTGCGCTTGCATGGGCGAAGGACGGGTAAGGGCAGAAAAACTTCAATTATTTCACAGGCTTTGCGTGCTGAGTAGCTTGCTCGTAGAGCGGCATCACACGGGCTGCGTACTGGGCGAGATCTTTCTGGCGGCTCTGGTTTGACGGATGGGTGGACAGCCACTGGGGCGGCTGACCACTATTGGCCTTCGCCATCTTCTGCCACAGCGTGATTGCAGCCCGGGGGTCATAGCCTCCCCGGGCTGCGAGTTCGACGCCGATACGGTCTGCCTCGATCTCATGCTCACGGCTGTTGGGCAGCTCGAAAGTCACCTTGGCGACGGATCCGATCAGATCCGTCCCCGCCTGCCCCACCCCGAGCGCCGCGCCCAGCACGCTGACCCCGATATTGGTCACCACCGCCTGGGATGCCCGCTCGCGAGCGTGCTCCCTGAGGGCGTGGGCGATCTCGTGCCCCATGATCGCCGCAATCTCGTCGTCACTCAGATCAAGCTTCTCGATGATGCCGGAGTAGAAGGCGATCTTCCCGCCGGCCATGCACCAGGCGTTTAGCTCGTTCGATGTCAATACATTGACCTCCCAGCGCCACTGGGGTGCATCCGGCCGGAAGGCCCCTGTTACGGGTATCAGGCGGCTTGCCACGCCACGCACCCGCGCAACCTGCTCCTTGTCCCGGTTCAGGGCATTCTTTTGCCCCGCCTGCTGGAGGATCTTCTGGTATGTCTGCGAGGACGCTCTTTCCATCTCCCCGGACGACACCATCATCATCTGCCTGCGCTCGATGCCGACCGCACCCGTATGCGTCGTATTGACGGTCTGGCAGGCACTCACTACTGCTGCCGCCACGATCACCGGGAGCACGTCCTGCAACCAGTCAAAAGCCGATTTCATAGTCCTTTCCGTCCACCCTGAAGATCAGGGGAGCCAAGCTGAGCAGGCCCCCCGTCTTTCCACCACCCGAGCAGCACCATCAAACCCGCAAAGGCAAACAAGGAGCCCAGCGAATAGGTCCACTCGGGGCCTACCGATTCCCAAGTGTAGCCGCTGACGAGCCCGCCGATCATGCCCCCTGCCCCAAACGAAATACTGCCGTAGAGCGCCTGCCCGCGGGCTTGATGTTGAGCACCAAACCAGCGATTCACAGCAGCAACTGCTGCGGCGTGATAGGCGCCGAATGTTGCACCATGGAGCACTTGGGCAAATACGAGCACGGCAACGGACTCCGCCCCCCAGCCTATCAGCACGAAGCGAAGCACCGCTGCAACAAAGCTGAAGATCATCAGGCCACGCAAGGAATACGCTCTCAGTATCTGGGGCATTGCCATAAACACCGCGATCTCCGCAATCACACCCAGTGTCCACATCCACCCGATGAGGGACTTGCTGTACCCATGGGCGACCAAATGCAGCGAGTAGAAAACATACAGGGCGCCGTGGGCAGCGGACATGAAGAAGCAGGCCGCCAGCAGCCCCGCCACTTCGGGTCGACGGAGTATCTCCCCCAGGGCCACCGGCCTTGGCGGCGCGCCTGGACGCCCCGCCTCGGGAATCAGCATGGCGCAGAACGCGATACCGGCCAGGAGGACCAGCGTAATCCAGAGCAAGGCCCGCACCGGCAGGCCATCCAGTAGGTAGCCAAGGCCCAGGACTGCCAGCACGAAGCCGATCGAACCCCAGACCCGGATGTTTCCGTAGCGGCTGGCCTGCCCACCCAGATGGGAGAAGGTCAGCGTCTCGACCAACGGAAGCGCTGCGCTCCAGAAGAACGACAGAAAAGCCATGCTGAGGAAGAGGCCGACGTAGGCGTCGGTCACGAGAAAGCCGGCGAAACCTGCCATCGACAATACCGCGGAGAGGCGCACGATGGGCGTACGCACGCCCAACCGGTCGGCCAGCCAGCCCCACAAGGTGGGGGCAAGCATGCGCATCACGGACATCAGCGACATCAGCAGCGCAATCTGTGCCGCGGAGACGCCTATGGACTGAAGATACAGGCCAAAATACGGGGAGAAGGCACCAATGAAGGCGAAGTAGAAGAAGTAGTAGCCGGACAGGCGCCAGTAGGGAATCATCGGCGCGATTCTACCCGGGCCTACCATGAAAAAGAGCGCCCGCAAGCGCTCTTCCCATCGCGATGGGCTGACTGTAAATCAGTTTACGGACGCGCTCTTCAACATTTCGTAGAGCTCGTCCTTGAGCTTGAGCCGACGCTTCTTGAGGTCTTCCAGCTCGAAGTCAGTGGCCGTCTCGGCATGGACCTCGACACGCACCACATGACGATTGACGTCATGGTATTCGTCGAAAAGCCTTGCAAAGTGTCCATTGGACATCTTGAGGGCGTGAATCTGTTCGCGATACTCAGGAAGTTCGTGGTTCAGATCGTGTTGCTCCATGCAGTCATCTCCCGTTTTGTCATTGAATTGTTGGATACCGTGATTCGACTGTACGCCGCGGGCGGGCCGGAAAAGTTGACTGCGATCAACTCTTGGACTCAGGCGACGGCACCGCCTGCCGCCCCTCGGGAGCCAATCGTGGAATTGTTGGTGTCGAACACACCACATCGCCGTTCTGGGCACGATGGCGCAGGGCATGATCCATCAGCACGATGGCCAGCATGGACTCGGCAATGGGGGTGGCGCGAATCCCCACACAGGGATCGTGCCGACCGAGCGTATTGACCACTACCGGCTCACCGGCCTTGTTGATGGAGCGCCGGTCAAGACGGGTACTGGACGTCGGCTTGATGGCCATGCTCACCAGCACGTCCTGCCCGGTGGAAATACCGCCCAGTACACCTCCCGCATGGTTCGATAGAAAACCCTCGGGGCTCATCTCGTCGGAATGCTGGGTCCCAAGCTGTGCAACGCTGGCAAAGCCGGCACCGATCTCGACGCCCTTGACCGCATTGATGCTCATCATGGCATGGGCAATGTCAGCATCAAGGCGATCATAGACCGGCTCGCCCCACCCCACTGGCACACCGCTGGCCACAACATTGATGCGCGCCCCTACCGAGTCACCGGACTTGCGCAGATCATCCATGTAGCGCTCGAGCTGCGGCACGATCGATTGGTTGGGGGCAAAAAAAGCGTTTCCCTCCACCTCGTCCCAGGATACGAAAGGAATCTCCACAGGCCCCAACTGGGCCATGTAACCCCGGATCACAATCCCGTAGCGCTCTTGCAGCCACTTCCGGGCAATGGCGCCAGCGGCGACACGGACCGCTGTCTCGCGAGCCGACGAACGCCCTCCGCCACGATAGTCCCGGATACCGTATTTTTGCCAGTATCCGTAGTCCGCGTGACCAGGGCGAAAACTCTCGGCGATGTTGCCATAGTCCTTCGAGCGCTGATCCTGATTGCGAATCAGCAACGCAATCGGTGTGCCCGTGGTCACCCCCTCAAACACGCCGGACAGAATCTCGACGGCATCAGGCTCTCGACGCTGGGTAACGTGCCGGGAGGTACCCGGTTTGCGCCGATCCAACTCCGCCTGGATGTCAGCTTCGCTGATGGCCAGACCCGGCGGACAGCCGTCCACCACGCAACCGATGGCGGGGCCATGGGACTCGCCGAAGGAAGTGACGCAGAAAAGCGTGCCGAGGGTATTACCGGACATGGGGAACTCGCGAAAACGGAATGGAGGAAGAATCTAACACGCCGCCGGCGCTGGTCCGGCGGCGGAAACGGACAGCAGCTTACTGGAAGAACTCGTCAAGCCGGCCAAAGACCGGGTGCTCGCCCCCATGCTGACGCACGTAGAGCACGTCCTCAAGCTTCTCAACCTGCTTGATCATTTTGGACAGTCGCTCGTCCTCGAAGATCAGCAGCCAGATTCGGCTGGTGTCGCCTGAGCCCACGGGCATGCAGAGAATGCCTTCCACGTTGAACGCGCGGCGGGCAAAAAGACCACAGATATGGCTCATCACGCCAGGGTGGTTGGCCACCCCCAACTCAAGCACGACCTTGGTGAAACCATTGTGCTCGGGAACATCGGGGATGTACTCGGAAAGGTTGGTGTTCTGTTCGGACATCGTATTCTCTCCTCGGGGCTCAGCCGATCATCTCGGAGTTGGCGGCGCCCGGCGGCACCATCGGGTAAACGAATTCGTTCGGGTCGATCGTGGCATGGATCAGGCAGGGCCCCGGGGTGTTGAGTGCCTCCGCAAGGGTGGCCCGGGGATTCGGCGCCGGATCAAGATCCACCGCACGCATGCCGAAGCCGTCGGCGATCTTCAGGAAGTCGGTGGGACGCTCGTAGCGCGAGGCCATGATGCGCTTGCCGTAGAAGAGGTTCTGCTGCTGATGCACCAGGCCGAGGGACTGGTTGTTGAACAGCACGATCTTCACATTGACGTTTTCCTGGGCGGCGGTGGCCATCTCCTGGATGTTCATCTTCAGGCTGCCGTCACCGGAGAAGCACACCACGGTGCGATCCGGCGCGGCCAGCGCAGCGCCGATCGCTGCCGGAAAACCGAAGCCCATGGTGCCGAGCCCACCGGAATTGAGCCACTGGCGGGAACGGCGGAACGGGTAGGCCTGGGCCACCCACATCTGGTGCTGACCGACGTCACTGGTGATGATGGCGTTATCGTCGAGGCAGTTGGCCACGGCATGGATCAGGCCATAGGGCGAACGCGGGTTGTCGATGCCCGGCATGGCCAGGGGGAAGCGGCCCTTGAGGCTCTCCACATGGGACAACCAACGTTTGCGCAACTGGGGCTTGACGCGCGGCAGGAGCTCCGACAACACCTGCGCCACATCGCCAGCGATGGCCACGTGGGCGTTCTTGACCTTGTGAAGTTCAGAACGGTCGATATCCACGTGGATGATCTTGGCGTTCGGGCAGAACTCGGCGGTCTTGCCGATGGCACGGTCGTCGAAGCGCGCGCCCACACAGATCAGCAGGTCGGCCTCTTCCAGAACGTAGTTGGTGTAACGGGCACCGTGCATGCCCAGCATGCCCAGGGACAAGGGATGGTCCATGGGCATCGCACCGAGGGCCATCAGGGTCATGGTAGTCGGCAGGGAGGCCTGCTCGGCCAGGGTCACCGCCATATGGGCAGCGCCGGAATGGATCACACCACCACCCAGGTAAAGAACCGGGCGCTCGGCAGCCTCGATCATCTTCGCGGCCTCTTCAATCGCCGCGATATCAAAGCTCGGTGCCGCATCGGGAACCACCACATCGGGGAATTCCTCGAAGCTGACCATCTGGTTCTGCACATCCTTGGGCACATCGATCAGCACCGGCCCCGGGCGATCGGACATGGCAATGCGGAAGGCGGCCGGAACGGCAGTCAGCAGCTCCTTGGCCGAACGGACCAGGAAGTTGTGCTTGGTGATGGGAATGGTCAGACCGTAGGTATCGACTTCCTGGAAGGCGTCGGTGCCGATCATCGACAGGGGCACCTGACCCGTCAGCGCAATGATGGGAATGGAGTCAAGCTTGGCGTCGGCAATCGCCGTGATCAAGTTGGTGGCACCCGGGCCACTGGATGCCAGGCACACCTCGGGACGACCCGAGACACGTGCCATGCCCTGGGCAATGAAGCCCGCGCCTTGTTCATGGCGGCAAAGGACGTGATGGATCTGTTCGCTCTTGGACAGGGCATCGTACATCGGCAGGGCTGCACCGCCGGGCACGCCGGCGATGGTGCTGATTCCCTGCCGTTCGAGCAGCTTCACGATCAGGTCTGCTCCAGTCATTTGCATCATCGATTTCTCCTTGGGGCTTTGGAAGCCGAAACGCTTTCCGGGCCTGGGGTAAGACAAAAAGACAAAACCCCCGCCGGTTGCGCGCCGGCGGGGGTCTGAAATACTGTATCGACTACCTGGAGACCCTTACGACGCGCGCTCACCTACGCTTACTACGCGTACTACAGCAACGACGTCGACAGGCAGGGCGAATGCGAAAAGGGTCATGAGGTCATCTACAAGACTAGCTGCGAATTATTCGCACAACAGCCCGAAAACACAAGCGCTATTTTCAGACACGGATCGGCGCTTGTGAAGAAATTCCGCGATCGGTCCGAGTTCGCGCAGAGAGGTGCAGCCGTACAAGCGCTACGGCGGGTGTCGCAAGATGCGCAGTCCGGCCGCCCGTTGGATGCAATCACGCGCGCTCAGGCATGCCCTGAACCTTGGGACATGTCACGCAAGACCCGGCGCAGAATCTTGCCCACGTTGCTCTTCGGCAACTCGTCACGAAACTCGACGAAACGTGGCACCTTGTATCCCGTAAGCCCCGCCCGGCAGTGAGCAATCAGCGCCTCCGCCGTCAGGGCGGGGTCTTTTCGCACCACAAAGACCTTTACCGCCTCGCCGGAATGCTCGTCGGGGACACCAAGGGCAGCCACCTCCATCACACCCGGGTGTGCGGCAACCACGTCTTCCACCTCGTTCGGATAGACGTTGAAGCCCGAGACCAGAATCATGTCTTTCTTGCGATCGACGATGCGTACAAAGCCATCATCGTCAATGGTCGCCACATCCCCCGTACGCAGATAGCCATCATGGGTAAATGTCCGGGCCGTATCCTCCGGCCGGTTGTAATAACCCTTCATGACCTGGGGGCCTTTCACGCACAGCTCTCCAGGTATTCCCATGGAAACCTCGTACCCATCGTCATCCCGCAGGCTGACATCCGTCGAAGAAATGGGCAGTCCGATGGAATGATTGAACTCCGGGAGATCCAGCGGATTGATACAGACGGCCGGCGATGTCTCCGTGAGGCCATAGGCCTCGGCCAAGGTCTTCCCCGTTATCCGCTTCCAACGATCAGCCACCGCCTGCTGCACCGCCATGCCTCCTCCAAGAGCCACCTTGAGTGAGCCGAAATCGAGCTTTTCGAACTCCGGATTGTTGAGCAAGGCATTGAACAAGGTATTGACGCCAGTGATCACGGTGAATGGGTACTTGCCCAGTTCTGCGACGAAAGCCGGAATATCCCGCGGATTGGTGATCAGCACATTGCTGGCGCCGATCTTGAAGAAAGTAAGGCAATTCGCTGTGAGCGAAAAGATGTGATAGAGCGGCAGGGCCGTGATGATGACCTCTTCGCCTTCCTTAACGTAAGGACTGATCCACGCATGGGCCTGCTGGAGATTGGCGATGATGTTGCCATGGGTGAGCATCGCCCCCTTCGCCACGCCCGTCGTCCCGCCCGTGTATTGCAGGTATGCCAAGTCATCATGGGTCATCGCCACCGGCGCCAGACCGTGGGCACTCCCCCTGTCGAGGGCGTCGCGAAACCCTACGTGCCCCGGCAGGCTCCAGGGAGGCACCATCTTCTTCACGTGGCGAACCACCAGATTGACGAGCAGGGACTTCGGAAAACCCAGCATGTCTCCCAAGCCGGTGACGACAATGTGACGCACCGATGTACGACCCATCACCTCGGCAAGGGTGTGCGCAAAATTCTCCATGATCACGATCGCCTCGCAACCCGAATCCCGCAACTGATGCTCAAGCTCCCGGGCCGTGTAGAGCGGATTCACGTTAACCACGGTGAATCCCGCGCGCAACACGGCGAACATGGCAACAGGATACTGAAGGCAGTTGGGCATCATCAGCGCCACCCGGGCGCCTCTGCCAAGTTTCAACTCACCCTGGAGATAGCCCGCGAATTGACGCGAAAGCGAATCAAGCTGGGCATAGCTGATGGACTTGCCCATATTGACGTAGGCAGTGCGATCCGCAAAGCGGGCGACGCTCTTCTCAAACAGATCGCCCAGGGATGCAAACTGGTTGACATCGATCTCTTCAGGAACGCCAGGGGGGTAGCTTTTCAGCCATATTTTCTTCATTTTTCTGTCTCCTATGTAGTTGGTTCAAGGCCTGACCAGCCTGGTGCAGCCATCATGGGCAACATCCGAGACCAGGGACCCGCCCTCCCCAGGCGGCCCAACACTGAAACAGTGTCGGCTTCCAACGTACTTTTCGACTGGCGCTCAAGCGCCTTGTTGTCAGGCCATCCACCCCCCTTTGGCGAGATGACCTGTTTGCAGCTTAGAGTTCGACGCCGCTCAAGCCTGATCCTCTGCAGGCCAGTTGCGAATGTAGTTTTTCAGCATGCGGTTCTCGAAGCTCTGCTCTTCCAGAACGGCCTTGGCCACATCGTGGAACGACACCACACCCATCAACACCCCGTCATCCATGACCGGGAGATAACGCTGATGGTGCTCCACCATCTGCCTGCGCAGCTCATCCATCTCCATATTCGGCGCTGCGACCACAGGATCCTTGAGCATTGCATCCTCGACAGACAAAGACTGCCAATCGACGCCGGCCTTTTTTGTGGCGACCAGAACCTCGCGGAAGGTCAGCAACCCCGCCATGCGACCCTTGTCAAAAACAACCAGGGATCCGACATCCTGCTCCGTCATCACCTCAACTGCGTCCAAGAGCGTCTTGTTGGTGGCAACGGTGAACAACACCTTACCCTTGATCGCGAGAATTTCACTGACCAGCATTTTATTTTCCTTTTCTAGGCGCACATCCGCCGGAACTCTACTGCCCACGATGGTATTCGATTGCAGGCGACGGCGCAAAGCATCGGAAAGTCAGGAAATACCCCTACCGCAAGCTCCCGCATGGGACGCGCCTTGCAGCATCAGGAGCAATCCGGCTCCGAAGTCACGCCCACCCCATTGGGGACAGGCAAGTCAGTCCTGGCGTCAGCGTTCGAGATACTGCAGCTTGTCGGCAACGCCACGCCACTCATCGGCATCGGCGGGAGGCTCCTTGCGCTCGACAATCGGCACCCACTTTGCCGCAAGTTCCGCATTCAGAGCAATGAAGGCCTCCTGATCAGCAGGCACATCATCCTCCGCAAAAATCGCCTCGGCCGGACACTCAGCGACACACAGGGTGCAGTCGATGCACTCCTCCGGATCGATTACCAGAAAATTGGGCCCCTCACGAAAGCAGTCGACCGGACATACATCCACGCAGTCGGTGTACTTGCAGCGGATGCAATTTTCAGTAACGACGTAAGTCATCGGGCGCGCTCCTGTTGTTTGAATTGTCACCGCCCGGGCAGCGACAAATTCACGTAAAGATATCGAGGGCCAGCAATATACCCCATCGGACGGGACTTAAGAGGGCGCCTGGCACGGCCCCCCCGAAAAGCCAGACAGCCCCCGCCGAAAATTGTTCCGAGTGTGCCACCGTTACCACATCTCATGGGGTGTGGCGAGAAAAGCGCTTTTCTTGCTACTGATTATTCGCTAGCATCCCGCTATCTTGTCTTGTCGCCCGAGTTGCGGGGTTCCCCTCCGGAACACGTTCCCCACCCGCGGTGACACCTTAAAAATCCCCTGATGCGAGGAATCATGAGCGAACATATCCATTACGTCACCGATGCGAACTTCGAAGCGGAGGTTCTGCAGTCCACCAGCCCCGTGCTGGTAGATTACTGGGCAGAGTGGTGTGGTCCGTGCAAGATGATCGCCCCTATCCTTGACGAAGTCGCGAAGGAATACACTGGCAAGCTCAAGGTCGCCAAACTCAATATCGACGAAAATCAGGAAACCCCCGCCAAGTACGGTATCCGTGGCATTCCCACGCTGATGCTGTTCAAGGGCGGCAACATCGAAGCCACCAAGGTGGGTGCGCTTTCGAAGTCGCAACTTGCCGCCTTCATTGACAGCCACCTCTGATCGGCATACTCTTTCCAAAGTAGTCTTTGCTTAGCGGCGCCATCGGGGCGAACCACCCGGCCAGCCCGGCGCCGCTTCACAGTTCGAGCACATCTGTTGCCGTACTAGCTGTTTCCTGCTGTTCCCATACCCCTCCCAATCTCTCTCCCACCGCTGCCTGCCATGCACCTCTCGGAGCTCAAGTCTCTCCACGTCGGCCAATTGCTCGAAATGGCCATTGCCAACGACATCGAAGGCGCCAACCGCCTGCGCAAGCAGGAACTGGTCTTTGCGCTGCTCAAGAACCGCGCCAAGAAAGGCGAGCCGATCTACGGCGACGGCGTGATGGAGGTCTTGCCCGACGGCTTCGGCTTCCTGCGGTCGCCCGACACCTCCTACCTCGCCGGCACCGACGACATTTATGTGTCGCCAAGCCAGATTCGCAGGTTCAACCTGCATACCGGCGATACGGTCGAGGGAGAGATCCGGACCCCGAAGGACGGTGAGCGCTACTTTGCCCTCGTCAAGGTCGACAAGGTCAACTTCGAGCCACCGGAAGCCTCCAAGCACAAGATTCTCTTCGAGAACCTCACCCCGCTCCACCCCAACCAGTGCCTCAAGCTGGAAAGGGACATCCGGGCCGAGGAAAACATCACCTCCCGCGTGATCGACATGATCTCCCCCATCGGCAAGGGCCAGCGCGGTCTGCTGGTGGCCCCGCCGAAAAGCGGCAAGACGGTGATGCTGCAGCACATTGCCCACTCGATCACTTCAAACCACCCCGACGTGGTGGTGATCGTACTGCTGATCGATGAACGCCCCGAGGAGGTGACTGAGATGCAGCGCTCGGTCAAGGGCGAAGTCGTGGCCTCGACCTTTGACGAACCCGCCATCCGCCACGTGCAAGTGGCCGAGATGGTCATCGAGAAGGCCAAGCGCCTGGTGGAGCACAAGAAGGACGTGGTCATCCTCCTGGACTCGCTGACCCGCCTGGCACGTGCCTACAACACCGTGGTGCCTGCCTCCGGCAAGGTACTGACCGGTGGTGTGGACGCCAACGCCCTGCAGAAGCCGAAGCGCTTCTTCGGCGCCGCTCGCAACATCGAGGAAGGCGGCTCGTTGACCATCATCGCCACCGCCCTGATCGACACCGGCAGCCGCATGGATGACGTGATCTACGAAGAGTTCAAGGGCACCGGCAACATGGAAATCCACCTTGACCGGCGCATGGCGGAAAAGCGGGTCTACCCCGCCATCAACGTCAACCGCTCGGGCACCCGGCGCGAGGAGCTCCTGCTCAAGTCCGACGTCCTGCAAAAGGTCTGGGTACTGCGCAAATTGCTGTACGGCATGGATGACATCGATGCGATGGAGTTTCTGCTGGACAAAATCAAGGCGACGAAGAACAACGGCGAATTCTTCGACGCCATGCGCCGCGGCTAAGCCCCGACGCAGACTGGCCATCGCCCCGCCCGGGCTGCACACAGTGGATCTCACCGGCCGTGCAGCCCGGGCGAGTTCGTTTACGACCCTGACCAACTCCGGTCGGGAAGCCGCCAGAACAAAACGCTGGCCCCGGGGAGCGGCTACCATTACAATGCGCGCCGCTGGATGCGGGGTTGGCGGAATTGGTAGACGCACTGGATTTAGGTTCCAGCGCCGCAAGGCGTGAGGGTTCGAGTCCCTTGCCCCGCACCACCAGCGCGCCCTGAAGACACGCCCGCGCCACTCCACGGGCATCGCGCCGGCCGGCACCTCCGTCAGCCGACGCCTTCTTCACCGCGTCCTTCCGTACGCCCCTTCAGTCTTCCCCATAACCCAGGACCGCCTTCACCTCGAGGAACTCCTCGATCCCGAAAGCGCCCCACTCCCGCCCCAGACCCGACTGCCTGTAGCCCCCGAACGGCCCCGCCAGATCAATGGGGGCACCGTTGAGATGCACATTACCGGTACGCAGGCGACGGGCCACTGCGCGTGCCCGCCCCAGGTCCGACGAGGACACGTAACCCGAGAGGCCATACACCGTGTCGTTGGCGATGCGGATGGCGTCCTCCTCATCCTTGTAGGTCAGGATGGACAGCACCGGGCCGAAGATCTCCTCCCGGGCGATGGTCATGGTCGGCGTCACACCGCTGAAGATCGTCGGCCGAGCGAAGAAACCTCGCTCCATCCCGTCCGGTCTGCCCGGGCCGCCGGCCACCAGCTTTCCACCTTCAGCAAGCCCCGTGGCAATCAGCGCCTGTACACGCTCGAACTGTGCCCGGTTGGCCAGCGGCCCCATGGTCGTACCGTCCGCATCCGGATCGCCCACCACAACGCGGGACAGCGCTGCGGCAGCAATCTCCTCCACCTCCGCGAGCCGTGCCTCAGGCACCAGCATCCGGGACGGCGCGTTACAGTTCTGACCCGTGTTGGTCATCAGTGTCAGCACGCCCAGTTTCACCATGCGCGGAAAATCCGCATCGTCGAGCAGGATGTTGGCGGACTTGCCGCCCAGCTCCAGAGCGACCTTCTTGATGGTATCGGCGGCGCTCTTCATGACCTGCTTGCCGGCCCGGGTGGATCCGGTAAAGGACACCATGTCCACATCCGGATGGGCACACAGGGGCGCGCCGACACCGGGGCCGTCGCCATTGACGAGATTGAACACACCCTCCGGCACCCCGGCCTCGTCAAGGATTTCGGCCAGGATGATCGCCGACAGGGGCGCCAGCTCGGACGGCTTGAGCACCATGGTGCAGCCTGCCGCCAGAGCCGGCGCCACCTTGCAGGCCATCTGGTTGGCTGGCCAGTTCCACGGCGTGATCAGCGCGCAAACGCCGATGGGCTCGCGCAGGATGCGCGTGGTGCCGCGACTGTGCTCGAAAGGGAAATCCGCCAGTGCGGCTGCCGCCGCCTTGAAGTGGGCCAGGCCGGAGCCCGACTGGGCGCTGCCGGCCAGATGCTTGTATGGCGCCCCCATTTCGGCTGAGATGGCCCGGGCCATGTCCTCGTAACGCGCCTTGTAGGCGGCACAGATGCGCTGCAGCAAGTCGAGCCGTGCTTCCCGGGTGCTGGCGGAGAACGCGGGAAAGGCCGCACGGGCCGCAGCCACGGCGCGCACCGCGTCTTCCGGCCCGCCGAGGGCGATGGTGCCGACCGCAGCTTCGGTGGCAGGGTTGATGACATCGAACCGGGCAGGGCTGGTCGTGTCGACCCACTGGCCACCGATGTAGAACTGATGATGATGGGGCATGCTCTCCGTCCTCTGTTGTTATCGAAGCGGAGAGAAAGTACAGGAAACCGAGCACTGGCGTGAAGCCCTCGTCAGCCGCGCAGGGTCTCGGGATGCCGCGGAGCTCGGTAGAAGGCCATCACCCGGCGCACGTATTCCTGGGTTTCCGCGAAGGGAGGAACCCCCCGGTAGCGCGCCACATTGCCCTCACCGGCGTTGTAGGCCGCGGCAGCCAGGGCCACGTCGCCCTTGAAGTGCTGCAGCAACCAGCGCAGATAGGCCAGCCCACCCCGGACGTTCTGCTCGGGATCCAATGCATCGCGAACGCCAAAGCGCTCGGCTGTATCCGGAATCAACTGCATCAGACCGAGGGCATTCTTGGGAGAGCGGGCGGCAGCGTCGAAGTTCGACTCGGTTCGTACAATCGCCAAAGCAAGCCGGGGATCGACACTGAAACGCGGGGCCAGCTTCTGGACCATCTGGGCATGGCGGCGCTTGTCCGCCGGCAGCGCCTTGATGAATCGTTCCACCACCTCGTGGGGCACGGCTTCCCCGTTATCGATGGCAAGCATCACCTCCGGCGCCTTGCCTGAAACCAGGCAATCGGGGAGCTTCTCGGCGGCAACCAGGGGCTCCACCAGGCTCTGTGCTTTCTCATGGCCGCGCTGGGCAGCGATGGACAGCAGGGTATTGGCCACCTGACCATCCCTTGCCACGCCTCGGCCCAGCAGGTAAAGGCGACCAAGACGATACTGACCTTCAACACTGCCATCCCGGGCAGCGGCGCAAAAATGGGCCGCTGCCACACCAGGCTGACGGCCCACCTCCGCCCGATGCCCAGTCTCGAGGAGCCGGGCCAGTGCGGGGGGTTCGTCGCTCCACTCCGGCGCCTCCACCCCCTCCACATCACGGCCTGATGCCTGCACACCCAAGGCCGTACAGGCCAAAGTGGCGGCGAGGATGAGGCGGTGGAGACCGGCGAAGCGGGAAATGATCATCGGGGGTGGGGCAAGGTGAATTCAGAGCCCGTATGATGACGGCCTTCACCGTCGCGTCCCGTGACGGAATCGTGTCTCCGCACGACTTGTGTCGCCTCCCGCGATCAATTTCACATTCCCGCGCACTCAAGATCATTGTCACCACTGCGGCGATCAGACCTCCTTGATCTCCAGGAAGACCTGAGTCTGGTTGAGAAGCAGATAAGCGATCTCCCCGAAGGTCATCGCCCCCCCTGGCGCGGAGCCCTTCCGCCCCTCAAGGCCGCAATAGAGGTAATTGAGAATGCAGTTGCACGACCAAAGGACGTTCACTGCATCAGCTCCCGGTTCATCGTCCGCGGCAAAATCCACCGGTTCAGCAAGGCGGTACGCCACGTCACCAAACACTGGCGCGTAGAAGTCCACCCGTCCGGCATCCCGGTCGACGCCTTTGATCGATACGTTGACCGACGCGCCGCCATAATCTGCGACGAGGGGCAGACGCAGATCCGCACGGTTTGCATCCAGATACGCCGCCAGCGTGGTTTCCACGCCATCCACGGAACACCGACCCGCCGAAAAACCCGTTTCCGGGAAGCGCAGCAGCCCGCCTTCACCCTGGCGCATGCGATTGGCAATATGAACATGGGCGTAGCGCTGGGGCGGCAGGGGAACATGCATCACCACCGCCCGCTCCGTGTCGAAAGCCAGTTCGGGGCCGCTCACCACCGCGGGTGCCACCCGACCCAAATCGTCCAGGTGGCAGCCGGCAATCCAACCCACCACCGGCTTCATGAACATGTCCTCGAACTCCGGTGCCTTGCGGGCATAGAGGGAGTGGGTGGCCGAAAAGGCAGGAATGATGATCAGACTGAAACCGTTGGCCGGTGCATCCGCGCATAGATGGCTGATGCTGGTGATATCGTAGCTGCGAATCTCCGGTGCCCCGGCATCCGTCGGAATATGCGTCACGAAGAGCCGCTCACGACTCACCTGCCCCCCTTCATCCCCCATGAAGTAGGGAATCGTGCCGCCTATCCACTGACCGGAAGGAAGAAGACGCAGCAAAGCCTCGTCACCCGCAACCATCAGACAACGACCAGCCTCGATCAGCCTGGCAACCTCATCGGGCAACATCAATCCATTCTTCAGCGGGCTCATGCAGCCTCCGACACCAACTGGTGCAGTTCATGGGCAAGCATGCGTTCGTTCTTCACGAAGTAGCGGTGCAACTCACGCAATTTCATCATGCGCACCTCCTCGTCCGCGATCACCGCCACCTGGGAGCGGGTCCGGGACAAGAGTAGCTGCAGGCCAAGAACACGCACATCCAGCTTCACGCTTCCGTCCAGAAGGCGCACCCATACCGGGTCTTCCAGATTCGGTACCCGGCTGAAGGCGGTTGGCGCCTGTGGCACGGCCGCCTCGGCAGGACTTGCAGACATCGGTACAGCATCCGCCGCCCCCACGGCGTGACGGCCGTGGTCCAGGGCATAGCGATACCGCCATAGATCGGTCATGGGCAGGTCGAGAATGCTGCAAACCCCGCTCATCCCAACCCCCTCATTGAGCAGGGACAGGATCTGGCGATCGAGAGCACGGGTGAAGGGCATGCCGGCCTCACCGGCCCACGAGTGGCGCGGCAATTCGCTTCCCACCGGCACCCGCACGTGCACCTGGACCCTCCAGCCTCCGAAGCCGGTGTGCCGCCAGGTCGCCTCGGCACCCCCTTCCGCCACCCGTGGACGGCCCAGGCCGAACCAGCTACGAGGCGCCTCCACGCCAATCCAAACCGCCATGCAGCGGTTGAATTCGTCCACACGGCAGGCCTGGACGACCCAGGGTTCCTGCACCTGCAGCAACTGCTTCCACAACGCCAGCCCATCGACCATGCTCACCTCCTTCGGGAAACGCTCCCGACAGGGGGAGCGCGACCCGAAAATGGCGCAAAGGCTGTGCCACCCGCTCAGTTCAGTCCCGCCCGTCGATGCGGCAGTGCATCATGTCCAGACTGTAAGCAGGTGTCACATCATGTCCCGCAGAGGCTGCTGCAAATCGGGGCACGACGGGGCCGGGCCATGGCGAGCGCAGCCCACCGGCCAGGGCTGCCAGGGCGGCGGCCGGAGACTGATCGGCACGCAGACGGAAGCTGTCGAAGCCGCACTGGGCCATCAGGGCAAGCTGGTCCACCAGGACGTCGCCCACTGCTTGCAGCTCACCGCTGTAGCCATGGCGCCGCCTCAGCAGATGGGCCAGGGAGTAACCCCGGCCATCGGTGAATACCGGAAAGTGGATGGCGACCAGAGGGATGCCAGCCAACCAAGGCAACAATGTCTCGGGCGCGTCATCCGGGCCAAGCCACACGCCGGAGTGGAGTGGATCGAGGCGGGCCCGGTGGGCTGACCACACCGCCAGCGGCAGCACCAGGTGCTCGCCTGCCTCCAGCCTTTCAACGACCCGGGGTAGGTCTCCTTCGATCCATTGCCAATGATCGTCAGCCACTTTCCCGTGGCGGATCAGCGTGCTCATGCCGCCCCTCCATAGACCCGCGCCTTGAAGGCGTCCAGACCGACCCGTTCGAGCGCGTCGATGAAGGGCTCCCCCTCGTGCCGCACGCCGACATACACCTCGAGCAGATGCGCGATCACGTCCGGGATCTGCCCTGCTGCAAAGGACGGGCCGATCACCCGGCCCAGCGCCGCCTGGCTGCCTTCCCGCCCGCCCAGGGTCACCTGGTACCACTCCTCGTTGTTCTTATCCACACCGAGAATACCGATGTGGCCAATGTGGTGGTGTCCGCAGGCATTCACGCAGCCCGACATGTTGAGCTCCAGCGGGCCCAAGTCGAACAGGTAGTCCAGATCGTCGAAGCGCTGCTGGATGGCCGCCGCCACCGGGATGGAGCGGGCATTGGCCAGGGAGCAGAAATCACCCCCCGGGCAACACACCAGATCGGTGAGCAGCCCGATGTTGGGCGTCGCCATGCCCAGGGCGCGGGCGCCTTCCCACAGGGCCGGCAGATCCCGGCGGGCCACGTGGGGCAGCACCAGGTTCTGCTCGTGACTGACGCGGATCTCGCCGGCGCTGAAGCGCTCCGCCAGCTCGGCGACCCCGTCCATCTGTTCGGCGGTGGCGTCGCCGGGAGGCACGCCGGTCTTCTTCAGGGACAGGGTCACGACCGCGTAGCCCGGCTCCCGGTGAGCCGAGGCATTGCGCTCGACCCAACGTGCAAAGGCGCGGCTGTCGGCCAGCGCTGTGAGGTGGCCCGGATCATCGGCCGCAGCAGGCGCATCGTCATGCCGGGCGAAGAAGGCTTCCATCTCCCGGAAAGTGGCGTCGCTAATGCAGCCCGGGCCACCCCGGGTCCATGCCCATTCGTCCTCCACCTCCCGGGTGAAGCCTTCCAGGGTGAGGTCCTTCACCAGAATCTTGATGCGCGCCTTGTACTTGTTGTCACGCCGGCCATGGCGGTTATAAACCCGCAGGATGGCCTCGAAATAGTTGAGCAGCTCCTCCCGGGGCAGGAAGTCGCGCATGGAGCGCCCCACCATCGGGGTGCGCCCGAGGCCGCCGCCGACGCAGACCTCAAAGCCGATGCGGCCATCGTCAGCCACCCGGGCAATGGCGCCGATGTCATGGAAGCGTACCGCGGCCCGGTCTTCCGCCCCACCGGCAAAGGCGATCTTGAACTTGCGCGGCAGGAACAGGAACTCCGGCGCCAGGGTGGACCACTGGCGCACGATCTCGCAGTACGGCCGTGGATCAAACAGCTCATCCGCCGCCACGCCGGCAAAGGGGTCGGTGGTGATGTTGCGGATGCAGTTGCCCGAGGTCTGGATGGCGTGCATCTGCACGGTGGCCAGCTCGGCCAGGATGTCCGGCGCTTCCTCCAGGCGCACCCAGTTGAACTGGATGTTGCAGCGGGTGGTGAAGTGGCCGTAGCCCCGGTCGAAGCGGCGGGCGATGTCGGCGAGCGTGCGCAGCTGGTAGGCCGCCAGGGTGCCGTAGGGAATCGCCACCCGCAGCATGGGCGCATGGCGCTGCACGTAAAGGCCGTTCTGCAGCCGCAGGGGGCGGAACTCGTCCTCCCCGAGGCGCCCATCGAGAAAGCGGGTCATCTGGTCACGGAACTGGGCCACGCGGTCGTCCACCAGACGCTGGTCGGCTTGCTTGTATCGGTACATGGTGATCTCGGCAGTTCAGGTGGATCAGGGAAGAACGAAGGTGCTCTTCTCGGTAACCCGGGTTGCCGGGTCGTCGGCGGCGCGCACCTGGAAGGTGATCGGCCGGGCGCCGGACAGGCCGCCGTCTGCCGGCGCAGCCACCGTCACCTGCACGGCGCGGATGCTGCCGGCCTCGCCGGCGAAGCGCCGGGCGCCGACCAGCTCGATGCCCGGCAGGCCGCTGACCTCCACCTCGAAGTCCCGTGGCATCTCGGCCAGGTTGGCCAGCTTGAGGGTGTAGGCGTTCTCGATGCGGCCATCGGTGGCCTCCCGGGCCAGGCTGCCCCGGTCGCGCAGCACGTCCACCAGCAGCAGCGAGCGCTGGGTCGCCGTCCATGCACCGAGGGCCACGAAGACGCCTATCAAGCCGCCATACACCGCCAGGCGCGGGCGCCCGCCGCGGCGCGGCATCCCCGCCAGCTCCTGCTCCGAGGCAAAGCGGATCAGGCCCAGGGGCTTGGCCACGCGGGTCATCACCTCGTCACAGGCATCCACGCACAGGCCGCAGTTGATGCACTGGTACTGGAGCCCGTCGCGGATGTCGATGCCGGTGGGGCACACCTGCACGCAAATGCCACAGTCGATGCAGTCGCCACCGCCCTTGCCCTTGCGGGGTTCGCCGCGTGTGGCGTCGTAGCTCACCGTCCGGGTGTTCGCGTCAAACATCACCCCCTGGAAGCGGGAGTAAGGGCACATGTGCTGGCACACCGCCTCCCGGGCAAACCCGGCTTGGAGGTAGGTGAACAACGCGTAGAACAGCACCCAGAAGCCCTCCCAGTGCCCCACGCTCCAGCCCACCAGGGCCGGCAGCAGCTCGCGGATCGGGGTGAAGTAGCCCACGAAGGTGATGCCCGTCCACCCGGCAAACAGCAGCCACAGGCCATGCTTGGCCGCCTTCAGGCCCAGCTTGCGCGGCCCCAGGGGTGCCTGGTCGAGGCGCAGGCGGGCCAGGTGATCGCCCTCCACGCGGGTCTCGATCCACATGAAAATGGAGGTGTATACCGTCTGCGGGCAGGCGAACCCGCAGAACAACCGCCCCGCCAGAGCCGTGACCAGAAACAGGCCGGTGGCCGCCAGGATCAGGGCGATGGCCAGCAGCAGCGCGTCCTGGGGCCACAGCACCAGGCCGAAGAGGTGGAATTTTTCGTGGGGGATATCGAACCACAGGGCTTGGCGTCCGTCCCACTGGAGCCAGCAGGCCCCGTAGAAGATGATCTGGGTGAGCCACACCATGCCCCAGCGGAGCGTGTTGAAACGGCCACTCACCTCGCGGGCGTGGATCTTCCCCTTCTTGCGGTACAACTCGAGTCTGGCTTCGCGGACCTTGCTGACAGGCTTGTTCATTCGGGCATTCCTCCTGGAGCAGGAGTAGATCACCCGGACGAAAATGGAAACAGATTCAGCCTGCTTTGTTTTCAATAGGCACAGATTAAGCGCTTGCGGACGCGCGTGCCTGCTCGCTGACCCAGCGCCCCAGACTGGCTACGGCATCCCGGACCCGCGCATCAAAGGGATGGCCGAAATTGAGCCGGATGCAGTGGCCGAACTCCCGCTTGGCCGAGAAGATCGGCCCCGGAGCAAGGCTGATGCCCTGGGCCAGAGCCTGGCGGTGCAGCGCCAGGGCGTCCACCTGTCGAGGCAGCTCGACCCACAGGAAGTAGCCGCCCTCGGGCCGGGCCAGGCGCGTGCCCGGAGGGAAGTGCGCTTCCACCGCTTCGACCAGCGCCGCCTCGTGGGCCGCCAGGGTGCGCCGCAGATGGCGCAGGTGGTTCTCATAGCCGCCCTGCTTCAGGTAGTCGGCCAGGGCGATCTGCACCGGCACCGTGGTGGCGAGGCTGGTGGACAGCTTCTGGCGCTGGATCAGGCCGGCGTAGCGCCCCGCCGCCACCCAGCCGATGCGGTAGCCCGGCGCCAGGCACTTGGAGAAGGACGATACGTGCATCACCCGTCCGTTGGGGTCCACGGCCTTGCTGCACAGGGGCGGCCCGGCGCCAAAGTACAGCTCGGCATACACGTCGTCCTCGATCAGCGGCACCTCGTGGCGGTCGAGGAGTTCGATCAGCGCCTGGCGCCGACCGTCGGGCACCCGGCTGCCGGTGGGGTTGGCGTAGTTGAGCATCAGCAGGCAGGCCTTCACCGGATGATGGCGCAGGGCATCCTCCAGGGCGGCCAGGTTGACGCCCTCCCGGGGGTGGCTGGGGATCTCGATGACCTTTAGCCCCAGGCGCTCGCTGGCCTGCAGGCCGGCGTAAAAGGTCGGCGATTCGATGGCGATCAGGTCGCCCGGGCGGGTCACCGCCTGCAGGCACAGGTTGAGCCCCTCCATGGCCCCGGAGGTGACCACGATCTCCTGGGGCGACACCCGGGCCCCCTGGGCCAGGTAGCGCAGGGACAGCTGGCGGCGCAGCTCGTCGTTGCCCGGCGGCAGATCGTTGACCGTCGACAAGGGGTCCAGATGCCGTGCCGCGGCCGCCAGGAAACGCCCCAGCTTGTCCAGGGGAAACAGCCGCGGGCTCGGAAAGCTCGAGCCCAGCGGCACCACGGCCGGATCCTTGACGCTGTCGAGGATCTCGAAAATGAAGTCACTGACGTCCAGGGCCGTGGAATGACCCACCGGGCGGCTCATCTCCGGCTCGGGCAGGCGCTGCCCCAGCCGGGCGCGGACGAAATAGCCGGACTTGGGTCTTGCCTCGATCAGGCCCCGGCTCTCCAGCAGGTGATAGGCCTGGGTGACCGTCACCGGCGCGATGCTGTGGATGCGGCAGCTCTGGCGCACCGATGGCAGACGGTCACCGGGGCGCAGCACGCCCTCGGCAATCAGCCGGGCAGTGTCGTCGGCAAGGGTCTGGTAAAGACTCATGGGGGGCGATGGTAGCAGCCCCTGCCGCCGGGCCACTCCAAAAAGAAAAGGCCGGGGAGCCCCGGCCTTTCTGGCAGTGCGCGGTGTTCTGCTTACTGCACGCGCACTTCCACGCGACGGGCCTCGGCGGCATCGGTGCCACCCAGGGTCACGGCGGGCTTGCGCATGGCCACCTTGTCGGCCGGCACGCCGGCAGTGATCAGGGCATCCTTGAGGGCCACGGCACGGGCCTTGGCCACTTCGGCGTTGATGGCTGCGCCACCGGTTTCGTCGTGGTAGCCGGAGATCAGCACAATTTTGCTGGAATCTTCCTGCAGCTTGGCGATGACCTTGGCCACTTCGTCAGCCGCGTTGGCGGGCAGGTCGGCCTTGCCGGAATCGAAGTAGAGCTTGACCAAGGCCTCACCAACTTCGGCAATCTCGGGCACTTCGGCCATAGCGGCAACCGGAGCAGCCTTGGTATTAGTCTGGCCGGTAACGTAAACGGTCAGGCCGATTACCAGGCCGATCACCAGGGCGATGATACCGAACAGAATGCCCAGTACGAGGTTCTGGTTGTCGTCGTCTTCTTGCATCGAAAAATTCCTTTCTTGGTCAAGGTTGAAATCAAACCTTGCAAGTATATCGGCTTATCCGGGCGTACTTCGAAGGATGCGAGAAGGAAAGGTTAAAAAGCTATTCCTGAAGACAGCGCTCACTGTACAGGGGCCGGTGCCACCATAAATCTGGCACCAGCCCCTGTCATCAGGCCTTCGAGAACACGATCTTCCCGCTCTCGCAGTCCACCCGGATCGTATCCTTGGCCGCAAACTGCCCTTCCAGGATGCGCTTGGCGAGGGGGTTCTCGATGTGCTCCTGGATGGCGCGCTTGAGCGGGCGGGCGCCGAAGACCGGGTCGAAGCCGGCACGGGCCAGTTCGGTCAGGGCGGCATCGCTGGCGTCCAGGTGCATGTCGAGCTTGGCCAGGCGCTTCTCCAGATAGCCGAGCTGGATGCGGGCGATGGACGCGATGTTCTTCTCGTCGAGGGCATGGAAGACCACCACCTCGTCGATGCGGTTGATGAACTCGGGCCGGAAGTAGGTCTTCACCTCGCCCATCACCGCCAGCTTGATGATCTGGTAATCATCGCCGGACATCTGCTGGATCATCTGGCTGCCCAGATTGCTGGTCATCACGATCACGGTGTTCTTGAAGTCCACCGTGCGGCCCTGGCCATCGGTCATGCGGCCGTCGTCGAGCACCTGCAGCAACACGTTGAAGACATCCGGGTGAGCCTTCTCCACCTCATCGAAGAGGATCACCGAGTAGGGTTTGCGCCGCACCTGTTCGGTGAGGTAGCCGCCCTCCTCATAGCCCACATAGCCCGGAGGCGCACCGATCAGTCGGGCCACCGAGTGCTTCTCCATGAACTCGCTCATGTCGATGCGGATCAGGTGATCCTCGGCATCGAACATGAACTCGGCCAGGGTCTTGCACAGCTCGGTCTTGCCCACACCCGTGGGGCCGAGGAACAGGAAGGAGCCGTAGGGCCGGTTCTCGTCCGACAGGCCGGCGCGGGAGCGGCGGATGGCGTCCGACACCAGGCGCACGGCCTCGTCCTGGCCGATCACCCGGTTGTGCAGGTGGGCCTCCATTTTTAGCAGCTTGTCGCGCTCGCCCTGCATCATCTTCGACACCGGGATGCCGGTGGCCCGGGACACCACCTCGGCGATCTCCTCGGCACCCACTTCGGTGCGCAGCAGCTTGTTGGCCGGCTTGCCGTCACCGGACGCTTCCGCTTTCTTGAGCTGGGCTTCGAGCTGGGGCAGCTGGCCGTACTGCAGCTCGGCCACCTTCTCGAGCTTGCCTTCCCGCTGCAGGCGGGCAATGTCGGCGCGGATGCGGTCGATCTCTTCCTTGATGTGGGCGGAGCCCTGCACCGCCGATTTCTCGGCCTTCCAGATCTCCTCCAGGTCGGAGTATTCCTTCTTGATGCGGGTGATCTCCTCCTCGATCAGGCCGAGGCGCTTCAGGGAGGCTTCGTCCTTCTCCTTCTGCACCGCCAGCTGTTCGATCTCTAGCTGGATGCGGCGGCGTTCGAGCTTGTCCATCACCTCCGGCTTGGAGTCGATCTCCATCTTGATGCGCGCCGCCGCCTCGTCGATCAGGTCGATGGCCTTGTCGGGCAGGAAGCGGTCGGTGATGTAGCGGTTGGAGAGCTCGGCCGCGGCCACGATGGCCGGGTCGGTGATCTCGACGCCGTGGTGCAGCTCGTACTTCTCCTTCAGGCCGCGCAGGATGGCGATGGTGGACTCCACCGTCGGCTCATCCACCAGCACCTTCTGGAAGCGGCGCTCCAGGGCGGCGTCCTTCTCGATGTACTTGCGGTACTCGTCCAGGGTGGTGGCGCCGATGCAGTGCAGCTCGCCGCGGGCCAGGGCCGGCTTGAGCATGTTGCCGGCGTCGATGGCGCCCTCGGCCTTGCCGGCCCCCACCATGGTGTGAATCTCGTCGATGAACAGGATGATGCGGCCTTCATCCTTGGCAATGTCGTTGAGCACCGCCTTCAGGCGCTCCTCGAACTCACCCCGGTACTTGGCCCCGGCCAGCAGCCCGGCCATGTCGAGCACCAGCACGCGCTTGCCCTTCAGGGTCTCGGGCACTTCCTCATTGACGATGCGCTGGGCCAGGCCTTCGACGATGGCCGTCTTTCCCACGCCGGGCTCGCCGATCAGCACCGGGTTGTTCTTGGTGCGGCGCTGCAGGATCTGGATGGCGCGGCGAATCTCGTCGTCGCGGCCGATCACCGGGTCGAGCTTGCCCTGGCGGGCGCGCTCGGTGAGATCCACGCAGAATTTCTTGAGGGCTTCGCGCTGGCTCTCGGCGTCGGCGCTGCCCACGTTCTGGCCACCGCGCACGGCGTCGATGGCCTGTTCCAGGGCTTTTTTGGTCAGGCCGTTTTCCTTCAGCAAGCGGCCGGTCTCGCCCTTGTCATCGGCCAGGGCCAGCAGGAACATCTCGCTGGCAATGAACTCGTCACCGCGCTGCTGGGCCGCCTTGTCGGTGAGGTTGAGCAGATTGCCCAGATCACGGCCCACGGACACATCGCCGCCATGGCCCTGCACCTTGGGCAAACGCTCGAGGGCCTTGGTCAGGGCCACCTTGAGGCCGCCCACATTGGCCCCGGCCCGCTGCAGCAGGGACGCGGTGCTGCCGTCATCCTGGGCAAGCAGGGCCAGCAGCAGGTGCTGGGGTTCGATGAACTGTTGATCATTGCCCACCGCGAGGCTCTGGGCTTCGCTGAGGGCTTGCTGGAACTTGGTGGTAAACTTGTCGTAGCGCATAGGGCCTCCGGATTCTGGTCTGAGGCCTACATGGGGGATAAAACGGGGCTTTCAAGTCGAAGACCGCGAATGCAGCAGGGGCATTTGCCGGTCCGGCAGGCGGCATACGCAAATGTCCTTAACGAAAGTATGATGCGGGGCTTCCCGACAACAACAGGGGCATCCGCCAGCCCCACCGCCATCGCCCGCCAGACCCGGGCACCCGGCCCCCAAAGAGACGAAACAATGACAAGAGTCCGCAGCGCCCTGCTCCGTGCAGGCATGCTGGGTGCCAGCCTGGCCTTCGCCCAGGCCGCCCCCGCCGCAGGCGAGATCGCCCTCGCCCACGTCGCCCCCCTCAGCGGCCCCGTCACCCGGGAAGCCAGCGAATACAACGCCGGCATCCGCCTGGCCCTGAAAGCCGCCAACGCCGCCGTCGGCATCCACGGCAAGCAGCTAGTGCTGCGCAACCTGGACGACGAATACAAGGCCGACACCGCCCTCGCCCGCTTCCGCGAAGCCGCCGCGTCCGACGCCCTGGCCGCGCTGATGACCGTCGGCTCCCCGGCCATGACGCGCCTGCTGGCCGAACAGTTTCCCGAAACCCAGAAGTTTCCGGTCATCGGCGTGATCCCCGGCGCCGCCCCCCTGCGCACCCCCGTCAATCCCTATGTCTACCACGTGCGCGCCGGCGACCTGGAGCAGTACCGCAAGCTCGCCGAGCACGCCACCACCACCGGCCAGCAGCGCGTCGCCGTGGTCTATGCCAACATCCCCTTCGGCATCGCCGGCCTGAACACCCTCGAATCCCTGTTTCGCGGCAAATCCCAGCAGATCGTCGCCCGGGTCGCCCTGCCCATGGGCGGCAAGGCCGACCTCCCCGGCGCCGTCAAAACCCTGACCGCCGCCAAACCGGACATCGTTTACATGGTGATCCCGGCCCAGCTGGCCGGGGAGTTTCTCAAGGCCTACCGGAACGGCAGCGGCGGCCTGCCCGCCCAGCTCGCCACCGTTTCATACGGCAACGCCGAGACCCTGTGCCAGGTGGCCGGCGAAGAAGCCGCCCGCGGCGTGGTCATCGCCCAGGTCATGCCCAACCTCGGCAACAGCGCCATTCCGGTGGTGCGGCGCTTCCACGAAGACATGACCAAATTCGGCGAGCCCGGCACCCGGCCGAGCATCTTCCACCTGGAAGCCTACGTCACCACCCGCGTCGTCCTCGAAGCCATCCGCCGCGCCGGTCCCGCCCCCACCCGCCCCAAACTCGTCCAGGCCCTCGACGGACTCGAGAGCTACGACGTGGGCGGCTACACAGTGGACTTCTCCCCCCCTCCCGGCACACGGGATCGAGCTTTGTGGGGCGGGGGTGCAGGCTGATGTTCTGATTTCCGTAAATACTCTTTCAGGCAGCGTTTGGCCGCTGAAACTGCTCCCCCCGCAGACAACCTAACCTTATGCTCGTGGCCATGGGTTGACAATATAGCAACGTAAGTTGACAATAAAAAGAAAGGAGGTTGTCAAATGACCAAGGTTCGAGCTGGTGGTGAACCCGTGCGCAAGTTCCTAATTGAGAATATTGACGCGCATCCGTCCGATATCGTGCGCTTCACTGCGGAAAAATTCACGTGTTCCCGGCAGGCTGTGCATAAGCACTTGAAGCGCTTGGTCGACGAGGGTGCTGTTGTCGTCAGCGGAAACACGCGGAACAAGCTTTATGGGCTTGCGCCACTGCTGGAATGGCGCCATGAATATGAGCTTGCGTCGCCACTCGCCGAAGACGTAGTGTGGCGAAACGACGTTTCTCCGCTGCTCGGCAAACTGCCCGAGAACGTCCTACACATCTGGCATTACGGCTTCACCGAAATGCTCAACAACGTGGTAGACCACTCAGGCGCCAGCCACGTTCTCGTCTCTCTGCGAAAGACGGCCGCTTCCACGATGGTCACGATCTACGACAACGGTGTCGGCATTTTCAAGAAAATTCGGGGGGCGCTTGATCTGATCGACGAGCGACACGCCGTGCTCGAACTCGCCAAAGGCAAGTTCACTACCGATCCAGCGAATCACTCGGGTGAAGGCATCTTTTTTTCGTCCCGAATGTTTGATGAGTTCGACATCCTTTCGGGCGAAGTCTATTTCTCCCATGAATTTGACAAGAAGGAAGATTGGATCCTTCAGCGCAATAGCCCACGAGGAGGCACACTGGTCACGATGGTGCTGCATAACCACACCGCGCGGACGACAAAAAAGGTCTTCAACAAGTTCTCCGCCGGCGATGACTATGGCTTCAACAAGACCGTGGTTCCAGTCAAACTGATGCGGTATGGAGACGACAATCTGGTGTCCCGCTCTCAAGCCAAGCGCCTACTCGCGCGAATTGATCGATTCAAGGTCGTAATGCTTGATTTCTCAGGCGTAGCCACGATTGGGCAGGCCTTCGCCGATGAAGTGTTTCGCGTTTTCCGGGCAAAGCATCCAAGTCTCGAATTAGTGCCGATACATGCCTCATTGGAGGTTAAGCGGATGATCTCTCGAGCTGAATCACTTGCAGCCTCTGGCGGGGCTCCAACTTCGCCATGACCGGATATCTGCAGTCAGCCATCTGACGTGGCGCAGTGCTTTGCAGCCGGTAGTCACTTGACTCCGGCCCCGGCGGCTTCGCCACTGCCTCACCCCACCCGAATCCTCTTCCCGTACCCCGTCATCTCCAGATACCCGCGCCCCACCTCGCGCCCGCCTTCCAGCGCCCGCACCGCCCCTTCCCAGTAGATCGCGCCGGTGGAGCGTCGGCTGTCCAGTTCCTGGTCATCGATCAAGGGCTGCAACTCCAACAGGCGCCCGCCCACCTGCACCCGCCAGGCCACCGGCCAGTCGATACCCGAGCGGGGTGAGTGCCATTGGCGCAGGGGGGTGAAGTGCACTGCCTCGGGGGGCAACACCTGCCCGACCTGACCGGTAGGGCGCAGGGTGGCGGCGGACCACAGGGCCTTGCCGGCGGCGTCGCGCAGGCGGAAGGCCATCAGCCCGCTGCCATCATCCAGGTTGAGGCCGATCCAGTCCCAGCCCTGGGCGCCGTCGGGCAGCAGTTCGCTGGACCATTCGTGATCGAGCCAGGCCTGGCCGGTGACCGGCCGGGCGGTGCCGTCCAGAGTGAGCTGGCCGCTCACCCGTAGCTGGGGGCGGCTGTAGTAGTAGCTGGCGTGGCGCGGGTCGGCGGCCTTGCGGCTGAAGCCGGCCTGCCCTTGCAGCAGCGGCGGGCCGTCGGATTGCAGGTCGAGCTGGTAGGCAAAATCCGCGCCGTGGACGCGGGCGTGGTAACCCTTGGGGCCGAGCTCGAAGCGCCAGTCGCCCAGCCACACGCGGGTGGTGCCGATGTCGAAGCCGGCGTGGCCGGGGCCGACGCGGGCCGAACGTTCATCGTGGCGCAGCCGGCCGAGGCGCGGGTCGGCGATGGCGGCGTGAGCGAGCACCAGCTGGCGCGGGGGGAAGATGCTCGGATTGCCTTCGCCCAAACCGGTGCGTACCCGGAAGAAGGTGACCTGGAAGCCCAGAGGGCTGCCATCCGGGAGCTTCAGCCAGCCGGTGGCATACCACCATTCGGTGCGGAAATCCGGATGGGCACCATGATCGGCCGGGAAGGTCAGGCGACGCCCGGGCAGCACCGGGGCAAACTCCGTGGCACTGGCGGGCACGGCAGCGAGGCTGGCCACGGCGAGCAGAAAGCGGCGGCGCTGCATCACCAGTCCTCCCTTACGGCCAGCACGGCGCTCCGCCCCATGGCCTGCCGGCCGGCCAGCACGGCGGCCACGGCGGCCAGGGCCACCAGCCCGGTGCCGAAGAGCAGCAGGGACAGCCAGGGCACGTGCAGGTCCATGCTCCAGTGGAAGCTCTGGCGATTGACCACCTCGATCAGCACCAGACCAATGGCCCCGCCAACCAGCATGCCGCCGAGCACGCCGACGCCCGCGGCGAGGGCGCCCTCCCGGGCCAGCATGGCGCCGATCTGGCGACGGGTCAGGCCCAGGTGGCGTAGCATGCCGAACTCCCGCCGCCGCGCCGCCGCCAGGGCCGCGAAGCTGGCCGCCACGCCGGCCAGGCCGATGGCCACGGCCACCGCCTCAAGCAGGTAGGTGACGGCGAAGGTGCGGTCGAAGATGCGCAGGCTGATGGCGCGGATCTCGCCGGGCCGGGCGATCTCCAGCGCGCCGGGGCCGGCCAGGCTGGCCAGGGCATCGGCCACATCGTCCGCCCGGGCGCCGGGGGCAAGATGTACCGCCCCATCGTTGGCCAGCCTGTCCCCGGTGAGTCGCCGGTAGTCGGTCAGATCGATCATCACGGCGCCGGTCTGGCGGGCGTAGTCGCGCCACACGCCGGCCACGGCCACTGGCACGCTGCGGCCGGCCAGGGGCAAGTCCACCTGCTGGCCCGGCTGCCAACCCCGGAGGTCCTGCAGCGCCTCGGAGATCCAGATGCGCGGCAGCGTGCCCGCCGTACCGGCCCGCGCCACCAAGGGCAGATCGCTGCCGTCGGCCGCCACCGGGCGGGCGATCAGGGCCACGGGCGGCTGGCCGGTGACGAGGCGCAGCGTGTCGTGGCGGATGAAATCCACCTGGCCCACACCGGGCAGCGCGGCGATGCGGGCCTGCAGCGCTTCGTCCAGATGCCCGCTGCCGCTGGCCCGACCGGCGCGCACGTAAAGGTCGGCGGGCAGGATCTGGCTCAGCCACTGGTCCACCGAATCCCGGAAGGAGGCCACCATGATGGCCATGGCAACCGCCAGGGCCACGCTGGTCAGCACCCCGGCAGCCGCCACCACCGCATGCCCCGGCGCCGCCGACAGGCGAGCGGCGGCCAGGCGCGCGGACACCG
>NZ_JAFLDT010000010.1 GCF_017302315.1 Zoogloea sp.
CATCACCGCCCTTCTCACCGCGCTGCTCTCGTCGGACGTGCTTCCAGCCGCCGCACCGCCTCCTGATTTCGTCGCCTTGAGTGCAGCGCAAAGTGCAGCCCTGGGTATCGCCACGCGAGCCCCAGAGACTGGCGGCGGGGCAGCCGCCGCCGGCTTGCCGGCGACGGTCGGCATACCCAACGGTCAGCAACGGGTGATCTCTGCGCCCCTCGCAGGCGTCATCGAAGGTCTTGAAACCGCCCCCGGACTGGACGTGGTCAAGGGCCAGGTGATGGTCCGCATGGCCAGCCCCCAGGCCCTGGAGCTCCAGCGTGACCGCATCCAGGCGGACGCCCAGGCCACGCTCTCGCGCCAAAGCCTGCAACGGGACGAGCAGCTCTTCCGGGAGGGCCTGATCGCCGAATCGCGTCTCCAGGCCAGCCGTTCGAATGCGACCCAGGCGGCGGCCCAGGCGGCCGAACGCCGCCTGGAACTCACCCTTGCCCAGCATAGCGGTGGTCGCAGCCTGAGTCTGACCGCACCCATTGCAGGCAGCGTTCTGGAACAGCACGTCAGCGTCGGCCAACGGGTGGAACAGGCTGCACCGCTTTACCGCATTGCCCGTCTCGATCCGCTGGCAGTGGATATTCAGGCGCCCCTCGCCGTGGCAGCCCAAGTGCGCGTGGGCACCCGGCTGCGTGTTACGGCCGCAGACGCCAGCGGCGAACTGGTGGCCATAGGCAGGGCCGCCACACCCGGCAATCAGAGCGTGCTGCTGCGCGGTCTCATCACCCGGGGCGCTCGCAATCTTCGACCCGGGCAAGCGATCGTGGTGGATCTGGACCTACCGTCCGCCGGACCGGCAGACAAGGGTCAGCGCATCCCGGCGACCGCCCTGTTCCACCACCAGGACCGCCAGTGGGTCTTCGTTGCCGGCAAGGAAGGCAGCCTCGCCGGCTACCGGGCCACGCCGATTGCCGCCACCGGACGGAACGGCGACGAAGCCATTGTCTCCGGCCTGCCCGGCAATGCCCTCATCGTGACCCGCGGCGTGGCTGCCCTCAAGGCCAACTGGCTGGGAATCGGAAAAGAGTAGGCCCATGCTTGCCCGACTGATCGAATTCTCCCTCACCCGACGCCTGCTGGTCCTGGTAGCCACCCTGCTGCTCATCGGTGGCGGCACGCTGGCCTGGAGAGATCTTCCGGTGGACGCTTTCCCCGACGTTTCCACCATCCAGGTAAAACTCATCATCAAGGCCCCCGGCATGACCCCCGAGGAAGTCGAGGCACGCATCACCGTCCCCATCGAACAGGAGATGCTGGGGATTCCCCACCAACGCCTCCTGAGGTCCACCTCCAAGTATGCCCTCGCCGACATCACCCTCGACTTCGAGGACGGCACGGACATCTACTGGGCTCGCCAACAGGTGGGTGAACGGCTCGCGGGCGTCATGGGCAATCTGCCGGCAGGCGCCAGCGGAGGCCTCGCACCGATCACCACGCCACTGGGCGAAATGTTCATGTTCACCATCGAGGGCCCGCTGTCCCTTGAGGAAAAGCGCAGTTTGCTCGACTGGACCATCCGGCCCGCATTACGCACGGTTGCCGGCGTGGCCGACGTCAATAGCCTGGGCGGCGAGGTACGCAGTTTCGAGATCATCCCCGACCCGGCCGCCCTCGCTGCCCGCGATCTGACTCTGGGTCAGCTCCAACTCGCCCTGGAGAGCAACAACCGCAATGACGGGGCCGGGCGGCTGACGGAGGGTGAGGAAACCCTGCTGGTACGTGCTGAGGGTGCCATCCAGACCCTTGACGACGTACGCGCCATTGTTCTCCGCAGCGATGCCGGCAGGGTGGTCCGGATTGGCGACCTGGCCGATGTAAGGACCGGCGCACTGACCCGCTACGGGGCCGTCACCCGCAACGGTGCTGGCGAGGCCGTGCAAGGCCTGGTTCTGGGACTGAGGGGTACCAACGCGGGCAAGGTTGTGGAAGGCATCAAGACACGTCTGACCGAGCTGGGCCCATCACTGCCGCAAGGGGTGCGGATCGAGGTCTTCTACGACCGCAGCGAACTGGTCGGCCGAGCGATACACACCGTCTCCAAAGCCTTGGTGGAAGCCATCGTGCTGGTGCTGATACTGCTCTTGGCCTTCCTTGGCGACCTTCGGGCAGCGATGGTTGTGGCGCTGATGCTGCCCCTGGCCGCGCTGGCCACCTTCATTGCAATGCGCGGTATCGGACTGTCGGCCAATTTGATGAGTCTTGGCGGCCTCGCCATTGCCATAGGCATGTTGGTGGACGCCGCCGTGGTCGTGGTTGAGAACATTGAAAGCCGGCTTTCCGAAACGGGCACCCGGGCCGGCCAGCCCCTCCTCCACGTGATCTTCCGTGCCACTCGGGAGGTGGCCGCCCCCGTGGCGTCGGGCATCCTGATCATCGTGATCGTCTTTCTGCCGCTGCTGACGCTCGAGGGGCTAGAGGGCAAGCTTTTCAGCCCGGTTGCCCTGACCATCGTATTTGCCCTTTCCGCATCCCTTCTGCTCTCCCTGACGGTAGTTCCGGTGCTGGCGTCCTTCGCACTCAAGCGTGGTGATGCCCACGAACCCTGGCTGGTCCGCAAGCTGCAAGCGGCATACGCCCCGCTGCTCCGCATGGCCCTGGCCCGCAGCCGGCTGATGGCCGGCATTGCGCTTGCCGCGCTGGTCGCCGCGGCCGGGGCCTACACGACGCTCGGAAAGACCTTCATGCCCACCATGGACGAAGGCGACATCATCATGCAGCTGGAAAAGCTGCCTTCCATCAGCCTCGCCCAGACCATCGCCACCGACCTCCGTGTGCAGCAGGCGATCCTGAAGGCGGTACCCGAAGTGAAGGCCATCGTCGCCCGATCAGGTTCCGACGAGCTGGGGCTGGACCCGATGGGGCTGAACCAGACAGACACTTTCATGGTGCTCAAGCCGCGGGATGAATGGCGCCAGCCCGACAAGGACTGGTTGACCGACCAGCTACGTCAGGTGATGGGCGATTTCCCCGGCATCGCCCTGACCTTCACCCAGCCCATCGACATGCGCGTCTCCGAGATGCTGACAGGCGTGCGCGGCGATCTCGCCATCAAGCTCTATGGCCCCGACCTGCGCACGCTCAACCGCCTTGCCGGCGAGATCGAGGACGTTGTCAAGAGCATACCCGGCGCTGAAGACACCCTTACGCTTCGCAACGAGGGGGTTCAGTACCTGAAGATCCGGGTCGATCGGCTGGCCGCGGGACGTTTCGGGCTGAATGTCGAGGATATTCAGAATACCCTGCGCAGCCTGCTCGAGGGCCGCATCGCGGGTACCGTGATCGAGACCACCCGACGGGTGCCGCTGCTGATCCGCGGCCCGGCCGCCCTGCAGCAGGATCCGGACGCCTTTGCGGCACTGCGCATCACCACACCGGAAGGTCAAAGTCTGCCCTTGTCCAGCATCGCAACGATCGAGCGGGTGGACGGCCCCGTCAAGGTGGACAGGGAGAACGCCCAGCGCTACTCGGTAATCCAATCCAACGTCCGTGATCGTGATCTGGTCGGCTTCGTGAACGAAGCCCGCGCAGCCGTATCGGCCCGCGTCGCCTTGCCGCCCGGCTACCGGCTCGCCTGGGGCGGACAGTTCGAGAACCAGCAACGGGCTGCAAGCCGCCTGGGCTTTGTGGTGCCGATAGCTCTGGGTCTGATCTTTGTCTTGCTCTTCTCCACCTTTGGATCGGTTCGTCAGGCCCTGTTGATCCTGGCCATGGTGCCCTTTGCCTTGGTCGGGGGCGTCTTTGCCCTGGCCCTGTCCGGCGAGTACCTGTCTGTACCCGCCTCGGTGGGCTTCATCGCACTATTGGGCATTGCGGTGCTCAATGGCGTGGTGATGGTGAGCTGCTTCAACCAGCTTCTGGCCCGTGGCATGCCGATCGGAGAGGTGGTGATTGAAGGCGCCAGACGGCGTCTGCGGCCGGTGCTGATGACCGCCAGCATCGCTGCCCTTGGCCTGGTGCCCCTGCTCTTCGCGACCGGCCCGGGCTCCGAGGTGCAGCGCCCTCTGGCCATCGTGGTGATTGGTGGCCTGGTCAGCGCCACCACCCTTACCTTGCTGATGCTTCCCATTCTCTACCGACGCTTCGGCGTCACCCCCATGTCCAGCCCGGTGCAAGCACCATGAATCCCGCTGCCGAAGCCCACGTCGTACTGACCCTCGTGATTCCTCCCGATGTGGAAGAAGCCCTGCTCGAAACCCTGCTTGATCACCCGGACCTGGCCCCCGGATTCACTTCCCAGCAGTTGGAGGGCCAAGGCCGGCAGATCACTTTCATGGGCACGGCAGAGCACGTCCGCGGCCGGGCGGCATGCTGCCGGGTGGATCTGGTCATACCCCGGGCGGACGCCGACCGGTTGCTCGACATCCTGCGTCGCGAATTTGCCTCCCCCCGCGTGTTCTACTGGATGGTGCCCGCCCTGACCAGCGGGAGGCTGGCGTCATGAACGGCCTCGTCGTCGTGTCGATTGCGCTCCTTTCTGCCCTGATGCCCACCCGCGCACTGCCGGCGACGGCCCCCGACCTGCCCCCCGAGGCGCAGGTGTTCGCCGCCTTGCACAACAACCCGGCGGTCAGTGCCGCCGACGAGCACATCGAAGCCCAGGAAGCCCGCGCACGCCGCCTGGGCGCCGGCCCCTATGAATGGACGCTGGGCCTGGGCGAGCAGAACCGACGGGTTCGCAGTACCGCCGAGGGCCGCTACACCGAGTGGGATGTGGGCCTGGAGCGGACGGTGCGACTACCCGCTAAACGCGACCTGGATCAGCAACTGGGTGCCGCCGGGATCGCCACCGCCCGCGTCGGCCGCGGCGAGGCCCTCCACGAGGCGGGCAGAAGCCTGCTGGCCATGTGGTTCGACTGGCTGCGGGAAGAATCCGCCGTCGTGCAGTGGCGCCTTCAAAGGGACAACCTGACGCACCAGGCCCGCGCCCTGGGGCGCCGCGTCGAACTGGGAGACGCCCCGCGCCTCGAACGGCTGCAAGCTGACGCAGCCCTCGCCCAGGCTGCGGCCCAGCTATCGCAGGCCGAAGGCAGGGCCCGGGTTGCCGCCGAACGCTTGCGCCGTCACCATCCGCTCATCGCCTTGCCTGTCGCGGTTCCGGAGATGCCCCCCGAAGCCGTTGAGGGACTGGCGGACGAATGGATCGAAACCATCGTCCGGCACAACCACGAGCTTGGCGTAGCCCGGGCCGAAAGTGCCCGCGCCCGGATCATCGCCAGCCGCAGCGACGCCGAGCGCCTGCCCGACCCCAGTTTCGGCATTCGCGTGAGCCGGGAGCGGAGCGGCGAGGAGCGTCTGCTTGGCGTCAGTCTCAGCCTCCCCCTGCCCGGTGAGGGTCGCCGTGCCGACAGTGACGCGGCCCTTGCCGAAGCCCGCGCCAGCACGCACCGGGAGGCGGGCGTACAACGCCGCGTCGAAGCCGAAGCGGCCGCCCTCTTCAGGCACGCTGTCGCCGCGCGGTCCGCCTGGCTCGGCCAGCAGATCGCCGCGGAAGCCCTGGCCCGCAGCGCCGACCTGACCGAGCGCGCCTGGCAACTGGGTGAAGGCCGACTTGCCGAGACGCTCGCGGCCCGTCGTCTTGCCCATGAGGCACAGCTAGCCGCCCAGAGTGCGCGGCTTGACGCCCGGGAGGCGTATTGGCGACTGATGCTTGATGCCCATCGGCTGTGGGCCCTGGACGAAAATGGGCACCCCGGACATCACCCGCCTTGAAACCTCGCCCTCCAAAGCGAAGCACTGCCGGCAGGGTAGAATGGCGTATGTCATACCTGCCCATTTACCTGTGTCCGACACCCTGCCCCCCATCATCGACGTTGAAGCCTCCGGCTTCGGCGCCGCCAGCTACCCCATCGAAGTCGGTCTGGTGCTCCTCGACGGCACCAGCTACTGCACGCTAATCCGCCCGGAAGCCCGCTGGACCCACTGGGACGAAAGTGCCGAAAAAGTGCATCGGGTCACTCGGGAAACCTTGCTCAAGACCGGACGCACAGCTGCCGAAGCGGCCCGGGATGTCAATGCCCACTTGCGTGGCTTGACCGTCTACTGCGACTCCTGGTACCACGACTTCACTTGGCTGAGCCGACTTTTCGACGCAGCAGAGTGCTCCCAGGCCTTCCGCCTTGAAGACATCCGGACCCTGCTCAACGAAGCCCAGGCCGAGCACTGGTACGCGACCCGCTTGCAGGTGGAGGCGGACCTTTGCCTGCCCCGACATCGGGCCAGCAACGATGCCCGAATCCTGCAAGCGACCCTGGATCGGGTGCGGACCGTCTGGGGCAACCCTGTTCCGCACCCGGGCAAAGCTTAGAAAGCCATGCGGTAACTCACTCCTGATGGGCCCAGGAGCCAGTTGCCGGTACGTACACCCACATAGGCGCCTGCGGCATTCCAGGCCATGTCCTTCCAGGAAAAACGGTTGCAGTCCTGCGTCGCGTCATAGAGCTCCTTGGCCACACCGGGAACCAGGGCGAGCCCGAAAGCCGTCCAGGTATCGTCCGAAAGACGCGATGTACCGATGCCCACGGCCATCGAAACACCAAAATGCGCGGCCTTGTCACTACCGGTCCAGTTATCGTCGTGGGCACTGCAGGCCATGACGGAGCCACTCAGGGTGGTCAGCAGCACAGCGGCCGGGACCAGGAATCTCAGGGTTTTCAAGAATCACCTCATTGTTGAAAAGTGTGCCGTCCGCATCATACGGAAGATGCTGGGCATCCTGACTGCATTTGCCACCGGCACATGTCAGAATCTTGCGAAACGACACAGCGGGAGTGCAGCTCATGCATGAAGTTCGGATCTGGGATCTACCCCTGCGGCTCTTCCATTGGCTGCTCGCCCTTGCCGTCACAGGCGCCATGATCAGCGGCCAGATCGGGGGCAATCTGATGGTTTGGCACGGCCGACTGGGGGTACTCGTCGCAGGCCTGCTGGGATTTCGTCTTGCCTGGGGCCTGGTGGGCAGCACCCACGCCCGGTTTGCCAGCTTCGTGCGCGGCCCCTCGGCCATTCACGCCTACCTGCGCGGCCAGTGGCACGGGCTCGGCCACAACCCGCTGGGAGCCCTGTCCGTACTCGGCATGCTGACAGCCCTCGGCCTGCAAACCCTTGGCGGACTATTCGGCAATGATGACATCGCCTTTCAAGGCCCGCTCTACCCCCTGATCTCCAAAGAGACCAGCGACTGGATCACCGGTCTGCACCGCAAGGGCTTCTGGTTGGTCCTGGTGCTGGTCGCAACCCATCTGGCCGCCATCGTGTTCTATCTGCGGGTGCGCAGAGACAATCTGATCCGCCCGATGATCACCGGCCGCAGGCCTGTCGCCCAACCGGACGCGGCCTCAGCGGCCCATGGCGGTGGCGCCGTGGCACTGGTCTTCGCGCTGATGGTGGGCGTGGCTGCAGCCTATGGGGCAAGTGGCGCCTGGCAAGCGCCGCCCCCGCCCGCGCCGGCCGCAGCCCCGGCCTGGTAAGTTGCAACCGGCACGGGCCTGCTACAACTCGACCGGGCTTAGGCTTATTCGTCCTTGCGGAACTTGTCGTGACAGGCCTTGCAGGACTCGCCGGTCTTGCCGAACTGTACTTTAATGGCCCCCGCGTCCCCCGTGGCCGCCACCTTCTGCAGTTCATTGGCTTCCTTGACGAAGGCCATGGCCAGCTTCCGGACCTCATCCTGCTGCTGGAAGAACTCGGGCTTCACACGGGTCTTCTGGTTTCCCGCATCCTTGTCGGTCCCCGGACCGTACAGGGCCCCCATGCCCGAATTGGCAGTAGCGGCGATCACCGTGGCGGCGGCCAGCACCTGATCCTTGTTGAAGCTGGAAGGATTGTCGATGGTCTGCGCCTTGATCTTGCCCATGTTCCAGGACATGAAGGCATAGCCGGCCTTGCGGAACTTGATCTGGTCCTCCGGTTTCATCTGGGCACTGGCCCCCGTGGCAACGCCGAGAACCAGAGTGGCGAAAAGCACTTGCTTGATCTTCATGAACAGACTCCCTGTGTGATTGAGATCGAAAAAACGCTCGGATCGGCCGTGCGGCGGACCGGCAGATTATTCCACAAGACTGGAAAAACCCTTCCACCGGCGTGCCGATCGATTTGACACCGCTATCATCCGGGGAACAAACCGGTGAATGGCAAGCTCAGACGGCATCCCCTGCCAACCGGAGCCGTCCATGCGCCCTACACCGACCTGCGTTGCCCTGATCCTTGCGGCCGCCCTGCCTACCCTGCCTGCCATTGCCGCGGACCGGATCGACCGTCAGACCGAAACCGCCATCCCCCGCACCGGGAATCTCTACGGGCTGGGGATCGGCGTACTCCCCGCCACTTCCGGCTCCGATGAACTGCGCAGCATGGTCCTGCCCGTGATCCAGGCCAGCTATGCCGACCGCTTCTATATCAACGCCCTGCGTGCCGGCGTATGGCTGGTGGATTCGGATGACCGGCGCCTGCGCATCGGGCTCGCCGCCGATGCGCGCTTCGGTTGGGAAGCCGATGATGGCCGGCGCACCAAGGGCATGCAGGACCGGGACTTCGGGGTGGACGTGGGCCCGACCCTGCGCTGGCAAACCGACCATGGCACCCTCAATGCCCAGTGGGGCTTCGATGCGGGGTCGGGCAGCAAGGGGCAGAGCGCACAACTCCAGTTCGTAAGGGCTCTGATCCGCGGTCCGGGGCTGCGCCTCAATGGCCTGGTCGGCATTACTTGGAATGACCGCCGGATGAACAACTACTACTACGGCGTGGCCGCCTCGGAAGCCGCCCCAGGACGCCCCGCCTACACCGCGGGGGCCGGCACCCAGCTTCAGGCCGGAGTCAATGGCGCGTGGCCGGCAGGCGAGCGCGGGTCGGTGCTGTTCGGCCTGATGGTCACCCGCTTGGGCAATGCGCAGGCCGACAGTCCGATTGTCGAGACGCGCATCCAGCCGCTGGCCTACGTGGGTTACGGCTGGACCTTCTGACACGCCGGGCCGATCAGAGTGGGCGCCGGACCGTCAGGGCACCACGGATCTGCCCCTTCTCGTAGCCGAAAGCCCGATCATGGGGATAGTTGCGGGCAAGCTCGCTCTTTAGCCCGGCTTCGATCTTGTCGGCCGCACCGTGACATTTCAGGCAGACATCGCCCACGGGAATGGCGCGAATGTAGCGAAAGACCGGCTTGCCGTTCTCGGTGACGATCTCGCCGGACTCAAGACTCTCGACCTTCTCGCCCGCGGCAGCGCGGATGTTGAAGTCGGCAAGCTGGCGCGCTTCCCAGACATCCGGCGTACCCCGCTCGGGATTCCGCGTCCTGAGACTGACCCGCGACATCTTCCAACCGGTTTTTTCGGACTGCTCCTTGAGTAGCTTGGGGGCTTGGTCCTTGCAAACCGGGATGGCCTCAACCACACCGCGGGTGGCGACAGTGTCCTGCATCATGGCAACCACCTTGGGCAGTACCGGCAGTGCATTCTTGCGGGTATCAAGCTTCAGGGCTTCAATGTCCTGGGCCTGGGCGACACCGGACAGGAGAAAAGCAGATAAAAAGACAGAGCGCAACATGGGAGCCATCCTTTGATTAGAGTTTTCTAATATACAGGATATCGAGCGTCGGCCACCACCTCAATTTCATGTCGGACGACTGCAACCAATTGCGCCAGCGGGAGCCCAACAGAAACCCCAACCCCAGGAGCACGCCATGGAATTCCATAACCACAGCATCACCCAGCTGTTTGCCCAGCTCGGCCTTCCCAGTGAGACAAGCGACATCGAAGCATTCATCGAGGCCCACGCCCCCCTGGCCCATGAGCTCAAGCTGGTCGATGCGCCTTTCTGGACAGCGGCCCAGGCGGCTTTCCTGAAGTCTGAACTTGACGAGGATGCCGACTGGAGCGCTGTCATCGATACGCTTGACGCCCAACTACGCCGGGGCGTCTGATGCGGGCCGCCGACTGTCGCCGCTAATGTCGCCGCTGAAGGGCTTCAATCGGCCAGCAGGAAGCGCTGGGGATCAACCCCCCATTTGTCCGGCGCCTCGGCAGAGACGATTCGGTCGCCACCGCCGTTGCCGAGCTTGCGTCCCAAGTCGAGCAGTTCAGGCTTGATGTAGCCGTTTGATCGGGTGCTGAAGAACACCCGCAACTTGGGTGTCAGAAGGCTGCCTTCGTTCTGCTCGATCACCACCCCCAGCCGGCCCGACTCCAGCCGAACCAGGCTCCCCACCGGATAGATCCCCACGCAACGCATGAAGGCCTGGAGCAATTTCTGGTCGAAGTGGTCCTTGCTCCACTCCCACATCTTGCGAAGGGCCTCCGCCGCGGGCATGCCCTTGTGGTAGCAGCGATCGGCGGTAATCGCGTCGTAGACATCCACGATGGCGGCCATGCGCGCCATGCTGGAAATGGCGTCGCCCGCCAGACCATCAGGATAACCCTTGCCATCAAGCCGCTCATGGTGATGGCGGGTAATGTCCAGCGGAATGGCGCCGATGCCGGGGGTTTCCAGCAGCACCGCGTGGCCATCGCCAGGATGCTGCTTGATCAGATCGAACTCCGCGTCGGTGAGGCGGCCGGGCTTGTTGAGCACTTCATCGGGCACCTTCATCTTGCCGATGTCGTGGAGCAAACCGCCGATGCCCCCTTGCCGAAGCTCTTCGCCGTCCAGACCCAGGGAACGGCCAAAGGCAATCATCAGCGTACACACGCTGACAGAGTGCAGAAAAGTGTAGTCATCCTTGTTCTTGATGCCGATCAGCCCCATCAGCGCACCGCCGTTGCGAAGCACGGAACCGGTGATGGCCTCCACCACCGGCTCTGCATCGTCGAGGGACACTGCCTTGCCCAAGCGCACATCGCACATCATGCTGCGGATCACCTTGTGGGCCTGCTCATGAACGCGTTTGGCACGGGCCAGTTCTTCACGCACCGAAACGCGAACTATCGGCTCCTGGGGCGCCGACAAGGCTTCGAGGATTTCCTGCTCGACAGCGGCCTGGACCTGCTCCGCGGCAACGGCCTCCACGTCATCGAGTCCTCGCGTGGTATCGATATAGACATGCGGGATACCCGCTTCAACAATGCGGCGCAGATCGCCCTCTCCCTTGAGGACGAACTGGGCACGCCAGAAGGGATGGGACATCCAGTCGCCGCAGAGTTCGTGGATGAACATGCCCGGTCGCAGCCGGGCCACAGGAATTTTCTTCAGCATTGACGGGGTGCCATGGGGTGGCAGGGCTGATGAGTGACATCAATCGTTACGGTCCGGATCTTATCGACCCGGTACGGGCCGGCTTGAGCGGATTTCGGTGGCAGAGTGTGTCATAGGAGCGCAAAGGCATACGATACACAACCGCTATAATGGATGCTCTTTCCGCACTGCACATCCAATAGCTTATGGACATCATCCTGCTCCTGAAGGCGCTGATACTCGGCGTGGTCGAAGGCCTGACCGAATTCCTGCCGATCTCCAGCACCGGGCACCTCATCCTGGCAGGCGACCTGCTCAACTTCAACGATGACCGGGGCAAGCTGTTCGAGATTGTCATCCAGTCCGGCGCCATCCTCGCTGTGGTGTGGGAATACCGCGAACGGGTGATCCGCACTTTTTCCGGCCTGGGCCGGCAGCCCGAGGCCAACCGCCTGGTGCTCAACCTCTTCATCGCCTTCCTGCCCCTGGCCGTTCTCGGCCTGATCTTCGGCAAGGCCATCAAGGCCTCGCTGTTTGCTCCCATCCCGGTGGCCACCGCCTTTATTCTGGGCGCCTTCGTGATCCTGTGGGCCGAGCGCCGGCAGCACAGCATCCGCATCCACAGCGTGGACGAAATGACCCCGCTGGACGCCCTCAAGATGGGTTTCGCCCAGGCCGTGGCCCTGATCCCCGGCACCTCGCGCTCGGGCTCGACCATCATCGGCGGCATGTTGTTCGGCTTCTCGCGCCACGCGGCAACCGAATTTTCCTTTTTCCTGGCCATCCCCACCCTGGGCATGGCCACCATCTATCAGCTCTACAAGGAGCGTGCCCTGCTGAGCATGGACGACCTGGGCATGTGGGTGGTGGGCTTCATCTCCGCCTTCGTATCGGCCTTCCTGTGTGTGCGCTGGCTGCTGCGCTACATCTCCAACCACGATTTCGTGCCCTTCGCCTGGTACCGCATCGCCTTCGGCATCGTGGTGCTCGCCACCTGGCACTTCGGCCTGGTGGAATGGACAGCGCACTGAGTGCTGGCACTGACCCGGCCCGGACCCCCTCCGGGCCGTCGGCCCCTGCCCCTCACCTCAGCCACGCCGTCCACCTCACCGACATCCATGACAGCCGGCGGGCCCGCAGCCTGCCCCTCAAGCTCTACCTGCCCGATCGCCCCGCCCCGGCCGGCCTGATCCTCTTCTCCCATGGGCTGGGGGGCTCCCGCGAAGGCGGGACCGACTGGCTATCCCACTGGGCCGGGCTCGGCTTCGCGGCGATCGCCGTGCAGCACCCGGGCAGTGACACCAGCCTGCTCCACAACAACTCGCCCCTCGCCCTGCGGAAAGCCTTCCGCATGGCCATGAATCCGGAAGAGCTCACCCGCCGGGCCGACGATTTGCGCTTTGTGCTCGGCCGCATCGGCCGGGAAGGATGCTTCCCCGACGTCATCAACGGGGTACAGAAAATTGGTCTGTGCGGGCATTCCTTCGGTGCGGTTACGGTGCAGCTCCTGGCGGGTGAACGCCGCCCCGAACAGAAACCCGAGCCTGCCGACCCCCGCGTGGCGGCAGCCCTGGCCTTGAGCCCTTCCGCCCGCCATGCCGACAAGGGCCCCGGGCTGACCCACCGCTTCGGGCAGGTCAGACTCCCCTTCCTGAGCATCACCGGCAGCCGCGACGACGGGATGAGCCTGTCCGACATCACCGCAGCGAATCGCGAACTGCCCTACCGCCACATGCCCGCGGGCGACAAATATTTGCTGGTGTTTGCCGACGGCACCCACCTGGACTTTGCCGGACAGGGCAGCCAGGCTGAAGGCACGGTATTCAACATCCGCCGCGAACCCGCGGTTTTCCGCGACAATCTGCTGGCTGCCAGCAGCGCCTTCTGGCAGGCCCACCTGGCCGACGACGCGGATGCGCGCCGCTGGCTGAGCACCACCTTGCCCGGCCGCCTGCGGCCGGAAGACCGCTTCGAGACCAAATGATCATCTACCTTCACGGCTTCCGCTCCGGCCCCGAATCGTGGAAGGCTCGCAGTCTGCGCGCCCGCATGGCCGCTCAGGGCCTTGACGACGCCTTCTGGTGTGAGCAGCTCCCCGTTTCGGCCCGCGAGGCCATCGCCCTGGCCGAGGCGCAGATTGCCCGCTGCACCACCCCACCCACCGTCGTCGGCAGCTCCCTCGGCGGCTATTACGCCACCCACCTGGCCGAAAAACACGGGCTTCGGGCCGTACTGGTCAATCCGGCGGTCATCGCTCCCCTGTCCCTGTCAGCCTACCTGGGCACCCAGACCCACATGTATACCGGCGAGGCCTTCGATTTCACCCCGACCCACATCGCCGAACTGCAGGCCATCGAGACCGCGGCCATCACCCGGCCCGAACGCTACTGGCTGCTGGTCGAAACCGGTGACGAGGTGCTTGACTACCGCCACGCGGTAGCCCGCTACGCCGGCTGCCGGCAGAGCGTACTGGAAGGTGGCGACCACAGCTTCACGCGTTGGGACGACTACCTCGACCCCATCCTTCAGTTTGCCGGACTCCTTCCGTGACGACAGACAACACCTCCGCGGGCTTCGATGCCCGCCGCTTCAAGGCCTTGGAACGCACCGGCTTCAACCGCATCGCGGCCCGTTATGCCGATGGCGCGCCGCTCCGGGCCAGCCTGCAGACCGCCCTCCTGAACGCCGCAGCGCCGGCACCCGGCGAACACATCCTTGATCTGGCCGCCGGTCCCGGCCTCCTGGCCCGAGACGCAGCGCGCCGTGTGCTGCCCGATGGCTGGGTACTGGCCAGTGACATTGCCGAGAGCATGCTCGCCGAGGGGCAGCGCCGCGCCGAGCAGGAAGGCTTGCCCGACCTCCTCGCCGCCGCCTGCGACGCCGAACACCTGGCCTTTGCCGACGGGAGTTTCGATGCCGCGCTGCTCGGGCTGGGCCTGTTCATTTTTCCCGACCCGGGCAAGGCCCTGGCGGAGCTGCACCGGGTGATCCGGCCGGGGGGACGCATCGCCCTGTCGGTATGGAGCCCGCGGGAGGAAGTGCCCCTGATCGCTCGCGCCCAGGACTGCATCGCCCGACTCCTGCCGGCCCCGAAAGTGCCGCGCCCTTCCGTGTTCCGCCTGGGCACGGCGGATACGCTGGGGCCACTGCTGCAAGGCGCGGGCTTCGGCCGGGTCCGCCTGGAGCCCCATGCTTTCACCTGTCGTTTTGCCTGTGCCGACACCTACTGGCAGGCCTTTCTTGACTTGGCCGGGGGCGCCGCAGAGTCCCTGTCGCGCCTCCCCGAGGCCACCCAGGCACGGCTGCGAGAAGAGGTGACCACGGAACTCGCGCCCCACCGGGACGGCGACGGCTATGCCGTTGCGGGCAGCGTGCTGATCGCCATCGCGCAGCGCGGCTGAATCAGGCCTCCCCGGCCGACTCCGCCGCCGCACCCTTGACCACCGCAAACCGGGCCAGGGTGTGCTCCCGGGCCTTGGCATGGTCCACCACGGGTGCCGGATAGTCGGTACCGATGACGCAGCTAGCGAGCTTCTGGTCGATGGGCGGCAGGGTCCACGGGGCGTGAATGTATTTGTCGGGCACCTTTGCCAGCTCCGGCAGATAACGCCGGATGAAGGTGCCTTCGGGGTCGAACTTCTCCGACTGGGTCACCGGGTTGAAGATGCGGAAGTAAGGCTGGGCGTCGCAGCCGGTGGATGCGGCCCACTGCCAACCACCATTGTTGGCCGCCAGGTCAAAGTCATTCAGGTGCTCGGCAAAATAGGCCTCGCCCTCACGCCAGTCGATACCGAGATCCTTGGTCAGGAAGGACGCCACGATCATGCGCAAGCGGTTGTGCATGTAGCCACTGTGGTTGATCTGGCGCATGGCCGCATCAACGATGGGATAGCCCGTGCGCCCCTCGCACCACGCGGCAAACAAGGCCGGGTCCCGATCCCAGGCCACCCGGTCGTATTCGGGCCGGAAGCTCGCCCCCACCACCCGCGGGTGATGCCACAGGATCTGAAAGTAGAAGTCACGCCACACCAGTTCCGACAACCAGGTGTCCGCCCCCTCGCCGCCGGCATCCCGGGCCGCCCGGGCCAACTCACGGATCGACACGGTACCGAAACGCAGGTGCACCGACAGGTAGGACACCCCCTTCACCGCGGGGAAGTCGCGTCTGGCCTTGTAGCGCCCGATGCGCTTGAGGAAGTCCTCGAAGAGCCGACGCCCGGCCACCATGCCCGGCGTGATGCCCAGCTCAGCCAGATTGGTCACATCAAACCCCAGCGTGGCCAGATCCGGCACCCGCTCGCCCTCGGGCGGCGGCGCCAGACGGGTTGCGTACTTGTCCACCGGATAGGACTTGAGATGAAAGTCGGTGAGCGTCTTCAGCCAGGCACGCTTGTAGGGCGTAAACACCGAGAATGGCCCCCCTCCCTGGGTGAGGATCTCGCCTTTCTCGAAGATCACCTGATCCTTGAAATCGGCAAAGCCGATTCCAAGGAGGCGCAGGCGCTCGGCGACATCGCTGTCGCGGGCCAGGGCTGCGGGCTCATAGTCCCGGTTGGCAAGCACGGCATCGACACCGAGGCGCTGCGCCAGGGTGGGAATCGCCTCCCTGGCGGGAGCATGCCGCACGATCAGTCCTCCGCCCCTCGCACGAAGGGCCGAATCCAGCTCGGCGACACAACCATGGATGAACTCCACCCGCCGATCGCCACGCCTTGGAAGCGCATCCAGGATATCCGCATCAAAAACAAAGGCGCAGAATACCCGTTGGTAATTTTTAAGCGCGTGGTACAAGGCTGTGTGATCGAAGTCGCGCAGGTCGCGACGAAACCAGACAAGGGCGGAGGACATGGACGTCGGAACAGATGAGCGGGAATCGATGGACGCAAGCATGCCCCAAAAGTTGCCGCTACAATCGGGCACCTCGGCTTAAAATAGCGCCCGTGACTACGACGACCATCAACCTCACCGATCATTTTCTGATCGCCATGCCCGCCATGGCCGATCCGAATTTTTCGCGCACCCTCACCTACATCGCCGAACACAACGAAAACGGCGCCATGGGGGTCATCGTCAATCGCCCCACCGATATGCGTCTGGCCACCCTGTTCGAGCGTGTGGACATCCCCCTTGAGCATCACGAGTTTGCCGACCTGCCCGTCTATTTCGGCGGCCCGGTCCAGTCCGACCGTGGCTTTGTGCTGCACCGCCCGGCGGGCAAATGGCACTCCACCTTGACCGTCAACGACCGTATCGGCCTGACCAGCTCCCGCGACGTGCTGCAGTCCCTGGCCTCCGACGGCGAGCCCGGCGAAGTTCTGGTGGCGCTCGGCTACGCCGGTTGGTCCGCCGGCCAGCTCGAACACGAACTCGCCCAGAATGCCTGGCTCACCGTACCTGCCGATCTGTCCATCGTCTTCGACCTGCCCTCCGAAGAGCGGCTGGTGGCCGCCATGCAGCTCCTCGGCGTGGATTTCGCCAAGCTCTCGGACGTCGCCGGACACGCCTGAGTGGGAACCGTCCTCGGCTTCGACTTCGGCCTGGCCCGCATCGGCGTGGCAGTGGGCGAAACGGAAACAGGCCACGCTCACCCCCTTGCGGTGATCGCCGACGAAGCCAATGCCGTGCGCTTCGCGGCCATCGAGCAGCTCCTCACCGAATGGAGGCCTGCCGCGCTGGTGGTCGGACTGCCCACACACCTGGATGGCAGCGAACACGCCATGACCGCCCGCTGTCGCCGCTTTGCCAACCAGCTCCACGGCCGCTACGGACTTCCCGTCACATTGGTGGACGAGCGGCTGTCATCGGTGGAAGCGGAAGAGCGCCTCAGAGACGCCGGTCACCAAAGCTGGCGCAAGCAAAAGCCCCGGCTGGACTCCGCAGCTGCCCAGATCATCCTGCTCCAGTATTTCGAAAGCGCCCGCCATGCACCTTCCTGAAGCCGAACAGCTCATTGCCACCCTTGCCGAGACGATGCGCCCCCGGGTCACTCCCGACACCTGCCTGGTGGGGATTCACACCGGTGGTGTATGGCTGGCGGAACGTCTCCATGCGCTCCTTGGTTTGTCCCAGCCGCTGGGGAGCATCGACGTGAGCTTCTACAGGGACGACTACTCCGCCAAGGGCCTGCACCCCCAACCCCGCGGGTCGAAGATCCCCTTTGACGTGGAAGCCGCCCACATCGTCATCGTCGATGACGTGTTGTATACCGGCCGCACCACCCGCGCCGCCCTCAACGAGCTGTTCGACTACGGCCGCCCCGCCCGGGTGGATCTGGCCGTACTGATCGACCGAGGCGGCCGTGAGCTCCCCATTGCCGCGAGCTTCTGCGCCCTGACCCTGCCCACGCCACTGCCGGCGGGGCAAAACCTCCAACTTGAGCGCGACGACTCCGGCGCCCTCACCATGAGGCTGATCCATGCGTAATCCCCAACTCAACAAGCAAGGTGAACTGCAGCACCTTCTGACCCTCGACGGCCTGCCCCGCGGGATCATCACCCAGATCCTCGACACTGCCGCCCCCTTCACCGAAGTGGCCGAGCGGGAAGTCAAGAAACTCCCCCTGCTCCGCGGCAAAAGCGTCTTCAACCTGTTCTTCGAGAACAGCACCCGCACCCGCACCACCTTCGAGATTGCCGCCAAGCGCCTGTCGGCCGACGTGATCAACCTCAACGTCGCCACCTCATCCACGAAGAAGGGCGAGACCCTGCTCGACACCGTGGACAACCTGTGTGCCATGCATGCCGACATGTTCGTGGTGCGCCACGAGTCCAGCGGCGCCCCGCATCTGATCGCCCAGCATCTGCAGAACACCGGCCGCGACCATATCCACGTGGTGAATGCCGGCGACGGGCGTCACGCCCACCCCACGCAGGGGCTGCTGGACATGTACACCATCCGGCATTACAAGAAGGAATTCCACAACCTCACCGTCGCCATCGTCGGCGACGTGCTCCACTCCCGTGTGGCGCGCTCCCAGATCGCGGCACTGACCACCCTGGGTGTGCCCGAGGTACGCGTCATCGGCCCCCGCACCCTGCTCCCCACCGACGTGGAGAAGATGGGCGTGCGCTATTGCGCCACCATGGAAGAAGGCCTCAAGGGCGTTGACGTGGTGATGATGCTGCGCCTCCAGAACGAACGCATGAACGGTGCCCTGCTCCCCAGCCCCCAGGAATTCTTCAAGGTCTGGGGCCTCACCGCCGACAAGCTGGCCCTGGCGAAGCCCGACGCCATCGTGATGCACCCCGGCCCCATGAACCGGGGCGTCGAGATCGACTCGGCCGTGGCCGATGGCAGTCAGGCCGTGATCCTGCCCCAGGTCACCTTCGGTATCGCCGTGCGCATGGCGGTGATGAGCATGCTCGGCAGCCATTGAACGGATCAGTACGATGAATATTCATATCCACAACGGCCGCCTGATCGACCCGGCCAACAAGATCGACGCCCCCCGGGATCTCTTCATCGCCGACGGCAAGATCGTCGGCGTGGGGTCTGCCCCCGCCGGCTTCACCGCAGCCCGCTCCATCGATGCCAGCGGCCTTGTCGTCGCCCCCGGCCTGATCGATCTGGCCGCGCGCCTCCGCGAACCCGGTTTTGAATACAAGGCCACCCTTGAATCCGAAATGGACGCGGCCATGGCGGGTGGCGTCACCAGCCTGGCCATTCCCCCTGACACCGATCCGGTACTGGATGAGCCCGGTCTGGTCGAGATGCTGTGCTACCGGGCCAAAAAGCTCAACCGCGCCCACGTCTATCCGGTAGGTGCCCTCACCATCGGCCTGAAGGGCGAGCAGCTATCGGAGATGGCCGAGCTGGTGGAAGCCGGCTGTGTGGCATTCAGTCAGGCCAACACCCCCATTCTCGACACCCGGGTGCTGTCCCGCGCCATGCAATATGCCGCCACTTTCGGTTTTCGCGTGTGGCTGCAACCCCTCGACCCCTACCTGGCCCGTGGCGGCGTCGCCCATGATGGCGAAGTTGCATCGCGCCTCGGCCTGCCCGGCATTCCGGCCAGTGCCGAGATCGTCGCCCTGTACACCTACCTCCGCCTGGCCCGCCAGACGGGCGCTCGCCTGCATATCACCCGCCTGTCCTGCGCGGAAAGCCTCGACCTGATCGAACAGGCCCGCAAGGATGGCGTGGACGTGAGCTGCGACGTGGCCGCCCACCACCTGCACCTTTGCGACATGGACATCGGCTACTTCAACCCCCACTGCCACGTCGTCCCGCCCCTGCGCAGCCAGCGCGACCGCATCGCCCTGTCCCAGGCCTTGGCTGATGGTCGTATCAACGCAATCTGCTCGGATCACACCCCGGTGGATGACGATGCGAAACAGGCGCCCTTCAGCGAGTCCGAGCCCGGCACCACCGGTCTCGAGCTGCTCCTTCCCCTGACGCTCAAGTGGGCTGCCGAACACAAGCTACCGCTGATGGAAGCCCTGGCCCGGATAACCTCCGAAGCAGCAAAGATCGCTGGCATCGCCAAAGGCGGCCATCTGTCGGTTGGCGCGCGGGCAGACATCTGCATCTTCGATCCCGACTGCCACCAGCTGATCACCCGCAACATGCTCCGCAGCCAGGGCAAAAACACACCGTTCCTGGGCCTGGAATTGCCCGGGCGGGTTCGCTTCACGCTGGTGGAAGGCACGGTGATGCACGAAACCTGAATCACCCCGGCGAGGCGATCCCTCGCGGTCGGAACGACGGCGCCCCTGGGCGCCGTTTTTCTTTGTTTGGCTGACACCGTCTTTTAACAAGTTATGACGAACTTTCATCGGCATATGCCGATAACACCACTTCGGCATGTCGCACCGGCCGACACGACAATCAAACAAACCTACCACGGACCTCACCCGCACCGTGGCAATTCAGGGAGAAGAATTGTGATCAGCGGTTCAGTCGAGCAGGCAGCCGAGCGTTTGCGCAAGGCCGTCCCCATCATGGTGAAGCACGGAATTCCCGTCACGCCCCTCAACTATGCACTCTGGTACACCTACGTCGCCAACGAGGATCCAACCCTGAACCAGCGGATCGACGATATCGTCGCTGCGTACGGCACGATCCCGGTCAGCAAGGCTGAAGATCTCTTCAAGACGCACATATCGCCGACGGGTAGCCAGGAGCTTGCCCTGGGGCGGATGAAGGACGATCTTGAACAGATGGTCCAGGGAATAGGCAAGGACCTTCACGCCACCATCGCCGGCACCCAGTCCTTCAACTCCCTGCTCGACGAATGCAGTCGTGATCTGCGTGGCCCGGCTTCCGTCAGCGCCTCCATCGACGACGTGTTCGGAACCGTCGAGAAGCTCCTGCAGGGCTCTACGGCCATGCACGAAAGCACCGCACGTTTCGAGCAGCGTCTGAGCGCCGCGAATGCCGAGATCCTGCGGTTGCGCAACGAAATGGAAGCCCTGCGTCAGAACGCCATGCACGACGAACTGACCGGGGTATACAACCGCAGGGCCTTCGACACAGAACTGGGCCAGTTCATGGGGCACGGAGACAGGGCTCCGGTCATCCACCTCGCCATGCTGGATATCGACCATTTCAAGCAGTTCAATGACCGCTTCGGGCATCCGGTGGGTGACCGGGTGCTGAGTCTGGTCGGCGCCCAACTGAACAACGTGGCGCGGGTCGGTGTGTCCGTCTACCGTTATGGCGGGGAGGAATTCGCGCTGATCTTCTGTGGCGGCACCCTCAAACAGGCGGTGGAGCTTGCCGAAACACTCAGGCTTTCCATTGAGCGGCTGGTGCTCAAGGACAGCCGCACGGGCGAGCGCCTCGCACACATCACCGCATCCATCGGTCTGGCCAGCCGGCTCCCCGGGGAGTCGGCAGCGGACCTCGTGACCCGCAGTGACAAGGCGCTCTACGAAGCCAAGGCGAGCGGCCGCAACCGGCTCTGTCAGGCGCCCTGACCCGCGCCATCAACGCGCCGCCCGCAGGCGATGGATGCGCTCGGCGGTCAGGGGATGGGTCGCGAAATAGGCAAAGGGCGACCGCGACTGCTCGCTACCCGTCCTGCTCCCGTTCTCCAACCGCTCCGGCGGCCCGTCCATCCGTTCGAGGATGTCCGCAAGACGCCCGACGGGGATCCCATTGAGCACCAATAGACGTGCGGCAAAGTCGTCGGCCTCGCGCTCGAAGCCGCGGGAGTAGCGCGCCTGGGACAGAGCCGCCGGCACCCCTGCCAACAGGGCGCTGACATCACCGATGTACCAGGCGGCAAACAGGCCGACGGCGGAGCTCTCGATGGCCAGGCGCAAGCCATGGCGCCGGCTGACATGGCCCATCTCGTGGGCCAGCACGCCAAGGATCTCCTCGTCGTTGCGGGCCAGTGCCACCAGCTCGTCCGTCACAACGATCAAGCCGGAAGGCAGGGCCAGGGCATTGGCCCCCATGGGCCGACCCTGGCGAAACAGCAACTGCGGGCGCACCGCCGGCATGTCGGCCTGCTTCAGGGTGGCCAGGCGCGCGGACAGGGCCTGCTGACGGGTCACCGGCAACTGGCTTGGCCCGAAGACATTGGCGTCCAGCATGGCAAGGGTCTCATCGCTCACCCGCGTTGCCAGGTCTGCCGGCACCCGCTCTGCCACCTGACGGGCCAAACGGGGCAGTAGCCACTCATGGGCCAGCACGAGACAGGCGAGCAGCATGGCAAGGGACGCCACCACCGCCGTCCGCGAGAACTGCCAGCGCACCACCGGGGCGTCCCGGTGACCGCTAAGCGCCAGCATGCGCCGGAATGCGGCATCATCGGATACCTCACAGTGGGCACCATCGGGAAAGGTGACCAGCCGGGGGGAGCGGCCCAGAGGCTCCGAGAGGCGCAGTACCACCAACAGCTCCCGCCGCTGGACGCCCTCACCGCACATCACCAGCTCGCCACCGACAACCGACAGCATGACCGGGCGCGCGCGCGACGAGCATCCGTCGAAATACAGCGCTGCCACTGGGGGATCAGACAGATCCACGGCCTAGAGGCCCACGTCCACATCAAACATTTCAGCGCTCTCTTCTCCAATGGCGGCAACATCAGCCTCGATGAGGGCCACGAAATCGTCAAGGTCTCCATCGGGAAGCATCGAGATGCTCTGCAAGCGATACTTCATCAGGCGCAGCTCGGCAAAGGGGCGATAAAGACCAAGGGTGAGAATGACACCCAGCAGGTTGGTGAGGGTGATGAAGACCAGACGACGCCCGGACACAGCGCTACGAAACCGGTGCGGCCCGAGACTCAGACCGTTCCATACCGCGTTCTGCACCCCCGCCGCCACGAAGGGCGCCACACACAGCATCATCGCAGAACCAGCCAGCAGAGCCACGCCGCCCACCATCGCCAGCGCCCGGGTCTCGGCCCCTTCTTCCACAGACAGCGTCTCTGCAACGCCCAGGCCAAGCAGAAGCGTGATGGCGACGGTTACACCGATGGCCACCATACCGGCAACGAGGTAGATACGATAAATCTCGGCCCGGGAAAGGGCGCAGTGGAAGCCGCTACGGCCGAAAGCGCTGCTGCCGTACTGATAGACCTTCAGGGCATGCACCCACAGGGGAAAGGCCAGGCCAAGCGAGAGCAGAATCAGGAGGGGCAGCCCGAGAAAGACCACATAGGCCTGCCTCACGCTCCCCCGGAACACGAAACGCAGGCCGCGATAACTGCTGTTGTGCATCCGGAAGCACAGGGAGCGGTGCAACAGCCAGGGCATGACCGCCATCAGGACCAGCAGGACGATTGCCGCGACCATGGGCTGTGCTTCGGCGGAGATCTGGTAGGCCATGAACATCAGGAAGGCGAGTGTCCGCCCCTTGAGGATGGAAAGCGGTTCGCCGTGATAGTCAAAGGCTGAACCGGCAAGTGATGTGTGTCGGTAGAAGAAATGCATGCGGCGAACCTTGGCCCAGGCGGAGTAGATTCCGAGGGTCAGGACGGTCAGCAGCAGATTCACTACCCAGATCCCGAAGTAGTCCCTGCCCTCCCCACTGAAGACCACAGGGAGCGCGTTGTCTTGCTTTTCCATCATTCAGGCAGGCGTGATAAATATGCGCATTGTATTTGCTCATCCTGCATTCCCGGAGCCCTGAACGAAAAAACCCGGGGTTTTCACCCCGGGTTTCAGGCAAACCTGATGCATCAGCTATTTCTTGTCGCCCTGCAAGGCTTTCTCAAGGGCTTTGGCGGCATCGTCATCGGCACTCGGTGCAGGGATTGCGTCCTTCTCACCCCCTTCGGCCGGAGGAACACCAGCAGCCGGCTCATCGTCAAACCGGACCGGTGAGTCGTCCTGGGCGTCACCCTCCGGTACCACGATCTCCACCTGGTCGGTATCCACCTTGACCTGTGCATCAAGGCCCATGGTCACTAGCTGCGGGAACGCAATCAGCACACCGACCATGATGATCTGGATGACCACGAAGGGCACGGCACCCCAGTAGATCTGGGTGGTCTTGATGGACGGCGGCGCCACCGAACGCAGGTAGAACAGGGCAAAACCAAAGGGCGGATGCATGAAGGAGGTCTGCATATTGACACCCAGCAACACGCCAAACCAGATCAGATCAATCCCGAGTTTCTCGGCGACCGGCGCCAGCAGGGGCACCACGATGAAGGCCAGCTCGAAGAAGTCGAGGAAGAAGGCCAGCAGGAAGATCAGGATATTGACGACGATCAGGAAGCCCACCTGACCACCGGGCAGGTCATCCAGCAGGTGTTCGACCCACAGGTGACCTTCGACACCGTAAAAGGTCAAGGAAAAGACCCGGGCGCCGATCAGGATGAAGATCACAAAGGTGGTCAGCTTGGCGGTGCTCTCCATGGCCTGCTTGAGCAGGGCAACGCTCAGCCGCTTGCGCATCACGGCCATGACCAGGGCGCCGGCAGCCCCCATGGCTCCCCCCTCGGTGGGGGTCGCGATCCCCAGAAAGATGGTGCCCAGCACCAGGAAGATCAGCAGCAGCGGCGGCACCAGGGAAGTCAGTACCCGCAGCAGCAGCTTTCCGCCGCGCAGGGTTCGCGCCTCGGGGGGAAGGGCCGGTGCGGCACTGGGCCTGAACACCGCAACGAGGGCGACGTAAACGACGTAGAAGGCGGTCAGCACCAGGCCGGGGACCAGCGCACCCTGATACATGTCACCGACAGACCGACCTAGCTGGTCGGCCATGATGATCAGCACCAGCGACGGGGGGATGATCTGCGCCAGCGTGCCGGATGCGGCAATGACGCCGGATGCGAGACGCTCGTCGTAGCCATAACGCATCATGATCGGCAGGGAGATGAGGCCCATGGAGATCACCGAAGCGGCCACCACGCCGGTGGTCGCCGCCAGGATCGCGCCGACGAAGATCACCGCGAAGGCCAGACCGCCACGCACCGGGCCGAAGAGCTGGCCGATGGTATCGAGGAGATCCTCCGCCATGCCTGATCGTTCGAGAATCAGGCCCATGAAGGTGAAGAAAGGGATGGCCAGCAGTGTGTCATTGGACATGACACCGAAAATGCGGTCAGGCAAGGCCTGGAACAGGGCCGGAGTGAGCATGCCCAGCTCAATCCCGATCAGGCCGAAGACGATGCCATTGGCGGCCAGGGCGAAGGCCACCGGGTAGCCGAAAAGCATGAACAGCACCAGCGACCCGAACATCAGGGGTGCCATGTTGGCAGCGATGAATTCCATTTACGCGGCCTCCCCACGTTGCTGTTTGATGGCCCTTGCCAGTTCCTCTTCGGCGGAGGGCGCCTTCGGCTTGGCGTTGGGATCAGGAATGAGGCCTCTCAGAAAGGCAAACCGCTTGATCAGCTCAGATACCCCCTGAAGGATCAACAGGGAAAACCCGATGGGAACAAGGGCGCGGACCGGCCACACGATCAGGCCGCCGGCATTGGAGGAATATTCGTTGTTGAGGTAGGCATTGATGAAGATCGGCCACGACAGGTACAGAACGGCCACAGCCATCGGCGCGAGGAAGAAAAGCGTGCCGATGATGTCAATCCAGGCATGGGTGCGGGGCGAGAAGCGGCCGGAGATCACGTCGATGCGCACGTGCTCGTTGCGCATCAGCGTGTAACCAGCGCATAGCAGAAAGATCGCAGAAAAAAGATACCACTGGATCTCGAGCAAACCGTTAGAGCTGTAATTGAAGGTGTAACGCACGAAGGCGTTGGCAGCGCTGATGAGGGTGACGACCAGGACGAGCCAGATCGTCGCCTTGCCTACCCCCTCCGAAAGCGCATCGATAGCGCGTGATAACTTGAGCAGGGCTTGCACGTCCCGCACCTCCTTTAGTGTGAAATTCGGCTGAAGGGCCCGCGAAAGCCCGTGTTTGCTGGGCTGGGATTATCGGCGAGATGGATTCTGCAACAATCAGGGATTACGCCTACCGTTGCGTCAACAGGCCCATAGGCCCGATCCGGCCCCTGCTTTTCCGGGCGACGGGGGTGATTCGCGGTTCAAGTGGGGCATGCGATACTTGAACACCCTCTACCTAGCTATCGCCGCCAGCCGTCCATCATGACCACCCGCATCTGTCTGGTTCGCCACGGAGAAACAGCCTGGAACGCCGAACGGCGCCTCCAGGGCCATATTGACATCCCTCTCAATGACACCGGCCTCGCCCAGGCTCGTGCCACCGCCCTCAGCCTGTCCGGTGAACGCTTCGATGCCGCCTATGCGTCCGATCTGCGCCGTGCCCGCCAGACCGCTGACACCATATCCGCTCGATGCGCCTTGCAGGCCGTCCTTGATGCCCGCCTGCGTGAGCGACACTATGGGGTCTTCCAGGCGCTTACGTATGACGAAGCCCGAACGCGTTTTCCCGAGGACTACCACCGCTTCGAAAGCCGGGATCCCGACTTCGTGTTTCCCGGCGGCGGTGAAAGCCTGCAGCAGTTTGCCGCGCGTATCCACGAGACCCTCCATGAGATTGCGACTCGCCATCGGGGCGGCAGCGTGCTGGTGGTCACCCATGGCGGCGTCCTTGACATCGCCCACCGCCTTGCCACCGGCAAGCCCCTCGAGTCGCCCCGGGATTTCACCATTCCCAACGCGGCACTGAACTGGATCGCCCTGGATGGAGCGGACTGGCAGCTGATCGCCTGGGCCGACCAGCGGCACCTGAACAACGCACTGGACGAGTTGCCCAACGCCTGATCCGGGCCTTGATAACCGCTGAGACGCTAAAGTAATCCCGACTCCGGCCGTTTGCAGCGTACATGACGTTGCCAAGCTGGCAAACCCTGCCGGAGTCTCCATGTTGAAACTGAATCGCCTGTCCCTTATCCACCAGATTGCCCTTGCCGCAAGCGTCGTCAGCATCCTGATCTTCAGTGCGCTGATCGCTTTCACAACTTACTTTACCGAACGTGCAGCACTCGCCAAGACGGAAGAGGAGCTCAACAATCAGATCCGGGGTATCGTCCGGATGCTGGAGCTCAGCTACGGTAACGCCACATCCCAGGCCAACAAGGGCCTGGCGCGGCTGAAGGACACGACGGGAAAACTGCGGTTCGGCCCCGACACCGTGGCATCCGGCACGTATCAGGTCCCGGTCGTGCGCAGCGGCGATCGCATCATCAACGGCAATACCGCCGTGCTCGAGAGCATCAAACGCCAAATCGACGCAGACCCCGCCCTGCTGATCCGGGTAGGAGACGAATTCGTGCGAGGCGCCACCTTGCTCAAGACAAAGGACGGCAAGAGCACCGAAGGCACCACCATTCCAGGAAACAGTCCCGAAGTAAGAGCACTGCTGGCAGGCAAGAGCTATACGGGCGTCGTGAAACGCGCCGGCAAGTACTACATCTCGGCCATCGAGCCCATTCTCGACGACGGAGGCAAGGTGGTGGGCGCAATCGCAGCCCGGGTGGATATCCAGGCGGATATGGATCGTCTGTTCAAGGCCCTCGGCGAGATCAAGTCGGGCGCCACCGGCTATGCCTACATCTTTTCACCCCAGGACGACACCACCAAGACGGAACTCATCCACTACCCCGGTCATGCCGGGAAGACCCTGGGCGAGATTGGCAATCCGGCACTCAGCGCCATCGTTGCCGAGCAGATTCGGCGCAAACAAGGGGCGATGACCTACGCCTGGAGCAGCCCGGAGAGCCCTGATATGGCGCCGAAGATGGTCGTGTTCGACAGCGCACCCGCCTGGGGCTGGATTGTTGCGACCGGGAGCTTCATTGATGAATTCACCGTGGAGGCCCGCCAGCTTCGCAACAACCTGATTGCCCTGTGCGTCGGGGGTGCGCTCCTGCTCACCATCGTACTGTTCTTCATCACCCGCAATCGCCTGTCACCCATCAAAGGCCTGCTTGAGGCCACTCACCGCATCGGAGATGGTGATCTGAGTGTTCGCTTCCCCGAAACTGCGGCGGACAGTGCCAACGAACTTGACCAGATCACCCGCTCTTTAGACGGCACCACCCGCAAGATCGGAACGCTGATCAGCGACGTGATCCGCACCGCCAACACGGTCAAGGAGTCGGCACGCACCTTGAGGCTGGGCTCGGATGAAGTGGTCAACGGCACTTCCTCCCAGAGCGAGGCTGCTGCCGGCCTCGCCTCCGCCATCGAGGAACTGTCCGTCAGCATCAGTCACGTGTCCGACAGCGCGGCACTGGCCCGCGACATCACCCAGCAGGCCAAGGCCCACGCCGACGACGGCGGCATCAAGGTCCGGAACATGATCAGCGGCATGGACCGTATCTCGGACGAGATCGGCAAGGCCGGCGAAGCCGTCAATTTGCTTTCCGAGCGTTCGGCCCGTATTTCCAACATCGGCAAGATCATCAACGAAATTGCTGATCAGACAAACCTGCTCGCCCTCAACGCCGCCATCGAGGCAGCCCGGGCGGGTGAAAGCGGCCGCGGATTCGCCGTGGTGGCCGACGAGGTGCGCAAACTGGCTGAACGCACTGCCAGCTCCACCCGGGAAATCTCTGTCACCGTTTCCGAGGTACAGGGTGAGGCTGATCGGGTCGTCGCCATGATCAAGGGCGTCGCGAGCGAAGTGCGCGAAGGCGTCCAGTTCGCCACCGATTCGGGTTCCGTGCTCGACTCCATTCGCAACGAGAGCAACCGTACCACCAGCGCAGTCAACGACATCGCCGACGCCATGCGGGAACAAAGCGCAGCCAGCCAGGACGTCGCCCGCGGGGTCGAACGGATCGCCCAGATGGCCGAGCTGAACAACCAGATCACCCGGCACACCCACGGACAGACCGCGGTGTTGGAACAGCTGGCTGCCGACCTGGAAGCCAAGGTCAGCCACTTCCGGGTTTGAAAAGCGTCATCCCGGCGGGCCCGCCCCTCGAATGGGATGGGCCCGCACTGTTTTGGAACACCGGCTTTCGGTAAGCACGGAGGGCCGTGTTAAACTCCCCTTTTGACTCAAACCCACCCGGATCACCATGTTTTCCAAGCAAAATACCCTCGCCAAGGTCGACCCCGAACTCTGGCAAGCCATTGAGGCCGAAAACCGCCGTCAGGAAGATCACATCGAACTGATCGCGTCCGAGAACTATGTCAGTGCAGCCGTCATGGAAGCCCAGGGCTCCCAGCTCACCAACAAGTATGCGGAAGGTTATCCGGGCAAGCGGTATTACGGTGGTTGCGAGTTCGTCGATCTGGCCGAGCAGCTCGCCATCGAACGCCTCAAGACCCTCTTCGGTGCAGAAGCCGCCAACGTGCAACCGAACTCCGGCTCCCAGGCCAACCAAGCGGTGCTGATGGCCTTCGCCAAGCCTGGCGACACCATCATGGGCATGAGCCTGGCCGAAGGCGGCCACCTGACCCACGGCATGCCCCTGAACATGTCCGGCAAGTGGTTCAACGTCGTCGCCTACGGCCTCGACAAGAACGAAGAGATCGACTACGACAAGATGGAAGCGCTGGCCCGCGAGCACAAGCCGCGTATCATCATCGCCGGCGCCTCCGCCTACTCCCTGCGCATCGACTTCGAGCGCTTCGCCAAGATCGCCAAAGAGATCGGCGCAATCTTCTGGGTGGACATGGCCCACTACGCCGGCCTCATCGCGGCGGGCTACTACCCCAACCCGGTGCCCCACGCCGACGTGGTCACCTCCACCACCCACAAGACCCTGCGTGGCCCCCGTGGCGGCATCATCCTAATGAAGGCCGAGCACGAAAAGGCCCTCAACTCCGCCATCTTCCCGGGTCTTCAGGGTGGTCCGCTGATGCATGTCATCGCGGCCAAGGCCGTGGCCTTCAAGGAAGCCGCCGAGCCCCAGTTCAAGCGCTATCAGGAACAGGTCATCGCCAACGCCCGCGTGATGGCGCGTGTGCTGGGTGAAGAGCGTGGTCTGCGCATCGTTTCCGGCCGCACGGAAAGCCACGTGTTCCTGGTCGACCTCCAGTCCAAGAACATCACCGGCAAGGAAGCCGAAGCCGCGCTGGGTCGTGCCCACATCACCGTCAACAAGAATTCGATCCCGAACGACCCCCAGAAGCCCTTCGTGACTTCCGGCATCCGCATCGGCTCCCCGGCGATGACCACCCGTGGTTTCACCGAGATCGAGGCCGAACGCATTGCGCACCTTATCGCCGATGTGCTCGACAGACCCAATGATGAAGCCACCACCGAGAACGTGCGCGCCAAGGTTGCCGAGCTGTGCCGCAAGTTCCCGGTTTACGGGGCGTAACACGCGTACCGGCAGGCAGGCCAGAGCATGCACTGTCCCTTCTGCGGCGCCGACAACACACAGGTCACCGACACCCGTGAGAACGAGGACGGTGACATTGTCCGGCGCCGCCGTCGCTGCCTGTCCTGCGACAAGCGTTTCACCACCTATGAGCGCATCGACCTCAAGATGCCCCAGGTGGTCAAGAAGAATGGCAGCCGTGCCGACTACAGCCGTGACAAGCTGCTCGGAAGCCTGAGCCTGGCACTGCGCAAGCGGCCGGTCACCGCCGAAAGCGTGGAAGCCGCCGTTGACCGCATCGAGGCCAAGCTGCTCTCCTCCGGCGAGCGCGAGATTCCTTCCGAACGCATCGGAGAACTGGTGATGCGGGAGCTGAAGAAGCTCGACAAGGTTGCCTATATCCGTTTTGCGTCGGTCTATCGGGCCTTCGAGGATGTGGACGAGTTCTCGGAAGTGATCCGGGAGGTCAGCACCCGCCCCCGTGGTCGCCCCCCCAAGACATCCTGAGGGTTTTCAGATGACCGCCACCGCCGATGACTACCGGTGGATGGCCCGCGCCCTCGAACTGGCGAAACGCGGGCTCCTCACCACGACCCCCAACCCTCGCGTCGGCTGCGTCATTGTCCGCGAGGATCGCATCGTTGGCGAAGGCTGGCACGTGCGGGCCGGCGAGCCCCACGCGGAGGTCCATGCCCTTGCCATGGCGGGCGAGCAGGCCCGCAACGCAACGGCCTACGTGACCCTGGAACCGTGTTCCCATTTCGGACGCACGCCCCCCTGTGCCGAAGCACTCGTCAACGCGGGTGTGGCGCGGGTCGTGGTTGCAATGGAAGATCCCAACCCGCTGGTAGCGGGGCGCGGCCTCGCCCGCCTCCGGGACGCAGGCATCGTCGTCATCTCCGGCGTTCAGGAGATCGAGGCGCGGGAGCTCAATATCGGTTTCATCTCACGCATGACCCGGGGGCGCCCCTGGCTTCGCCTCAAGGCGGCTGCCACCCTGGACGGCAAGACCGCCCTTGAGAATGGGGTTTCCCAATGGATCACCGGCGAGGACGCCCGTCGTGATGCCCACCGTTGGCGCGCGCGCTCCTGCGCCGTGCTCACCGGTATCGGCACCGTGCGTGACGATGACCCGCAACTCACCGTCAGGGCGGTGCCAACCGAGCGCCAGCCTTTGCGCGTGGTTGTTGATGCCCGCCTGGAAACCCCCCTCAATGCGCGTCTGCTGGATGGGGGGCCAGTCCTTGTAGCGGCCGCCATCCACGACACCGAACGCATTGCGGCCCTTGAGCGACGAGGGGCCGAAGTGGTGGTCCTTCCCAACGACGGCGGCAAGGTTGATCTCCAGGCCTTGCTGATCGAGCTGGGCCGTCGCGGTCTCAACGAGGTCCTTGCGGAAAGTGGCTTCAAGCTCAATGGCTCGCTACTCAAGGAAGGCTGCGTCGACGAGCTGGTCCTGTATCTCGCGCCGGCCCTTGTGGGCGACGCAGCACAGGGGCTGTTCAACCTGCCCGCACTGAGCAGCCTGACAGGCAAGCGCCCGCTCGCCTTCCACGATGTGCGCCTTGTGGGCCGCGATCTGCGCATCATCGCCCGACCTGATTGACCGCCCCGCGCACGGCCCGCTTCGTCCAGGGCCGAATCTGCAAACCTTTGACAGACGCATGAAGTTTGCGTCATCGAAGCGGGCGGGATGGCGTTAAGGAAGGCCCGCTACCGAAAACCACCCATTGTTTGATGACGCCTCTCCGCCTGACCGCTTCCCTTGCCCTTACCCTCAGCCTTGTTTCCCATGGGCTTCACGCCGAAACCGCCATCATCCTGAACTCGGTAGACGAGAGCGTCAGCTTCGTCGATACCCGCAGTTACCAGGAAACCGGCCGCGCACCGGTGTGCAAGGAGCCCCATCACCTCATGGCGATGCCCGACGACAGTGCGGTCATCATCGCCTGCGCAGTCTCCAATGAGCTGGTGTTTCTTGACCCCCGTACCGGCAAGGAGCTGAAGCGCATCAAGAACATTTCAGACCCCTATCAGATCGGCTTTTCACCCGACAAGACCTGGTTCGTTGCCAACTCCCTGCGCCTCGACCGCGTGGATCTTTACCGGGCAGCCGATTTCAGTCTGGCCGCACGGATACCCGCGGAGAAGACACCCTCCCACATGGCATTCGACAAGGCCAGCCAGTTCGTCTTCATCACCCTGCAGGACAGCAATGAAGTCCTCGCCGTCGATCTGAAGACCCGCCAACCCGCCTGGCGGCACCCGGTGGGACCGACCCCCGCGGGCATCCACATGACACCCGACGACCGCTACCTGTTGGTCGGGATCATGGGGGCCGACTACGTGGAAGTGATCGACTGGCGCGCCCGAAAGACCATCACGCGCATCGTCACGGCCCGTGGCGCCCACAACTTCCTGCCCCGGGGAGACGGTCGCCACGTCTTTGTTTCCAATCGCACCATCAATGGCAGCATCTCCCTCGTGGACATGCAGGATCTGCGCGTCGTCGAGCGCTACGACGTTCCCGGCGGTCCGGATGACATGGAAATCCGTGCAGATGGCAAGGAATTGTGGGCCACCGCCCGCTTTGCCCGAAAAGTGCAGGTTGTAAACCTGGAGCAAAAGCAGCTCTCGCACTCGATCCGGGTGGGTCGCTCGCCCCACGGCGTGTCCTTCATCAACCACGCCCCAAGGCAATGACGAAGATCCGCCCCATCGTAGCGGCAATGTTCATGTGTGCCGCCAGTCTTGCCCATGGCGCCGCACCGGCGACCTGCAAGGGCACGCTCTTCCTGACGCTGGACACCGGCAACATGCGACATGCCGAAGCCATTGCCGAGATACTTGGCAAACACCAGATCAAGGCAACGTTCTTCGTCGCCCAGGAACGCACCGTGCGAGGTGATCAGGCCCTGGACCCCGCCTGGGGCGACTACTGGCGAGCACGGGTGGCCGAGGGCCACGCCTTTGGCAGCCACACCTGGCACCACGGCAGTTTTCGCCAGGATGGTCCCGATGGCCGCGTCGCCTACCGCCTCATGGACGGCAGGATCGTAAGGCTGGATGCTGCAGAGGTCTGTGCGGAACTGAAGGCGCCTGATACACGCTTTGAGGCCCTCACCGGACGCCCCCTTGACCCTCTCTGGCGGGCGCCCGGCGGACGGACAACTCCGCTCACCCTCCAAGCCGCCAGGGCGTGCGGCTATCAGCATGTCCATTGGTCGCCCGCTGGCTTTCTGGGAGACGAACTCCCCTCCCAGACCCATCCCAATTCAATGCTGCTGGAAAAGGCGCTGAAGCATGTCCGGGATGGGGACATTCTGATGGCCCACTTGGGCATCTGGTCCCGCAAGGATCCCTTCGCCCCCATGCTCGACCCCCTGATCGCGGGCCTCAAGTCCCGCGGATTCTGTTTCGCCCGCCTGCCTGCCCCATGAATGCCTTTCTCACCGACCTGTTCATCAGCGCGCAAGGCTGGCTCTTCGACCGTCTGGTCCAGCCGGTCCTATTTGCCCTGGGCCTGGCCGGGTACGTGGAAATGGGCTTTGAGGGCATCGAGTTCGTTCTCATGGGGATTCTCGAACTGGGTATTGCCTATACGGCTCTGCGCCCCCTGGAAGCCTTCTGGCCGGCAGAGCGCTGGCGCAACCGCCGGGCCGTTCGGGTGGACGTGATGTACACCCTGCTCAACCGCCTGGGCATCATCCCGCTTGCGGTTTTCACCCTGCTGGCCCCCGCCTTCATGGCGCTGGATGGCTGGCTACGCTTCCACAATGTGATTCCAAGGCAACTTGAAGACTGGCTGCCGGGGCTTGACACCCATCCTCTGGCAAGCTTCCTGATCTATCTTCTGATCCTGGATTTCGCCGAATACTGGCGCCACCGCCTCTCCCACACCCTGGGAGGGTGGTGGGCTCTGCATGGGATTCATCATTCCCAACGGCAGATGTCGTTCTGGACCGACTCCCGCAATCATCTGCTGGACGACCTGATCGCGGGTATCTGGTTCGCCGGCCTGTCCTTGCTGATCGGCGTACCACCAGGTCACTTCATTGGCCTGCTGGTCACCCTTCGACTCGTGGAAAACCTGTCGCACACAAATACACGGCTCGGATTCGGGCGCTTTGGCGACTACCTTATCGTGGGGCCCCGCTATCATCGCTGGCACCATGCCATCGATCTGCCCGACGGGGAAGCCTATCGCCACGGCTGCAATTTCGCGATCCTGCTACCCATCTGGGATGTGCTTTTCGGCACCCTTCACCTGGGCGCGAAACTCCCGGCGACCGGCATACACGAAGACAGCCCGGAGGCAATGGCGGCCCGCGATGATTTCTGGGGCCAACAGAAGCTGGGGCTGATACTGATGTGGCGGGCTCTTGCCCCCCGCCGCCGCAGATCAGGCGCGACGTGAGAGGCACACCGGGCAGGCCGGATCGCGCCCGAGGCGGATCGTCCGCCAGTCCATGTCCAACGCATCCAGCAGAAGCAGGCGCCCGGTGAGCGTTTCACCGCAGCCCGCCAGCAACTTGAGCGCCTCTGCCGCCTGAACAGCGCCAACGATGCCCGTGATCGGTGCAAAGACGCCCATGACCGCGCAACGCACCTCTTCCACATCCTCGCCCTCGGGAAACAGGCAGTGATAGCAAGGGCTGTCGTCATTGCGCAGATCAAAGACCGAGACCTGACCGTCAAAACGCACCGCAGCCCCGGAAACCAGGGGCGTGCCCGCCGCCACGCATGCACGATTGATGGCGTGGCGCGTCACAAAGTTGTCGGAGCAATCCAGTACCACGTCGGCGAGGGCGACCTCCTCTTCCAGCGCAGCGCCCTCAAGCCTGCACGCCAACGGAACAAGCTTCACCTCGGGGTTGAGACGCATCAGGCTGTCGCGTCCCGACTCAACCTTCAAACGCCCCACGCCATCCTGGCTGTGCAGGATCTGCCGCTGCAGATTGGTGAGATCCACCGTATCGCCATCCGCCAGAACCAATGTCCCGACCCCGGCTGCCGCCAGATACATGGCTGCAGGCGACCCCAGTCCGCCGGCCCCCACCACCAGCACCCGGGACGCAACAATGGCCTCCTGACCCTCAATACCGATCTGGGGCAGGAGAATATGGCGAGAATAGCGCAGGAGCTGATCGTCGTTCATGGAGAGTGAAAACAGCGATGCGGCGCCCGGCAGGCGCCGAAGATGCGATGAGCCAGGTGCCTACTTGAACTCCCGCAGGTCCGGCGGCGTATCGTCGTGATCCCCGTGGGGATGGGCAGCGTAAGCGCTGATATACACCTCGTGCGACTGCTTGATGAGACGCTCGGGGGAACGAAGATTGTGCACCTGCGTTTCTTCAACGTAATAGATCAAGGCACGGTGCAGCCGCACGAAAAGCGGTCGATCAAGCTGAAACCCCCCACTGATCAGCGCGTCTTCAAGAAGCTCAAGGGTGTAGTCGAGAACGTTGTAATGCACAACGAGCGAGAGCTCGTGATGCCCCGGTTCAACCTGAACCCCCCTCAGCGCCGCCAAGGAACGCTGCGCCTGACGAACCTGCCCCGCCGGAAAGGATTTGAAACGGATCTCACGGGTCTTGGCGATACCGGAGCCCGGATGATGATGACTTCCGTGCTTGCGTCCAGCCAGCTTGTAAGCAGTCTCACGTCGCATCGTCACCCCTCCGGCATCCGAGTCACTTTCCGCTATTCTGGAGGATCTGCAGGCCCTTGAGCAAATTCACGGCTTGGGCAAGCTGATAATCATCCTTGCCGGCAATCTCGAATGGCGGCTTGGTTTCGTCGTCCGGATCGCCCTTCGGCTTGTCCTTCGACTTGGGCGCAGACTCCTTCTTCGGCAACGGAGCCGCCTCCACCTTCGGTGGTTCGGTCTCCCGGCCATTGCCAAGATGGCGGTCAAGATCGGCCTCACGCACACGCTCCCGTGAAGCGCCACCTGGCGTTTCCTCAACAATGATGTCCGGGACGATGCCCTTGGCCTGGATCGAACGCCCGCTGGGCGTGAAATAACGGGCTGTGGTGAGCTTGATGGCCGCGTTGCTGTTGAGGGGGAGGATGGTCTGCACCGACCCCTTGCCAAAGCTTTGGGTACCCATCACCACGGCACGCTTGTGATCCTGAAGGGCACCGGCAACGATCTCCGAGGCAGAGGCGGAGCCGCCATTGACCAGCACCACCATCGGAACGCTCTTGATGGAAGCCGGCACATTGCGGATGAAGTCATCCCGGGCCCCACGCAGGTAGTCGTCCGGCACAGCCAGATACTTGCGCTTCGCGTCATCGGCCCGACCATCGGTGGACACCACCAGCGCCTTCGGCGGCAGGAAGGCTGCCGAGACACCAACCGCGCCATGCAGCAAACCCCCCGGGTCATTACGCAGATCAAGCACCAACCCCTTCAAGTCACCCTGCTTGACCAGCTTTTCGAGATGTTGCACCAAGGAGGCCGCCGTCTGCTCCTGGAACTGCACCACACGCACGTAGCCATACCCCGGCTCCACGAGCTTGGATTTGACACTCTGCACCTTGATGACTTCCCGGACCAGCGTGATCACAATCGGCTTCGCCTCACCCTTGCGGGAGATGGTCAGCACAATCGAGGTCTTCGGCTTGCCACGCATGCGTTTGACCGCATCGTTGAGGGGCATGCCCTTCACAGGCGTGTCATCCAGCTTGATGATCAGGTCACCGGACTTGATGCCGGCACGAAAGGCGGGGGTGTCCTCAATGGGGGAGATGACCTTGACGAAACCATCCTCAGACCCCACCTCAATACCCAGACCACCAAACTCTCCCTGAGTACCCACCTGCAGTTCCTTGAACGCTTCGGCATCCAGATAGGCGGAGTGGGGGTCAAGGTTGGACAGCATGCCGCTGATGGCGTGGGTGATCAGCTTCTTGTCGTCCACCGGCTCGACATAGCCTTGCTTGATGGCATTGAAGACATCGGCGAGGTTGCGCAGTTCTTCCACCGGCAGAGGGGCCAGAGCAGCCGCCTTGTCCGCGTTGGCCGAGAAATTGAGGCTGATCAGAACCCCGGCACAAAGCCCGGTAAAAACCAGGCCGGCTTGTTGCAATCTGCTGCGCATAAAGTCTCCGTTTGGACGCCGACCACCAGGCCGCTCGCGCCACTACATGCCCGCCATGGAGCTATCGTAATTAGGGAGAGAAGTATAAACCCGAAAGGTTCCCGACCCGCCACGCACCGGGCCGCTACACCGCCCCCACGAAAAAGTGGTATTTTACTGGGTCAGTCAGCTTTAGCCCCAGCGGATTTCGTGAAAACAGACATCGTTGATCTCATCGCCAAACAGGAGCATATCGAGACTGCCGCTCGGGCCCTCAAGGCGATTTCCCACCCCCTGCGCCTCAAGATCCTTTGCGTGGTCGGAAGTGAAGAAGTCTGTGTACAGGATATTGTTGAAGCCGTCGGCACCTCGCAAAGCAACATCTCCCAACATCTCGCCATCCTGCGCGACAAGGGAGTACTGCTCACCCGCAAGGACGCCAACCGGGTCTATTACCGCGTGGGCGACACCCGCACACTTCAACTGATCGTCATGATGCGGGAAGTCTTCTGCAACGACGACGCCTGACCCATCTTTACACCCGGAGTTTTTTCAGTGGAATTCATCCAGCAAAACTGGTACTGGGCAGCGCTTGCCGCCGTAAGCGGCTCGCTGCTCATATTCACGTCCCTCAAGGGCGGTCGTGGCGTATCCCCCGCCCAGGCAACCATGCTCATCAACCGCGAGGATGCACTGGTGGTGGATGTTCGGGAGACCGGCGAATACGCCGCCGGCCACCTGCTCAATGCACGCCACATTCCCCTCGGCGAGCTTGACAAGCGGCTCGGCGAACTCGAGAAGTTCAAGGACAAGCCCATCATCCTCAATTGCCAGAGCGGCAGTCGCTCCGCTTCGGCTTGCGGAACACTGCAGAAGGCCGGCTTCACCCGCGTACACAATCTCGAAGGCGGCATCGCCGCCTGGGAACAGGCCGGCATGCCCATCAGCCGCAAGAAGAAATGACCATGCAACCCAAAGTCCTTATGTATACCACCGCCGTGTGCCCCTACTGCGTCCGGGCCGAAGGGCTGCTGCGCCGCAAGGGCGTCACCGAAATCGACAAGGTGCGCGTCGATCTCGACCCGGCCCGCCGGGACGAGATGATGGAGCGTACGGGCCAACGTACCGTACCGCAGATCTACATTGGCGATTTCCACGTGGGGGGCTGCGATGACCTGTTCGCCCTCGACCACGAAGGCAAACTCGACCCGTTGCTGAATGGCCAAGCCGCCTGAAACCCGCCCTCTCTTTTATCCACGGAAAAACCATCATGTCCGAAACCGCAGAACAGCCCGTCTTCTCCATCGAAAAGCTTTACGTCAAGGATCTGTCCCTCGAAGTGCCGAACGCACCCCAGATCTACCTTGAGCGCGAAGCGCCCCAGATTAGCGTTCAGCTACGCACCGAAGGCAATGCCGTCGATGAAGGCGTGTTTGAAGTCAAGCTGACCGTCACCGTAACGGCCAAGGTCGGCGAAGAGAAGACGGTGTTCCTGGTTGAAGTGGCCCAGGCCGGCATTTTCCAGATCCGCAATGTGCCCCAGGAAGACCTGGAGCCCATCATGATGATCGGTTGCGCCAACATCCTCTTCCCCTATGCCCGCGAAGCCGTCTCCGACGCCGTGGCCCGTGCCGGCTTCCAGCCGGTGATCCTGGCCCCGGTCAACTTCGAGGCCCTGTTCCAGCAGAACCGCCAGCAGGCTGCCCAGGAGCCGGCGGCAGACACGCCGATCCAGTAATGACCCTGCGCCGCCTTCCCCTCGCGGCGCTGCTCGGCCTGCCACTCGCCTTCGCAGCGGCAGGCGCAGCGGCTTCGGACTACCGGTCCCTCGCCGAGCCCGCCATCCTCTACGATGCCCCCTCCAAACAGGGCAAGCCTCTTTTCGTGATCCAGCGCTACACACCCGTTGAAACGGTGGTGAACATTGACCGCTGGGTCAAGGTCCGCGAACCGGCCGGCAGCCTGCTATGGCTGGAGCGCCGTCAGCTGTCCGACAAGCGCACGGTGATCATCACTGCCGCACGTGCTGACATCCGCCAGAAACCCGAGCCCTCCGCCCCCCTCGTCTTCGAGGCAAGCAAGGACGTGGTTCTGGAGCTTTCGGACAAGCCCGCCGATGGCTGGGTCAAGGTCAAGCACCGGGACGGCACCAGCGGCTTCATTCGCGTCAATCAGGTCTGGGGGCTTTAAGCACCATGCGCATCGCCGTTTTCGGTGCAGGAGCCTGGGGCACCGCTCTGGCCATGGCCTTCAGCCGTGGCCACGACGTGGTCCTGTGGAGCCGGGAGTCTTCCGAGATTGTCGCCCTGCGTCGGGATGGCGAAAATCGCCGCTACCTGCCGGGGATTCCCCTGCCTGCGAATCTGCATTTCAGCGACGACCTGCAACAGGCAGCCCAGGCCGACCTGCACCTCGTCGTCACACCCCTGGCTGGTCTGCGCAGCACCGCCCGCGCCCTCCGCGCTGCCGCACCGGCAACGCCGCTGCTGTGGGCCTGCAAGGGTCTTGAAGCCGGAACGGCCAAACTGCCCCACCAGATCGTTGAAGAAGAACTCGGCGCCGACGCGCCCTGTGGCGTGCTCACTGGGCCGAGCTTCGCCGCCGAGGTGGCACAAGGCCTGCCCGCTGCCGTCACCCTCGCGGCCCGCGACATCGAGTTCGCCCGCCACTGGGTTCAGGCACTGCATAACAACCGGCTGCGCCTTTACGCCAACGATGACCTGATCGGGGCCGAGGTGGGTGGTGCCGTCAAGAACGTCATGGCCATTGCTGCCGGTGTCGCCGACGGCATGGGCTTCGGGCTCAACGCCCGGGCAGCACTGATCACCCGCGGTCTGGCCGAAATCACACGCCTGGGCATGGCTCTGGGTGGTCGGCGGGACACCTTCATGGGTTTGGCCGGGCTGGGCGACCTGGTGCTGACCTGCACGGGCGACCTCTCCCGCAATCGGCGAGTCGGCCTGCTGCTGGCCGAGGGCAAGACACTGCCGGACATACTTCAGGCACTGGGCCATGTGGCCGAAGGCGTCAGCACGACCCGCGAAGTGGCGGCACTTTCCGCGCAACTCGGCGTGGACATGCCCATCACCCGGGCCGTTGATGGCGTGCTGGCCGGCAGCCTGTCGGCCCGCGATGCGGTCGAACAACTGCTCGCCCGCGACCCCAAGCAGGAATGATCAGACGGGCCGCGTAGCAGGTAACGCTCAACCCCCGCCAGCAAAACCGTTCTGCCGCCACGCCTCATAGACCACGACAGCCGCCGCGTTCGAAAGATTGAGGCTGCGGTTGTCGGGGCGCATCGGAATGCGCAGCCGCCGGTCCCCGTCAAACTCGGCATGTAGCTCGGGCGGCAGGCCACGGGACTCCGAACCAAAGACAAACACATCGCCCGGCAAAAAAGCCACTTCGGCATAGCTGCGCCCCCCGTGGGAAGTCAGGGCAAAGAGCCGCTGGCCAGCAAAACCAGCCCGGCAGCTCGCCCAGTCTTCGTGCACAGTGACCACTGCCATGTCCCTGTAGTCCAGGCCGGCGCGGACGAGCTGCTTTTCTTCCAGCGTGAAGCCGAGGGGTTTGACGAGGTGCAGCCGTACGCCCGAGTTGGCACACATGCGCATGATGTTGCCGGTATTCGGGGGAATTTCCGGCTGATGGAGGACGACGTGGAACATGGGCGCGGATTGTGCACGCCACGCCCCCCGGGATCAACCCGGCCGTGGTGTACGTGCCAGCACCCGGTTCTCCACGCTTACCGCCCCCGCCCCCTTCAGGCTGCGGGCCAGTTCAGTCAACGTCGCGCCGGTTGTCATCACATCATCCACCACCACCACCCGCAGGCCCTCCATGCTCCCCTTCACCCGAAAGGCGCCACGCACGTTGGCCGCCCGTGCCTTCCAAGGCAGGCCGGCCTGGGGCAACGTATCCACGTCACGCACAACGCCGTCAAGCATCAGGGGCAGACCCCAAAGCCGCGCCAATGGCCGTGCGAGCTCCGCCGCCTGATTGAAGCCCCGTGTGCGCAAGCGCGAGACATGCAAAGGCATCGGAACGACGAGATCCGCCTCGGGCGTCACGTGCGCCGCCAGCAGCTCCACGAAAAGCCGGCTCACCGAAAGGCGATGCCCATACTTCAGGGCCTGGACGAGGCGGTCCAGCGGAAAGTCGTAGTCCAGCACCGCCAGTGTCCGGTCAAACGACGGAGGATGACTGAGACAGGCACCGCATACCCCGCCCGTTGGATGAGGTATGCCGCAAACGGGGCAGCGTAACTGCTCACGTCCCGGCAGCGCCCGCCAGCAGTCGGCGCAAAGCACGGCACTGCCGCTCGCCGCACCACAGGCAAAGCACTGCTGAGGAAAGAAGACCTGTGCGAGCCCTCCCAACCGAGACCGATATGCAAGCGCTTGATTTGACAAGTCCTGACCCCTTCAGGGAAACTTGAGAGCTTGGTAATTCAAAATTACAGCCTAAAAAAGGTGCATCACAATGACCGTCACCACCGCCCACGTAGAGAACACACCCACCGTCGCCACGCCCCCCGCCCGCAAGCGCTGGAGCGTAGCGGAGATCGAAGCCCTTTTCGCCCTGCCATTCAACGATCTGTTGTTCCGCGCCCAGCAAGTTCACCGGGCGCATTTTGATCCCAACGCCATCCAGCGCTCGACCCTATTGTCCATCAAAACCGGGGGTTGCTCGGAAGACTGCGGTTACTGCTCCCAATCCGCCCGTTATGACACCGGCCTCGAAAAGGAAGCCTTGCTGCCCCTCGGTGAAGTGCTCGAGAACGCCCGCGCGGCCAAAGCCAAGGGTGCATCCCGCTTCTGCATGGGCGCAGCCTGGCGTGGCCCCAAGGAAAAGGATCTCGCCCCGGTTCTGGACATGGTGCGCGAGGTGAAGGCCCTCGGCCTCGAAACCTGCGTCACCCTCGGGATGCTCAAGGATGGCCAGGCCGAACAGCTAAAAGAAGCCGGCCTCGATTACTACAACCACAACATCGATACCTCGCCCGAATTCTACGGTCAGATCATCACTACCCATACCTTGAAGGATCGGCTCGACACCCTCGAGAAAGTGCGCGATGCCGGTATCAACGTGTGCTGCGGTGGCATTGTCGGGCTGGGCGAAACCAAGAAGAGCCGCGCCGCCCTACTCGCCGAACTGGCCAACATGAACCCGCCGCCGGACTCCGTGCCCATCAACAACCTGGTGCAGGTTGAAGGCACGCCCCTCGACAAGGCCGAGCCCATCGACCCCTTCGACTTCGTACGCATGATCGCCGCAGCCCGGATCACCATGCCTGAGAGCTACGTGCGTCTGTCCGCCGGCCGCCAGGAACTCGGCGAAGGCATCCAGGCCCTGTGCTTCATGGCCGGCGCCAACTCGATCTTTTACGGCGAGCGCCTGCTGACCACCGACAACCCGGATGCCGATTCCGACGACGCACTGTTTGCCCGTCTCGGACTCAAGTCCGTTTAAGGCGCGCCCTACCCCGATGACTCTGCCGGACTTCCAGCTCGACCCACGCCTCGTGCGGCGTCGGGCCGAGCAGGCCGCTGCTGGTTACGCCTCCGTCGACACCCTCGCCCGGGAAATCTCCCGGCGCATGGGCCAGCGCCTCGACTACATCCGTATCGAGCCCAAGCGCATCCTCGACCTGGGCTGCGGCCCCGGCGCAGACCTGGCGGCCTTTGCCGAACGCTATCCGGGCATCCCCCGGATCGCCGTCGACAGTGCCCCGGCCATGCTCGCCCAGGCGCGCGGTGAAGAAAAGGGGCTGCTCAAACGCCTGATGCGCTTCGGCAAGCCCGCCAACCCGGACTTCATCTGTGCGGACGCCAATGCCCTGCCCCTGGCCCGGGCATCGGTATCCTTGGCCTGGTCCAACCTGATGCTCCAGTGGCTGCACGATCCGCTGCCTGCCCTGAAGGAGATCCACCGGGTCCTGGAAGTCGGCGGCGTGCTCATGTTCTCAACCTTCGGCCCCGACACCCTCAAGGAACTCCGCGCAGCCCTGCCCCCATCAAATGCAGAGCACCTGCACCGCTTCATTGACATGCACGACCTGGGCGATGCCCTGGTGGGTGCCGGTTTTTCCGATCCGGTGATGGACATGGAGATGCTCACCGTCACCTACACCCGCCTGGACGATCTGTTCCGCGATCTGCGGGCAAGCGGCTCCACCAATGCCGCCGTGAACCGCCCCCATGGCCTCGTCGGCAAGGACCACTGGGCAGCCCTTCGAGCCAACTACGATCAACTGCGCCGCGATGGCCGCCTGCCCGCCACCGTGGAGGTGGTCTATGGCCACGCCTGGAAGGCCGCGCCCAAGGTCATGGAAGACGGTCGCGCCATCGTCCGCTTCGAACGCAAGCCGGGCTAGTTCATGCACCCGATCTGGCTCTTCGACCTGGACAACACGCTGCACAACGCCAGCCCGCACATCTTTCCGCACATCAACCGCAGCATGACGGCCTACCTCATGCGCCATCTGGATCTCGACGAGCGGGACGCCAACCGGCTGCGCATGGAGTACTGGAAGCGCTACGGCGCCACCCTCACCGGCCTGATGCGACATCATGGCACCCGGCCCGAGCACTTCCTCCACGACACCCACCAGTTTCCCGATCTGGCGCAAATGGTCGTGTTCGACCGGGCAGTCCGTCACCTGTTGCGCCGCCTCCCCGGGAAGAAGATCGTCTTTTCCAACGGACCGCTGCGTTACGCCGAGGCCGTGCTGGACGTGATGGGCATCCGCAAACTGTTTGCCGATGTCTATTCGGTCGAACAGATGCGCTTCCACCCCAAGCCCAAGCTCGCCGGCTTTCACCACCTCATCAAGGACCATCAGCTCAACCCCCGGCGCTGCATTCTCGTCGAAGACAGCGCCGAAAATCTGCGCACGGCCAAACGCCTTGGCATGAAGACGGTCTGGATCAGCCGCAGCCTTCGCCAACCCGACTTCGTGGATTGCCAGCTTCCCTCCGTGCTGGGCCTGAGCCGGCATAGGATCAGGACTCTGACTTCGGGGTAAAATAGCGGATTACGCTATCCCTGCAGCGGAACCGCCATGCCCAACTCCAAGACTGAAAACCTGAACATCGCGGCCTTCGACCGCATGCCCTCGCCGGACGAGATCACCGCCCGCCTCCCCCTCAGCGAGACTGCAACCAAGGTCGTGACCGAGGGCCGCCAAACCCTGCAGGCCATTCTCGACCACAAGGACCCGCGTGTTTTCGTCGTGGTGGGCCCCTGTTCCATCCATGATCCGGTTGCCGGCATCGATTACGCGCGCCGCCTCAAGAAGCTGGCGGACGAAGTCTCCGACACCCTCGTGCTGGTGATGCGCGTGTATTTCGAGAAGCCCCGCACCTCCACCGGCTGGAAGGGCTACATCAACGACCCGTACATGGACGACTCCTTCCGCATCGACGAAGGCATGGAAAAGGCGCGGCGGTTCCTGCTTGAGGTGAATGAGGTCGGCCTGCCGACGGGCACCGAAGCCCTCGACCCCATTGCCCCCCAGTACTACGGTGACCTGATCGCGTGGACAGCCATTGGCGCCCGCACTTCCGAATCCCAGACCCACCGTGAAATGGCCTCCGGCCTGTCCACCCCGGTCGGCTTCAAGAACGGCACCGACGGATCCCTTGATGCCGCCGTCAATGGCATCCTCTCCGCCTCCCACCCCCACAGCTTCCTGGGCATCAACGGCCAGGGCCAGTCCTCGATCATCCGCACCCGCGGCAATGCCCACGGCCATGTGGTGCTTCGCGGCGGTGGCGGCCGCCCCAACTACGACACCGTCTCCGTGTCTCTTGCGGAGAAGGCCCTTGGCAAGGCCAAGCTGCCGGCCAACATCGTCATCGACTGCTCCCATGCCAATTCCTGGAAAAACCCGGAGTATCAGCCCCTGGTCATGCGCGATGTGGCCCACCAGATCCGCGAAGGCAACCGCTCCATCGTCGGTCTGATGATCGAGAGCCACATCGAAGCAGGCAATCAGCCCATCCCGGCGGATCTCTCCCAGTTGCGCTATGGTTGTTCCGTAACCGATGCCTGCGTTGACTGGAGCACCACCGAAGAGATGATCCGCAACACCCGTGACATCCTGCGGGAGATCCTGCCGAAGCGGAGCGTGGCCTGATGAACCTGGTCGTACAGGGCCAGAAGGTCGAAACCCGCGCCCTGAAGGATCTCGCCACGCTGACAGGTTCGGAAGGCATCGGACGCCTCGGCAACAACGCCTTCCGTCTCATTGATGCCAAACCTCATCCTGACCTTGCCGCCTACTGCGATACCCATCAGCTGGACTTTGCCTTTGTTCCCGAAGACCGCCATCTGAACAACTTCCGGCTGTTCGTCACCGACATGGATTCGACGCTGATCAGTATCGAGTGCATTGACGAGATTGCGGACATGCAAGGGCTCAAGACGGAAGTGGCGGCCATTACCGAAGCCGCAATGCGTGGAGAGCTTGATTTTCGCGAATCCCTGACCCGACGCGTGGCGTTGCTTGAGGGTCTGCCCGAACAAGCCTTGGCGCAGGTTTTCAAGGAACGCCTGCGCCTCAATCCAGGCGCAGAAGCCATGATGGCCGGTCTCAAGAAAGCCGGCATTGTCACCGTGCTGGTTTCCGGCGGGTTCACGTATTTCACCGACCGCCTGCAAAAGCAGCTCGGCTTCGATTACGCCGTGGCCAACCAACTGGAAATACGCAATGGAAAGCTCACCGGCAGGGTCAAGGGTGAGGTGATCGACGGTGAAGCCAAGCGACATACCCTCCAGCTCGTACGCAAGCACCATGGTTTCGCGCCGGAGAGCGTCATTGCAGCGGGAGATGGAGCCAACGATCTACCCATGCTCACCGAGGCGGGGATCGGTATCGCCTATCATGCCAAACCGGTCGTGAGGATGCAGGCCACCCACGCCATCAACCATGCCGGTCTGGACGGCATTCTCAGACTGTTTGCCTAAGCACCGAACTGGTGCGACTGGCGCGAGCGCTCGGCCCGGAAAAACCGAAGGGCCCTTTCGTGGAAACATGCTGACCGGTTCAGCCTGCCTCCCGCGCAGTCTCTCCAACCTTGCTGCTCGCGACCAGTGCAGGTACATCCTAGCGATGCCGACCACGACCTGCCGTGGAGCAATGCACATGCTGCATGACAGCATAAATAGATTTGTCGAAATTATTTACACTCGCATCGGGTGAAGGTATATTCGTTCGATGCCTATCAAGAAGACGATAATCGGCTTTTTTGTAGCGATCGCCTCATCCGGTGCGGTCCTCGCGTCAGAGCTTCCCTACCGGAGCAACGACGAAGCCCCTGCGACCTCGGTATTCGAGCGATACACCGATTCGGTGCGGTCCCTCGTAGACCGCAGCCTCAACTTCCTTGGCGTTCCTTACCGCATGGGGGGCACCAGCCCCCTTACCGGCTTTGACTGCAGCGGCTTTGTGGGCAAGGTCTTTGCCGATGCACTCGGTTTCGGCATGCCCCGAACGGCCGCTGAAATGGCGCAGATGGGCGAGCAGGTCAGCCTGACTGAACTCAAGCCGGGTGATCTCGTATTCTTCAACACCATGCGGCGCACGTTTTCCCACGTGGGCATCTACCTTGGCAACAACCAGTTTGTGCACGCCCCCTCTTCGGGCGGCGTAGTCCGTGTTGAGGACATGCGCATCAGTTACTGGGCAGCCCGCTACGACGGCGCCCGCCGCGTCCTGCCCAGCGCCCAGTCGCGGCAGTCGCGGACGAATTGACCCCCGCTTCCGGGCCGACTTCCAGACGCATCATGCGGCGCCCGGCCCAGGAAAGGTCGATCTCCAAGAGCCAGCATGATCCCATGGCTGGGTGATCGCCCTGCATTCCCTCCGCTTTCCCGCGCTCTGCGCGAACCCAACGGACTTCTGGCCGCAGGCGGCGCCCTCACACCCGAATGGCTTCTGGCGGCCTATCGGCGGGGCATCTTCCCTTGGTTCAACGATGGCGAGCCAATCCTGTGGTGGAGTCCCAGCCCACGCATGGTGGTGTTTCCCGAGGAAGCACGGATAAGTCGCTCCCTCCACAAGACGCTCCGCAAAGGCGACTACGAGGTCCGCCTTGATCACGACTTTCCCGCCGTCATCCGAGCTTGCGCTGCGCCCCGGGAGCCCGGTGGGCGCACCTGGATCACGCCGGACATCCAGTCCGCCTACATCCGGATGCATCAGCTCGGTTACGCCCACAGCGTCGAAACCTACATGGACGGCGAGCTTGCCGGCGGTCTGTATGGCATGGCCCTGGGACAGGCGTTCTTTGGGGAATCCATGTTCAGCCGGCGCACCGACGCCTCGAAGATTGCCTTTGCCCACCTCGCGCGCTTTCTTGAGCAACACGATTTCCGCGTGCTAGATTGTCAGATGACCACGCAGCATCTGGCCTCACTGGGCGGTCGTGAAATTGCCCGGGAAGACTTTGCGAAACTGCTCAACGACTTTGCCAGCGTAGATCCGTCACCGGCACGCTGGCCCGAGGATGGCGCGACTCACCCCTGGACGTAGTGCTCGATGCTGAAGGACTATCCCTACTCCCTGCTGCAGTTCTACGCAACCGCACCCTACGCGTGCTCCTACCTGCCGGACAGACAGGCCCGCTCCCAGGTGGCCACCCCGAGCCACCTGATCGACACGCCGCTATACAGTGAGCTGGTACACAGTGGCTTCCGGCGTAGCGGCATCTTCACCTATCGACCATACTGCGACGCCTGCCGTGCCTGTGTCCCCGTGCGCATTCCCGTTGCCACATTTCGACCCAGTCGCAGCCAGCGCCGTGCCTTGAACGCCTGCGGTCATTTCCTGCCCCGGGAAATGCCGCTTGAGTTCATTGAGGAACACTACCTCCTGTATCAGCGCTACCAGGCATCCCGTCATGCGGGCGGCGGCATGGATCAGGACAACCGGGAGCAGTACACCCACTTCCTGCTGCAAAGCCACGTGGACAGCCGCCTCATCGAGTTTCGCGAAAACGGCATCCTCCGCATGGTCAGCGTCATCGACTGCCTCACCGACGGGCTGTCCAGCGTTTACACGTTTTACGAGCCTGGGGTCACCGGACCGGGGCTGGGCACCTTTGGCGTACTGTGGCAGATCGAAGTCTGCCGCGAACTGAAACTCCCCTACCTGTACCTCGGATACTGGATACGGGAGAGCCGCAAGATGGCTTACAAAGCCCGCTTCAGGCCGCTACAGGGCCGGATTGGCGGTCAGTGGCAAACCCTTACCGATGCCGACATCGCCCAACTCACATGATCCACCCCAGGCTTTCCTACATGCAGCGACACGCGCTTGCCTTCATCGCAGCCATCACCTTTCCCGGCCCGGCCGCGGCCTGGGTCGATGAGTTTTTCGAGGCGCCCGGACGTCACTGGCTCGTGCTCTCCGGCGCGTCGCACCACTTCCAGCCCGAGCGTCGCGACTGGCGGGAAATCAATCCCGGCGTCGGTATCGAGAAGGAGTTCACCGGCACCCCCTGGGTGGCTACGGCCGGCTACTTCCGCAACAGCTATGACCGCAACACCTTCTACGCCGGTGCACGGTGGATGCCCCTGGCCCTGGGGCCTGTGCGCCTGGGCGCCTTTGGCTTGATTGCCACTGGCTATCCGTCACCCGTTCTCGTCCTGCCGGCTGCTTCAGTCCAGGCCGGGCGGGTCGGCGTCAACCTGGTCGCCATCCCCAATCTTCCCGGCTATAGCGGCTATCTGGGGCTGCAGCTCCGCTTCGCCGTCGATTGAGCGTCGAAACATAGCTTTTCCGCACTGCGGTAGAATGGCGGATGCTCTACGAAATCGCCCGCCCCTTCCTTTTCTCCCTTGACGCGGAGACCGCCCACGAAACCGCCCTGGCCGGCCTGAACGTCGCCGGGCGCCTGCTGCCAGCCGGCCAGCCGCTTCCCGCCCGCCCGGTCAATGTGATGGGCCTCGACTTCCCCAACCGCATCGGCATGGCGGCCGGCCTCGACAAGAATGGTGAGATCATCGACGGTCTGGCCCGCATGGGCTTCGGCTTCATCGAAATCGGCACCATCACCCCCCGTGCCCAGCTTGGCAACCCCAAACCACGCATGTTCCGGCTGCCGGAAGTCAAAGGCATCATCAACCGCATGGGTTTCAACAACCACGGCATTGATGCGCTCATCGCCAACGTCGAAGCCATGAAGTTCAAGGGCATCCTTGGCATCAACATCGGCAAGAACGCCGACACCCCCATCGAACGAGCCGCCGACGACTACCTGATCTGCCTCGACAAGGCCTACCCATTGGCCAGCTACATCACGGTCAACATCTCGTCGCCCAACACCAAGAATTTGCGCCAGCTACAGGGCGAGTCCGAGCTTGACGCCCTCCTTGGCCAGCTCAAGGCACGCCAGGCCCAACTGGCCGACAAGCACGGCCGCTACGTACCGATCACCCTCAAGATCGCCCCCGACCTGGACGACGCCCAGATCACCAACATCGCAGATGCCCTGCGCCGCCACCGCATTGATGCCGTGATTGCCACCAACACCACCCTGGCCCGGGATAAGGTCCAGGGCATCCCCTTCGGGGATCAGCAGGGTGGCCTGTCCGGCGCCCCGCTATTCGAAGCCTCCACAGCCGTCGTTGCAGCCCTGGCCAAGGCACTCCAGAACGAACTGCCCATCATTGCTGCCGGTGGTGTCTTCGACGGCCGCCAAGCACGGGCCAAGCTCGACGCCGGCGCGAAGCTGGTCCAGATTTACAGCGGCCTGATCTACCGTGGCCCGGCCCTCGTCCGTGAAGCCGTAGACGAAACCAGTGACTACGCCTGATGTTCTCCACCGAAATACCCCCACTCGCAGCAGGCTTGAGCCCCGACCTCCCCGCGCGGGATAATCCATCCCCTGCCCTCCCCCTGTGCAGCTGACATGACCAGCTACCTTTTCGTGATCCTCGGCGCCGTTCTCGTGAACAACGTCGTTTTGGTCCGCATCCTCGGCCTGTGTCCATTCATGGGCGTCTCCAAGAAGCTCGACACGGCCGTCGGCATGGGTGCGGCAACCACCTTCGTGCTGACCCTGGGCTGCGGCACCAGCTATCTGGTGGACCACTACGTCCTCATCCCCGCCGGCGTGGATTACCTGCGTACCCTCGCCTTCATCGTAATCATCGCCGCCATCGTGCAGGTCACCGAGCTCGTCATCCAGAAGACCAGCCCGGTACTGCATCAGGTACTCGGCATCTACCTGCCCCTGATCACCACCAACTGCGCGGTGCTCGGCGTCCCCCTGCTCAACGTGGCCCTGCACCACGACCTGCTCGAATCCCTGCTTTTCGGCTTCGGCAGTTCGGTCGGTTTCTCCCTCGTCCTGGTCCTTTTTGCCGGCATCCGCGAACGCCTGGATGGCGCCGACGTACCAGCCCCGTTCAAGGGCACCGCCATCGCCATGGTCACGGCCGGCCTGATGAGCCTGGCCTTCATGGGCTTTGCCGGCCTCGACAAGTATCACTGAGCTTCCGCACCGAACCATGCTCACCGCACTCCTCGTCATGACCGGCATCGCCCTGCTCCTCGGAGCCGGTCTGGGTTTCGCCTCGATCAAGTTCAAGGTTGAAGGCGACCCTCTGGTGGACAAGATCGACGCCATCCTTCCGCAGACCCAATGTGGCCAGTGCGGTTTTCCGGGCTGCCGCCCTTACGCCAATGCGATCGCAGGGGGCGAAGCCGAGATCAACCAGTGCCCCCCGGGTGGCGAGGAAGGCATCCGCAAGCTGGCCGACCTGCTCGGGCGCGAGTTCAAACCTCTCTCCGAAGAGCACGGGGTTGAAAAGCCCAAGTCCGTCGCGGTGATCGACGAAGCCACCTGCATCGGCTGCACCCTCTGCATCCAGGCCTGTCCGGTGGACGCCATCGTGGGCGCCGCCAAGCAGATGCACACCATCATCGCCGCCGACTGCACCGGTTGCGAGTTGTGCCTGGCCCCCTGCCCGGTGGACTGCATCGTCATGGAACCCATCGCCGAGACGGTGGACACCTGGAAATGGCGTTATCCGGTCTTCCAGATCAAGCAGGCCGCCTAGGATGAAACAAAGCCAAGCTCACTTCGTTGGTGCCCCCTGCGGAGAAAGCCACCCACTCCGGACGGCCGGACAGGTCTGACATGCTGCGCAAACTCTTCAAGTTCCATGGTGGCGTGAAGCCCCAGACCAACAAGGAACGCTCCACCACCGCCCCCATCGCCCCTGTGCCCCTGCCGGACAAACTGGTGATCCCCCTGCACCAGTCTGTCGGTGGCCCCCCTCGACCGCTGGTACAGCGCGGTGATCAGGTTTTCAAGGGTCAGCGCATCGGTGCCGCCGATGGCAACCTGTCCTCCGCCGTCCACGCCTCCACCTCCGGCATCGTTCGCGACGTGTTGCCCGCGGTCATGCCTCACACCTCGGGCCTCACCACCCTGTCGGTGGTCATTGAGCCGGACGGCGAGGATCGCTGGGGCGAACTCGACCGGATCAACGTCCGGGCCGCCACCCCCGACGAACTGCGTGACTACCTGCGCGACGCGGGCGTGGTGGGCCTGGGTGGTGCCGTATTTCCCAGCCACCTCAAGCTCAAGCCCGGCAAGGAAGGCAGCCTTGATACCCTGGTGATCAATGGTGCCGAGTGCGAACCCTTCATCACCTGCGACGACATGCTGATGCGGGAGCGGGCCACCGACATGCTCAAGGGCATCAGCGCCATGCGCCATATGCTCCAGGCCAGGGACGTGCTCATCGGCATAGAGGACAACAAGCCCGAAGCCCTCGCCGCCGTCCAGGCCGCCATCACGGCCAGCGGCGAGAAGGGCATCGAAGCCATCGCCATCCCCACCCGCTACCCGGCCGGCGGTGCCAAGCAGCTCATCCGCGTGCTCACCGGCATCGAAGTCCCCCATGGGCGCCGCTCCACCGATTTCGGCGTGCAGTGCTTCAACGTCGGCACGGCTTACAGCATCCACGAGGCCCTCGAACACGGCCGGCCACTGGTCTCGCGGCTTGTCACCGTGGCCGGCAACGTGAATGCCCCGCGCAACTACGAAGTGCTCATCGGCACGCCGATGGACCACGTGGTACGCCTGGCCGGTGCCCGCCCCGACACCGACCGCTACATCATGGGCGGCCCGATGATGGGTGTGCGCATGCCGGCCTTCGACGTACCGGTGGTCAAGGCCACCAACTGCATCCTGGTCGGCAGCCCGGCCCTCTTTCCGCCCCCGCCGCCCGAGATGCCCTGCATCCGCTGTGGCGAATGTGCCAAGGCCTGCCCGGCGGATCTCGCCCCCTTCGAGATGTACTGGTTCTCCCGCGCCAGGAACTTCGGCAAGACCCAGGAATACCATCTCTTCGATTGCATCGAGTGTGGCTGCTGCAGCTTCGTGTGCCCGTCCCACATCCCGCTGGTGGACTACTTCCGCTTCTCCAAGAGCGAGATCTGGGCCCGCGAACGGGAAAAGGAAGCGGCCGACACCGCCCGCGAGCGCTTCGAGTTCAAGAACCTCCGGCAGGAGCGGGAAAAACAGGAGAAGGCCGAAAAACTTGCCGCCAAGGCGGCTGCAACCCGCGAGAAGGTTGCAGGCGAGACAGCGACACCGGCAGCAGCCACTGCAGCCAAGCCTTCCGGCGACGACGCCAAGCGCGCCCTGATCGAGGCCGCCATGGAGAAAGCCCGCCAGCAGAAGGCACAGGCGGCCCCCAAGAACGTGGACGTCACCAGCCCGGACGTGCAGGCCGAAATGGCCGCCATCGATGCCCGTCGCCGGGCCGCCGAACACCCCACCGAAGCTCCCCCTCCCCCCCCGGCCGGCCAGGCCTGAGCGCGCCGCCCGGAACCCGCCCATGATCAACTCGCCCTATATCCGCAAGCCGGCCAGCGTCCAGAGCGTCATGCTCCAGGTCCTGCTCGCCCTCGTGCCCGGAATCGCCGCTTACGTGTGGTTCTTCGGCGCCGGCATCCTCGTCCAGCTCGCCATCGCCAGTGCCGCTGCCCTGGCCGGAGAGGCCGCCATGCTGGCCATCCGCGGCAAGCCGAAGGCGCTCTTCCTCACCGATCTTTCAGCCATCGTCACGGCCTGGCTGATCGCCCTCACTTTCCCGCCCATCGTCCCCTGGTGGCTGACCGTCACCGGCACGCTGCTCGCCGTGGTCATCGTCAAACAGCTCTATGGCGGCCTCGGGCAGAACCCCTTCAACCCGGCCATGGCCGCGTTCTGCCTGATGATCGTGGCCTATCCTGCGCTGATGTCCCAGTGGCCTGCCGCCGGCCAGCTCGACTTCAAGACCCAGCTCGACCTGATTTTCGGCGGCGCCCGCCAGGTGGATGCCATTACCGGCGCCACCCCCCTCGACGCCTTGCGCACGGCCTTGCGCAGTGCGGCCAGCGCCGACTCCGAACTTCACGGCCTGCGGGCCTCGCAGCTCATGGACGGCCCCGCCTTTGGCGCCCTGGGCGGAAAGGGTGGCGAGTGGGTCGCCCTCGCCTACCTGCTGGGCGGGCTGTGGCTGATCCAGCGCCGCATCATCACCTGGCACATCCCTGCCGCCTTCTGTGGTGCGCTCTTTCTCACCGCCGGCCTGCTGTGGAGCGTCCGCCCCGACAGCTTTGCCTCGCCGCTCTTCCATCTTGCCTCCGGCGGCGCCATGCTCGGGGCCTTCTTCATCCTGACCGACCCGGTCTCGGGGGCGACCACAGCGCGCGGCAAGCTGCTGTTTGCCGCAGGCGCAGCCGTGCTCACCTACGTGATCCGCGCCTTCGGCGCCTACCCGGACGGCATCGCCTTCGCGACCTTGCTGATGAACATTCTCGTGCCCATCATCGACATGAAGACCCAGGCACCCGTGTTCGGCCACAAGAAGGATTGACGGCCCATGAGCGAAACCACTGCCCTCGGCCTTTCCGCCCGCACCGGTGGGGTGATGGTGGCCTTCACCGTGGTATTCACGGCGGTGATGGCCTTCACCTATGACGCCACCCGCGAGCAGATCCAGGCCTCCGCCACCGAAGAGAAGATGAAGCTCATCTCCGAGGTCCTGCCGGGTGCCATCTACGACAACGCCTTGCTGGATGACTATGTGCAGCTCGGCCCCACCCGCGAACTCGGCCTCGACGAAGGCGGCCGCGTGTACCGTGCGCGCAAGGCGGGCCAGCCCGCCGCCCTGCTGCTGGAGGCGACCGCCCCTGACGGCTACAGCGGCCGCATCGACCTGATCATCGCCATCAATGCCGACGGCAGCGTGTCTGGCGTACGGGCCGTCAGCCACCGGGAAACCCCGGGCCTGGGCGACTATATCGATCCCAAGAAGGACAGGGACAAGAAGTCCCCCTGGATTGCCCAGTTCTCCGACCTGAAAGCCGCGGACGTAGCGACCTTCAAGGTAAAGAAGGACGGCGGGCAGATCACCTACCACACCGGCGCCACCATCAGTGCCCGCGCCGTCACCAACGCCGTCGGCCGCGCAACCCGCTTCGCCGCCGACAACCAGAGCCGCCTGTTCGCCGCCAAGAGCGGCGGCCCGCTCTGACGGGAGACCCGCCATGGACTTTCAAGCTCACAAGGACATCGCCTGGAACGGCATCTGGAAGCAGAACACCGGCGTCGTCCAGATCCTCGGCCTGTGCCCCATCCTTGCCATCAGCACCAACGTGGTCAATGCCGTCAGCCTCGGCCTTGCCACCATCCTGGTCATGGCCCTGGCCAACCTGGCCATTTCGGCGCTGCGCAACTTTATCCCCTACGAGATCCGTATCCCGGTCTTCATCCTGATCATCGCCGCCCTGGTCACCGTGGTGGACCTGGCCTTCAATGCCTATCTCCATGAACTCTACCTGGTGCTCGGCATCTTCATTCCGCTGATCGTCACCAACTGCATCGTCCTTGCCCGGGTCGAAGCCTTTGCCGCCAAGAACGAACCCGCTCACTCAACGACGGATGGCATCGCCATGGGTGTCGGCCTGACACTCGTCCTGGCCGTGCTCGGCGCCATGCGTGAAATCGTCGGTAGCGGCACCCTGTTTTCAGGCATCGAAATGATCTTTCCGGGAACGGAGGGGCTCACACTCTTCGGTGACAACTACCCGGGTTTTCTGGTCGCCATCCTGCCGCCGGGTGCCTTCATCGCCCTGGGTTTCCTGATTGCCGGCCGCAACTGGATCGAAGCCCGCAAGCAGGCCCGCGCCCGCGCCAACCCACCCGCCTCCGGCGCCCCGCAGGCGTCCGTCGAATCCAGCACACCGGCAGAAGCCGCCTGATGGCCGACATGAAGCTGGCCGCGGTGGCCGAAGCCTTCCTGCGCCTGCGGAACGCCAATCCCAACCCAACCACCGAGCTGGAATACGCCTCGCCCTACCAGCTCCTGGTGGCCGTGGTGCTGTCGGCCCAGGCCACCGACAAGGGCGTCAATATCGCGACCCGCAAACTCTTCGCCGTCGCCCCCACCCCGGAGTCCATGGTGGACCTGGGTGAAGCCGGCATCGTCGAGCACATCAAGACCATCGGCCTCTTCCGCAACAAGGCAAAGAACACCCTGGCCCTGTCGCACCAGCTTCTTGAGCGTCACGGCGGCGAGGTCCCCAACGACCGGGGCGCCCTCGAAGCCCTGCCTGGCGTTGGCCGCAAGACCGCAAACGTCGTGCTCAACACCATCTTCGGCGAACCGACAATGGCCGTGGACACCCACATCTTCCGCCTCGCCAACCGCACGGGTCTGGCGCCCGGCAAGGACGTACTGGAGGTGGAGAAGCGCCTGCTGCGCCGCATCCCCAAGGAGTACCTGCGCGACGCCCACCACTGGCTGATCCTGCACGGCCGCTACGTTTGTGTCGCCCGCAAACCCCATTGTGGCGAGTGCATCATCCGCGATCTGTGCCTGTCGCGGGACAAAACCGACTGAGCCGCCCGTCCGGCAAATACGCGGCCGAAGGCGCCCCACATCCGGCCCCGGCGAGGCGCCACCCCGGAACCCGGCAACCACGCCCGAGCTTCACAAGGAAATCCCCACCATGTTCGACCCCTCCAGAGACCAGGCCCGCCAGTTCTTCGTCAGTGCCTGGGCCAAGCACCGTAACCGCGAGGTTTTAACCCAGCTCGAGATCATTGCCGCCGATCTGGTCGCCCATCACCCGGAGTACCACGCGCTGCTTGAAGACCCCGACGCGGTGCAGAAGGACTTCAGTCCGGAGGACGGTCAGATCAACCCCTTCCTGCACCTCTCCCTGCACCTGGCCATCGAGGAGCAGCTCTCCATCAACCAGCCCCCGGGCATCCGGGAAGCGTTCGAAGCCTGCCAGGGTCGCCATGGCGACCGCCACGCCGCGCTCCACGACGTGCTTGAATGCCTTGGCGAAACCATCTGGAAGGCACAGCGTGACAAGGCCCCGCTGGACGGCCGCGCCTATGTGGAAGCAGTACGCAAACGCGCCGGCAACTGAAGCGCTACACTCCGCCCCTGCCCACCCGACCCGGTCCCCCACGCATGCAAATGGAAGTCAAAGATCAACCCAGGTACGCCGTCGTGGCGGCCGTGCAACTGCCCAACGTCACCGACCTGGAATTTGAAGCTTCACTGGCTGAACTTCGGGAGCTCGCCAAGACCCTGGGGTTGCAGGTGGTTCACACCTTCATCCAAAAGCGCACCAGTTTCGACGCCAACGCTTACCTGGGCGTGGGCAAGCGCCAGGAGATCCAGACCTACGTCAATGGGGAGCACGATGCTCTGCCCGGGGGCGGCCAGATCGACGCCATCCTGGTGGATCACGAAATTTCACCCTCGCAGGCGCGCAACCTGGAGGTCGAGGTGGGCTGCGAGGTGATGGACCGCACCATGGTCATCCTCGAGATCTTCCATCGCAACGCCCGCTCCCGCGCAGCCCGTGCCCAGGTGGAGATTGCCCGCCTCGGCTACATGGCACCGCGCCTGCGCGAGATGGCCAAGCTGGCCGGCCCCCAGGGGCGCCAGCGCAGCGGTGTCGGCGGTCGGGGTGCCGGCGAATCCCACACCGAACTGGACCGCCGCAAGATCCGCGACCGAATCGCCGAACTGCAGCAGGAAATCGACGCCATGGAGGTCGAGCGGAAGACCCAGCGCGCCCGCCGCCAGGAACGCCAGGGCCTCGCCACGGTGGCCCTGGTCGGCTACACCAACGCCGGCAAGTCCACCCTGATGCGGGCCCTCACCGGCAGCGAAGTACTGGTCGCCAACAAGCTCTTCGCCACGCTGGACACCACCGTGCGAGTACTGCACCCCGAAGGCACTCCCCGGGTGCTGGTCAGCGATACAGTGGGCTTCATCAAGAATCTGCCCCACGGCCTCGTCGCATCCTTCAAGTCCACCCTCGACGAGGCGCTGGATGCCTCGCTGCTGCTCCACGTGATCGACGCCAGCGACCCGGGCTTCGAACGCCAACTCGAAGTGACCGACGTGGTGCTCGCCGAAATCGGGGCCGATGTGCTGCCGCGCATCCGCGTCTTCAACAAGATCGACCACGTGGGCGATGAAGCCGCCCAGGCCGAATGCAAGGCTTCACTGCAGGCCCGCTACCCCGACTGCGTCGTCATGAGCGCGCGCCGTCCGGAGGAGGTCTCCGCGCTCCGGGAGGTCATCCTCGGCTTCTTCCAGCGGGATCTGGTGGAGGCCGAGCTCTTCCTGCCCTGGTCGGCCCAGCAGTTGCGTGGCGAAATCTATTCCAACTGCCAGGTGCTGGAAGAGCGCGCCGACGAGGATGGCGCCTTCTTCAACGTGCGCGGCGCTGCCGAAGTCGTAGAGGGCCTGATGGAACGCCTGGGCAGGCAATGAGCCCTCACCTCGGAGGGTGTGAAGAAATCGTCGCGAGCGCTTCGAGTTCGCGCCGAGAAGCGCAGCCGTACACGGGTACGGTAAGCATCGCAGGGGCGAAATCGGGCTGCGCAGTAGATTTATCCACACCCTCTCACTCGTGCCGCAGAGCCTCGATGGGATCCAGACGGGCAGCACGCCGGGCCGGCACGTAACCGAAGATCACTCCGATAGCCGCCGAGAAGCCAAAGGACAACAGGTTGATCATCGGATTGAACAGGTAGGGAACATGCATCAGCGCCGAGCCGCTGATGGAAGCCACCGTCGCCAGAATGATCCCCACAACGCCGCCCAGCGATGCCAGCGCCACGGCCTCGATCAGGAACTGCAGCAGCACTTCCCGCTCCAGCGCCCCGATGGCCAGCCGGATGCCGATCTCACGGGTGCGTTCGGTCACCGACACCAGCATGATGTTCATGATCCCGATACCACCCACCAGCAAGCTCACCGCAGCCACGGCACCGAGCAGACCGGTCATCACCTTGGTGGTGCTGGACAGGGTTTCGGCAATCTGGCGGGTATCCATCACCGAGAAGTCGTCGTTGTCACCAGGGCCGATATGGCGCCGTTCCCGCATCAGCCAGGTAATCTGATCCTTCGCGAGGTCCATTGACGCATCGTCGCGCACCGACACCATCATTGTCGCCACATCCACCGAGCCGGTGAGGCGGCGCTGTACGGTGCGCAGGGGCATTGCCACGAGGTCGTCCTGATCATTGCCCATGGTGGATTGGCCCTTCGATGCGAGGAGCCCGATCACGTCGCAGGAGAACTGCTTGACGCGGATCTTCCGGCCAACCGGATCCAACCCACCGAACAGTTCCCTGCGGACGGTCTCGCCAATGACACAGACCGCAGCACCTGCCCGTTCCTCTGCGTCGTTGAAGACTCGTCCGCTGACAATCTGCCACTTGCCGGCGGAAAACCAGTCGCGACTGGTACCCGTCACGCCCGCCGACCAGTTACGTGACATGGCCACCAGGGTGACGCTCTTGCTGCTCACCGGCACGACCGCCGCGAGACCGTTGATCTGGTTGCGCAAGGCGTCGGCGTCAGCCACCTTGAAGGCCGCCGAGCCCGCCGAGTCACGCCCGGGGCCCAGATGCTGACCGGGCCGGATGATCAGCAGGTTGCTACCCAGGCTGGAGATCTGGTCAGACACGGCACGGGTTGCGCCGTTGCCGAGGGTCACCATGGTGATCACCGCCGACACGCCGATGACGATGCCCAGGATGGTCAGGAAGGAACGCATCAGGTTGCGCCGGATCTCGCGCAGGGCGAGCAGGAGGGCGTTCCAGATCATGCCCGGCCTCCCCCGTCCTGCCGCTCCGCCTGGCGGACATCACTGGCGATGCGCCCATCCACCAGGCGCACGACCCGATGGGCATACTCGGCCATGTCCGCCTCATGGGTCACCATGACCACTGTAATGCCCTTGTCCCGGTTGAGGTCGGTCAGCAGATCCATGATTTCACGGCTGCGCTCGGTATCCAGGTTGCCCGTGGGCTCATCGGCGAGCAACAGGGACGGGCCGGTGACCAGCGCCCGGGCAATGGCCACCCGCTGCTGCTGACCGCCGGAGAGCTCCGCCGGGGAATGGTGCCCCCAGCCCTCCAGCCCCACCGAAGCCAGTGCAGCACGGGCGCGCTCACGACGCTGGGTGGCCGACTCACCGCGATACAGCAGCGGCAGCTCCACATTCTCCTGGGCCGAGGTGCGCGCCAACAGGTTGAAACCCTGGAAGACGAAACCCAGGGCATGACGGCGCAGCAAGGCCCGCTGGTCCCGACTCAAGCCCTCCACCGCCAACCCACGAAATCGATAGCTCCCGCCGGAAGGCGTATCGAGACAACCGAGAATGTTCATCAGGGAAGACTTTCCGGAGCCACTTGGCCCCATGATGGCCACGAAATCGCCCTCATCGATACTCAGATCGACCCCACGCAGGGCCTGAAATGCTGCTGCGCCTGTCCCGAAACGACGGGTCACCTCCGTCAGGGAAATAAGCGGCTCGCTCATTTCCTGCCCCCCAGTGCCTCGATGATCACCTCGGCCCCTGCTTGCAGCGGAGCCTCACCGTCGGCAGCCCGCACCTCCGAAACCTGGCCATTGCTGCCCTGGACGCTGACCCTGACCGCTGTTGCCTGTCCATCCCGCAGCAACCACAGGGTCTGGGTGCCGTCTTTGACGGACGCCTCGGACGCCACCTTGGGCCCCGCCGACGGCGGTCGTGGCATCAGGCTGGAAAGCAGGCTACGACTGGCCTGGGCCTTTGCGACCGGCGGTGAATAGCGCAGCGCGGCGTTGGGCACCAGCAGCACATCCTTGCGCCGGGCAGTGGTGATCTCGGCGGTGGCCGTCATGCCGGGGCGCAGCAGCAACGCATCGTTCTTCACTTCGAGGATGGTCAGGTACGACACCACCTGATCCTTGGTCTGGGAACCCCAGCCAACCCGCGTGACCCTGGCCGGGAAATACTGCCCGGGCCAGGCATCCACATGGAATCGTGCATCCTGCCCTTCCTTCACCTTTCCCACATCGGCTTCGTCCACGTCCACCTGCAATTCCATGCGGCGGAGGTCTTCGGCCAGGGTGAACAGCACCGGCGCGGTCATCGCAGCGGCAACGGTCTGGCCCGGTTCGACCTTGCGGGTCAGCACAATGCCATCGATGGGAGAATGGATGGTGGCCTTGGACAGGCTGATTTCGAAGGTGCTCAGGGCAGCCTTTGCCGACAGGACGGCGGCCTCGGCCACCCGCTGGTCTGCCACTGCCCGCAGGGCCGCCGCCTCGCCGCTGTCCAGTTCCGCCTTCGACGGCACCTTGCCACCCGACAAGCGGGCCACCTCCCTCAGCCGTGCCAGACTGGCAGAGGTTTCTGCGACGGTAGCCTGGGTCTGACGCACCTTGGCCTCGGCCGAGGCCAGCTCCGCCTTCCCCTGCCTCACCTGGTCCTTCAGTTTGGAAGTATCCAGACGGGCAATGACCTGCCCCTTGCGGACCCGGTCGTTCACGTCCACCAGCACCGTATCGATGATGCCGGACAACTCGCTGCCCACATCCACCGAATTGGTCGGCTGCAGATTGCCGGTGGCGGATACGTTGATGATCAGTTCGCCCTGCCGGATCGGCTGTGTGCGGAACCGGGGGCCATCGTCACCGTTTCCGCCAATGAGACCGAACGTCAGAGCGCCGATCAGTACCAGTCCGGCAACGATCCGCAACAGGCGGAGCCTGCCGCCAAAACGGGACTGGCCGCTTTTCAGGATGAGATCGCGCAAGGCTTCTGCTGATTGGGTTTCGGGGGTACTCATGAGTCTCTTCCGTCGGTGATTTGAGAAGGCATCCCCTCGCTCGGCGACCAGCCACCGCCAAGGGCCTTGTAGAGCTGGATCAGGGCCGTGACACGTTCGGCGTCGGCTGAAGCCAGACTGTCCTCTACCGCAAGCAAGGTACGTTCGGTTGTCAGCACGGTCTGGAAGTCAATCAGGCCGGCGTTGTAGCGGTGACGCGCCAGCAAGGCCGCATTGCGCGCGGCACCGACGGCACTGATCAGCGCCTGCTGCCGTTCCCCCCCGCCCGAGAGGGCAACCAGCGCGTTCTGCACGTCCTCCAGGGCCGTCAGCACAACCTTGTCGTAGGCAGCGCGCTTCTGCGCACGGAGGGCATTCTGGATCTCGACCTGGGCGCGCAGTCGCCCGGCATCAAACACCGGGCCGGCCACGGCCCCGGCAAGGGAGCGGGCAATCTGTCCTCCCCCGCTGAAGGTGGACAGTCCGAGGGCCTGCAGGCCAATGGACCCTGACAGACTGAAACTTGGGTAACGGGCTGCCTCAGCCTGACCAAGCCGAGCCGTCTCGGCCGCCAAGCGGCGCTCTGCGGCCTGTACATCCGGGCGCTGACGCAGGGTTTCGGCTGGAATGCGAAGGGCGATATCCGGTGGCAGGGTCGGCAGCGTCTCCGTGCCCGCTTTGCTGAGCTGCTCGTGCAGGCTGCCCGGGGTACGGCCGGTGAGCGTGGCCAGGCGATGCTCGGCAGCGGCTCGGCCACTATCGAGTGCGGGAATGGCAGCCCGGGTCGTGTCTCGATTGCTGCGTGCCTGCTCCACCTCAAGACTGCCGACCAACCCGGCCTGGGCTCGCCAATCCGTGATCTGCAGGGTTTCAGACTGGCTGCCCAGATTGTCCCGGGCAATCGCCAGGCGCGCCTGATAGGCCCGCAGCTCCACGTAATTGAGCGCCACTTCGGCCACCAGACTGACCCGGGTTGCCCTCATGTCCGCGACGGTCGCGTCCAGATCAGCCTCGGCCGCCTCCAATGCCCTGCGTGCCCCCCCGAAGACATCGGGCTCCCAGCTCGCATCGAAGCCCGCCGCGTAGAGGGTCTTGTCCGCCCCAAGGGCGGTGCTTCGCGTCACGCCCGTGGATGCGCCGACCGTCGGAAACCGGTTGGCCGATGCCAGATCCCGATTGGCACGGGCCGCCCGCAAGGCCGCACCGGCGCTGCGCAGATCCGGGTTGGCCCTGAGGGCATCCTCGATCAGGCTGGTGAGTTGCGGGTCGGACAACTGTTCCCACCAACGCGCCAGGCCATCCCCCGTCTCCGGGATCGTGCCGACGGTCGACACCGCTTGCCAGGCGGCTGGAACGGGCGTTTCAGGTACCCGGTAATCCGGGCCGACGCTGGCACACGCGCCAAGCAAACTGGCAAGCAGCACCGGCAGCAGGCGGCGGACCGGGGTCGATGGGGCAATGAAAATGGAGGGGAACATGAATGCAAGCTTGAAGCTCTGCGCGCAGCGCAGCGACAGGCAGATCATTCACTTTTCACGGGTTAGCTGCAGTTAGCCCAATGTAAAGCTGAGTGAAGACCATAGAGTCGGACAGCATCCGGCTCAAATCACCTGCCTACGTGCGCCCATGCCGAGGGATCGGGATAGGGGCGGCAAGATTTCCGGACCGACCCGTCCCATACCACCCGGCATGCGGGCCCGCAACCTCAGCGCTCTGAGCCGTTGACGTCATGAGGGCCGAGGCACACCGAGCCGTACCAGAAGGCATAGCCCGGAAATTTCCGGCGAGAGCTCGGAGCTACAGCCATCGTCGCTTCATTGACCGTCAGATCGAGTCACCTGCGGGAACCGATCCCTCGGGTGTTTATTGGGCTGGACGTGAGCATCTCCACCCATCCGCCTCGTCCCCTCCAGCCCGCGTCTAAAGGCGCTGCCAATGCGACAACAATCGCACCCTTTCAGTTGCGCTTCGTCTCGTTCGCTACGATCACCTTGCAGCGGGAGTGTCACCCATCGGAGTACCCTCATGCTCCGCACACAACCAGGACGAAATTCCCTCAAACTCGGGCACTTCGTTGTAGATGTACGCCTGCCCCTCCATCAAACGTTAGCTTGCGTCGCTCCATCGACCTCTTCCGGCTTTACCAGCATCCCGCCCAGGGCCTGGGCAATCCCGGTGATGCCCTCATTGGATAGCCCGGCATCCTTCATGACCGCATCGACGATGGGCTTGGCCAATTGGTACTGCAACGCTGAGTTCATCACCTGTTCCGGAAACGTGGCCCCACCCGCGCCGCCAGCACCCGGGGTGCCAGACGTGCCACCCTGTGTGCCGGGCACCCCGCTGACCTGGAAGATACGGATCGAGTCGATTTTCTCCATTGGCCGCACGGCCTGCTCGAGGATGTTGGGCAGTTGCTGAAGCAGCAGGGTGCGCACCTGCAGGTCCACCTGCGCCGCCGACAGGGTATTGAGTGCCTCATTGATGGCCCGCTTGCCGGCGGCCTCCGCCAGGGCTGCAGCCTGACGAGCCGTGGCTTCGATGGTGATGGCGTCGGCCCGGTCGAGAGCGGCTTCCTTTTCGGCGGAGGCCGACACCTTGATGGCAATGGCGCTCTGTTCGGCTTCCTTCGATGCTTCGATCAACTGGATGCTCTTCTCCCGCTCGGCCACGGCCACCTGTCGGGCGGTATTGACCAGCTCCTCCGCCTTCACCGCCTCTGCCCGGGCCAGGTTGGCGGCCGCGTCAGCATCGGACTGCTCGCGGGATTTGGTGGCAATGGCGATCTGGGTGTCCTGGCGGGCAATCTCCACCTGCTTGCGCTGCTCGGCCCTCTGCATCTCGGTCTTTCGCTCGAGCTCAATTTCCCGGGTCTGCACCGCCAGATTCTTGTCGATCTCCCGCGTCTGGATGGCCAGGTTCTTGTCGATCTCGGCCGCCTTGATCTCCCGCTCCGACTCGATGCGCTTCTGGCTGACCTGCAGCTCCGCATTGATCTTGGCCGCCTCGGCCTCCCGGTTGCGCTCGGCCTGCTGAGTGGCAATCAAGGCCGCCTGCTCGGCACGGCTGTTCTCGATCTCGCGCTTTTGCGAGAGGGACGCGAACTCCTCGTCCTTCTCGATGGTGAGCTTCAGACGCGTCGCTTCCAGGTTCTTGGTGCGGACCAGGACTTCCGTATCCTGCTCCACGTCGTTGCGCTGCTTGCGCCGTGCCTCGGTCTGCTCGGTGAGGCGCGTCAGGCCCTCGGCGTCAAAGGCGTTGTTGGGGTTGAAGAACTGCTTGTCGGTCTGATCCAGACTGGTCAGGGACACGGACTCCAGCTCAAGGCCGTTTTTCTCCAGGTCTTCCGCCACCGCGTTCTGGACGGCCTGAACAAAATCCCGGCGCTTGTCCTGCAGTTCCTGGATGGTCATGGTGGCGGCCGTGGCGCGCAGCGAATCCACGAATTTGTCCTCGACCAGGGTCTTTAGCTCGTCCGGGCTCATCGTGCGTGCACCCAGTGTCTGCGCGGCAATGCTGATCGACTCCTCGGTCTGCTTGACCCGCACGAAGAACGCGGCTGTCACGTCCACCCGCATCCGATCCTTGGTGATCAGGCTCTCCCGTTCCCGTCGCAGCACCTCCAGCTTCAAGGTGTTCATATTGACGAGCACCCGCTCATGAAACACCGGCAGCACGATGGCGCCGCCGTCCATGATGACTTTCTGCCCACCCAGGCCGGTCCGCACGAACGCGGTTTCCTTGGTCGAGCGTTTGTACAGGCGCGCAAAGACAATGCCGATTGCCAGCAGGGCGATCAGCACAATGCCCGCCAAACCCAGCATTTCAATCAAGTTGGTCATTTGAGAGTGTTCCTTGGAGGTTTGAGTTGGTTGCAGCGCCCACCGGCGCCGGCTACATCAGGGTGGGATGGGGATTGGCAATGCAGCGGTAGAACGCACCCGCCTTGCTCACAATCAGCACCTGTGCCCCATCTTCCAGCACGTCGTCGTCCAGATCCGGCTCCACCATCAGGTAATGGGATCGTCCGTGGCTGTCCCTGACACGGGCCTGGGCTGCCAGCCCTCGCCGGGCAGTGCCGCCCACGATCACGCCGACACGTCCGATCAGGGTCTGCTCACTGACACTGCTGGTCTCATCCCGGGGGATGATGTGCGCCACCAGCGAGCCCAAGCCACGCACGGTTGCCAGGCCGGATGGCACGGCCAGCACACCTGCTATCCAGGCCGGCAGGTAACTGCCGAACAGCCCACGGGCCACCATCTGCAGGCCATAGCCAAACAGCGTGTAGCCCAGCAGGAACAGCAACAACAGGACCAGCGCGGGCACCTTGCCCAGGTGCAGCCAGCCCAGCACACGATCGAGCCCGCTGTCGCCGTCGAAGTCAGGAATGACGTCGTCGAGCAGGTTGCTCGGGCTGAGAGAAATCAGCATGCCGACCCCTTCAAGCAGGCCAATACCGATGATCAAGGCAAAGGCGATACCGAAGGGCAGGTTTTGCTCTGCAGCGAAGAGATTCACGCCCGGCCTGCCTTGAGCTGGGCAATACGCTCGGCGATCTTGTTGTCACGCATGAGCTCGTCTAGCTCCTTGAGCTGCGCAGCCTGTTGCAGATTGCTGCTTCGGGTTGTGGCGGTCAGTCCGGTCTGACGCTCGTAGAGTCGGTCGAAGGCGTCCGTCACCACATCAATGCGCTGCGCTACGCCAGCGCCTGTAGCCCCGCCGGTTGTATTCAATGCGGCAGCGCGGCTCTTGCGGAACGCCGAGAGCGCTTCCGCCATTTCGCGCTTCTTGGCCAACAGGGCGGCGACGAAGCCCTGCAACTCGCGCTCCTGGAGAGCATGCTCCGATAAGGTGTTCTCAAGCACCGGCAGTTGCGCCTCGATATCGAGTTGCCGCGCCACCGCAGCACGCACGAGCTCGTCACGGCCCTGCGCCATGGCCTGATCAATCTGCTCGGCCAGGCTGGCATGCTGACTATTCAGACTGGCATGTTGCTGCTGGGAGAGATGACGGTTTGCGGTGACGATCCCAAGTTCGTGGCGCACATCGTCGATAACGCTGTCCGCGTCCCGCACGGCCTGCTCCATCACGGCCTCGGGGGCTTGGTCCTCCAGGCGATCAAGCAGGGCATGAACGCCGCCGGAAATGACACGGCCAACGCGGATCTTCAGGGAATCAGCCATTTCAGGCTCCTTTCGTCAGGGGAAGACTGGCTGCAAGCTCGACCGTGCGGGCCACATGGCGCCGCACGACTTCAGGATCATGGGCAGCCGCCGACGCAGTGATGGCCTGTCGCAGCAAGGCCTCGCACAGGGCAAAGCTCCGTCGCACCAGCACATCCTCGAGTTTGGCGGCCTGGCTGGCATCCTTCGGCGCGTGGCTTACGATCAAGGCCAGCGCGGCGGTAGTGTGATCGAGGATCGCGCCAAGCACCTCGGAGTGCGCACCACCCTGCCCCTCCAGAACAACCAGAGACTCCCGCAACTGCCCTGTGAGATCGCGCGCCCAAGCATGGGCAGCGGCGTAATCGAGCGCGCCATCGTGCTGACGCTTGAGTTGCCCAAGCAACACACGCAGCTTGTCACTGTTGGTCGTGGCGCCCTCAACACGCAGCTGCGCCAGCCAAAGATAGAGATCCCCCGGGATGCGCGCCGAAAGCGGCTCCATGGTCGTTGCTTGGCTCATCTGCATCTCCTCGCACTCGGGTTCGAATGACTTCAATTGTATTCACATGAATACGAAAGTCAATACGAATATCGATAGACAAAATGAATTGCTATCCGATCCTGGCGCTTCAGGGGATCATCGGCGGCAGGAAAGACAAGACAAGCACGCAAAAAGCCGGCAAGGAACTACGTTCTTTGCCGCACTCTCCACAACGCCAGGATGACTACATGGACTTTAAGTTGGGGTCGCGAGACGTTCGGGCGCCACACACGAATCGCGGGAACACCCCCAAAAGACTCGTTTAATGACTCACGCCCAGACACCCAGCCAAGGCGATCAGGCTAACCGAGCTTCGTGCACACGGCTGTGAAGTAGCGCAAACGATGGGAGTGACAATGTTTTCTGCATATGCCCGGCCAGAATGTAAAAAAGCCCGTGAATTTCACGGGCTTTTTTACATTCTGGCGGAGAAGGAGGGATTCGAACCCTCGATACGGAGAACCGTATACCGGATTTCGAGTCCGGCGCATTCGACCACTCTGCCACCTCTCCTGGTGCTCGGCTTTCAGCAAGCGCTGTCGGCTGATCGAAGCCCGCGATTATATCTCAAGTCGCGGGAAATACCAGTCATTCGGCGGGTTTTGCGGCACCTGCAGTGAATTCGTCGAAGGCACGCACGGCTTCGGCCGCGTACATGAGGCTCGGGCCACCCCCCATGTAGGTGCAGATGCCCAGGGTCTCCATGAGCTGCTCGCGGGTGACACCGAGGCGGATCAGGGCCTTGACGTGGAAGCCGATGCACCCGTCACAGCGGGCAGACACACCAATGGCGAGGGCGATGAGCTCCTTCTGCAGGGCCGACAGGGAGCCCTCCTTCATCGCCTCCTTGGCCATGCTGGAGAAGCCCTTCATGGTGTCGGGAATCTCGGCATGCAGGGCCTTGAGGCCCTTGTTGAGATCGCCAGTGATCTGGACGAAGGACTTGCTGCTCATGATGGAAGCTCCGAAAACAAATTAGAGCTTACTAATATACAGAAAAGCTGATGGATTGAGAACCGGGACAGCACCTGCCCCGGCTCGTTCATCCCGTCAAAGAGGTGCCTGAAGCACCGTGAGACCGCCCATGTAGGGCTGCAGCACGGCAGGGACGCGCACCGAGCCGTCAGCCTGCTGATAGTTCTCGAGCACGGCCACCAGGGTCCGCCCCACGGCCAGTCCGGAACCGTTGAGGGTGGCGAGGGATTCGTTCTTGCCCTGGGCGTTCTTGAAACGGGCCTGCATGCGGCGCGCCTGGAAGCTCTCGAAGCACGAGCAGGACGAGATCTCCCGGTAGGTGTTCTGGGCCGGCAGCCAGACTTCCAGGTCGTAGGTCTTGGCAGCACCGAAGCCCATGTCGCCGGAGCACAGCACGATCTTGCGGTAGGGCAGCTCGAGCTTCTGCAGGATGGCCTCGGCGTGGCCGGTGAGCTCTTCCAGTGCATCCCAGGCGTTCTCGGGGCGCTCAATGCGCACGAGCTCGACCTTGTCGAACTGGTGCTGACGGATCATGCCGCGGGTGTCACGGCCATAGCTGCCGGCTTCGGAGCGGAAGCACGGGGTATGGCAGACAAACTTCATTGGCAGGGATTCGGCCGGCACGATCTCGTCACGGACGATGTTGGTGACGGGCACTTCGGCGGTGGGGATGAGGTAGAACTTGCTGCCGTCGGCCTTGGGCACAGCGAAGAGGTCTTCTTCGAACTTGGGCAGCTGGCCGGTGCCGTACATGCTTTCGGCATTGACCAGGTAGGGCGCATACAGCTCGGTGTAACCGTGTTCGGCGGTGTGGGTGTCCAGCATGAACTGGGCAAGGGCCCGGTGCAAACGAGCCAGTCCGCCCTTCATCAGGGTGAAACGCGCGCCTGAGATCTTGACCGCGGTTTCGAAATCCAGCCCGCCCAGACGGGTGCCAATATCCACATGGTCGCGTACCTCGAAGTCGAAGCTGGGCACCTTGCCCCAGCGGCTGATTTCGACGTTATCGGTTTCGGACTTGCCAACGGGAACGCTCTCGTGGGGCAGATTGGGAAGACCGGCCACAAAGGCGTTGAAGCGCTCCAGCAGTTCAGCCAGCGCGGTTTCGTTGGCCTTGAGCTCATCGCCAATGCCCGCGACTTCCGCCAGCACGGCCGATGCGTCTTCGCCCTTGCTTTTGAGTTGCCCGACCTGCTTGGAAAGGGTATTACGCCGGGACTGGAGCTCCTGGGTACGGGTCTGGCGGGACTTGCGCTCATCCTCCAGGGCCTGGAAGGCCGCCACGTCGAGGCTCATTCCCCGCGTGGCAAGCCGCTCCGCAACAAAGTCCAGACGGGTACGCAGCAGTTGCACATCAAGCATGACAATCCCTATTCAAATCAGAAAATTAGCCTATCGATACAGCGGCGGTCCGGAATTTGCTTGTCCACAACCACTGCTTTTCGGTTATATTGCGCCGCAGCATGCGCGCTGCGCATGGCCCATCAGAAGCAATAGAAATCAAGATGTTAATAGCACCTCTGGGCAGAAACTTTTCTTGATTTCACACACTCACAGGTCACAATTGTAGAAAGGCACACACATGAATAGTGCCGTTCCAATGCGACCACCGAAGGAGACCCCGATGTTGTCCATCCGTGACTGCCTGGATTACTGCGACCTGACTGACGAAGACGTCGCCATCATTGCCGAGCATCATGACATTCCCGATGCTGCGGCTGCCCAGATCGCCTGCGGACTTGTCCAGACCCGCGAAGGCACCTTGATGCTCACCCAGTTCATGCTCGACCTCGTGGATGCCGCCGAGGAACGCGGAGACCGGGCCAAAGCCAAGCGCTTCCGGGATGCCTGCGCCCGCTTCATTGCGGCGCATCCCCTCCCCCACGAACAACACTGATATTTCCGCCGGCCTGGCGGTGCTCTTCATCGAGGTATTCCCGGTCAAGAGCCCGCAGCCGCTGGAGTTTCTCAGCAATCCTTGCCTCCAGGCCCCGGTTGACGGGTTGATACCAACCCGGCTTTTCCATGCCGTCGGGCAGGTAGTCCTCGCCGGCCGCGTAGGCCTCCGGCTCGTCATGGGCATAGCGGTAAGCCTTGCCGTAGCCCAGTTCCTTCATCAACTTGGTCGGCGCGTTACGCAGATGGATCGGCACCGGCCGGGACACATCCTGCTTCACGAATTGACGCGCCGCATTATACGCTTTGTAAACCGCGTTCGATTTTGCCGCACAGGCCAGGAAAACCGCCGCCTGGGCCAGCGCCAGTTCGCCTTCCGGTGAGCCGAGGCGCTCGAAGGTGGCACAGGCGTTGAGGCAGATTTCCAGTGCGCGGGGATCGGCCAGGCCGATATCCTCAATGGCCATGCGTACCAGCCGCCGCCCCATGTACAGTGGCTCGGCGCCGCCGTCGAGCATGCGGCACAACCAATAAAGAGCAGCATCCGGGTCCGAACCGCGGATGGACTTGTGGAGTGCCGAGATCTGGTCGTAGAAGGCCTCGCCGCCCTTGTCGAAACGCCTCAGGTTACGCGACAGGGCTTCGTCGATGAAGGCCGGCGTCACCGGATTCAGCCCGGCCGTGGTGGCCGCCGTGGTCACCTGTTCCACCAGATTGAGCAGGCGCCGGGCATCACCATCGGCAAAGCCGGTCAGGCGATCACGTGCATCGTCCTCGAAACCCAGGTCTGGACAAGCCACATGCCGCGCACGCTCGAACAGCTCACTTAGCTCCGCCTGACTGAGGGGCTCGAGCACATACACCGCCGCCCGGGACAGCAGGGCCGAGTTCACCTCGAAGGAGGGGTTCTCGGTCGTGGCGCCGATCAGGGTGACCAGGCCTTGCTCCACGTAGGGCAGAAAGGCGTCCTGCTGGGCCTTGTTGAAGCGATGCACTTCATCCACGAAGAGAATGGTGTGACGCCCGCGGCTGCGCTCGGCCTCGGCCCGGGCAATCGCCTCGCGGATGTCCTTGACGCCGGAAAACACGGCGGAGAGGGAGGCAAACTCCGCATCGAAAGCCCGAGCCATCAGGCGGGCCAGGGTGGTCTTGCCCACCCCCGGCGGCCCCCACAGGATCATGGAGTGCAGCTTGCCGGACTGGAAGGCCAGGGCCAGGGGCTTGCCCGGGCCGAGCAGGTGCTTCTGACCAATCACGTCGGCGATGGTCTGCGGCCGCATCGCCTCCGCTAGGGGTTGGCGCGGCGGATCAAGCGTATCGAAAAGGTCAGCCATGGGCTTTGCCGGCTAGTCGCCAACCACGTCGGCGCCCTTGGGTGGCACGAAACGGAACAAGCCGGCATCCAGGGACGGATTGCGCTCCATCTGCAGGAAGTTCAGGGACGTGGTCTGGCCAAAGTTGTCGTGCAGCACCATGGCCTTGAGCTGACCACCAGCGAAGCCCATGCGGATGCGCTCGAAGCTGCTGTCGTCGGCCTTGGGTCTGGCCTCGACCCATTCCAGACCATCAGCGGTGCCGTCATCCTTGAGGGTGAAATTCTTCTCGAGGGAATTGTCGCCGGCAAGGATGGCCGCCGGGGTACTGCCCAAAGCCTGCCCCAGCTTCTTGGTGGTGACCTGGTTCAACTCCTGATCCCAGGCCCACAGCTTGCTGCCGTCACCCACCAGCAACTGGGCATAGGGCTTCTCGTAGGTCCAGCGGAACTTGCCCGGGCGCGAAAAAGCAAAGGTGCCGCTGGCTTGCTGGGGCTTGCGCCCCGACTTGGAGAACACTTGCTGGGAGAAGCTTCCCCGCGCCGAGCGGGTCCCATCCATGAACTGCTTGAGCTGGGCCAGGGAATCTGCATGGGCGGTGCCGGCGGCGAACAGCAGGGCTGCCGCCAGCAGGCGCAGCGAGTGGGTACGGACCATCATTCTCCTTCGCGGGGCGGTGTCACCACTTCCCGATTGCCATTGCTGCCCATGGCCGAAATCAGGCCCGAGCGTTCCATCTGTTCGATCAGCCGCGCGGCCCGGTTATAGCCGATGCGCAGGTGCCGTTGCACCAGGGAGATCGACGGCCGGCGGGTCTTCAAGACGATCTCCACAGCCTGGTCGTAGAGGGGATCGGCCTCGCTGCCCTCTCCGCCACCTTCACCGCCACCCAGCAGGTCGCCGCCCTCCTCCTCCGAGGGGGCGAGAATGCCTTCTATGTAGTCCGGCTCGCCCAGTGCCTTGAGGTGTTCGACCACCCGGTGTACCTCGTTGTCCGCCACGAAAGCACCATGGACGCGGATGGGCAGGCCGGTACCGGGCGCCAGGTAGAGCATGTCGCCCATACCCAGCAGGGCCTCGGCCCCCATCTGGTCGAGGATGGTGCGGGAGTCGATCTTGCTGGACACCTGGAAGGCCATGCGGGTCGGGATGTTGGCCTTGATCAGGCCGGTGATGACGTCCACGCTGGGGCGCTGGGTGGCCAGTATGAGGTGAATGCCGGCCGCCCGGGCCTTCTGGGCCAGGCGTGCAATCAGCTCCTCGATCTTCTTGCCCACCACCATCATCAAGTCGGCCAGTTCGTCGATGATGACGACGATGTAGGGCAGCTTGTCGAGGGGCTCCGGGTTGTCGGGGGTGATGGAGAACGGGTTCTTGAGGGGCGAACCGACCTTGGCCGCCTCCGCCACCGCCTTGTTGTAGCCCGCGAGGTTGCGCACCCCCAGGGCCGACATCAGCTTGTAGCGCTTCTCCATCTCGGCCACGCACCAGTTGAGCGCATTGGCCGCATGCTTCATGTCGGTCACCACCGGCGCCAGCAGGTGCGGAATGCCCTCGTAGATGGACAGCTCCAGCATCTTCGGGTCCACCAGGATCAGGCGCACGTCTTCGGGTTCGGACTTGTAGAGCAGCGACAGGATCATCGCGTTGATACCCACCGACTTGCCCGAGCCGGTGGTACCGGCCACCAGCAGGTGGGGCGTCTTGGCGATGTCCGCCACCACCGGCTGACCGCCGATGTCCTTGCCCAGGGCCACGGTGAGGGGCGAATGCATGTCGTGATAGGCCTTGGAGCCGAGGATCTCGGACAGGCGCACCGTCTGACGCTTGGGGTTGGGCAGCTCCAGGGCCATGCAGGTCTTGCCGGGCACGGTTTCCACCACGCGGATGCTCACCACCGACAGGGCCCGGGCCAGATCCTTGACCAGGTTCATCACCTGGCTGCCCTTCACACCCACCGCCGGCTCGATCTCGAAGCGGGTGATCACCGGCCCCGGATAGGCGGCCAACACCTTCACTTCGACGCCAAAGTCGGCCAGCTTGCGTTCAATGAGGCGGGAGGTGAACTCGAGCACCTCGGCCGACGGCGGCTCCACGTCGTTGGAGGGTTCATCAAGCAAGGCCAGGGGCGGCAGCGCGCCGCCCGGCAGCTCGGTGAACAGACTGGTCTGGCGCTCCTTCTCGACGCGAACCGACTTCTCCACCTCGACGATGGCGGGCTCGATGCGTACCGGGGGCGGCGGCGCTACCTCTTCCTTCTTGCGCTTGGTTTCGACCACGGCCTCGCGCTTCTGCGCCATCTCACGGCCAACCCGTCGGTCCTGCCAAGTCTGCACCCCCTGGGTGGCGAACAGCCAGACCTTCTCCAGACCGGCCCCGAGCGCCTCGGAGGCCTCGATCCAGCTGACGCCGGAAAAGAGGCTCAAGCCACCGGCGATCAAGGCCAGCAACAGCAGGGTTCCCCCCGTGAAGCCCAGGTACTGGAGTACCAGATTACCCAGCTCCAGGCCAATCACCCCACCCGGCTCCAGGGGAAGGGTTGCCCTCATGGAATAGAAACGCATGGCCTCGAGCCCGCTGCTGGCCAGCAGCACGATCAGGAAGCCGATCACCACCACCAGGAAGGAACGATGATCGGCACCGAAGCTCTGCTGCAGCCTGCGAAACCCGATTGCCAGGCCAAAGCCGAGAAAGATCACCCACCACCAGGCCGACAGACCGAAGAGGTAGAGCAGGAGATCCGACAACCACGCGCCGAAACGCCCGCCCGGGTTGCTCACATGCTCCACCTGCACCGCATGGGACCACCCCGGATCCCCCTTGGAGTATCCAAACAGGACCATGGCCAGGTAAAGGGCGAGGACGCCCAGCAACATCCAGCGGGCCTCCTGCAGCAGGCCGGCGATTTTTTCGGGGAGGGGGAGCGGTCGGGTGGAAGGGCGATTGAGCATGGGTGGGCGGTGCCGGGGCGTTACGGATGGAGCCTAAAATGCAAAAGCGCGGCAAGGCGCCGCGCTTTGATTATAAACCAGGGTCTCTGGTCGTCCCTTCCTCGCCGGGTTCCAATTGGGTAAGGAAGGATTTCCGGATCATTCACAAATCGTAGATCTTTTCGCGCAGGATCACGCCACCGTCGGTTTCCTCAATCAGGCCACGCAGGCCCAGGTCCTTCATCACGCGGCTGACCATCTCGCGGGAGGCGCCGATCATCTTGGCAATGTCCTGCTTCGAGATCTTCTTCTTTACCATCTTCAGCCCGTCAACCTCTTCGGACATCTCGAGGAGCAGGCGCGCCACGCGGCCATAGACGTCCATCAGCGCCAGACTTTCAATCTTGCGGTCGGCATCACGCAGGCGGCGGGTGAGATTGCACATCACATGCCAGGAGAGCTCGAAGTTCTCCTGCATCAGGCGCTTGAAATCGGTCTTGGCAATGGTCACCAGATCGGCCGGCGACACCGCTACCACGGACGCGGAGCGGGGACTGTCGTCGAGCACGCCCATTTCACCAAACATCTCGCCCTGGCCAAGAATGGTGAGGATCACTTCACGACCATCCTCATCGCTGACCATGACCTTCAGATTTCCCGTCAGGACAAAATAGACGAAATCCGTACGGTCACCTTCGTGCACCACGGCAGAGCCCCGCGGCACCCGTCGCATCATTGCGCAGCGCGCAACGGCCGCCAGCCGGTCATCGCCCAGGCCCTGGAAAATCGGGAAGGTCCGCAGGGCAATCGTGGACACGGAGCTGGTTACGGTCATAAGGCCTCTCCTAAGCAGGATGCAAATTAATTGGCAAACGGCACAAACTGGCCGTCATGCACACACAACGGCAAAGTATAGATCAAACTTGAGTCGCATCTAAGGACATGGGCCCACCGGGTGGCCTCGCTGCAGGGCCGACGCCGTACCCGGGGCAGGCCGCCCCCTTCCCGGGAACGGAGCGCCTTATAATCTGTCTTCCTTGCTCCAGACACACGAAAGACCCACAAAGATGGCCACCCGTCACATCAAGCTGCTCATTCTCGGTTCCGGCCCCGCCGGCTACAGCGCGGCCGTCTACGCCGCCCGCGCCAACCTGAATCCCGTTCTCATCACCGGCATCGCCCAGGGCGGCCAGCTGATGACCACCACTGAAGTGGACAACTGGCCCGCCGACGCCGACGGCGTTCAGGGTCCGGAGCTGATGGCGCGCTTCGAGAAGCACGCCCTGCGCTTCAACACCGAAATGATCTTCGACCACATCCACACCACCCATCTGGCCGAAAAGCCGATCCGCCTGGTGGGCGACGCGGGCGAATACACCTGTGATGCGCTGATCATCGCCACAGGCGCCAGCGCCCAGTACCTCGGCCTGCCCTCCGAAGAAGCCTTCTCTGGCAAGGGTGTGTCCGCCTGTGCCACCTGCGACGGCTTCTTCTACCGCAACCAGGAGGTCTCCGTGATCGGGGGCGGCAACACCGCCGTCGAAGAGGCTCTCTACCTGGCCAACATCGCCAGCAAGGTCACCCTCGTGCATCGCCGCGACAAGTTCAAGGCGGAGCGCATCCTGATCGACAAGGTCATGGAGAAGGTGGCGGCGGGCAAGATCGTGCTGGAGCTGGACTCCACCCTGGACGAAGTCCTGGGCGACAAGACCGGCGTGACCGGCATGCGCATCAAGAGCACCAAGACCGGCGCCACCAAGGACATCGACCTGAAGGGGGTGTTCATCGCCATCGGCCACAAGCCCAACACCGACATCTTCGAAGGCCAGCTCGAGATGGAAGGCGGCTACATCGTCACTCAGGGCGGCCGCAAGGGCAACGCCACGGCCACCAGTGTTCCCGGCGTGTTTGCCGCTGGCGACGTGCAGGACCACATCTACCGGCAGGCCGTCACCAGTGCTGGCACCGGCTGCATGGCCGCACTGGACGCCGAGCGCTACCTCGACAGCCTCGGCCTCGCCGGCTGAAGCCATCACCAGCCGCAACGGACCGGGCCTCCCGGTCCGTTTTCATTTCTCGACTTCCTCTTTCGCACGCCATGGGCAAGGACAAGCACAACGCCGGACTCGACGCCCTCAAGGCCATCAGGAAACAGGTGCCCAGCAGCGTGGTTGTCAAGGCGCTCGCCGGCAAGCCGAGACGCACACCGGATGCGGTGAGCCCCCCCGCCGAGCCCGATGAGGCCGGGCTCTTCCGTCAGCAGGTGGGCGCCGTCCAGCCCGTGCGCGGCAGCGGCCAGGCCGATATCAGCCGCCCCAGGCCGGCCCCGGTGCCCCGCCCCCGGCCCGCCGATCCTGAACCCGAGGCCCCGCGCCGCAGCCACCGTGTCGACGAGAACGACCCGATGGCCTTGTTCCGCGCCGCCCTTGGCGACATCGCCCCGATCAAGGATTTCAACCGGGCCGACCTGAGCCAGCAACGCCAGCAGGCCAATCCCCAGGTGCGCGCCGTCGACAACTGGGTACCGCCGCCCAGCCTGCTCGACGGACCAGTCAGCCACGACCCCGCCGAACTCTTCCGCCAGGTGGCCGGCGCCGTTGCACCCCTCAAGGACAAGAACCTGGCCGACGTGGAACGCCCCGTGCCCGCCCCCCGGCCGCGCCAGCGCGAGGAGGACGAGCGGGAAGTACTGCGCGAGGCCATCGAGACCCCGCTGAGCTTCGAAGACCGCCTCGACACCGGCGACGAAGCCGCCTACCTGCGCACCGGCCTGCCCCGCCGGGTGCTCACCGATCTGCGCCGGGGTCGCTGGGTGGTCCAGGGCGAACTGGACCTGCACGGTCTCACCCGTGACGAGGCCCGCGCCAGCCTGGCCCAGTTCATCGCCCTGTCCCTGCAGCAGGGGCGACGGTGCCTGCGCGTGATCCATGGCAAGGGTCACGGCTCCCCCGGGCGCATGCCTGTCCTCAAACATCTGTCGCGCGGCTGGCTGGCCCAGCGGGAAGACATCCTCGCCTTCTGCCAGGCCCGCCCCCACGATGGCGGAGATGGCGCATTGCTGGTCCTGCTGCAGGCCGGCGGCAACGCCCGCAGCTGAGCGCGCCCGGCCCCTCCGGGGCAGGTGACGCGACCGTGGCAGGCAGCGCCACCCTCAAAATTAGTCCTTATAATTCAGCATCTTCTAATACAGATCCCGGAAAATCCGTGTTTTCCCGAGGTCTTTGGCGATTCTTGCCCGGCATCAATTTTTATCAGTCCCCGGACACCTAGAGTGCGCTGCGACGGATTGTCGCAGGGACAAGATGCCGCACCCCGGCCGTGCCTCTCCTGCGTCGTCCATCCAGCAATGCCCGCCCCATGGCGTGGCCAGTTCGCCTTCGGCTTAGGACACACGGAGACCCGCAATGAACACGCAAGACATCAAACAAAACGACCAGGACATGGTTCCGGGACGCCGCAAGTTCCTGAACACCGCCGCCCTCGCCGGCCTCACCGGCGCTGGCCTGTCCGTAGGCCTGTCCTCCTGCAAGCAGGAAGCCACCGCCCCGGCCGCAGCCTCCGCAGGTGCTGCACCTGCCGCTGCCCCGGCCGCGGCAGGCCACGCCAGTTCCGTTCATCTGGCCCCGGGCCAGCTCGACGAGTACTACGGCATCTGGTCCGGTGGTCACACCGGTGACATGCGCATCCTGGGCATCCCCTCCGGCCGTGAGATCACCCGCGTACCGGTGTTCAATCCGGACCCGCTGATCGGCTGGGGCATCACCAACGAGTCCAAGGCCATTATGGGCACCAAAGCCGACGGCAGCCTGCGCTACACCGTCGCCGACACCCACCACACCCACGCCTCGTACAAGAACGGCACCTACGACGGCAAGTACGCCTGGATCAACGACAAGATCAATGGCCGCATCGCCCGGGTAAAGCTTGACACCTTCGAGTGCGACAGGATCACCGAGATCCCCAACATCCAGGGCTTCCACGGCATCTTCCCGGACAAAGCCGACCCGGTTGACCCGGCCATCAACTACACGACCCGGGTATTCGCCGGTGCCGAATTCAGCATTCCGCTGCCCAACGACGGCAGCCACATGGACGACACCAGCAAGTACCGCTCGCTGTTTACCTGCCTCGACGCCGAAACCATGGCAATACGCTGGCAGGCCCTGATAGACGGGAACTGCGATCTGGTTGCCAGCTCCTTCGACGGAAAGCTGGCCGCCACCAACCAGTACAACACCGAGATGGGCGCCAAGTACGAGGACATGATGTCCGCCGAAAAGGATGCCTGCACCTTCTTCCACATCGCCCGTATCGAGCAGGCCGTCAAGGATGGCAAGTTCAAGACCTACGGCGACAGCAAGGTGCCGGTGGTGGACTGCACCCGCGAGTCCAACAAGGATCCAAAGACCGCCCTGGCTGCCTATGTACCGGTTCCCAAGAACCCCCACGGCGTTAACGCCAGCCCGGACAAGAAGTACTTCATCTGCTCCGGCAAGCTGTCCCCTACCGCCACCGTGATTGAGCTCGCCAAGGTGCTCGACTACTTCGAGGGCAAGCTCGAGGACATCAAGACCGCCGTCGTCGCCGAGGTCGAACTCGGCCTTGGCCCCCTGCACACCGCCTTCGACGGTCGCGGCAACGCCTTCACCACCCTGTTCCTGGACTCCCAGGTCGTGAAGTGGAACGTGGAAGCCGCGATCAAGTTCCACGCTGGTGACAAGAACGCCAAGTACATCGTCGACCGCCTGGACGTGCAATACCAACCGGGCCACCTCAACGCCTCGCAATCCGAAACCGTCGAGGCTGACGGCAAGTGGCTGTGCGTGGGCTGCAAGTTCTCCAAGGACCGCTTCCTGCCCGTCGGCCCCCTGCACCCCGAGAACGAACAGCTGATCGACATCTCCGGTGAAAAGATGAAGCTCATCGCCGACCACCCGGTCCGCCCCGAGCCCCACGACTTCATCATCGTCAAGCGCGAGCACATCAAGACCCGTCAGGTTTACAACCTGGACGACTTCCCCAATGCCATCAAGGACCCGAAGGAATCCGGCGTCTTCCGCAGTGGCAACAAGGTCACCGTCAAGCTGGTGTCCCAGGCGCCGGCCTTCAGCCTGCGCGAGTTCACGGTAAAGAAGGGCGATGAAGTCACCCTCATCCTCACCAACCTGGACAAGGTGGAGGACTTGACCCACGGCTTCGCGATCCCGAAGTACAACATCAACTTCATCGTCAATCCCCTGGAAACCAAGTCGGTCACCTTCAAGGCCGACAAGCCGGGTGTGTACTGGGCCTACTGCACGCACTTCTGCCACGCGCTGCACCTGGAAATGCGCACCCGCATGATCGTCGAAAAGTAATCGACACCCCGCAACACGTTGATAAATGAAGTATTTGGGGAGACGTCCGCGTCTCCCCTTTTTTTCTTGCAGCGCGTGATCTTCTTTGCCTGTGGCGAATTGACTCAGCTTAAGGCGCCCGCCGGACCGAATCATCAGAATCCGCGCACATTCTGATCGAATAGCGGAGCCCTGCGATGAAAGCCCTGCGCCTACTGAGCGCAATTGCCGGCAAGCTGGCCCTGTGCGCCACCCTGCTGCAACCTGCCACTACTCTGGCCGACACCTACGAGGTCAAGCTGCCGCCGGAGCTGGCCACCTCCCCCCGGATGTGCGACTACGCCCCCTGCAAGGACGTGATCCCCGGGGCCATCGCCTTCTCCGAGCGCAAGGGCCAGCCCTGGTACGTGGAAGCCTACAAGGACGAAGCCGGACAGAAGAAGCTCCTCGGCTACGTGATGCTGTCCACCGACATCACCGACATCCCGGCCTATTCGGGCAAGCCGGTGGTCACCCTGATCGGCATGGACACGGCGGGCAAGTTCACCGGGGTGAAGATCCTCAAGCATTCCGAGCCCATCCTGCTGCTCGGCATCCCCGAGTCGGCCCTGGTCAAGTTCAATGACCAGTACCTGGGCAAGTTCGTGGGGGACAACATCGAGATCGGCAAGTCCCGCCCCGAGGAAAACCTCATCGGCCTCGACGCCATCACCGGGGCCACCGTCACCGTCATCGCCCAGAACCAGGTGATGATGACCAGCGGCAGCGAGGTGGCCAAGCAGGTGGGCATCCTCAAGCCGGTCAACCGCCCCCAGGCCCGCTTTCCGGCCTCCACCGCCACGCCCTCGTGGGCCGAGCTGGTGGCAGACGGCAGTGTCCAGCGACTCACCGTGAAGCCCGAAGAGGTTGGCCTGAAGAGCGACGGCCGCCCCTACATGGACCTGTGGTTCGGCTACCTCAACCAGCCCACCATCGGCCGCGCGATACTCGGCAAGGACGGCTACGAGGGGCTGATGGGCCGCCTCAAGGAAGGCGAGCACGCCATCTTCATCATCGCCAACAACAGCATGGACTCCTTCAAGGGCTCCGGCTTCGTCCGCGGCGGCCTCTACGACCGGGTCCAGGTGCGCCAGGACAAGGACGGCTTCACCTTCCGCGATCTGGACTACGTGAACCTGTGGGGCATCTCGGCCGCCGGTGCCCCGGCCTTCAACGAATCGGCGATCTTCATCATCCGCGGCAAGGGCTTCTCCGCCGCCTACCCATGGAAGCTGGTCTTCCTGGGCAACAAGATCGACAAGGAAACCGCCGCCAAGACCTTCGCCAATTTCGACAAGGAATACTGGCTCGCCGACAGATACCTGGAAGGCGGCCGCCCCGTGGTGGTCAAGCCCGACCCCACCTGGCTGAAGGTCTGGAAGGACAAGGTGGTGGAGATCGTCGCCTTCACCGCCCTGCTCCTCATCATCGCCGCCGCCTACGCCAGCCGCGACAAGCTGGTGCGCCGCGCCGACCGCAAGAACAAGTGGCCAGTGAATGTCTTCAAGTACACCGGCTGGGTGATCAGCATCGGCTTCGTGGGCTTCTACGCCATGGCCCAGCCGTCCATCACCCAGGTGCTCACCTGGTTCCATAGCCTGCTGTTCCAGTGGAAGTGGGAGCTCTTCCTGTCCGATCCGCTGATCTTCATCTTCTGGATCTTCATCATCATCACCGTCTTCGTGTGGGGCCGGGGGCTCTTCTGCGGCTGGTTGTGCCCCTTCGGCTCCCTGTCCGAGCTGCTCTACAAGATCGGCCAGGCCGTCGGCCTCAAGCGCTTCCAGTTTCACCTGCCCCAGGCACTGCACGACAAGCTCAAGTGGGTGAAGTACGCAGTGTTCTTCGGCCTGCTGGCGGTGTCCTTCTTCAGCATGGGGCTGGCCGAACAGCTGGCCGAGGTCGAACCCTTCAAGACCACTTTCCTGGTCGGCCTGCTCAACCGCAGCTGGCCCTACACCCTGTTCGCCGGTGGCCTGCTGGGCCTGTCCATCTTCACCGAGCGGCCCTTCTGCAAATACCTGTGCCCCCTGGGTGCCGCCCTGGCCATGCCCACCACCTTCCGCTGGTTCGGGCTCCGGCGGAAGGACGAGTGCACCAGCTGCAAGGCCTGCGCCAAGGGCTGCGGCTCCCTCGCCATCGATACCAAGGGCAACATCGACCAGCGGGAATGCATGCTGTGCCTGGATTGCATGGTGCTCTACTACGATGACCATGCCTGCCCGCCCCTGGCCCAGGAACGCAAGCGCCGGACCAAGGCCGGCCAACCTCTTACGCCCATCAACGGCAAGGGCTACTTCATCCCCATCCACCCGCTACCCATGGACAAGAACAGCAAAGGAGTCGAGGCATGACCATCGCCGACAGGAACGAGCTGCGTCAGCCCCACTACGGCACCGCCTCCGGCCCCGGCTGGCTGGTCGCCGAACTCCGCGACCACCTGTGGCCATGGGCCGGCAAGGGCCAACCCGCCCGCAAAGCCATCCAGGGAGCCGGCTTTGCACTAGCCCTGGCCGCCACGGTCGCCTGGGTGATGGCGGCCCTCGGCCACCTGTCGGCCGGCGCCATCATCGGCTGGTGGTTCGGCTGGAGTGTGTTCGAAGTGCTGGTGAGACTGGACGCCAAACCCTACGTGAAAGAGGGCCCCTGGTGGGGCCGCCTGTACCGTCGGGCCTCGACGATGGACATGCTGTGCTACGTGAGCTTCAAGAACCTGCTGATCGGCGCGGTGCTCTTCATCGGCCTGAAAGGCGCAGGCGTCCTGCAGGTCTGACGCCACGTGGGGCTTGAGTGACCGCCACACACGGCGCGGGGGATCCGCTTCAGGGCTTGGGCACGCAATGCATGGGGACTGCCTGCCAGCCCCACACCACGGTCGCCTCACCCTGATGCTCCCAAAAGCTCTCGTTGCGTCCTTCGTACCGGGTGCCGCTGGCGGCGGGCACCTGACGCATCAGGGAAGTCTCGTCACCCCGCTCGGCAATCAAGCTGGCCGGATCGGTACGAAAGTGGGTCACCACCAGTTCGTTGGCGGCCGACCCATCGCAGGCAAAGCGGAAGGGGCCCAGTGCCTCGACCAGCCGGTAGCGGGCCTGGAGCTCGGTGATCCGCAGGTGATAGGCCTCCTCGACACAGCGCCGCACGTCCTTGCTCTTCCAGCAGTCGTTGCGCCCCTTGATCCAGCCACGCTGCTCGGCACGCAGAAAGGGCGGACGCTCGTTGTCCGCCTTTCTTTCGGCCGCGGCATAGACCTCGGCCAGTTGCAGATCCAGAGCGGACAGGCCTGCATCGCGACAGATCCGCTCCTCGATGCTGCCCGAGAAAGTCTTGTTGCAGGGAAAGGACGGACCCGCGGCCTCCGCCTGAACTGCGGCGAGCACCAGCAGTGCAACCAACTGCAGGCTCCGGCCCGCAATACCCCGCGCCACCCTCAGCCGCCCTGCTCTTCGTAGGCCGACGGTGTCACCCCCGCACCGGCCAGGCACTCACGCAGGTGCTTGATCTCCTGCTTACCGAACTCGTTGCTGTGATGGGGATGGTGCAAGAAGAACTCATGCTTGTTGAGCAGCACACGGAAACGGGCGCCATGACTGGGCTCGATGTCGGCCCCCACATGCTTGAGCAGGGATTCCACCTCGCGCCACTGGATGTTGCTGCAGATCGGTTCGCGGAAGATCGCTTCGAGCAGATTACGGTGCTTGTGGCTCATGACATGCCCTCCCAGTGATTGTCCCGCCATTCTTGCACCACCGGGTCACGCCGGGTATGACCTGAGTCAGTCGGGAGCCCAATCAACCTGGTCGCACTCCGCGGCCAACGGATGGACATCGACCGGTCCATGCCCCCGAGAATTCACATACATCAAGGCTGCATGCGGCAATCCGCCGCACACTCAGCGCATTCCGCTTCCACCCCACCGCCATGCCCTTTCGCCTTCGCCACGCCAGCCCTGCCCGCCGCGGCTGCACCGCCCGGTGTCTGGCCGTGCTGCTGGTCAGCCTGACCGGGAGTGTGTTCGGGGCGACCTGGCAAGTGCAGCCCGGAGACTCCATCCAGGCGGCCATCGCGCACGCCGTCCCCGGCGACACCGTCCGTGTTGCCCGGGGTCACTACACCGAAAACCTGCGCATCGACAAACCGCTCACGCTCATCGGCCAGGGCCGCCCCACCCTCGACGGGCGCGGCAAGGGTGACACCGTGCGGGTCGCCGCCGAAGACGTGAGCATCGAAGGTTTCATCGTTGCCGACTCGGGTGCCGACCTGGGCGAGCAGCACGCGGGCATCTACATCCAGCCGGGCAGCCACCGGGCCCGGGTGAGCCGCTGCGACTTCAGCTACACCCTGTTCGGCCTGTGGATCGAGAAGGCCAAGGACGTGGTGATCGAGGACAACCTGATCACCGGCAAGCGCGACCTCGACTCGTCCCAGCGCGGCAACGGCATCCAGCTCTACAACACCACCGGTGCCCGCATCCTGCGCAACAACATCAGCTTCGTGCGCGACGCCATCTACGTGGACGTGTCCCACGACGCCATCTTCCGCGGCAACCGCATGCACCACAGCCGCTACGGCACCCACTACATGAACTCCTACCGCAATCTGTGGGAGGACAACGACACCTACTACAACCGGGGCGGCCTGGCCCTGATGGAAGTGCGCGACCAGGTGGTGCGCAACAACCGGGCCTGGGGCAATTCCGACCACGGCATCATGCTGCGCACCATCCAGGACGCGGTGGTGGAGAACAACATCGTCGCCGGCAACGCCCGGGGCTTCTTCATCTACGACGCCGAATACAACACCCTGCGCGGCAACCTGGTGGTGGATAACCAGGTGGGCATGCACGTGTGGGCCGGCTCGGTACGCAACGTGGTCGAGAAGAACGACTTCATCTCCAACCGCGAACAAGTGAAGTACGTGGCCTCCAAGGATGAAAAGTGGGGCGTGGACAGCGGCAACCACTGGAGCAACTACGTGGGCTGGGACCGCAACGGTGACGGCCACGGCGATGTGGCCTACGAAGCCAACGACATGGTGGACCGTCTGTCGTGGCGGCACCCCATGGTCAAGCTGCTGCTGGCCAGCCCGGCCATCCAGACCCTGCGCCTCATCGCCCAGCAGTTTCCGCTGCTGCGCGCCCCCAGCATCGTGGACCCCAAGCCGCGCATGCGCCCCGAACATTCCGACTGGAGAAACTGGCTTGGCAAGCACTATCGTTGAAGCCCGCGGGGTGACCAAGGATTTCGGCAGCATCCAGGCCGTCAAAGGTGTCGACCTGTCCATCGCCCCGGGCGAACTCTTCGGCCTGATCGGCCACAACGGCGCCGGCAAGAGCACCCTGTTCAAGATGATGCTCGGCCTGATTCCCCTCACCTCCGGTCAGATCCATCTCGATGGCGAGCCCATCACCGGCCCGCGCTTTTGCGAGACCCGGCGCAAGATCGGCTACCTGCCCGAGAACGTCGTCCTCTACGACAACCTCACCGGGCTCGAAACCCTGTATTTCTTTGCAGACCTCAAGGCCGTGCCGCGCCGCGAGTGCGCCGCCCTGCTCGACAAGGTGGGGCTCACCGAAGCAGCCGGGCGTCGCGTGCGCGAATACTCCAAGGGCATGCGCCAGCGCCTCGGCTTTGCCCAGGCCCTGCTCGGCACACCGCGCCTGCTGTTCCTCGACGAGCCCACCACCGGCCTCGACCCCGGTGCCATCCGCGACTTCTACCGCATCCTGCGCGAGCTCAAGGGCGAAGGCGTGACCATGGTCCTCACCTCCCACATCCTCGCCGAGATCCAGGAGCGGGTGGATCGCCTGGCCATCATGGAGGGCGGCCAGATCCGCGCCACCGGCACTGTCCAGGCCCTGCGCGAAGCCATGAACCTGCCCCTCACCCTGGAGATCGCCGGCGGCGCCGGCCTGCGCGAGGAGGTCAGCCGGGCCATGGAAGGGCTCGCCATCGACAGCATTGAGGAGTCCGGCAACATGCTGCACATCCGCCTCTCCCGCGACGCCAAGATGCCGGCCCTCACCCGCCTGGCCACCCTCGGCGACACCCTGCGCGACCTCCACGTGCGCGAACCGTCCCTCGAAGACGTGTTCTTCGGCTATCGGGCCTGAGCCATGTTCTCCATCGACTTCAGACAGATCGGCATCGTCGCCGGCAAGGAATTCTGGGACCGCATCCGCAACCGCTGGGTGCTGGCCGTGTCCATCGTGTTCACCGTATTCGCCCTGGTCATCGCCTACTTCGGCGCCGCCCAGCAGGGCGCCGTGGGCTTTCGCTCCATCGACGTGACCATCGCCTCCCTGGTCAGCCTGGTGATCTACCTCATCCCCCTGATCGCCCTGATCCTCGGCTTCGACGCCATCGTCGGCGAGCGCGAGCGCGGCTCCCTCGACCTGCTGCTGACCCTGCCCATCACCCGCAAGGAGCTGATCCTCGGCAAATACGCGGGCCTCGCCGCGGCGCTGGCCTTTTCCACCATCGCAGGCTTCGGCGCGGTGGGCGTCATCCTGTCGCCCAGCCTCAGCCCGGGCGCCCTCTTCCACTACGCCGGCTTCATGGCCTCGGCCATCCTGCTGGGTTTCGCCTTCCTGAGCCTCGCGGTGATGCTGTCGGTGTTCGCCGCCGACCGCACCCGCGCCTCCGGCCTCGCCATCGGCACCTGGTTCTTCTTCGTGCTGGTCTTCGACCTGCTGCTGCTGGGCGCCCTGGTGGTCACTGCCGGCGACTACGGCGGCGCAATCTTCCCCTATCTGCTGCTGCTCAACCCGGCCGACGTGTTCCGCGTGCTCAATGTGTTCAGCCTGGACGAAGTGCGCACCCTGTACGGCCTCGCCACCGTCTTCCCCGAAGCCCTGAGCAACCCCGCCACCCTCGGCGGCGTCATGCTCGCCTGGATCGTCGGCCCGCTTGCCGTGGCCATCTGGAGATTCGAACGATGAAAATCCCGCCCCTCCTCGCCCACACCGCAGTGCTGCTGCTGGCCGCCGGCCTGCTCGCCGCCTGTGGCCAGAACAGCACCAGCACCGTCACCCCCAAGGAGATCGCCCAGGACACCTACTGCGCCCTGGACGGCATGCTGCTCGCCGACTACCCCGGCCCCAAGGCCCAGATCCACTACGCCGGCCAGCCCGAACCCGAGTTCTTCTGCGACACCACCGAGATGTTCTCCCTGCTGCTCAAGCCCGAACAGGCCCGCAAGGTGTCCGCCGCCTACGTGCAGGACATGGACAAGGCCGACTGGGCTGCGCCCAAGGGCGCCTGGATCGACGCCAAGGCCGCCTTCTACGTGGTCGGCTCGAAGAAACGTGGTGCCATGGGGCCCACCATCCCCTCCTTCGGCACCCGCGAGGGTGCCCAGAAGTTCGCCACGGAAGAAGGGGGCAAGGTTCATCCCTACGCCGAAATCACCGCCGACATGACCCGCCTCGACGGCGGTGCCCTCCACGATCAGAGAATGTGAGCCGATGGACCCGATCTACAGCACCATCCCCCCCGCAGACGCCCTGGAGATCGAGCAGATCGCCCGTTTGATGTACGAAGTCCGCGCCGCCCGCGACGACGTGCTGGCCCGCCTGGGTGCCGCCGACCCCGAGCAGGCCCTTGCCTGCATTAGCAAGGGCGAGTTGCCCGAACACCCCGCCTACGAACACTACGTGTCCGCCCGCATCCTCACCGACCTGGCCATCCAGGTACGCGCCGATCTGGCCACACGCATCGAGGAGAGCCAGGGACGATGAGCATGCACCTCGATCTGGCCACACGCATTGAAGAGCACTTCGGCGAACACCTGGAGCGCGCAGTGGAGCTCAAGCTCGATGCCCTCATTGCCCACTTCAGCAACGGCGTCAGCCTGGAGGCCCGCATCGCCGACCCCCACGCCTACGCCATCACCTGGTCCTGGGGCGAAGCCGAACTACGCATCGACACCGCCCCCCTGCACCGGGATCTCGCCACCTTCCCCAATCACCTCCACGGCGCCGACGGCAGCCTGCACCACGATCCGCTCACCCTCCCCGGCGTCGCGCCATGGGACAATCTGCAGCGGATCATCGTTGCCATCCTGGCCGACCCGCTACTGGACCGCCTGACCACCTCCGCCGGAGCCCGACCGACATGACGCCCCGCCTTTTCTGCGCTGCGCTCGCCACCGCCCTCCTCACCCTGGCCCAGGCCCCGGTGGCCACGGCGGCCGACCTCTCTCCCCAGTACGTGCAGCGCTCCACCCGCTGCCCGGTATGTGGCATGTATCCCTACCGCACCCCCCAGTGGATGGGCCAGATCGTCTTCAATGACCAGACCGCCAGCACCTTCGACTCACCGGTAGACATGTTCCGCTTCCTCAACAACATGATCGTCTTCGACAAGCAGCACAAGCTGGTCGACGTGGGCGCGATCTGGGTCGCAGACTACAACAGTAAGGCCTGGGTCGACGCCAGGAAGGCGCTCTATGTGATGGGGTCCAAGGCCCGCGGCCCGATGAACGAGCCCAACCTCCCGGCTTTCGCCACCCGCGACGCCGCCGACGCCCACATCAAGGCCCAGGGCGGCAAGGTGCTACAGTTCAGCGAGATCACCCGGGAGCTCATCAAGAGCCTGAGCGGCGGGCAGCACAACCACTAGGCCAAGCAGCCAGAGGCCCGTTTTGGACCTGTAAGGGCGACTTGTAGGGGCGACTTCAGTCGCCCATCGTGCGTTGATCAACGACAGGCCCTTGATCGAAGCCCGCGGGCGACTGAAGTCGCCCCCACAGTCCCCACGGAACCAACACCCGCCTACAGCAGGTACTGCTCTATCCGGCTCACCGGGGCATTGCGCAGCAGGTAGAGCTGGGGGTTTTCCCGCTCGGCGGATTTGCCATTGAGGCTCACGGCCACGGGCTCGCGCTCCAGGATGCACAGGCGACGGCTCACGCAGTCGGCGCGCCACTGGGGCAAGGCGGTCTTGCCGCGCTCCTCCACGGCGATGCGGGTGAGCTGGAACTGGTCGGTGGGGTTCTCGCGCCCCACCCGGCTGCGGATGGCATCCCGGGCCTTGTCGAGGCTACCCTGCTGCACACACAGGTCATACAGGGACGCCAGACAGCGCAGGTTGTCGATGCGGATGGGCTTGAGGCCGTGCAGCCAGGAGAGGGCGGCGATCAGCTTGCGGCCGTAGATGTCGTAGGCGTATAGCAGGGTCTCGGCATGGAAGTCCGGCGTCCGCCCCACCGCCTGCAGCGCCGCCTTCCAGGCCGGCTCAAAGTCGGTCTTGCGCCCGCCCCGCGAGAGGGCATCGGCCCAGGCGATCTGCCGGGCGCGGCTGGGCAGGCGCAGCATGGCCTGCCACTCGGGCCACAGCCCACCAAAACCGGCCTGCAGGGCCGGGCCATTGCGGGCGGCAAAGCGGGCAAAGAGCGCCTGCAGGGTACCGGTCTTGAGGTTGACCTGCAGAGGGCCGAAGGACAGCCCCGCCCCATCGAAATTGCCGGTGACCTGCTGAAACGGATCGCCGCTGGTTTCAAAGGCGGCCGTCACGCGCAGGGCGTTGGCGATGGCCAACTCGGGACGCACCGCCGGCAGGGCCGCCGGATCGGGCATCTCCAGGTAGATCCCCTCACCCCGGGCCTCAACCCGCAGGAAGTGCCCTTCCTGGGCCAGCCGAGAAGCCGATTTGACCACCTCGGCGGGCTTCGCCCCGCTGACCCACACGAAGCGGCCCTCCAGGCCGGCACCCAGGCCATCGGCCGGCACCATGGAGACGATCTTCAGGGGCGTGCCCACGGCGTCACGCAAGACCTGCACCGATCCGACCAGTTCCCGATGGACCTTCACCGTGCCATCCGGACGGGCATATTCGCGTAGCTGGAAACTGGGTGTGAGCTGAGCCTTGGCCGGCCCGCCGATGATGAAATCCCGGGAATACTTGAAATGTACGGCCATGGGAGCCTCCTGTAGGGATGGGCGCTCAGGGCGCCTCGTTGCGCTGGGCGATCCGCGGCTGACGACCATCCCAGTAGAGCAGGATGTCGATGCCGGCCTCCGTGCCCAGCAATACCCCGTCACCCCGCCAGCCCCTGGCCACTTTCCGCCAGGCCCGTGTTGGTGCCGAGCTACGCTTGAGAATGTGCACCGGCGCTTCCCCCTCCTCCCAGATCGGGGTGGCAAAGAAACGCCGGTTCTGGATGAGCAGGCAGTCGCCCGCCCGGCCCCGGTCGATGACCAGGGCCAGCGCTGCCGGGTCGAAGGGGCGCTGCAGGCGCCGCCAGGGATCAACGGCCCGGCCGCGGGCCGCGGGCTGACTCGCGGCAGGCAACAACCACAGCCGGTCCGTGCGCCCATTGCCATCAAAATCCACCTCAAGGCTACGGGCCTCGTGCTCACCCTGCCGGGGCGGGCCGAGTTCGCACGGGGATGCGGCCAGTACGCTGCCGGCCATCAGACAGGCGAGCAGGGAAACGAAGATCTTCATGTGCCGGCCAGTCGTGTGCGCCACACGTTGAGGAAGGGGGTCGGATCCATCAGATCCGCCCGACGCAGGAAGGGCACGCCATCGGCCCGGCGCGCCGACACACTCTCGGGCGCCGTCAGCGGACCACTGGCGCTGCCGTCGTACATTTCCAGGTGCAGCATTGCACTGGGCACCTGGATGCCGACCAGCAGGCCCACCCGGGCGATCACCTGCCCCGCCTTCACCTGCTCGCCCTTGCGTAGGGTGCAGTCGGGCTTGATCTCCCCATAGCGGATCACGAAATCACCGTGATCGATCTCCAGGGCGTCCGTCTGGGCATAGAAGGGATAGGGGTCGCGGATGACCACCCCGTCCCGGACAGCATGGATCAGGCGCCCCACCGGGGCATACAGATCGCAGCCGGCATGGGCTCGGCGCCCCCCGCTGCGCCGGGAGCCAAAGGAACGAGGCGGATGAATCCAGTCGGCCACCGCCGGCCGGGCAAAGGGAAAGACACTATCGCCCCCGGGCGTGGGCGGCGCACTCGCCACCGTCAGCAACAGACGCCCCCAGTCCTCGCTGGCGGGTGCCAGCACGCCCGTCGCCTCAAGGCCCACCCGAAGCTGGAAGGCCTTGATGGCCGCCACCGTGCCGGACTTGCGCGGTGGCCGGGCGATGCTCCCGTCCACCCCTTTCGGATCCACGTCGGCCCAGCCCAGCAGGCGCGCGGCCTGAGCCAGCATCGTCTGCACGGTCTCCACGTCCTTCCGTTCATTGCGGGCGCCCTTCTCCCAGGCCCCCACCGCCGCTTGGATGTCCATCGTCCCTCCCCTTGTGTCCGCGCTTTGTCTGTCCAGACTATCAGGATAGCGGGCTGCAGGCACCTGTCATCCCCAAGGGCCTGTCCGGCCGCTTCCGTCGAAAAAAAACCCGGCCGCACGAAGACGACCGGGCCTTGGCGCGTGGGGGTACGCGCTGAGGTGAGAAGGAGACAACGGGCAATCGGGTGTCGTTGCCCTTCCTACTGGGATTTGGCCACCATGAAGTCCACGACGGCCTTCACCTCGTCATCGCTCAGGGCCGGACTGCCGCCCTTGGGTGGCATGGCCCCCTTGGCACCGTTGAAACCTTCAATGGCGTGCTTGTAGAGGGTGTCGTTGCCCTGGGCAATGCGTGGTCCCCAGTCGGCCTTGTCGCCGAGCTTGGGCGCACCGGCCACGCCGGTCTGGTGGCACATGGCACAGGTCTTCTTGAAGATGTCGGCGCCCTTGCC
>NZ_JAFLDT010000100.1 GCF_017302315.1 Zoogloea sp.
CGATGTGCTCAGGGCTGCGGGGCCAAACAGGTCGATGGCCGCTGAGGCGTCCAGATGGATGCCGGCACCCACCGCCATGCCGATGTCGGCCGAGGCGCCCAGGCTGGCGGACAAACCCACCTGGGCCGACAGGCTCACGTCCAGGTTCACATCGAGGCTGGCGGACAGCTCGAAGCCGGCGGAGAGGTCGAAGCCCGCACCGCCGTTGGCCCCGCCCCCCAGCAGGCTGTCGGCGCCGGCCGCGCTGGCCTGGCTGCGGGCATCGCTGGCGGCCTGCTCCACGGCCTGACGGCGCTGGGCGGCGTCGCTGGCGTTCACCTCGTAGCGGAACTCCTGCTCGGTGAGGGTCAGCTGCACCTTGGAGCGCAGGGGCACGCCGCTGGGGCTGAAGTATTCAAACACCTCCTGGTGGGACGAGATCACGCCATTGAAGATCAGCGTGCCCCAGCGGAACTGCACCCGCCGCGGCGCCTGCTCCTTGCCGCTGCCGTAGGTCTGCACCAGGTCGGCGATGGGCTTGGTGCGCACGCGCACGTCGAGCATCTCTTCGCCGCCGCCCTCGCCGGTGTCGTCGTCCCGCGGGCGGGTGGAGTCGAAGACGCACTCGAAGGACAGAGTGGCCTTGGACGAGCCGACGTTCTGCACCTGCTGGCGGCCCTTGCGGCCCTTGTCCTTCTGCTCGCCACCGGACACCTTGAGGGTCAGGGTTTCGGGGTTGAAGTCGAGGGGGATGATCCGGCCTTCCTCGGTGTTCTTGCCCCCCGCATCGAAGGGCACGAGCCTGGCGCGACAGAACTGGGCTGTAGTCATTCCACTACCCTCCTGTCGCTGTGCGACATCCTCCCCGAGGGAGGGTGAGCGCTCGCTTCGGGCGGCCGGGCGTGAGCGCTCATACGGCCTCCCTGCTCAGTCCTTCATGGACGATGTGTAGCTCCTCGAGGGGCACTTCGCGGGCGTTGCCGGCGTTGAGGTCGGCGGACTTGACCTTGGTGACGATGCCGTTCTCGAAGCGCCACACCCCCGCATCGGGGGCGCTGCTGTCGGCCTGCAGCACGCGGATGGTGCCGGACACATAGGGCAGCGGAAAGGTACCGTCGATGCAGCGCTGCACCCAGGTCCAGAAGCCCGGGTCGAGGGACAGGCCGCGTTTGAGGATCAGGGGCGGGTTGGTGGTCTTGCCCACGAGCTGGCGGGCACCCCGGTTGTAGCCGCCTTCGCGCAGGCTTACGGGTTCGAGGGTGATCTCCAGGCCCTGTACCTCCGAGAAGGCGCCCTTGCGACTGCCCAGGGCCAGCCCTTCGTCGCCGCCGAGGCCGGACAGTTCGATATGCACCGCGAAGTTGAAATTGGAGAGCATGGCCGGGTCGGGCATCACTGCACCTCGATGCGCGGGTCGTCCGCGCCGCTGCGGACGAGGCGGAAGACGATGAACTCGGCCGGCACGGCGGGGGCCACGCCCACCTGCATGATGGCCCGGCCGGCGTCCAGGTCGCCCTGGGTGTGGGTGCGGGCGTCACAGCGCACGAAGTAGCTGTCGGCGTCGCTGCGGCCGGCCAGGGCGCCGGCATTGAACAGGGCCTTGAGGCGGCGGCGGGCGGTGCCGGCCATGGCCGACCACAGCACCGCGTCGTTGGGTTCGAAGGGCGCCCAGGCCAGATCGGCGGCGAGCTGGGCCTTGAGCCAGTCGATCAGGCGGCGCACCGACAGGTGGGTCCAGTTCCGCTCGGTGGCGGTGCTGCGGGCGCCGAGGAGCATCAGGCCGCGCTCGGTGCGGCGGATCTCGTCGATGCGCTCTTCAAACAGGAAACCGGGCTCCGGCAGGCCGGCGTCGTCGGCGCGGGCGAAGGTGCCGAGCACCGGGCGATTGGCCGGCGCGGCCCATACCCCGATGTCGTTCTCGACCTGGGCGGTGATGCCGCAGGCGGCGGCCGAGGGGGGCACGGTGGCGGCGCTGCCGTCCGCATCCACCCGCAGCCACGGGGTGTACAGGGCGGCGCGGGGGCTGGCCACGCCGTGGCGCCAGGCCACCACGTCACCGGCACGTAGGCCGGGGGGCAGGTCGAGCAGGGCAATGCGGGTGTCACGGGCCTCGCAGTCGGCCACCAGGCGGCGCTGGTAGTCCTGAAGCTCCACCGCATCAAAGCCCAGGCGCGGCCAGTCGAAGGCATTGGCGGTGCGCTCGGCCTGACCCCGGCTGCACTGGGGGGCAAAGCACAACTCGTCGGGCAGGGCCGGCGGCACGGTGAGGGCCTCGGGGGGCGTGGGGTGGAGCAGGTCGGGCATGCTCACCAGGGCAATCGGCTCGAAGGGCTGGGCCTGGTCCCACACGCCCAGGGCATCCAGGGCCGGCGGGCGGGCGTTGAAGGCGACGAAGCGGTGGTCGGCGTCTTCGATGGCGTCGGCCAGGGCCATGCTGGTGCCTTCGAAGAAGTGATTGCGCCCGGTGCTGGCGGTGGCATCGCGGCCCTGGCGGGACGGCGGCATCTCGGCGGCGGACAGGAGCAGACCGGCCGGCGCGGCAAACAGCGCCCGGCCGGGCAGCAGCCAGGCATCGGCCAGCATCAGGCTGGGGCGCAGGAAGTCGGAGCCCCACGGGTCGTCGGCGCTGCCCCAGTGGCGGTCGGCCTCGTAGACCGGGTCTTCGGGGTTGGCGGTGTCGGTGCGTGGCGGCAGCAGGGCTTCGGCGGCGGCGCGGCGGCCCAGCAGGCGCGGCAGGAAGCGCGGGTGGCTGGGGTGCAGGGCCGCGTCGTCCCAGCTCTCGACCAGCTTGCCGTCCAGGAAGACGTCAAGCCGCAAGGTGAGTTCGACGGCGGCGGCAAGCAGCTCGGGGTCGAGGAAGGGGTTGGTGGGCGTGGGCACCAGGATGGGCTGGCGGGCGGCATCCAGGCCCACCCGGAAGAAGCGGCTGCTCGGCGTGGCGCCCGGGCCGCTGGCGCGTCGGGTAAGGCGCAGGGTGGCGCCGACGGCGGGGCGGTCGGGGGGGATGCGCAGGGCCTTGGTGACCGGGTCCAGCCCCAGGGCGATGGGGCGCTGGATGAGCTGGCAGCGCACTTGCAGGCGGTTGCCCCAGCTGCCCGGGTTGCGGGCAGCCAGACGCACCTGCTTGCGGGAGTTGCCGCGCACGGCCTTCAGCCCCGGCAGCAGCAGGCGCGTGGTGCGCACATTGACGTGGTCCACACAGCGCACCACCACGCAGCGCCGGCCGCCGTTGGCGAAGAACAGGCGCACCGCCAGGGGCAGCTTGAGCCCGGGCAGGGCGCGCCCGAAGGCGGCCTCGAACTGGCGGGCGTCGTCGATGACCACCGGGGTGTTCACCGGCCCGCGTTCGGCCAGCCCGATCAGCGCGGCCACGTCCAGGCGCACCCGCGCCCGGGAGGCCACGGCGGGTTTCTCCTCGTAGATGCCGGGGGGCAGACCGGGACGCCACAGGCTGCCAAGCAGCGCGACGCTCATGGAATGGGCCTCAGTTCAAGGACGAATCGGCAGCGCTCAGCGCGTGTGAAGAAATCGTGGCGAGCGGTTCGAGTTCGCGCCGAGCAGCGCAGCCGTACTCCGGGTACGGTGAGCATCACAGGGGCGAAATCGGGCCGCGCAACAGATTTATTCACAAGCGCTCACTCGAACTCCAGGTCTTCGCAGACGAGGGTCAGCTCTTCCATGGCCACGTCGGAGGCGCCCTTGGCGGCCAGGGTGGGGCCTGTCCACTTGGAGGGGCGGGCGTTGATGAGCTTCCACTGGGCCACGGTGCTGGCCCGGTCTTCGCTCATCAGCTCGATCACCACGGTGGCCCGGGCTTCCATGTTGCCGCGGCGCACCTGATTGACCCAGTTCCACAGGTCGAGGGAGGCGATCATGCCGCGCTTGAGGGTCACGTCGCCGGCCTTGTACATCAGTGGCACCTTGCGCGGACGGTTGAAGGCGTCGGTGCCTTCCCGGTAGTCGGCGTGGGTGATCTCGGTGGACAGCCCCGAGACATCCGAGAAGCCGCCGCGAAACTCGCCGCCGCTGGCGGGGTTGATGGTGACCTTGAAATTGAACGGGCCGTAGGGGTCTTCACGCAGAGTGGCCATTGCCGGTCTCCTTTGAGGATGCAGTTATCGCCGGGCGGGCGCCCAGAGCGTGTGGAGGAATCGTAGCGAGCGGTTCGAGTTCGCCCCGAGAAGCGCAGCCGCACGTGGGTACAGTGAGGGGTACGGTGCGCATTGCAGGGGTGAAATCGGGCCGCGCAGTAGATTCATTCGCACGCTCGTCAGATGATGGAAGCGTCGGCGGTCCACTGACCGATGCGGAAGATCACGAACTCGGCCGGCTTGGTCGGTGCGACGCCGATCAGGCACACCAGACGGCCGTTGTCGAGATCGGACTGGCTCATGGTGGTGCGGTCGCAGCGCACGAAGTAGGCGTCTTCGGGGCGCGAGCCGAGCAGGGCGCCGGTGCGCCACACGTCGTACAGGAAGCCCTCGATGGTGAGGCGGATCTTGAGCCACAGCTCTTCGTTGTTGGGCTCGAACACCGCCCACTGGGTGCTGCGGTCGATGGAGTGTTCCAGGTAGATGAACAGCCGGCGGACGTTGATGTAGGTCCATTCCGGGTCGGAGCTGATGGTGCGGGCGCCCCACACCCGGTAGCCGCGGCCCTCGAAGAAGCGCAGGCAGTTGACGCCTTCCGGGTTGAGCACGTCCTGCTCGCCCTTGTTCACATTGCGCGAGAAGCGCAGCACCCCGCGCACCGTCTCGTTGGCCGGCGCCTTGTGCACGCCGCGCTCGATGTCGCTGCGGGCGTAGATGCCGGCCATGGCGCCTTCGGGCGAGTAGAGCACCGTCTCCCGGGCGCTGCCGGGCATGGTGGCAACCAGCCAGGGGTAGTAGATGGCGGCGTATTTCGAGTCGTGCTGGCCGCGCACCTGGCGGATGGCGGCCTGATCCGCGTCCCGCGGGCCGGCGAGGATGGCGAAGCGGTAGCGCAGGTTTTCGCAGTGGCTGATGAGGGCGTCGCGCACGGCCTGATCGATGGGCGAGGCCAGGGCGGCGGAGCCCGGCGCGGCGACAATGGCGATGTCTTCGATCTCGCCCAGGGCGGCCAGGCCGGTGGCCTCGTGGCCGCTGCCACCGCCGCTGAAGGCGGCGCTGTCGGGGGAGATGCCGTCACTGCCGTTGGCCAGGGTGAGGGGCGAGGCGGCCACCAGGCTGGTGAGCAGGTCGCGGGCGAAGGTGGTGCGCTGGGCCGCCACCGAGGGCAGGGCGGCCACGGCGTCGAAGTAGATGCGCTGGCTGCGGTCGGCGGGCGGCTCGATGCCGGCGTCCGGGTCTTCATGGCGCAGGATGCGGCCCACGAAGAGGTCGGAATCCGGGTGGGGCGAGAGGCGCTGGATCTGCTCGCTGCGGGTGCCGGTGGAGCCGTCCAGGTTGGGGCCGATGCTGAAATCGAGGGTGATCTTCTGCACCGCCGCGAGGGCTGCCCCGTTGAGGTCGAGGGTGCCGCCGGCGTTGGTGAGCAGCGGGCTGCCCGCCGCATCGAAGCTGACGCTGTAGATGTTGGCCGCGGTGACGGCACCGGGGCCGGTGGCGTCCACCCGGCTTTCCTTGAGGGCGCCGGCTTCCACCACGTCACCCAGGCGCAGGCCCATCACCCGGCGGCTGCCCGCCGCGCCGGTGAGCAGGTTGCCGCTGCGCGTGGCGCTGACGCGCACCACCCCGTTGCCGGCCCGCCCCGGAAACCGGGCGCGCAGGAAGCGATTGACCCCCTGCACCGAGATCGCCGGGCTCACCGAGCGGCTGGCCGCCAGCGAGCTGCCCCCGGTGGGGGTGAAGATGCGCGACACATACACCCGCTTGCCGCCATTCTCGAAGAACAGGCGCACCGCGTGGGCGAGCTGGTTGGGGGTGGGCACGCCGCCCAGCAGCAGGTCATCGCCATCGCCGAACAGGCGCTGGAATTCCTCGAAGCCGGTGACCAGGGCCGGCAGCCCGGCAGTGGGGCCAAAGCGGGCCTGGCCGACGAAACCGGCGGTGGAGGTGGCCACGCCCTCGATGGACTTGGCGCGAAAGCTGGTTTCTTCGACGTAAACTCCCGGAGCGAGGTATTCAGGCATGTCGGGCCTCCATCATGGCTAGGGTAGCAACTCGATATCGAGCCGGACGTTCATCCCGACCGAAACCGAAACGGGCGGATTCTGGCCACCAACCTGCTGGTGCAGGGTGCCGCCAGTGTCACGCAGTTGAAAGTCCCGCGGCAGGAAGCGCGCGTTGCGCTGTGCTGCCGTGAGTCCGAAAACATTGGCCGGCTGGCCGGCCAGAAAACCCTGCGCCGCCAGGGCCGCGGCCAGATCGGGGCGCGGGGCAAACACGCTGAGCACCCGGTTGAAGGCGCGCACCGGCGGGTTGACGCTCCGGTCGATGCGTTCGAAGGGCAGCACGATGAGGTAGCTGCCGTCACGCCCGCTGAGGGTGGTGACGGCATCCGCCGCGCCGTCTCGCACCGTGGCAAGGCTGAGCAGGGCACCTGGCACCACCCGGCTGCCATCCCGCACCACGCCCCACAGGGCCGATGTGCCGGGGGGCAGGCCCATGGCGAGGGAGGGCCGCAGGTTTGCCGTCGGGTAGGCGGGGGCTGCCACGGGCACGGGGGCTTCGCCCGCCTCCAGGGCTTCCTTGAGGGCCGAGCGGTCGGGCACCGTGGCGCTGACCGCCTGGGACTGGTAGCGCCCGGCCGGGTCTTCGATCTCGATGCGCACATTGCCCGGCGGGAGATCGAGAAAACCGTAAAGGCCGGTGCTGGCATGCCACAGGGGACGCTCCGGGTGGCCCGCAACCCGCACCCGCAGATCGGGGATGGCGGTGAGGCCGGGCGCGCCCGCGTCGGTGAGATGGCGCCGGACACGCACCGCCAGCACGCCCACCGCGCTGATGCGGTCGGGAGAATGGCGGGCCGCCCAGGCGAGGGGCGTATCGGCGGGCGCGAGCATCAGGGCACCTGGGGCGTGAAGACCAGGGTACGCGAATCGGCAATCGCCGGATCGGTGCGCTCGCGGGCGGCCAGCCGGGCCGTGCGCACCACGTAGGGAATCGATAGCTGGTAGGGCGGCTCCAGGCTGTCCCACAGGCGCAGCATGTCTTCGGTGCTGAGGTGGTTGAGGGCCACCCGCAGGCTGTCTTCGGGCTCCCACTGATAGGCGGGGTCAAGCAGGGGGCCGGTGATCACCGCGTGGCGATCCAGGATGTCCATGCAGCGGGCCAGCATCACCTGCTCGCCCTCGGCGGCACGCTGCCCCCACACGGTGAGCAGGTAGTGAAGCTCGAGCCCGAGGGCCTGACGGCGGGGCGCATTGGGTGCGAGGCGGGGCAGATCCACATTGCGGCGGGTCTCGTCCACCTCAACCCGGTAGAGAAAAAGGGCAACCCGGTTGGTGATCGTGCCGGTGAAATCGCGGGTGGAAAACAGTTGTACTTCGTAGCCATCCAGCCCACCGGTGGCAACCAGCTGATCCTCGATCAGGCGTCGCAGGGTGGCGCTTGTTCCCGCTATAAACATGTCATCGCTTTCCCTCGCGTGGCCCCGGCTCGGGGTGTGTGGAGATGCGCCGGCCCGGCCTGATCAATCCGTCTGTTTATGCATTCAATACTAGTTTTGTGAAACTTCAAGGAGAGATGCAGCAGACATGATTCCCAAAATGGGTGTTGCCCCCCTGTGCGCAGGGAAAAAATCAAAGACCCGCGCCAGTAAAGCACGACAGAGAAGCGGGCATGTCGAGGAAATGAATACAGGTGCGCGCCGAGTGCGCCCCTGAAAGGCAGTCAAGCACACGGGGTGGGGCAAATCAAGGCGAGGGTGGCAATGGGGCCGCGGGAGGCCGAGGGGGCGGGGCGCGCTCGCAAAGCGCATTGTCACTCGTGACCGTCCTTGTCGTGGATTGCCCCCTGATGTGATTGACTGGATGACATCTCCCATCAAGTTTGATGCAATCACTCCGCTGCCTTCATCACGGTGCCGGACGATGCGCCCCTCGCTGTTTCCCTCCGACGACGAACTGCCCACGTGGCTGCACAGCCTCCTGCTCGTTCTCGTTACCTTGCCGTTCTCGAGTTTCCTGCTGTGGTTTGGCTGCGGTGCGCTGTTCTCCGGCCACCTGGAGCCCCTGGAGGGGCCGGACTTCGGCCAGTTTTTCTTTGGCCCGACGGCCCTGGACGGCAAGGCGGCGCGGGTTGCGGGCCTTTCCCTGATCGCGGCGGGCGCGTCGTTTCTTGCGATTGCCTACCGGTTTTCGCGCTTTTCGGATGAAGGCCTGCGTGCCCGGCTGCTGCCCTGGATTCTGCTGGTCATGTCGGTGATGCTGTCATTTGCGACCAGGACGCCCCACTGAGACAACACCTCTCCAGAGCATCCAGGCCCACCCCAAGTCCGCTATCCTTGCGCCTCTTTGCCCCCACACCACGCGCTGCACCATGGACAAGTACGAACAATTCGAGATCGAACAGCGCACCCTCATGCGCGCCCTGGAAACCGACGGCCCCAGCGAAGCCCTCGCCGCCCGCCTCAAAGCCCTGTACCGCGACGCCGGCGTCGTCATCGCCCTGGGCCCGTCCCGCGCCGTGCCGAGGGACGAAGACCGGCCCTCAGATGAAACCGACCCCGACGCCCTGCCCATGGCCGACGACCGGGACATGGACTACTACATCCGCGCCCTCGACAGCGGCGCCCTCACCCCCATCTTCGCCCACGCCCCCTGGGGCGAAGTGAGCCTGCGCTACGAAGCCCTGGTGATGGACGACAAAGTCTGCCCCGGCCTCCGCGCCTGCTGGACCGACCCGCTGGCGTTTCTGGCGGAGGGGAAGGCGGATGAGGGGTTCAGCGCGCGGATCGAGGGCATGGTGGGCGCGTTTGGGCGGATGGTGTCGGCGGAGTGGTGGAGGTGGCAGGTCAGGGTGGTGTGAGGGTGGCGGTTGTTGGCCTTATGGATTGCTTCGCATAGGGCCGGTGAAGAGCCAATCGAGCAAGCGATGGCTCCTCGGCCGGAGCCGACCTTGAGCCTTGGGGCTGAATGAGGCAGAACAGCGCCAGTTACCTGACGTCCAGCCTCTAACAGGTCGCTCAAAAAATCCGACAAAGTGGGAAATGCTGATCGAAATAGGCACGAATTCAACGCGCCCGGCTCAAAAATGGCATTTCTGAGGCCATGCCACCGAATATTCTGACCTGTTCCGGTTCGCAAAATATTTTTGAGCTACCTGCGAATGCCTGCTTTCGTTACCGACGAAGAACGACCCTCGACCCACAAAGACTTTTGCATCTCAACCGATGCATCTGCGACGCCATGTCGCACCTGATGTTGTGCTGATTTTTCTAGTATGCGCCACCTCACTAAAAATGCGGCGCGGCGATTCCATGGGGGGACGACTGCAGCCGTCAGGAGTCTGTTCATGGAAGAAAAACTGCGCAGGACGCCGTTGGCGATCCTGATGGCCTCGCTATGGCTGTGTCCCGGACATGCCGCCGCCGAATCGGAAAAGATATTGCCGACCATTACCGTCAGCAGTAGCAGCGAGCGGCCGGAGCTGACGCCGGAGAATGCACGCAATCCGTTCCGTACGCCCAAAAGCAGCACTGTCCACACGCAGGTCATCACTCGTGAGGAAATCGAACAGTTACGACCGCGCGATGTGTTCGAATTGCTCAACAGTGCGACTGGCGTGATCGCCACGCAAAGCAGCCGCAAGGGGTTCAGCGGTCTGACCATCCGTGGCGATTCGCAGTTCCGTTGGATCATCGATGGTGCCTATCTGCAGCCAACGATGGCTTCGCGCATCATGAAATCGTTGCCGGTTTCTGCCATCGAGGAAATCAAGATCGTGCGCGGTGCCAGCACGCTGACCATGGGGCCGATGGCCGGCTCGGCCAGCCCGGGCGGAGCACCGGTAGATGGTTTTGTGGTCATCCGGACCCGTAAGCCGGCGCGTGATGAGGTTCAGCTTCGGGCTGCTGTGGAGTCGAACGATACGACGCAGGCCAATGTGTGGGCTGGCAAGGCCTTCGGTCAGGATGAAGCTTCCGGCAAGGGCTATGTTGCCGGTTTGCTGTCTTACGCCGAAAACGGTAGTCCGGATGAACTGCTCGACAACGGCGCCTCCTACAACGTGGACCGGCAGACGACCGGCGGCCTGCTCAAAGGCGGCTTTCAGTGGGGCGGATGGTTGATCGACGTGATGGCCTACAAGGATGATGGCGAATTTCAGATTCCCAATGCCAACAGTCACGGCACCGGCAACGCAGGCTGGTACATGGATCCGTCACGCACCGACGTCTATTCGATGACCGGCAGCAAGGCCTGGGGCGGGATCCATACGACGCTTTTCAGCCTGTCGCGCAGCGTCAGCAAGCAGGCCTTCTGGACGGCAAACACGGCTGCCGGGCCCTACACATCGCGGCAAAATGACAATGAAGTGACGCACCTGAACCTGCGTCACAACATCGATATCGGCAATACCCGACTGACTGCCGGCGGCGATTACATGCACTGGGATGCGCCGAACGGCCAGCAGTACTACGAGGGTATCCAGCGCGAGGAAAAGACCAAGAGCTGGTTCGTTCAAGCCGAGCAGGGGCTGTTCGACAACAAACTATCGCTTGATGCCAGCTATCGTCGCGATCAGGTACACGTGGTGCACGGGCTGGACTATTACACCGGCGGTAACCAGCCGCCAGGCGGCGTCAATTCGCCGCTGATCTACAGCAATCGTACCCTGCCGTCGGCAACCTTCTTCAGCCTTGGTGCGAGTTGGGCTTTCTTCGATCAATGGCGACTGTCCGGACGTTACGGTCAGAGCAGCCAGGCGACAACCGGCCTGAATCCACGGCCCGGTGTCGAGCTGACCGACGACAGCCAGCGCAAGTGGGAAATCGGAGTTGAAGGTCATGTCACCCGCTGGCTGAATCCTTCGCTGAACTATTTTCGTCGCAGTGTCGAAAACGAGAAGTTCCTCAACGGCTATACCTATCTAGCCAACAACAATTCAACGCAGACCTGTCGGACCGGGATAATTCCCTCCAGCGGCGCCTTCGCACCGAAGTCATCGGCGACAATGACGCCTTGTTACGACCAGCAGGACACCCTGCGTGGAGGTGTTGAACTGGTGCTGACCGGCGCGTTTGCGGAGCGTAGCTTCTACCGCTTCGGACTGACCCATTTCACAACTCTCGAAAATACCTTGGCGACCACGCCGCGCAACATCGTGGATCTATCGTTCTCGCATGGCATGGGCAGCTTCACCTTGAGCGGGGCGATCAAACATGTCGCGAGTTATCAGGGTAGCAGCAGCGATGTGCGGGCCTATCTGGGCGGTTATACCCGTTACGATCTTGGGCTGGGCTATGAATTCAAGCTGGCTGGCGCACCGGTACGGGCCACGCTGTACGGCCGTAATTTGACCAACGAAAAGTACGAAACCTCGAATGGCGTTCAGGACGTCGGCCGGGTGTTCGGTCTAGAAACCACGGTTTCGTTCTGAGTGGTGCCCAACGATGCGTCGTGAGAAAAAACGCAAACCCTGGACGATGCGGCGCATCCATACCTGGATCGCCATCATTCTGGTTCTGCCGATGGTGCTGGTGGCTGTTTCCGGCATCCTGATTTCGATGCGCAGCATCTCCGACGTGAAGGTGCCGCTGCGCTGGATGGGGGCGGAAAGCGTGCCGGAACGCCTGCCGATGTCCGCTTTCGTAACCGACGGTCAGGTTGCCTGGATCGGCAATGCGCAAGGTCTGACCCGGATCGAAGCCGGGCAGGCGCTTGCGGTCGACGCCTTCGCTGGCCAGGAAATCGTCGGGTTAGCCTTGCTGAAAGGCGTCGGAACGCCGGTGGTGGCGACACGCATGGCGATCTGGCATGCCGTTGGCGGGCGTTGGATGCCGGTGCAGCGTGGCAGGGTTCGCCAGCTGTCCACGCTGCCTGATGGTCGCGGCTTCGTCATTGTTGGCGGTCGTGGCGAAATGGCCGATGGCAGGCCTTTGGTTTCCGCAGATGGTCGCGACTGGCAGCCATGGGATGTGGCACTGGCTGCCAATCACTCCTTGCCGCCGCTGGTGGATCCGAAGGTTGCTTTGCACCAATGGATGCGCGAACTCCACGCCGGAGCCTATTTCTTTGGCAAAGGACCGGGTGAAATGCTGTGGAGCAACGTGCTGGGCTGGGTGCTCGTCGCCCTGTGTCTGACCGGCTTGTGGATCTGGCTGAAGACCGAGCAGGCCAAATTGAAATCGCTGCAGCGCAAGTTGCGTGAAGCAGGCAAGGAGAATTGAGATGGCCGTTACCACAGCAATTGTGCTCGGGGTTGTCGCGCTGGGCGCATCGCTGGTGCTGACGCTACTAGGCGTCGGCGTGCTGGTCCACCATTGGCGGATTGGTCGGAATGCATCCCATGTGCATTAATCGCGATGGTTAGACTTCATAACAATTGCCCCGTTCTTCGCCGGTAACGAAAGCGGCCGTTGCTACTCATTCTGACGATCTTGTAAACGGCGCTTCGCTGCCTGAATCGCCCCGGGTTTCGAGGAGGCCGTTTGGTTTTAGTCAGGCCAACACAGCCTGACCGGTTTGGCTGCGGTAATAGTTTGCCTCAGCTTCAGCCGGCGGCATGTAGCCAATAGGCGCGAGCAGCCGATGATGGTTGAACCAAGCCA
>NZ_JAFLDT010000101.1 GCF_017302315.1 Zoogloea sp.
CTCGCGGGAGAAAATTGAACAGCTTCCTCAGCGTCCCGCTCAGCAGTTTTCGTACCGGCAAGACTAATTTTCTGATCATTCCCATTTCTCCCCGCAGCAACGGCGATTTCCAAACGGCACGGGCCTGCCCGCCCTGGCCCTGGCGGTGCCGGAGCAGGTGCAGGCGGGGGAGACCTTTGCCGTGACGCTCACCCTGGCCGGCCCCGCCACCGAAGGCGGGCCGGTGCTGCTGGCCTACGACAGCACCCTGGTGGAAGCCCTGGACCAGCCCGGGGAGGGGGCTGATGCCCTGGCCCTGCAGCTTCCCGCGGGCACCGCGCCGCGCCTTACGGTGCGTTTCAAGGCTCGTCCCGGGGCGGCGGGTCAGGCCAGCTTCGGGGTGCTGTCGGCCCAGCTGCGTGGCGGCGGGCAGGTGCAGACATTGCCGTCCGGCGAGCCCGTCGGCGTTCGCATTGCGCCCTGAGCCATGGGCACCCGTGGCTTCACCCTGATCGAGATGGTGGTGACGGTGGCGGTCGTGGCCGTGCTGGCGGCCATCGCCGTGCCGGTCGCGCAGGTGACGAGCCAGCGCGCCAGGGAGGGTGAATTGCGCCTGGCCCTGCGGCAGATCCGCGAGGGCATCGACACCTACAAGCGTTACAGCGACGAAGGGCGGATTGCCCGACCTGCCGACGGCAATGGCTACCCGCCCACCCTCCAGGCGCTAGTGGAGGGGGTGCCGGATGCCCGCTCGCCGGGCAGCGTGCGCATCCACGTACTGCGCCGCCTGCCCCGCGACCCCTTCCATGCCGACCCGGCGGCGGACCCCGCGGCCACCTGGGGGCTGCGCAGCTACGCCAGCCCGGCGGACGCACCGGCCCCGGGGGCGGATGTGTTCGACGTGTATTCCCGCGCGCCCGGGGTCGGGCTCAACGGTTTGCCCTACCGGGAATGGTGACCGGCATGCCAATGGCGGTGCGCAGCCGGGGATTCACGCTGGTGGAGCTGCTGGTGGTGATGGCCATTGTCGCCACCCTGTTGTCCATCGCCGCGCCGCGCTACTTCGGGCACCTGGAGCGGGCACGGGAGGCCGCGCTGGTGCAGACCCTGGCCGTCACCCGGGACGCCATCGACAAGTTCTACGGCGACACCGGGCGCTACCCCCGGGATCTGGATGAATTGGTGAGCGGGCGCTATCTGCGTGCCCTGCCGGTGGACCCGATCATCGAGCGGCGAGACGCGTGGACCCTCGTCGCCCCGCCCGAAGGCCGCGGTGGCGGAATCCACGATCTGCGCAGCGGCGCCCCCGGCCACACCCGGGACGGCCTGCCGTTCTCGGAGCTATGAGATTCCCATCGCGCCAGGCCGGCGCCACCTACTTGCTGATGCTCTTCGCGGTGGCGGCCCTGGGCCTGGGTCTCGCGGGCTTCGGCACGGTGTGGTCCACGGCCGCCCAGCGGGATCGCGAGGCCGAGCTGCTGTTCATCGGTGGCGAGTTCGCCCGTGCCCTGGCCAGCTACCGGGCCAGCTCGCCAGCCGGTGCGGCGGCCTATCCCCAGCGCCTCGAAGATCTGCTGCTCGATCCGCGTCAGCCCTTTGTGCGGCGGCACCTGCGCCGGCTCTACCGCGACCCGATGACCGGCGAGGCCGACTGGCTGGTGGATCGCCGGGATGGGCAGATCGTGGCCGTGCGCAGCCGCTCCACCCGCCCTGCGCTGCGCCGTACCGGCCTGCCGCCCTGGGTGGCGGTGCAGGGGGAGGCGACCCGTCACACCGACTGGCAGATGCGTCCGGCGGATGAGGGCCTTGCTCCGCCCCCGGCCGCTCAGGTGCCGGGGAGGTAGGCGGGATGGACGTGCCGTCCTTCGACCAGTACGACCTGGAACGCCTCAAGGACACCCTGGAGGGGGCCGTCCGGGTGCGACGGCCCAACGAGTTCTATCTCTGGGTGCAGGGTGCCCTGCAGCGTTTTCTGCCCCATGAGACCCTCGTCTGCCTGCATGGCGGTGCCACTGTGGGGCAGGAAGGGGGCGTGGAGATCTTCTCCCGAGCGGTGCTTTCTCCGGCGCTCGAGGCCGCCCTCCGGGCGCCCGCCGATCAGGCCTGGGTCAGGCTGCGCGGGCTCTGGCAGCAGCGGGGGCGGCGGCCGTGCGCCCATTCCGCGCCGGACACCCCGGCAGCCTGTGCCGGGCTCGGTCTGCCGGCGGGGAGCATGCTGGTCCATGGGGTCGACGAATCGGCGGTTCCGGCCCCGTGTCTGTTCATCTTCCTGGGCATGCCGGGCCTTCCCGGCCCGCGGGAGCATTACCTGGCCGAGCTGCTGCTGCCCCATCTGTACCTGGCCTTCTTCCGCCAGCGGCCGGGGACGCAGCCGGAAGTCATGCCGGCGGGTCTGACCCCGCGCCAGCGCCAGGTGCTGGAGGGCGTGCGCAGCGGCAAGACCAATGCCCAGATCGCCGTCGATCTGCAGCTCAGCCCGCTGACGGTCAAGCATCATGTCCAGCAGGCGCTCCGCAAGCTCTCGGTCAATAATCGGGCCGAAGCGGCCGCGGTCACCTCCGCCCCGGGGTGGGGGGGCAGGCCCTGAACGTTCTCCGTCCGGCCCGGTCGGAGGCAGGCATCGGACAAGGAAGGCAGATCTTGAAACTCAGCAACGGACGCTGGCGGGGCCTCGCCTTCGTCGACATCGAAACCAATGGTGGCGTGGCCACCGTGGATGGCATTACCGAAGTGGGTATCGTGGAGGTGGACGAGGACGGCGTGCGGGAGTGGTCGCAGCTGATCCGGCCCGAGGGGCGCATCCCCGAGTTCATCCAGCGTCTCACCGGCATCAGCAACGAGATGGTGGCCGACGCCCCGCGTTTTGCGGAGGTGGCCGAGGAGATCTACAACCGTCTCGATGGCCGGCTCTTCATTGCCCACAACGCCCGCTTCGACTACGGCTTCCTGCGCAACGCCTTCGAGCGGGTCGGCCTGCCCCTGCGGCCGCCGGTGCTGTGCACCGTCAAGCTGTCCCGGGCGCTCTTTCCGGAGCACCGCCGCCATGGCCTGGATGCCCTCATCGAGCGGCATGGCCTGGTGGTGGGTGATCGTCACCGGGCCTTGGCCGATGCGCAGCTGGTGTGGCAGTTCTGGCAGCTGATCCACCGCCAGCTCGACAGCGAACTGATCGACACCACCATCGCCCGCCTGCTGGGCCGCCCCGCACTGCCACCCCACCTGGATCCGTCCATCATCGACGAGCTGCCCGAGACCCCCGGGGTGTACCTGTTCTTCGGCGAGAACGATCTGCCCCTCTACGTGGGCAAGAGCAAGGACATCCGCACCCGGGTGCTGTCCCACTTCAGCGCCGACCACAGCAGCGCCAAGGAGATGAGCCTGTCCCAGCAACTGCGCCGCATCGAGTGGATCCAGACCGCCGGCGAGGTGGGCGCCCTGTTGCTTGAGGCGAAGCTGGTCAAGGAACGCCAGCCCATCCACAACCGGCGCCTGCGCCGCAGCAGCGGCCTGTGCGCCTGGCAACTGGTGGCAGACGGGGAGGGCGGCTGGCGGCCGGTGCTGGTGCGCGGACCCGACCTGGACCCGGGGCGCCAGGACAATCTATTCGGCTTTTTCACCAGCCAGACCGCTGCCACCAAGGCCCTGCGCACCCTGGCCGACGAACACGCCCTGTGCCAGGCCTGCCTCGGCCTGGAAAAGGTGCGTAGCGGCCAGCCCTGCTTCGGCTACCAGATCAAGCGCTGCAAGGGCGCCTGCATCGGCGCCGAGTCCCGCGGCCTGCATGGCGCCCGCCTGATGATGGCGCTGCAGAAGCTGCGCGTGGAGCGCTGGCCCTACGCCGGCCCGGTCGGGCTGCGCGAGGGCGAGGCCCTGCATGTGATCGACAACTGGTGCTGGCTCGGCACGGCGCGAAGCGAGGAAGAGGTGCACGCCCTGCTCGAATCGGGCCGCCCGGCCTTTGACCTGGATGTGTGGAAGATCCTGACGAAGGCCCTGGCCAAGGGGCGGGTGGTGAAGCTGGGAGCCGCGGGGGCGGTGGGCGGGTGATGCGCGATGGCCGCCTGGGGCCTTGCGGCGGCGGAAGAGCGCTTCAAGCTAATTTCCTCCGTTTGACGCGTCGTCTGACGGTCGATACGGTCTCTCCTGCAGGGGCGACTTCAGTCGCCCATCCGCGCGTTAGTCTCCGCCACACCCTTGATCGACGTCCGCGGGCGACTGAAGTCGCCCCTACAGTCCCCACACCCCAGCCGCCCTCAGCGCGTCCCATAAACCCCTTCAGCTTCACCCATCGGGTGATACGGCCAGTGGAGGGCAAACCCGCGTCAGCATCGGATTTGCGTCTGGCTCGGGGAGGATAACAAGCTAATTTCCTCCGTTTGACGCGTCGTCTGACGGTCGATACGGTCTCTCCTGTAGGGGCGACTCGTAGGGGCGACTTCAGTCGCCCATCCGCGCGTTAATCTCCGGCACACCCTTGATCGACGTCCGCGGGCGACTGAAGTCGCCCCTACAGTCCCCACACCCCAGCCGCCCTCAGCGCGTCCCGTAAACCCCTTCAGCTTCACCCATCGGGTGATACGGCCAATGGAGGGCAAACCCGCGTCAGCATTGGATTCGCGTCTGGCTCGGGGAGGATAACCGAGGAAAACAGGTTCAATCGCCGCACATGATGTGGTGATTGAAGCGGGCGCTTCGGGACATGCGTTGCTCCCGGGTATCAGGATGGTTTCCGGGTGGGGCGAGGGGGAGGGTCAGTCCCGTACTGCGCCGATCAGCACGAAGAACATGCGCGCCGGGTGCTCGCCGCGGTTGCGCCAGGCGTGCCGGGTGCCGAGCTGCACAACGACGTCGCCCGCCTTCAGGTGGCGCACGCGGCCGTCGTCGAGATCCAGCCAGATCTCGCCCTCCAGCACCACGCCATAGTCCACCGTGTCCGTGCGGTGGAAGCCCGATCCATCGGGGTCGAAGCTTTCGGCAAGGCCGGGCAGCCGTTGCGCGAACTCCATTCCGGCGGCAGCGGGGTCGAAGTCGGGGGTGCTCATCACGCTGTCGGGGGGGAAGCTCACCATCATGGCGATGGTGCCACCCGGCTGCGGAATGACGGATTCCACCGCCACCACTGGATCGGACGGGCTCGCGGGGATCGCGGGTTGGGGACCGGTACGCCACAGCAGGTTGGCGACGAAACCGGGGTGGTGGTCAAAGGCGCCGTGCTCCAATGGCGTTTGCAGGGCAAAGTCGGCGCGACCTTCGGCGTCGTGGCCGGTGACGATTCTCGTGGCTTGCATCAGGGTCTCCTCGTTGGGGTAGGGCGTGACGGGGCGGTCAGGCGTGGGTGATATGAAAGTTGGTAAAGCCGTTGGCTTGGGATTCCACCGCCGCGAGCGCTTCATTAAGTTGTTCCAGCGGATAGGCGCGGGGCTCCAGCAGGCCCAGGTCCACCAGGCCGGCGCCGATCATGCCCACCAGCTCTTCTCCCTCCGTCGGGGTGAACCACAGGGAGCCGATGTATTGCAGTTGTGCGCACATGAAGGGATGCGGATCAATCGGAATGGGTCCGGCCACGCCGCCGATCTGCACGATGCGTCCGCCGCGGGCCACCGCGCCCATGGCATCCACCGACAGCTCGGCGGGTGCCTTCGCCCCCAGGGTGTCCAGCATGGCGTCCACCCCGTCGGGCAGATGCCGGCGCGCCTGCCCGGCGATCCCGCCTTCGCCCAGCAGCACCGGTACCACGCGCCGGGGATCGAGCGCGACCAGGCGTTCCAGCGCCGTGCGATCCCGGGCCACGACCAGCACCCGGGCGGCGCCGAAAGCCAGCGCAAGCAGCGTCGCGCCCACCCCCAGGGTGCCGGTGGCGCCGAGGATCAACAGGCTCTGGCCGGGCCGCAGGGCCGACTTGCGGATCGCCGAGTAGGCGGTGCCCAGGTAGCCGAGGCGGGCCGCCTGGGCTGAACTCAGCGTGTCGGGCAGACGCACCAGGTTGGCCGCGGGTGCGGTCAGGTATTCACCGTAGCCCGCATGGGGGTAGCGCTCGAAGATGGCCTGGGAGCCGGGGCCGAAGCCGAAGTAGCCCATGAAGGTATAGCTGTTGCAGCGCGTGGGCTCGCCCTGCCGGCAGTAGCGGCACTCGCCGCAGCCGATGCCCGGGTTCACATACACCCGGTCGCCCGGCTTCCAGGCGGTGACGCCGTCGCCCACCGCCGTCACCGTGCCTGCGCTGTCGAGGCCGAAGGTGGCCGGCAGTGCGGGCAGCGGCAGGAAGGGATACCAGTTTGGAAAGTGCGTGACCACGTTGCGCAGGTTGGGAATCAGCCCGCAGGCCTCGACCTTCACCAGCACCTCCTGCCTGCCCGGTGTGGGGATGGGAATCTGATCGATGGCGAAGCTGCCACCAATCTCGTGCAAGCGTGCCGCCCGCATCATGTTCATGTTGTTTCCTCCTCGGGTGGTGTGGGGCCTGGCCGCACAAGGGTGGCGGGCCGGCCGGGGAGGGCACAGGCCTGGCCGCATCTGCGGCAGCCACCCCGAAAGGCGAGGGCATCCCCGAGGCCTATGCTCGCCTTTCCGCGACCCGCCCGCGCTCCGCGGGCTGACGGGCTTATCCCGGAGGTGCACGGAACACGCGGGGCGGATGGGGGGGGGCCGCATGGGCGGATGACGAGCATGGGTGAAATGGGGTCATGGGTGTCGGGAGATCGTCGCCCGCCCTCCCTGCTGCGCCGACTGCCGTTCAAGCCGCGACCTTCCCGGCCGATATCGAACAGAGGAGACAACATGAATTCCATCAGTCCTGGCCCTTCTGATCTGAGCGAATGGATCGCCCGCATCCGCGGGTGCGACATGCCGGTATTTGCACGCACCGTTGATGCCCTGCGGAGGATCATCGGTGACGAACGCGCGTCGGCGTCGGCATTGGCGCAGGTCATCCTGAAAGACGCCTCCATGACCACCAAGGTGCTGCGGCTTGCCAATAGCGCCTACTTCAATCAGGCCCAACAGGGCGTCAGCACGGTGTCCCGAGCCATCGTCGTCCTGGGTTTCGATCCCGTGGCCCAGCTGGCCCTGTCCGTGGCACTCATCGATGCGCTGCTGGGCGGCAGCGTGCGCAGCCGTGTCAATCTGGAGATGGCACGCAGTTTTCATGCAGCGGTACAGGCCCGATGGGTGATTCAGCGGCGAGGCGAACAGCAGGGGGAACAGGTGTTCATCGCCGCGCTGTTGTCCCGGGTGGGCGAGATGGCTTTCTGGTGCTTCGGTGGCGAGCACGCGCAAGCCCTTGAACGGTGCATGAAGCAGGGCGAGATGCGCGAAGAAGAGGCCCAGCAAGTGGTGCTGGGGTTCTCCCTGCGCCATCTTTCAGCCGGGCTGGTGCGGGAGTGGAGACTGGGCTCCCTGGCGGCAGCGGCGATTGAGGGCGATGCGCGAAGCCATGGGCCGGAGTGGGCGGTGGTCATCGGCAACCGGTTGGCGCGCGCGTCCGAGGACGGGTGGGATTCCATCGGCGCGCGCCGGGCGATCCGCGAAGCCGCGGACTATGTCGGTCTGCCGCCGTCCGTGGTGAGCGCGGAGGTCATCGCCAACGCCGGAGAGGCGGCGCGCGTCGCCGCATTCTTCGGGGCGCCGGAAGTAGGGCGGGTGATACCCAGCGCGGATGTGTCCGTCGTCGCGCCGGAACCCGAGGCGCTGGCCATCCCGTCCGCGCCCGACGCGGCGCTGCAGTTGCGCATCCTGCAGGATCTGGCGGCCATGAGCCTTGAACGGGCGGCCATTGCCGACATCCTTCAACTCGCTGCCGAAGGCCTGGTTCGGGGTGTTGGTTGCGAGCGGGTGGTGGTGGCGCTCCTGACGCGTGATCGCATGCATCTGCGCGGCAAGTTCGGGCTCGGCAGTGGTGGTGAAGCCCTTTGCGCGCAATTCAGTTTTTCGATGGATGGTGACCCCGAGGATGTCATCGACGACGCCGTGGATAGTGGCACGGCAAGCTGGATCGACCCTGCCCGCGTGGAGCGTGGCGGCACCGAAAGGTTGTGCGCCGTCACCGGCTGCGATTCCGGCTTCATCGTGCCCTTTGGCTTGGCCTCACGGCAGATCGGCGTCTTCTATGCCGACTGTAACGGCCGTGGGCTCGACGAGGCGAGCTGGCGTGCCGTCCGGCACTTCGCCCTTCAGGCCAGCCTCGCGGTGGCCTTGTGCGAAGGCGGTGGGGTGCCGGGCTGATTGGAGAGAGGCCGTCCGTTCGATCCATCGTGAGCGTTCAGGCGTCAGGGAAAAGCAGGTAAGCAGGAAACGAAAACCGGCCACGCTCTTAGCGCGCGGCCGCCGATCCCGAGCCCCATACTTCGAGACTGGCGTGGATCGGTTGCTTCGACAGTACCGACCGCTTGATGTCAGCGGCCTTGGAATGGCTGACGAACTTCGCCTGAAGCTTTTTGCCAACGGGAAGTTCCCGGCCCCGCCGACCGAGCACCTCAAACGCGCTGCCAATGATTTGCGCTTCGGTAAGGTCGTAGATTTCGAAGTGAAGCCCGCTACTGCTGGATGAGAAGAGCACGCGACGCTTGTTCGAGCACTCAACCCGTGTGCTGCAAAGTCCCGCATTGACGAAGACCTGCAAAAGTTCAGTCGTGACCGAGTGACCGAGTTCGTCATGGCTTCGATCTTCACCCGCCTGCGCCGCATGGAGCGCAAGGGCAAGGGCAATTGCGATGGATCGCCGGACGAGACTGGCTTGTCGTAGTGGGTGCATTGGGTAGGTGGTGGCTGTGCGGCCTTGCGTTTGAGTTCTGTTGCCGCCGGAGGCGATCCGATGGCGCAACTCTCCACTTATGGGGTGTAGGGTTCTTCAACAGTGCGTTGTGATATCCACCAGATGTTTCCGTGTTTGTCCCGGACGCCGCCTTGCCTGTCTCCATAGGGCATGTCGCCGACCTCCATTTCCAGGCTCGCACCGCATTCGAGTGCGCGCTTCATGGCGGCATGGGCATCCGACACGTAGAGGTAGAAGGCAGCGGCCATCGCGGGGTAGCGCTCTGTGGCTTCGCTAACCATCACTGTCGATGTTCCGAGTTTCACCTGAACATTCTGGATGCACCCGTCACCGCGCAGGGTGCGGCAAGTCTCCTCGCCTCCGAGGCCGTGGACTAGAAACGATACGAAGGATTCGGCGTCTTTGACGAAGTAGTACGGCGTAACAGTGTTGAATCCGGGTGGCATATACATTGATCCTGATTTCCTCCGTTTGACGCGTTGTCTGACCGTCGATACGGTCTCTCCTGTAGGGGCGACTTCAGTCGCCCACCGACGCATCGATCACAGGCATGCCCTTGATCGACGTCCGCGGGCGACTGAAGAGGGTGTCGCAAAACTCGTCGCCAACCAGGCATTCACGATGGACTCGGCACCAAACGCGGTTCAGTCACCCGAAAACGCCATGTTTTTGCGAGCTAAATGCAGTTTTTGATCTCATAACGCGAGTGTCTCGGCTGTGCAAAATGGTTTTACAACACCCTCTGAAGTCGCCCCTACAGTCCCTCCAGCCGCCCTCAGCGCGCTCCATAAACCCCTTCAGCTTCACCCATCGAGTGATCCGGCCAGTGGAGGGCGAACCCGCGTCAGCATTGGGTTTACGCCTGGTTCGGGGAGGACAACCGAGGAAAGGAGGTTGATTCTCTCCGAGGTGCTGGATGGCTCTTTTGGTAATGCCCAACGTCCGGCGACCGAAGTGCGCGAGGTTGAGTGCTGGGCTACCCCTGACTTTCCTTTGCCAGAGACTTGAGGAGTTTCTTGCTCCGTGCCTTCATGGCCGGAGTGCCGATAATGGAAAGCTCTTCGATGTGTTGCTTGATCTCGGGCAGTAAACGATGACTACGGAGCGCAATATCAGCCAGGGCTTGCATGGACATGGTTTTCACAATGCTACTGCGGTCGTTGGTGTAACCAAGCAGCAAGTTTACAACGGTGACTTCTTCGGCCTCTGTCAGGGGCAAGCGCGCCAGCATCGGAGCGACATGCCAGCGAACTTCCTGTTGTTCAAGCTTCGAGAGGCGATTCAATATCGCTTCCTTGAAAGGAAGCAGAAGCTCAGGGCGGTTGGCCGTTACTTTCTCGATAGCATCAGCACAACGCATGCGCAGGGTGGGATCGGCGGTTTCAAGTCCCTGAAACAGCACGCCAATCAACTCAGGACATTCGAGAACGGCGAGCACTGCACGATTAGATTCCCCCACTGAGCGTCGGTCACCACCAGAGAGAGACTGTAAGAGCGGATGCATGGGGAATGCCCGGCGTTTGAGTTAGGCCGCACGTGAGTTGCTCAGTCGTACTTCGCAACTTCGTAGAGGTGTGTCGGCGTGTCCGCGGAGCAACCGACCTTGCACACATAGATCGCCGCCAAGGTCCCGTCGCCAAGACGTGCTTTGTTTGCGATTGCACGGTACTCCTTTCCCTGCGGCGTCTGGTCACTGAAGCTGGCCTGGCGCTCCGGCGATCCAAACAGCTCGTAGATCAAGGTTGGTGCAGTTCCCTTTGTGGTCGTACAGACGAAGGACTTCCGGACTTCCTTTACTCGTTCGCTCCAGCACAAAGCGAGCTTGGTACCGCTGGCACCGTAGATGAAATTCTGCCTGGACCAGGCCTGCGGGTCACTCGTCAGGCGGAGCTTGAGGAGTAGACCGCCGGGCAGATTGCCGTAGAACTCTGTGTCTTCCGCGCCGAGCGCATGGCAAAGAGCAGTAGCGGCGAGCAGAGACAGGGCGAAGACGGAGCGATACATGGGCGGAGGATGTGGTTTGTGCAGCCTAAGCCTTGTCGAGCTGAACCGCCGGGCAAGGGGTATCGCCGGGGATTCTACGCCCGGGAAATGCACGGCGGATAGATCAGGTCGAGGCGCATTGAATCGCGCCTGATGGCTGCAGAATGCGTCCGCTCCTTTCGCTGGCACCCTTCAATCAAGTACGACCGGGCTGATGCTGCGGCAATTCTCGTGGCCTTCCCCTCAGGGCTGGGGCCCATTTGATCCGGCTCAAGTTTGCCGAACGCTGCGAGGGGACAATGTGGGCATTGTCGATGGGTGATTGCAGGAAACATCCGAAACCAGTTCTGTTCCGGCCGATTTTGGCGTATTGGTGCATCGGGTCTGTGGGGTTGTCGTCCACGAGGAGAGATTTACCGGCATGTCAATCCGTTTGAAAGGATGTTCGTTTATCGTTGCCGATGCCAATTCGCAGATACGGTCGATATTGGCGACGATGGTGGCCGGCGAGGGTGCGCGCGTGCTGGCCAGCTTGCGTACGCCAACGGAAGCGTTGGCGACCGTCGGGCGCCTTCAGCCCGATATCGCGATATTCGATCTGCACCTTATTGAGCCGTCGATACCCGACGCCCTTCGTACCGTGATCGCCGACAACCCCGAGACCGCCGTCGTGGTGATGGGCCTGGATGATCAAAGGGGGACGGCAAGGCTGGCGATGGATTGCGGTGCGCTCGGCTATATACGCAAGCCATTGAACGAGGCAAACATACTGACGGCGCTCCTCCAGGTGAAGGCCATCATGGCGTTCCGAAAGAGCCGGCAGGCAGTGCCCAAGAGTGAGGGGCCGCAACACCGTGCGGTTATCGTCGACTGTGATGTGCTGGCGCGGGGCCTGTTGCGCGTCATCCTCGAAGATAACGGTTTCGAGGTAGTGGCCGAGGTGGCTTCGGGATTCGAAGGGCTCATGGCCGTCGAACGTCACAAGGCCGATTTCGTCTGCCTGGCCGTCGATCTGCCGGAGATCGACGGTCTGAATACCGTCGCCTGCCTGCGCGCGGTGCATCCTGATCTGCCAGTGCTCATGGTGACAGCTCATGCAGACCGGGAAACGGTCAGTGCCGCCATCAGGGGCGGCGTTCACGATTACGTCATCAAGCCCTTTGAGGCGGAGCGGGTGATTGCCGCCGTCAGGAAGGCCTTGGCCTGATCATCTGTCCGAAAAGTCGCGGAGGACGACCTCCGCGGCTGCCGTCAGTTCTTGCGGTGACAGGCCGGTATGTCCTGCCAATGTCACCCCTGGTTCCAGCCAGAACTTCGCCTCTCCGCCCGGGTGTGCGACGTGAACATGCATGCGTTATTTGTCAAGGAAGATGTCACGGCCTTCAAATAGCGGTCGCCGTCTTTGTTGGCCTATCGGGCGCCGGATTGAGCCAGACGACGCCGGGTCTGGACCAATCCCTCGTCGGGCCTCGCCAACGC
>NZ_JAFLDT010000102.1 GCF_017302315.1 Zoogloea sp.
CTGGCGACGATCGATGCCGAGGGCTACTGCAACATCGTCGGCCGCGTGAAGGACATGGTGATCCGTGGCGGCGAGAACGTCTACCCGCGCGAGGTCGAGGAGTTCCTGTTCCGCCACCCCAAGGTGCAGTCGGTGCAGGTCTTCGGCGTGCCCGACCCGAAGTACGTCGAGGAGGTCTGCGCCTGGATCACGCTGAAGCCCGGCGAGACCTGCACTGAAGCCGAGATCCGCGATTTCTGCCGCGACCAGATCGCCCACTACAAGGTGCCGCGCTACATCCGTTTCGTCAACGAGATGCCGATGACCATCACCGGCAAGGTGCAGAAGTTCGTGATGCGCGAGAAGATGATCGAAGAGCTCGGTCTGTCCGTTGCCAAGACCGCCTGAAACCCGGAGCCCCCATGAGTTCACTGACCACCGGCCTGCGCTTTGCGCTGGGCGAGACCATTGACATGCTGCGCGACAGCGTGCAGGCCTTCGCGGCCGAACAGATCGCGCCGCGCGCCGCCGACATCGACCGCGATAACCAGTTTCCGCCCGACCTGTGGAAGAAGCTGGGCGCGCTGGGCCTGCACGGCATGACGGTCAGCGAGGAGTACGGCGGCTCGGCCATGGGCTACCTGGCGCACATCATCGCGATGGAGGAGGTGTCGCGCGTCTCGGCCTCGGTGGGCCTGAGCTACGGCGCGCATTCCAACCTTTGCGTCAACCAGATCCACCGCAACGGCACGGCCGCGCAGAAGGCGAAGTACCTGCCCAAGCTGGTCAGCGGCGAGCACGTGGGCGCGCTGGCGATGAGCGAGCCCAATGCCGGCAGCGACGTGGTGAGCATGAAGCTGCGCGCGGACCTGAAGGGCGACCGCTACGTGCTCAACGGCAGCAAGATGTGGATCACCAACGGCGGCGATGCCGACACGCTGGTGGTCTACGCCAAGACCGACCTGAATGCCGGCGCCGGCGGCATGACCGCCTTCATCGTCGAGAAGGGCTTCAAGGGCCTCAGCTACGGCAGCAAGCTCGACAAGCTGGGCATGCGCGGCAGCAACACCTGGCCGCTGTTCTTCGACGACTGCGAGGTGCCCGAGGAGAACGTGCTGGGCGGCGAGGGCAAGGGCGTCAAGGTGCTGATGAGCGGCCTGGACTACGAGCGCGCCGTGCTGTGCGGCGGCCCGCTGGGCATCATGGCGGCGTGCATGGACGAAGTCGTGCCCTACCTCCACGACCGCAAACAGTTTGGCCAGAGCATCGGCGAGTTCCAGCTGATGCAGGGCAAGCTGGCCGACATGTACTCTACCTGGATGGCCACCCGTGCTTATGTGTACGCGGTGGGTCAGGCCTGTGATCGCACCGATCACTCGCGCACCCTGCGCAAGGACGCCGCCGGCGCCATCCTGTATTCCGCCGAGAAGGCCACCTGGATGGCCGGCGAAGCCATCCAGACCCTGGGCGGTGTGGGCTATACCAACGAGTACTCGGTCGGCCGCCTGTGGCGCGATGCCAAGCTCTACGAGATCGGCGCCGGCACCAGCGAGATCCGTCGCATGCTGATCGGCCGCGAGCTGTTCTCCGAGACGGCCTGAGCAAGGAAGCGGTCATGAGCGTCATCAAATCCAGCATCAACCCACGTTCGCCCGAGTTCCAGGCCAATGCGGCCGAGATGGGCAAGATCGTGGCCGACCTGCGCGAGAAGGCTGCGCGGGTGTCCCTCGGCGGCGGTGAGGCGGCCCGGGCCAAGCATGTGGCCCGCGGCAAGCTGCTGCCCCGCGACCGGGTCGATCATCTGCTCGACCCCGGCACCGGCTTTCTCGAACTCGGCCAGCTGGCCGCCTACGGGATGTACGACAACGACGCGCCCTCGGCCGGGGTGATTACCGGCATCGGCCGGGTCAACGGCACCGAGTGCATGATCGTGGCCAACGACGCCACCGTGAAGGGTGGCACCTATTACCCGATGACGGTGAAGAAGCACCTGCGTGCCCAGGAGATCGCCCAGGAGAACCGTCTGCCCTGCATCTACCTGGTGGATTCCGGCGGCGCCTTCCTGCCCAAGCAGGACGAGGTCTTCCCCGACCGGGACCACTTCGGCCGCATCTTCTTCAACCAGGCCAACATGTCGGCCCTGGGTATTCCCCAGATCGCCGTGGTGATGGGCTCATGCACTGCGGGCGGCGCCTACGTGCCGGCCATGAGCGACGAGACCATCATCGTCAAGAATCAGGGCACCATCTTCCTGGGCGGCCCGCCGCTGGTGAAGGCGGCCACCGGCGAGGTGGTGACCGCCGAAGACCTGGGCGGCGGCGACGTGCACACCCGCGTTTCCGGCGTGGCCGACCACTTGGCCGAGAACGACACCCACGCGCTCTTCATCGCCCGGCGCATCGTCGGCACCCTCAACCGGACCAAGCCGGTCGGGCTGAAGCTGCTCGACGCGGAGGAGCCCCTTTACGATCCCGCCGAGATCTACGGCGTGATCCCCACCGACACCCGCAAGCCCTACGACGTGCGCGAGGTGATCGCCCGCATCGTCGATGGCTCGCGCTTCGACGAGTTCAAGGCGCGCTACGGCACGACCCTGGTCACCGGCTTTGCCCACCTCTATGGCATGCCCATCGGAATCGTCGCCAACAACGGTATCCTGTTCGGCGAGTCGGCCCAGAAGGGCGCCCACTTCATCGAACTGTGCGCTCAGCGTGGCGTACCGTTGGTCTTCCTGCAGAACATCACCGGCTTCATGGTCGGCCGCAAGTACGAGAACGGCGGCATCGCCAAGGATGGCGCCAAGATGGTGACCGCCGTGGCCACCGCCCAGGTGCCCAAGCTCACGGTGCTGATCGGCGGCAGCTTCGGCGCCGGCAACTACGGCATGTGCGGCCGCGCCTACAGCCCGCGCTTCCTGTGGATGTGGCCCAACAGCCGCATCTCGGTGATGGGCGGCGAGCAGGCGGCCAGCGTGCTGTCCACCGTGCGCCGGGAGGGCATCGAGGCCAAGGGCGGTAGCTGGAGCAAGGACGAGGAAGAGGCCTTCAAGTCGCCCATCCGCCAGCAGTACGAAGACCAGGGCCACCCGTACTACGCCACCGCCCGCCTGTGGGACGACGGCGTGGTGGACCCGGCCCAGACCCGCCGCGTGCTGGGTCTGTCCCTGTCGGCCAGCCTCAACGCGCCGATCCAGCCGACGAAGTTCGGCCTGTTCCGGATGTAAGGGGGCGCCATGTACGAAACCCTGGAAATCGCCCGCGACGGCGGCGTCGCCACCCTGTGGATGAACCGCCCCGATGTGCACAACGCCTTCAACGAGCAGCTCATCGCCGAGCTCACCGCGGCCTGTCGCCAGCTGGACGCCGACGACACGGTGAGGGTGGTGGTGCTGGCCGGGCGCGGCAAGAGCTTCTCGGCAGGGGCCGACCTCAACTGGATGAAGCGCGCCGGCAATGCCAGCGTCGAGGAGAACATCGAGGACGCACGCAAGCTCGCCGGCATGCTGCGGACCCTGGCCGAGATGACGAAGCCGACCATCGCCCGGGTACACGGGGCGGCCCTGGGTGGTGGCATGGGGCTTGCCTCGGCCTGCGACATCTGCATTGCGGGTGAAGGGGCGGTGTTCGCCACCTCTGAGGTCCGCTTCGGCATCATCCCCTCGGCCATCAGCCCCTATGTGATCCGTGCCATCGGCGCCCGCCAGGCCCACCGCTATTTTCAGACCGCCGAGCGGATCTCCGCCGGTCGTGCGGCCGAGCTGGGTCTGGCCCACGAGGCGACCGTGGCGGACGGGCTCGATGCCCGGGTGCAGGACATCGTCACCGCCCTGCTGCAGGGCGGGCCGAAGTCGCAGGCCGCTGCCAAGGATCTGATCCGTGCCGTGGCCGACCGACCCGTCGGTGACGATCTGGTCGAGGATACAGCCCGCCGCATTGCCAGCCTGCGCGCCACGCCTGAAGCGAAGGAGGGCCTCGCCGCCTTCCTCGACAAGCGTCCGGCGGCGTGGATGTCGGCCTAGATCTGTAGGGGCGACTTCAGTCGCCCAACCTGAATCGACCTCTGCGGGCGACTGAAGTCGCCCCTACAAGAGAATGCGGGAGACAAGCATGTTCAACAAGATTCTGATTGCGAACCGGGGTGAGATCGCCTGCCGCGTCATCAAGACTGCGCGCCGCCTCGGCATCAAGACCGTTGCGGTGTATTCCGAGGCCGATGCCGGTGCCCGGCATGTGCGCCTGGCCGATGAGGCCGTGTTCATCGGGCCGGCGGCGGCGCGCGAGAGTTACCTGGTCATTGACAACATCATCGCCGCGGCGAAGCAGACCGGCGCCCAGGCCATCCACCCGGGCTACGGCTTCCTCTCCGAGAACGAGGAGTTCTGCCACGCCTGCGATGAGGCCGGCATTGTCTTCATCGGCCCGCCGGTGTCTGCGATCCGGGCCATGGGCTCCAAGTCCGAGGCCAAGAAGCTGATGGAAAAGGCCGGCGTGCCCTTGACCCCCGGCTATCACGGCGACCATCAGGAACCTGGCTTCCTCAATGTGCAGGCCGATGCCATCGGCTATCCGGTGCTGATCAAGGCGGCTGCCGGCGGTGGTGGCAAGGGCATGCGCCTGGTCGAGCGGAGCGAGGATTTCCTCGATGCGCTGGCTTCCTGCAAGCGTGAGGCGGCATCCAGTTTCGGCAGCGACCACGTGCTGGTCGAAAAGTACCTGACCCGTCCGCGTCACATCGAGATCCAGGTGTTCGGCGATACCCAGGGCAACGTGGTGTACCTGTTCGAGCGCGATTGCTCGGTGCAGCGCCGCCACCAGAAGGTGCTCGAAGAGGCGCCGGCTCCCGGCATGACGCTCGAGCGCCGCGCCGCCATGGGCAAGGCCGCCGTCGACGCGGCCAAGGCCGTGCGCTACGTGGGTGCAGGAACCGTGGAGTTCATCGCCAACCAGGACGGCACTTTCTACTTCATGGAGATGAACACCCGCCTGCAGGTGGAGCACCCGGTCACCGAGATGATCACCGGGCTCGACCTGGTGGAGTGGCAGCTCCGCGTGGCCTCCGGCGAACCGCTGCCCCTGGCCCAGGAGCAGCTGGCCATCAATGGCCATGCCCTGGAAGCACGCATCTACGCCGAAGATCCCTCCAGGGGCTTCCTTCCTTCTACCGGCAGGCTGGTGCACCTGGCGCCGCCGGAAGAGGGCATGCATGTGCGCGTCGATACTGGCGTGGAGGAGGGGGACGAGATTTCGCCCTTCTATGACCCGATGATCGCCAAGCTGATCGTCTGGGATGTGAATCGTGACCGGGCCCTGGCGCGCATGCTGCAGGCCCTGGCGGATTACCGGGTGGTCGGTGTTTCCAACAACATCGAGTTTCTGTCGCGCCTCACCGCCTGCCCGGCCTTTGCCAACGCCGATCTGGACACCGGCCTGATTGAGCGGGAGAAGGACTATCTCTTTCCGGAAGAGGCCGGAGCCCATCGTGAGGCCTGGCTGGCCGTGGCCCTGGCCGAGTTGCTGCGCGAGCAGGAGCGGGCGGCTCAGAGCGCGGGCCGGCATCCTGAACCGGCGTCACCCTGGCATCTCCGTGACGGCTGGCGGGTCAATGCTGATGCAACCCGCAGCCTGGTCTTCCGGCTGGGCGAGGAGCAGAAGCATCTGCAGGTCGAGAACCTGGGCAAGGTCTTCCGCATCGTGGTGGATGGCGTCGCCAGCATTGTCAGCGGCAGCATCAATCCCCGCGGCCTGCTGCGGGCGGAGTTCGATGGCTTGCGCACCGCCGCTACGGTGGTGGTGGCGGGCGAGCGTCGCCATGTGTTTGGTCATGGCCGTGCCTGGCAGTTTGCCGCGGTGGACCCGCTGCACCACAGCGGCGAGGGCGGCGGGGCCGAGGGTGGCCTGCTGGCCCCCATGCCCGGCAAGGTGATCGCCCTGATCGCCAGCGAAGGCGCCACGGTGGAGAAGGGCGCTCCGCTGCTGATCCTGGAGGCCATGAAGATGGAACACACCATCACGGCGCCGGCAGCCGGCGCGGTAAAGGGCTTCCGCTTCGCCGTTGGTGACCAGGTGGGCGACGGTGCCGAGCTGGTGGACTTCGAAGCCAGAGCTGTTTGATCCACATTCCCGTGGGGTCTAATGAAGCCGCCCCCACTAGAGGCTTTCACGAATCTGAAGGTTTGATAGCCCGGCAATCCGCGCAGACGGAGCCGGAACTGCACAACACGAGTGTGAGGAGACAGCATGAGTGAACTGAGCTACGTCCATGGTGCGTCGGACAAGCCCCTGATCGGCCAGACCATCGGTCGGTATTTTGACGATGCCTGTGCCCGCCATGGGCAACGGGAGGCCCTGGTGGTGCGCCATCAAGGGGTACGCCTGCGCTACGCCGAGCTGCGTCTGAAGGTTGATGCCCTGGCTTGCGGGCTGCGCCGTCTCGGGTTGGTGCCGGGCGATCGGGTGGGGATCTGGTCGCAGAACCGGCTGGAGTGGACGCTGACCCAGTTCGCCACGGCCAAGGCCGGCCTGGTGCTGGTGAACATCAATCCGGCCTACCGGCGCAGCGAGCTGGAATATGCCCTCAACAAGGTGGGCTGCCGGGCCCTGGTCCTGTCTCCTTCATTCAAGAGCAGCGACTACCTAGCCATGCTTTCCGACCTCGCGCCGGAGCTGGGGCACTGCGAGGCCGGCCTGCTGCGCGCCCACCGGCTGCCCAGCCTGGAGATGGTGATCCGCATGGGGGGCGAGCGCACGCCGGGGATGCTCAACTTCGACGATCTGTTGCGCCCGCCGAGCCGGGACGAGCTGGGCGAACTCGAGCTGCTTGGCGAGGCGCTGCAGTTCGATGAGCCCATCAACATCCAGTTCACCTCCGGGACCACCGGCAACCCGAAGGGCGCGACCCTGTCCCATCACAACATCCTCAATAACGGATTTTTCGTGGGCGAGGCGATCCGCCTGGTGCCCGGTGACCGGGTGTGCATTCCGGTACCGCTTTACCACTGCTTCGGCATGGTGATGGGAAATCTGGGTTGCCTGACCCACGGGGCGACGATGGTCTACCCGGCGGAGGCCTTCGAACCCCTGGCCGTGCTGCAGACTGTGGCGGAGGAGAAGTGCACCGCCAGTTATGGCGTGCCGACCATGTTCATTGCCCAGCTGGATCATCCGGACTTTGCCGGTTTCGATCTGTCCAGCCTGCGCACTGGCATCATGGCCGGCAGCCCTTGCCCCATTGAGGTGATGAAGCGCGTCATCGACAGGATGAACATGAAGCAGGTGACCATCGCTTACGGCATGACCGAGACCTCACCGGTGAGCTTCCAGAGTGGCACCGATGATTCTATCGAGCGTCGGGTGTCGACGGTCGGCCGGGCACAACCCCATTGTGAGGTGAAGATCATCGACAACGAGGGGCGCATCGTGCCCCGCGGCACGCCGGGTGAGCTGTGTACCCGCGGCTACTCGGTGATGCTCGGCTACTGGGGTGACGAGGCCAAGACGGCAGAAGCCATCGACCGGGCGGGCTGGATGCACACGGGCGACATCGCCATCATTGATGACGAGGGCTTCTGCAACATCGTCGGACGCATCAAGGACATGGTGATTCGCGGCGGCGAGAACATCTATCCGCGGGAGATCGAGGAATTTCTCTACCGCCACCCCAAGATTCTGGATGTGCAGGTGGTGGGCGTGCCCGACAAGAAGTACGGCGAGGAGCTGTGCGCGTGGATCATCGTGCGCGAGGGCGAACGCCTGAGCGAGGATGAGGTGCGCGCCTTTTGTCAGGGGCAGATTGCCCACTACAAGATTCCTCGTTACATCAGCTTCGTGGACAGCTTCCCGATGACGGTGACGGGCAAGATCCAGAAGTTCCAGATCCGCGAGAAAATGAAGCAGACCCTCGGCCTGGAAGACGCCGCTACCGCCTGATTCAAGGAGTGAAGCCATGAACTTGCCCCAGTGTGTCCGCATCGTTGAAGTCGGTCCCAGGGACGGACTGCAGAACGAGAAGCAGATCGTCAGCACCGATACCAAGGTGGAGCTCATCGCCCGGCTGGGTGCCGCCGGCCTGTCGGCCATCGAGGCCACTTCCTTCGTGTCGCCGAAGTGGGTGCCGCAGATGGGCGACAACGCTGAGGTGATGGCGCGGATAGCGCGTCTGCCAGGGGTCGATTACCCGGTACTGACGCCCAACATGAAGGGCTTTGAGGCGGCCCTGGAAGTGGGCGCTAGGGAAGTCGCGGTGTTTGGCGCCGCGTCCGAATCCTTCAGCCAGAAGAATATCAACTGCTCCATCGCGGAATCCCTCGATCGTTTCGCTCCGGTAGTGGAGGCCGCGAAGGCGGCGGGGGTGAGGGTGCGCGGCTACGTGTCCTGTGTGCTGGGCTGCCCTTACGAGGGAGAAGTGGCGCCGGGGGCGGTGGCTGGTGTGGCGGCAACGCTCTTTGACATGGGCTGCTACGAAGTCAGCCTGGGCGACACCATCGGCACGGGCACGCCCGGCAAGACCCGCCGGATGCTCGATGCCGTTGCTCGCCGGGTGCCCATCGACAAGTTGGCCGGCCACTACCACGATACCTATGGTCAGGCGCTGGTGAACATCTACGCGTCCCTGCAGGCGGGGGTGGCCACCTTTGACGCCTCGGTGGCTGGCCTGGGCGGCTGTCCCTACGCGGCGGGGGCATCCGGCAATGTGGCCACGGAAGATGTGGTGTACATGCTGGACGGGCTGGGGGTCGAGACGGGTATCCGCCTGGGGGCCCTGGTGGAGACATCGGCCTGGATCTGTGAGCGCCTCGGCCGCAGTAACGGCTCCAAGGTCAGCCTCGCCAGGGGGGGGCTGTCGCCACTGAACTGCATAAGGCCTTGAATTAAATCCCGAGTTGTGAAATGATTGCCGGATCGCCCGTCTGCATGTGCAGTTCGGGTGTTCGGATTTTTACCTTGCCCTACCGTTCGCATGACGGAGGGCTTTGATCCAGAAGGAGATCTCATGCGGCATTACGAAGTCGTTTTCATCGTTCACCCCGATCAGAGCGAGCAAGTGCCCGCCATGATCGAGCGTTACCGTTCCCTCGTGACCACCCAAGGCGGCCAGATCCATCGTCTGGAAGACTGGGGTCGTCGTCAGCTAGCCTACCCGATCGACAAGATCCACAAGGCTCACTACGTGCTGATGAACATCGAGTGCGATCAGCCCACCATCGCCGAGCTGGAGCATGGCTTCAAGTTCAACGATGCCGTGCTGCGTCACCTGTCCATCCGCATGAAAAAGGCGGTCACCACCCCGTCGCCGATGATGAAGGAAGAAAAGGCTCGCTCCCTGACTTCCGCTTCCGGTGAAGAGGCTAAGGCCGTCGAGCAGCAGCCCGCAGCCTGAGTTGCAGGAACAGGTTCGCAACAGTTTTGAGATTGAAGGTGTCCTGACCGAAGTCGGGGCTCTGCGTTACTCCCCCGGCGGTGTGCCGGTGCTGGCGGGACGCATTGAGCACCGCTCGAGGCAGGTGGAAGCCGGGGTCCCGCGTGAAGTGGGGCTTGAGTTGGCGATTGCAGCGGTGGGGGAGAAGGCAAGTCTGCTTGCTGCTGCCCGCCTCGGTTGCACAGCCCGAATCACCGGCTTTCTCGCAGCGAAAAGCCTGCGCAGCAGGGCACCTGTATTGCACATCGATACGATCGAATTTTTGGAAGGAACGAATCATGGCATTCAAGCCAGCAATGAAGCGTAAGGACGACCGTGGCGGTCGTAGCCTCTTCAAGCGTCGCAAGTTCTGCCGTTTCAGCGCAGAGAAGATCGAAGAGATCGATTACAAGGATGTGGACATCCTGAAGGATTTCATCACCGAAAACGCCAAGATCATGCCGGCACGCATCACCGGCACCAAGTCCGGCTACCAGCGTCAGCTGTCCACCGCGATCAAGCGTGCGCGTTTCCTCGCGCTCCTGCCGTACACCGATCTGCACCAGTAATCCCGGAGAGACAGCATGCAAATCATTCTTATGGACAAGGTTGTCAACCTGGGTGGTCTGGGTGATGTGGTCAAGGTCAAGGACGGCTACGCCCGTAACTTCCTGATCCCCCAGGGCAAGGCCAAGCGCGCGAATGCCGCCAACCTGGCTGAGTTCGAAGCCCGTCGTGCCGAGCTTGAGCGTGTCGCTGCTGAGCAGCTGGCTGTTGCCCAGGCTCAGGGCGAGAAGCTCGAAGGCACTGCTGTTACCATCAGCCGCAAGGCTGGTGTCGATGGCCGTCTGTTCGGCTCTGTGACCAATGCCGACGTCGCTGACGCACTGAAGGCCAAGGGCTTTGCCGTCGAGAAGTCTGCCGTGCGCATGCCGGAAGGCCCGCTCAAGGTTGTCGGCGAGACCCAGCTGGTCGTCTCCCTGCACACTGATGTGACTGCTACCATCAACGTCGCAGTGGTTGGCGAGAGCTGATCGAAGGGAGTTCGGCTCCCTCCCTCAAAAAAGGCTGCCTCGCGCAGCCTTTTTTGTTTTTTAGGCCGGGCTTTACTCGGTCGTTACGGATTCCTGATGTCCCATGCGCAAATCTCAAAATCTGCCTGAAGATCCCGTCATGTCTGCCTTGCGGTTGCCGCCTCACTCCGTTGAAGCGGAGCAATCGCTATTGGGTGGCTTGCTGATCGACAACACCGTCTGGGAGCGGGTTGGGGATATCGTCAATGAGGCCGACTTCTATCGGGATGACCATCGGCGCATCTTTCGTCAGATTGCTCGCCTGATCGAACTGGGCAAGCCCGCCGACGTCGTGACGGTATACGAGGCGCTGGAGAAGAACGGTGAGGCCGAGCACGTCGGTGGTCTTGCCTATCTCGGCGAGATTGCCAATAGCACACCCTCTGCGGCCAACGTACGGCGTTACGGAGAGATCATTCGGGAGCGGGCGATCCTTCGCAAGCTGGTGTCCGTTGGTGATCAGATTGCTGCCAGCGCCCTCACGCCCTCGGGTAAGGACGCCAAGACCCTGCTGGATGAGGCGGAGGCCAAGGTGTTCGAGATCGCTGAGGCGGGGGCGCGTACCGTCAGCGGCTTCGTGCCGATTCAGCCGATTCTGGGGCAGGTGGTGGACAGGATTCAGGAGCTTTACGACCGAGACTCTCCGGCAGGTATCACGGGCGTGCCCACTGGCCTGACTGATCTTGATGATAAGACATCGGGTCTTCAGCCTTCAGACATGATTGTTCTGGCGGCGCGTCCCGGTATGGGGAAGACCTCGCTTGCCCTTAATATTGCCGAGAATGTCGCTGTCGAGGCAGGCTTGCCTGTTGCTGTTTTCTCGATGGAAATGCCGGGGACGCAGCTTGCTACGCGTTTCCTTTCGTCGGTCGGTCGGATTGACCAGCACAAGATTCGTACCGGCAAGCTGACTGACGAGGAGTGGCAGCGCCTGACTTACGCCTTGGGTAAGCTGCACGAAGCGCCCATCTTCATCGATGAGACGCCGGGCCTCAACCCGACCGATCTGCGCGCGCGATGCCGGCGTCTGCATCGCCAGTGTGGGCGTCTGGGGTTGATCGTGATCGACTACCTGCAATTGATGACTTCACTGAAGGAAAGCGATAACCGTTCAGCGGAGCTGTCCGAGATCTCGCGCTCGGTGAAGTCCTTGGCAAAAGAGCTTCACGTTCCGATTATTGCGCTGTCCCAGCTAAATCGGAGCCTTGAGCAGCGTCCCAACAAGCGGCCGGTCGCGTCAGATCTGCGTGAGTCGGGGGCCATTGAGCAGGACGCCGATATCATCATGTTCATTTACAGGGACGAGATCTACAACCCGGATTCCCCTGACAAGGGGATGGCTGAGTTGATCATCTCGAAGCACCGTAACGGATCAACGGGAACGATACGAATGACTTTCCTTGGAGAGTTTACGCGGTTCGAGAATTATGCAGGGTCGCCGAATTACTGACGAGACCCCGGTTTCAAGAAATATTTTGGCAATAGTGTTGACGGGGTCGGATAGTTCTTTATAATTCGGCCTCTCTTCGCTGCGGCGCACGATGAAGTGTTCCGAAGCGGTGGAGGGGGTGTTGCGGTAGGTATTGCGATGCTTGCGCCAAGTGGTTTGTTTCGGTGGTCAAGTGGTTTTCG
>NZ_JAFLDT010000103.1 GCF_017302315.1 Zoogloea sp.
ACACCGGCGGCTCCATGCGCATCCCGCCCGCCCTCAATGGCTGCAGCTCCCTGCGCCCCAGCGCCCGGCGCTATCCGTCGGCGGGCATCGCCCCCATCGCCAGCAGTCGCGACACGGCCGGCCCCATGGCCCTGTGCATGGCCGACGTGGCCCTGCTGGACGGCCTCATCACCGGCGAACAGGCCCTGCCGCCGGTGCAGCTGAAAACCCTGCGCCTGGGCGTGGTGCCGGATTTCTGGGCCAACATGGATGAGGATGTCGCCGCCATCATGGCCACCGTCCGGCTCGCGCTGGAAGGCGTCGGGGTCACCTTTGTGGATGTGGAGGACACCGAGATCATGGCCCTCAACAATGCCGTGGGCTTCCCGGTGGTGTTCCACGAGGCCTACCCCGACATGGTGGAATACCTCGCCACCCAGGGCCCCGGCATCTCCATCGAGGCGCTCCGCGCCGGCATCGCCAGCCCGGACGTGGCCGGCATCTACGACACCTTCGTGCTGCCCCGCAAGGCGCTGGACGGAGCGGGCAACATCGTCGATTCGGCGCCGCTTTACGACTACGCCCAGAACACCGGTCGCCCCGCTTTGCGCGAGCACTACAAGACCCTCTTCGCCCGTCACCGGCTGGACGCCTTCGTCTTCCCGACCACCCCCATCGTGGCGCCCCTGGCCCGGCCCGATGTGAGCGAGCCGCAGAACTTCTCCCTGCTCATCCAGAACACCGAGCCCTCCGCCAGCGCCGGCCTGCCCGGCATCCAGCTGCCCGTGGGCATCGGGGCCACCACCGGCCTCCCCGTGGGCCTGGAGCTCGATGGCCACGCCGGTGATGACCGCCGCCTGCTGGCCATCGGCATCGCCCTGGAAAACCTGCTCGGGCGGATTGCCCCCGCCCGTCTGTAAGCCCCGACAGGAGTCTGACCCTTGCGCACCTACCCTGATCTGTACGACAAGGTTTACATCGTCACCGGTGGCGGCAGCGGCATGGGCCGCGCCACCTGCCAGGCCCTGGCCGCGGAAGGTGCCCGCATCATGCTCGGCAACCGCAACCCGGTGGACGGCGAAGCCATCGCCGCCGAGATCCGCGCCACCGGTGGCCAGGCCGTCTTCAGGCAGACCGATGTCTCCCGGGCCGCCGACTGCGCCGCCCTGGTGGCCTGCGCCATGGAGCACTTCGGCCGCCTCGACGGCGCCTTCAACAACGCCGGCCTGCAGCGCGAGTTCTGCGACATCCACGAAACGCCCGATGCCGACATCTCGGACGTCATCGACATCAACCTCAAGGGCATGCTGTACATGATGAAGTACGAGGCCGCGGCCATGCTCGCCAGCGGCGGGGGCAGCATCGTCAACAACAGCTCCATCTTCGGACTCAAGGCCATGCCGCGCCTGGCCTACTACGTGGCCGCCAAGCACGGCATCATCGGCGCCACCCGGGCCGCCGCCCTGGACTACGCCCGCAAGGGCATCCGGGTGAATGCCGTTTGCCCCGGCCCCATCAAGACCGCCAGCTACGACCGGGTGACCGGCGGCGACGACCACATGTACGACGACGGCGTGCCCATGCACCGCATCGGCCAGCCCCGGGAGGTGAGCAACGCCGTGCTGTGGCTGCTCTCCGAGCAATCGTCCTATGTCACCGGCGGCTTCATCCCGGTGGATGGCGGCATGTCGGCCAACTGATCCCGACCCTTCAAACCCCTCAACACAAGGAGCAACAGTCATGGGCAAGCGGGTCAAGATGATCTTCCCTGTTCCAATGAGCGAGGCCACCCGGCCGATGGTCGAATCCCAGCTCCCGCCGGAATTCCGGCGCCCCGACATCGACGTGAGCTTTGTCGGCGCCGGCAACACCATCACCCTGGCCGACAGCTACTACGACATGGCCATCATGGAGCTGGCGGTGATCCAGGCCGGCATCCGGGCGGAGGAGGAGGGCTTCGACGCGGTGTGCATCAACACCGTCAGCGATTCGGGCCTCTCCGCGCTGCGGGCCCGGCTCAGCATCCCGGTGCTGTCACCTGGCCAGAGCGCCTTCCACGTGGCCGCCATGCTGGGCCACAAGTTCAGCATCCTCACCATGTGGGAGCGCTGGTTTCCCTTGTACCGCAAGACCCTCAAGGAGTACGGCCTGGAGTCCCGTGTCGCCTCCATCCGCGCCATCGATGTGCGCCCGGACACCCAGGAGCTGCTCACCGGCAAGGAGGACATCGTCTTCGCCAAACTCGAAGAGGCCGCCCTCAAGGCCATCCATGAAGACGGCGCCGACGTCATCGTGCTCGGCTCCACCACCATGCACCAGTCCCATGCCTATCTGGCCTCCCGCCTGCCCGTCCCCGTCCTCAACCCGGGGGTGGTGGCGTACAAGATGTGCGAGCTCTTCCTTGATCTGGGTATCGCCCATAGCAAGAAGGCCTTCCCCGCTCCGGAAGCGACAAAAGACCAGGCCTTCCTGGGCTGAATCCTGAGACAAGCGGCCCTCTGACGAGGGTTTTTTTGTGGGGTCGAATTCATTGGACCTCGGACCGGTAAGCGCTTGTGAGACGGATTTCCGTTCTCTTACGTCACATTGGCCGGGTCTCGGCCCGGCGGCCGACCTACTTTCTTGTTGTACGACAAGAAAGTAGGCAAAGAAACGTACCCCTGAAGCGCGGCGCGAAAACTCGCCACGGAAGAATGAGATAACTAGCAAGCGCCAGCGCACAGCAATACAAAACGAAATTTAGCCAGCCAAAAGCTACACCCAACCCAACCCGTCAGTCGAGCTGCGCGCCAGGTGCCCCGTGCCGGGGTTGTAGCTAGCGTGATAGTCCAAACGGCGCTCGTTTAGAATCACCCAACCATCCGGGCCGCCAACAGCAATCACCATCTCTTGGTACTGAGGCGCTGGTCCCCATGAGAGATCCCACCGTGCCATAACCGCGTACGTCTTGTTCGTCATCCTCACGAGTCGAACATTGTCGACAGATCGACCACAGACGCCATTCACGACTGACGGATCGACATCAAAAACGCCAATGTCGGAGCCAGTGGCCCCAACAACAAACGCCCCCTCGAACGCGTGCCAGTCATCAGCAGCATTGAACGCCGTCCCAAATGCACCGGAGACAGTCACCGAGACATGAAACGTCTCGGGCGGGTAACCGGGCGAGGAAGCGCCATCTATCAGCTCGGGATAGTAACGCGATGACGATGACTCTATCCGGAGCTGTGGGACCGAACACGAGTGGCCAGCCAGCGCAATGGTGACGTCTGCAGTGCTGGTGCTAGTGACACCCACGTGCCGTGCCACATATCCAACCCCCCCCGCGGCGGAGCTAGACGTCCCAACCATCTCAGCCGAATGAGTAGCAGATCCAACAAATCTGATCTCGGCCGAAAGCTCCGCCCACTGAATTACATCATCGGCGTCATAGAACCCGCCAGCAGTCCGTGGCGGAACCAAAATTGCCCTGGTTGATCCTGAGATGACCGTCTCTTCATCGCGCCAATAAAAACTACCCCCGGAATACTGCGCCCACACCGGCCACGTGCCGTGGCTCAGGGATGACGTCACACTGGGATACGCCTGCGACTGCTGCCGCGCGACTGACATAGCGATCACGATCTGATCCGCGCTCCCGCCCCCTGACACCGCCACCTCCAGCCAGCTTTGGGGATATGCGCGCCCCAACTGCGGCGGCAGATTCGCCGCCGACTGCTCACGTGATCGATTGCAACAGAACAAGCACCGATCCCCAGAAGAGCTGACATCCTCAATGTTGATCGGCATCCACTGCGTCAGGAAGCCGTCGCCGGGAAACCGCCGCAGCTCAGCGGGCACCTTCTCGCCTGTCATCGGGTCGCGCAAAGTGTCTGACTGAATAGGGCCGCCCAAGTCTTGGGCAGCAACAACCACGACTGCGCTATCCGGCGCCGCATCTCCGTCAATAAGACCAAAGCGCTCCACATGAAACTCAAAGTCAAGCGTGCCCGGAAACCACCCAAAGTCAAAGTTAGGGTCAGGAACAGCCCGAACTAGCGTGGTATCGAGCTGTGGGCACCGAATGCGCCAGACAGTCCCATCAGGGGCAGCGTAGAGCCACGCATCAGCGCCAATTGTCATCCCCCCGTAGTGCTTGTCGCGCCCGGACAGCAGCGCATAAGTGCGCCACTCCCGGCCCGAGGCGGCCTCGCGAACGGCCTCCAGCGGCGTGATATCCACCGGAGGCCTTCCTGGCACCCTGACGATGTAGCAATCTCCGGAAACACCAGTGACCTCGATCTTGCGCCCCGTCGACAGCGTCAGCTCACCGTTCACCACCAGCCCGTGATACGGCTGGCCAAACAGCCTGGGCTCACCCAGTGCGGGCGACGGAAGTCGCTTATCTTCCATCGCCCATCACACAGTTGGCGCAGCAAACGTAAGCGTGACGGGGTTGCCGCTCGCGTCCTTCATCTTCACTACCTTGATCGGCTTGTAGATGATTGTCAGCAGTCCATCCGTGCTCACCAGCTCTTTGTTCTCGTGATACGTACGATCAGCGTAATTTTCTTCCGTCAGATCGCCTCCGCTGCCGCTCTTTGGTAGCCCATTTGGCGCCTTCCCAGCGCTGTCCGGGATTCTCGCAGCAGCTGGCGGCTGGAACAGCCCATCACGCTGTTCCGCAGGGCCCAACTTGCGAATCGCGCGTTCAAGCTCCGCCACGTCACAGCTCCTCGGCTAGGGTCAGCACCAGCGAAAGATCGGTGGACAGGCCTATCTCCCCGGTCGAGTCCTCGACCCGCACATACACTGCCACTGCATTTGCCAGCCCACCGTTGATCTGAGTCCCCAGCACAAGCGATGCACCGGGCGTGCGCCCAACAAACGTCTCATCGAGGGCAATCGTCACATCGGCCGCCGGGCTGCCGCCCGCCGAAGAATCGGTGACAGTCAGCACCAGCGGGTCCACCCCGGGGTTCGCAACCGCCCGCAGTACCCGAGTACCCGCCGCGGACCCGATATACACCGTGGCCACCACCGGCCCCGTTGATCCGTCAGCGGCCTGGGCAAAGTCCAGCGTGCCCGCAAGCGGCGTCGTCAACGCCGCATCTGTAAAAACCCCAAACGTTGTCGCCATCTCAAGCCCCTACTGTCGGTCCATTACGCACGATTGTCGGGTGGTAGCTCACCCGCACCCTGTTGATGTACTGCCGCGTCTCCACCCGCACCTCCCGCTCCACGCCCGTCACCGTTGCGGCCTGGCTCAGCCTGGCTGTGCGAGCAGACGGGGTGACAGCCACCAGCACCGTCCCCGGCGGAATCCCCACACCCGAGATACCCACATCCAGATCAAACCCGTCCGTGCTCGTCAGCGCCGTGAGCACATCGCTCCCCGCCGTCATCGAGCACGTCGGCGGCGGAGCCACAGCCCCCTGGGCGGCCTCCTCAATCCCCGGCACCATCACACTCATCTGCTCGGGATATAGGTTTGCGCCCGTCGCCGGGCTGGCCACATTCGTCGAGTACCCGAACATGGTTTTCTCATTCCACACCGGCGACGACATCTGCCCCCCGATCCAGCTCTGGGCCTTGGCCACCAGCGCACCGGGCTTGATCTTCGTCGGCACGGCCTGCCGGGCCGGCGCCGGCACCGGAGGCAGCGTCACACTCACACACTCCACCTCAACTGCCGTCACCGCCGTGCCGGCGTCGATATCCATCCGGTGCACAACTTTGCGCACCTTCCCGGCGCCGGCCACCACCGCCGTATCCACCTCCAGGAAGTCCCTCAACGAGACATTCGGATCCAGCGCCAGCTCAAACGACACCCCGCTACCCCGCAGGCTCTCAGCCACCTGGCGAGCAGCCGTCAACACCGAGGCCGTGTAGGCCACCACGAAAGCAGCCGAGTCCGGCTGGTCCGCCGGCACGTAATCCACATGCCGCTCACCCATGCCCAGCATCGGCGCAATGCGGGGCACCGGCCCCTCATTCATCGCCACAGCAAACGCCGTCACGGCATTGCCAGGCAGCCGGCGCTGGTCACTGTCGGTAGGGTCCCACTCCACGCTCACGCCCCGGCTCTCGTCCGTCACCGGCCCTTCAGTGCCGATGCTCACCTGCCAGGTCTCATCGATCCACCGGGAGTAGCGCCGGTTGAGCCAGCACGTCGCCCCCAGGCACAGCGCCTGCGCATCTGCGGCAACAATCGCCCCCACGCGCTCCACCTGGGCCCGCGCCGGATACTCCATCCAACTGATATCCGACACCACCGTGGCGCCGCTGCCACCAAGCGCCTGCTCAACCGCATTGCGCGCCAGGGCCTTGAGGCCCAGGTAGAACTGATCTGCGAGCGGCGGCGACTGGTACTGAAAAAGAATCCCTCGCACCACGGCCTGCGGCCTGCGATACGTCACTGTCAGCCGGCTTCGCCGCGCCGATGCCGCGCCCACCAGGAACGGCGACAGCGACTCGTCCAGGATCTCGGCCTCAGTGATCACCCGGCCCACCGACCCGGCCCAGGGCGTGAATGCGAGCGCGCCGTAGGCATCCCCATCCACCGATCCCGCCGTCGTCCCCAGCCTGTCCACCAGGTACTGCTCGGACGTCGAATCCCGATCAAACACAAACGGGCTCCACACCCCCGGCACCAACGCATCAATCTGCGCCCGCGTCATCGCCGCGATCTTTGCCTGCCTGGCGTCCGAGCACACCAGCGTCAGCACTCGAGTCGCCGCGTCATACTCCGGGCCATCAACCAGCCCAGTGAAGAGCCGCCAGATCCCTGTCCGCACCCCAGCCGCATCAAACCGCTCGAAGGCTATCGTCACCGGCCTGCGAGCCAGCGACGACAGCGCCACCATCGCCCCCGCCGGCGCCAGGCTAAACCGCGCAACCCGCGCCGCATCCTCCTCAGCCTCGACCTCGATTGTCCCTGTCAGCCGCGCCGTCACATCCACGCCATCCAGCGTCACCCGCCCCGCCCAAATGAAGGCCTCGCCGCCCGGCACCGGCCCTGGCAGCGCCGCCGACACCGTTACCGACAACGGCACCACCAGCGCCACCTGCTGTGTCACCCGAATAGCCAGTGGCACCAACAACCGCACAGCCGGCCGCTGCACATCAATCGCCAGCGGCACACTCAGACTGACCTCGCCACGCACCCGGATGCGCAGCCGAACGCGCAGCGTGGCCACCGACCCGGCAACAACAGCCACCCGCAGCGGCACAGAGATACTCACCGGCTCCGGCCCGCCGCCACCAGCAGCCTCCCGCCCGAAAAGCCCCTGCCCGAAAAGGCCGCGGCCGAATGTCACGCCCAGGTCTCCACCGACACCAGCCAGCCGTAATACCCGCGGATCCCGTACGGCGGCAGCCCAATCGGGAGCCTCCGGATCCGGAACAGCGCAAATGCCGTCCCGGCAGGCAGCACCACGCTGCTTTGCAGACCGGAAACCCCCGAAAGCAGTACCGCTGCATCAGCCAGCAGGTCGTAACACTTGAATGCCACGGTCACAGCCGAGACTGTCGATATCGTCAGCAGAACCTCCGCGGGCCACAGCTCCCCCATGTGTGCCACCGCCGGCGAGCCGCCGGGGTCAGGAAACTGCAACGTGAATGTCGCCGCAGCCATCTCACCCACAGCTACAAGCTCACCCGGCACAACAAGAGCCTGGCTCACACCTGCAAGCTCCTGCACCCCAGCATGCCCCTGCATCACATGCAGGGCGCTCGGCGAACAGCGCACAGCGGCGCCCGCGGCAAACGAATACCGGGTCGCCCCCCGAAGCACAGGCGTGGGGCCACCCTCAACAGCAGGCAAGGGCAGCTCGATCCGCTCCACATGCACCCCGTCGGCCAGGAACATCGGCACCCGAATCAGCCGCTGTGTCGCACCCCCCCAAACCTGCGCGTCGTACGTCAGCCGGGCCAGCGAAAACAGCTCGGCCGCCGCAGCGGCCGGAATCGTGATCTCGTCATCCACGTCCGCGCACGGCGCCTCGAGCACAGTCTCGAACCCATCAAAAGCCAGAATCGCCACCGTCAAATCTCCTCTGCAACCAGCTGCCACCCCGCCCGGGCCGACCGCACATCCAGGCTCTCCTCGAGCTCGGTGATCAGCGCCACTAACTCAGGCACGTATGTCGCCGTGTAGCTCACCGCGCCAGTCACGGGCGTCAGCGTCAGCACATCGCCCGCCAGCACCGAAGCTGTCCGCGCCATGAACCCCGTCGCCAGCACCGCATACCCCAGCGGCTCAATGTCGGCACGCCGCGCCGTGGGCAGCGTGATGGCCGGCGTGGCGCTGGCCAACTGCCTGCGCGCAAGGCACTGGATTACGTGGGGCACATCCAGATCCAACCCCTGCAGCGCCGGCAGAAAGCGCGCCTCCGACACAGCAATCGTCGTGCGCAGCCGCCGCCAGTTCCGCTGCATCAGCAGCCCGCCCTTCATCAGCCGCATCGCCCGGCCGCCACCCACCGCGCTGTAGGTCTGTGCAATCCGATCACTCGACTCCACCGAGATCGGGATCCCCCCAATCGTCAAAACCCTCACATCCGCCCCCTCTTCAGCACTTGCATCCGGATATGCCGGTCCATCGCCGCAGCCACGTCCGGCGCCGCCTGCATCGGGTACGTCTGCCCACCCGGCATCGTGATGTTCACCGGCTGCAACGCCGCCGCCCCGGCCTCCCGCACAATCGGCGCGGGGATGGCCAGGCCACCCACCATGCCCCCGGCAGCAAAGCGCGGCAGGCGGCCGCCGAGCATTGCAGCGCGCAGGGCGTAGATCGCCTGGTGGCCACCTGCCGCACGCACCTCGGCAGCGGTCAGCACGTGCTCACCATTACTGAGCAGCGCGGGGATCGAGTCCGACTTAGCCGTGCCAGCGCCGAAGATCGGCCCACCGCCGGCCCGGGCCTGGGGTGCCGTCGGCACCTCCGGCGCAGTCGCCGCTACCCGGATCGCAAACGTGGTCGATGCAAACGCAGCCCGAACGGCATCCAAGGCCGACGTCACCGAGGCCATGTCCACTTCCGTCCGCAGCTTGATCGCCTCGCCCTGGTTGATCTTGCCGATCTCCGCCGTCAGCCCGCGCAGGCTCTCCACCAGGGCCTCGTATGTCTGCTTCTGCTCCTCGGCCGCAGCCCGGGCCTCCTCGCGCTGGGCTTTGAGAATCGAGTCCGCCTCCTCACCGATGCGCTGCAGATTGCTGATCGCCTCCGCCCGCATCGCCTTGGGATCAATGCCATCCCCCGTCACACCGGCCAGCTCGTTCGCAATCGACTTTTGCCGCGCTAAAACGTCTTGCTGCCCGTTGCGGTCACCGGCCCGGGCCGCGGCGCCCTCTTCGGCGCGCATGCGCTCCATCTCGGCCCGCAGGCTGTCGGCCTGGGCCGCCGGGTCCATGTCCTTGCGCTTCAGGGCTTCGATGCTCGCGGCGGTGTCCAGCCGGTTGGCGGCAATCTGCCGGTCGAGCTGGATCACCCCACTGGCGTACATCTTGTAGTTCGCCAGGGCGTCACCGGCGGCGGCCTGAATGTCGGTCTGGCTCTGCTTCAGGATCTCCAGCCGCTGCCGCGCCGTGGCCCGCTCAACGTCGGCCACCCGCCGCGCAGCGCCCGCCTGAGCGTCGGCCGAGGCCTCGGCGAGGCGCTTCTTCTCTTTCGCCAGGTCGGCGGCGATCTTCTTTTCCTCGGCCGCAATCTCTGCCGCCCGGGTGCTATCCGGCGCCACCGTCGCCTTCTCGGCCGCGAGGCCGCGCAGCTGGGCCTGCGCCGAGCGCTCGGCATCGATGCGGGCATTCGTGGCCACGCGGCTCGCTGCCACCCGGTCCGACTCGATGATGGCCCGCTTCTGGGCCTCGACTTGCCGCAGCAGCGCGATCTGCACACTGGCCGACTGCTGGGCCACGGTGGCCGCCGTGCGCGACTGGCTCGCCTGGTCTGCCGACAGCGCGGCGGTGTCCTCGCGCAGCTCCGCCGTCACCCGGGCCAGGCCGGTGTTCGCGATCAACGCCGCCTTGGCCTGATCGGCCACGGCGCCAAAGTACGCGCCGGCCCGATCCACCCGCGCCTGCAGCCCCGCTACCTGGGCGCCCAGGGCTTTCTCCTCGGCCTGCGCCCGGGCCTCCACCAGGCTGGCCAGCTCGGCCCGCAGCGGCGCCGTGCCCCCGCCGATGGTGCCCTTCAGTGCCTTCGTCAGCCGGCTGATGATCCCGTCAAAGTCCGCAGGCGTCTTGGCCCCGGCGATCAGCCCGTCCAGCGCAGCGCGAACCTCCTGATAGCTCGTGACCAGGTCACCATCAGCGTTGATCGAGTTCCGAACAAAGGCCTTGTAGAGCTTCTCGAACGCGACCAGCTTGTCCGCCTGGTCCTTGTCCACCAGCGCCAGATCCACCGTACGCTTCTTGTCCACGCCCGCGTCGCCGCGCTCTTTCGTCAAATTGCGGTTCGCGAGCTGGGCCGCCTTGGCCTGCAGATCCACCAGCGCCTTCTCACCGCGCTTGATGTCCGCCTCGATGCGCGTGCCCACTTCACCCACGGCTGCCTCGGCCGACAGCGTCGCGTATTCCTCCTTGGCCCGCTTGATGCCCGCCGTCAGGCCGTCGATTGCGCTGGTGCGCTGGGCCTCGCTCATGCGGTCGCCAAAACCCTCCACTTCCCGCAGCGTTTCGCGGAGAGCCCCCTTGATCTCCTCGCTGCTCTTCTTCGCCCCCTGGCCCATGCCCAGCCACAACGCCGTGCCGCCCCCAGCCACCAGCGCCAACAGCGCCGGCCAGCTCAACAGCGCCGCCGTCACGCCCCCGGCCGCAGCCAGAAAGCCGCTGATCCGAGACGCCGCAAAGCCAATGGCCAGGGCATTGCCCGCCACGATTGCGCCGTTGGCCACGGTACCGAAGTTCTGCGCCACGCCATTGAGCGCGCCGGCCACTTTGCGACTCGCACCCGCCGACTCGTCCGCGCCCCCGATGTAGCGCTGGAACGCCCCTTGCACGTTCGTCGTTGCTTGACCAATCGTCAGCGGCAACTGCGCCGCCTCGCGCGCAATCTGCGGCAACTGCGTGCGCAGCGCGCCCAGCACCTTCGCACTTGTCAGCGCGCCTTGCTCGCCCATTTCCTTGAGCTTTCCGGTGGGCACGCCCAGGCCATCGGCCATTGCCTTTGCCAGCCGTGGCGCGTTTTCCAGAACGCTCTGCAGCTCTTCGCCGTTCACCACTCCCGCGGCCATCGCCTGGGCAAACTGCAGCATCGCTCCCGACGCCTCGGCGGTCGACGCCCCCGAGATCCGCAGCGACTGGCTCACACCCTCGGCCACCTGCAGGGCCTCGGCCTGGCTCGCGCCCAGGGCACGCACCGGGTCTGCGATCCGGGTGTAGAGCAGCGCAATGTCGCCCAGGGCCGATCCATTGCGCTGCGAAATCGCAAACAGCTCCCGCTGCGCCAGGGCCAGCTCCGCCGTGCTGCGCGACGCCAGCTTGAGGCGGGCATTGATGCTCGTCCACGCATCCACCACGCGCACCAGGTCAGCCACACCCTGGGCGCCCACCACCGCAGCACCCACATTGCGGATCTGGGCGATCTGGCTGCTGATCACCCCACCAGCGGCCTGCCGCGGGGCGGCATTGGGCGACTGCGGGGCCGACACCGACTGCCGGCGGGCCATGGCATTGGCCCGGTCCTCCGCGGCCAGCTTGGCCGCCGCATAGCGCCGCGTCCATTCCACCGCGGCCGCCTGCTGCTGGGCCTGCCGCTGGGCCGCA
>NZ_JAFLDT010000104.1 GCF_017302315.1 Zoogloea sp.
CACCGGCGGGCGGGCCGCGGCGGTGCGGCCGCGTTGGGGGCGATGCTCAAAGCCAATGCCGTGCTCTGCAACTTATCGGTCAGTTCCAACGGCCTCGGTGCAGAGGGCATGAACTTACTGGCAGCAGGTTTGGAGGACAATCAATGTTTGACGAAATTAGACCTGTCTTCCAACAACTTGGGGCCTGAGGGTGCGCGTGTGCTATCCTCCGTCCTAGAGTCCACGCAGCTGCAGCATTTAGACCTACAGCGCAATGCGCTCTCGGACAAGGGCGGTCTGCAGCTCTGCCAGGCAATGGCCCGCAGCGTCGAGAATGGATTAGAGACCATTGAAGTATTGCAACTCGAAACGAATGAGCTCGGCGAAGGGTTTGCCAAGAAGATGGCCGCCGTCCTCGTCAGCAGCTCCAAACTGAAGAGGCTCAAGCTGGGAGGCAACGACCTCACAGGCGGGCTGAAGGCTATTGCCGATGCATTGGTGGACAACCGCACCTTGGTAGAGCTGTCTTTGTCTGGATGTGGGCTGCGAAGCAAAGACGGTGCCGTCTTTGGGGCTGCAATTGCAGCGAACAAAACTCTTGTAACACTTGACCTCTCCAAGAATCGCCTCGCGGACGAAGGTGCGGCCGACATCGCCGATGCCCTGCGCCGCAACCGCACCCTCCGCGTAGTGAGCCTCGCCTCTAACATGATCACCGATGTCGGTGGCCTTGCCCTATCGAAAGCAGTGCGCGACAATCAGTCGCTGCATGAACTGTGCCTCCGACACAATCAAATGACCACCAAGAGCGGTGAAGCACTGGACGACGAACTCCGCAACAACACAACGATCCAACGGATGGACGTGGCTTTCAACGACTTCACGTACCGATGTTTCTCTGGGATCCAGCACACGTTGCAGCGCAACCAGGCCTCCTGGTCCTCTTTAGTTGTCCCTCGCCTTAACGCCGAGATTGAAGGTCTAGACGTCAAGCAAAAGGAGCTGGTACAAGTGGAGGAGGACACGGAGCTGGAGCACCGCGTGATCAAGGATCGTGGCGACCAGATCTTCCCGTCCGGGGCCTCGTTGCCGCGGGCAGAGCAGGACAAGCTGCGCTGGTTGCTGCGTGGTGGCTTCGAACTGCAGCTGGATCTCGACGGAGCGATGGCGCCGCGGCTCCAGTTGTTCGCGGGGGAGACGGTTGCCCCGATGATCGAGGACCGGGGCATCGACGAGATCTACCTGGACCTCACCGCCCTCAACCCCGACGGCAGCCGTGATGGTGCCCGGGCCATCGCCCTGCGCCTGCAGCGGGCCGTGCGTGAGGCCACCGGGCTGTCGTGCTCCCTGGGGGTGGCACCCAACAAGCTGCTGGCCAAGCTGTGCTCCGACCTGGAGAAGCCCGCCGGAATCACCGTGGTGGCGGCCGAGGACATCCCCGCCCGCATCTGGCCCCTGCCCGCCCGGCGCATCAACGGCATCGGCCCCAAGGCCGCCGCGCGCCTCGAAGCCCTGGGCATCATCAGCATCGCCGATCTGGCCGCCGCCGACCCAGCCTGGCTGCAGAACCACTTCGGCGAGCGCTACGGCGTGTGGCTGCATCGGGCGGCCCACGGTGACGACACCCGCCCGGTGGTCACGCGCAGCGAGCCCAAGAGCCTGTCCCGGGAGACCACCTTCGAACGCGACCTGCACCCCCGTGCCGACAAGGCCGAACTCTCCGGGCACTTCACCCGCCTGTGCGAGCAGCTCGCCGCCGATCTGGCGCGCAAGGGCTACGTGGGCAAGACCATCGGCCTCAAGCTGCGCTTCGACAACTTCCACACCGTCACCCGCGACCAGACCCTGCCCGCCCCCACCGGCGAGGCCGCGGCCATCCGCCGGGCCGCGGGGGAATGTGCACGGCGCGTGCAACTCGACCGGCGCATCCGCCTGCTCGGCGTGCGCGTGGCCAGCCTGAGCCGCCGCGACGCCAACCCCGGACACGCCACACCCCAACCGGCCCAGGCGGAACTCTTCGCCTGATGCGGCCATGACAAGAATGCCTTCCAGGAGACCCGCATGTCCCACCCCACCCTAGAACCGGCCATCCCCGCCGCCGTGGAGCCCTGGCACCAGAACCTCCGGGGCGAGCACGATGCCCTGCTGCACGGCCCCCGCCCGGCCTGGTGGTGGACCGGCCTGCCCCCCGCCGATTGCCCCGGCCGTCAGCCCGACGGACGCCTCACCGCCCTGCCCCAGCCCCGCCTCGACACCTGTAGCCGCGAATCGGTGCTGGCGGTGTTCGACAACGGCTGGACCCTCACCGAGCTGCTCTTTGCCGGCCTGCAGGGTGAGGCCGCCTTCTACCGGCCGCCCTACCATCACCTGCGCCACCCCATGCTGTTCTACTACTGTCACCCGGCGGCGCTCTATGTGAACAAGCTGCGGGTTGCAGGCCTCATCGACAACCCCATCAACCCCTACTTCGAGCGCATCTTCGAAACCGGCGTGGACGAGATGCGTTGGGACGACATGTCCAAGAACGAGATGCTGTGGCCGAGCTTTGCCGAAGCCCACCGCTACCGGCAGCAGGTCTACACCACCGTCCGCCAACTCATCGAGACCCACCCCGACCTCGCCGCCGGCCACGCGCCGATCACCATGGATCACCCCCTGTGGGCGCTGTTCCTGGGTTTCGAGCACGAGCGCATCCACCTGGAAACCTCCTCGGTATTGATCCGAGAGCTGCCCATCGACAGCGTCCAGCGCCCGCCCGAATGGCCCGCCCTGCACCCGAGCGCCGGCACCGCCGCCCCGTTTCCACCCACTGCCGGCACCGACTACCCCCTGCCGCGCTTCATTGATCTGCCCGCCACCCAGGCCAGGATCGGCAAGCCCCGCGACTGGCCGAGCTTCGGCTGGGACAACGAATACGGCGAGCGCAGCGTGGCCGTGCAGGCCTTCCGGGTGGACAGCCAGCTCGTCAGCAACGGCGCCTTCCTCGAGTTCATCCAGAGCGGCGGCTATCTCGACCCCCAGTGGTGGACCGAGGCCGGCTGGGAGTGGCGCGGCTTCCGCAACAGCAAATGGCCGTGCTTCTGGGTGCCCGACGGCCCCGCCGGCCTGCACCAGTACCGCCTGCGCACGCTCTTCGAGACCATCCCGATGCCGTGGAGCTGGCCGGCCGAGGTCAACGCCCACGAGGCCGCCGCCTTCTGTGCCTGGCGCAGCGCCCGGGACGGCATTCCCTGTCGACTGCCCACCGAGGCCGAGCATCACGCCCTGCGTGAGGCCTCGTGGGCCCGCAGCGACCCCGCCGCCCACCACGACGGCATCCGCCTGGGCCAGACCCTCGGCTGGAACAGCCAGCTCGCCCACGGCTCCCCATGGCCGGTGGATGCCGGCCAGCCGGCGGCGAGCGGTGCCCGCGACGTGTTCGGCAACGTGTGGCAGTGGCACGGGGACGATTTCCATCCCCTGCCGGGTAGCAAGGTCCACCCCTACTACGACGACTTCTCCACCCCCTGCTACGACGGCCAGCACCAGATGATCCTGGGCGGCTCGTGGATCTCCTGTGGTGACGAGGCCAGCGTGTGGGCGCGCTTCCACTTCCGCCCCCACTTCTTCCAGCACGCCGGCTTCCGTGTCGTCCAGGCCGCCCACGATGGCGGCATCATCAAGCTCGCCATGGCCGACTCCGGCCGGCAGGTGTACGAGGACGCGCGCATGGTGGACGACTACATGCTCCTCCACCACGGCGAACCCCAGACCCAGATGCCCTGGCCCGGCGGCCCCCAGCGCGCCACCGCCTTTCCCCAGCGCTGCGCCGACTGGCTCATCGACGGCGCGCGCCAGTACGCCAGCGGCACCGCCCGCGCCCTGGACATCGGCTGCGCCGTCGGCGGCGCCAGCTTCGAGCTGGCCCGGGGCTTCGACGAGGTGCTCGGGATGGACCTGTCCCGCGCCTTCATCGACGCCGCCAATGCCCTGAAGAAGGACGGCAACCGCCCCTGGTTCCGCCGTGACGAGGGCGACCTCGGCCAGACCCTGACCGCCCGCATCGACCCGGCCATTGACCGCAGCCGGGTAAGCTTCCGCCAGGCCGACGCCTGCTCCCTGCCCGCCGAGCTGGTGGACATGGATGCGGTGCTGCTGGCCAACCTCCTGTGCCGCCTGCCCAGCCCCAAGTCCCTGCTTGGTCGCCTTGGCGGCCACCGCGGTCTGGTCAAGGTGGGCGGGCTGGTGGCCCTGTTCTCGCCCTATTCATGGCTGGAGCAATTCACCCCCAGGGAAGCCTGGCTCGGCGGCTACGAGCAGGACGGCCAGCCGGTGAAGAGCGCCGACGCCCTGAAGGCCTACCTGCGTGAAGAGGGCTTCGTGCTGCGCCGGGAGGAGGAAGTGCCCCTGGTGATCCGTGAGCACGCCCGCAAGTACCAGTTCATCGTCACCCACGGCATGCTCTGGCAGCGGGAGCGCTGAAAAAGCACGCCGCGGCCTTACTCCGGCCAGTCGCGGGCCGCGGCGACACCACTGCTGACGGCCTGCCCGCGGAGCTTGCGGGCCGCTTCGGGCGCACGGGCGAAAAGCTGCTGGTACGACTCCGTCGCAGCCGGGATGTTGCTCTCCATCAGATGGCTGAGAACCACCAGCGTCATCACCGGCGCCGCACCGGGCCGCTTCTCCAGCAGGGTCTGGGCGTTTTCGCGGGCCTTCCGGGGCAGGCGCGCGCCCAGGTAGGCCTGGGCCAGATAGTAGCGGGCATCCTGCGCCGTCGGGCTCAGGGTCAGGGCCTTCTCCAGGGACTGGATGGCCCGCCCCAGGTTGCGGCTGCGCAACTGCGCCTCGCCCAGGTTGATCCAGGCATTGGCCATGTTCGGATCCAGACGCACCGCCGTCTCCAGGGGCTCGATGGCTTCGGACAGGCGGCCCAGCTTCATCAGGGCATAGCCCTTGCCGCTCCAGGCCAGCACATTGACCGGGTCGATCACCAGCGCCCGCTCCTCGTAGGCCAGGGCGCCGGCCGGGTCCCCCTTGGCACCCAGAGCCTTGGCGGTGGTGAGACACATGCGCAGCAGCTTCGGATCAGCAGCCTCGGCCCTGCGCAGGATGACCAGCGCCTGATCCGGATTGCCCGTCCCAATCATGGCTTCGGCCCACGACACCAGTTCATCGGGCGTCATGCTCACCAACCCGTCGAGCTTCTGGTAAGCCATCGCCGCCTCCCGCGGCTTGCCCGCCTTCAGGTAGGCCAGACTCAGCATCCGCCAACCCTGGAGGGATTTCGGATCGAGCTCGACCGCCCGATGCGCGTCCTCGAGGGCGGCGGGCAGCTTGTTCAGCTCCAGCCGGATGCCCGCCCTGTTGGCCAGCGTTTCGGCATTGGCGGGCGCCAGGACAACCGCCTTTTCGCCCGCCTCCGGTCGCCCCAGGCGCGCCTCAACGACACCGCGCAAATACCAGGTCGTTGCCGTGTCCTTGTCCTTCTCGGGCAGGCAGGTATAGAGAGAAATCGAAGTGGCATGATCGCCGCTCAGCCGGGCCAGATCGGCCAAGCCCCAGTAGGCCGGCATCTGCCAGGGATCAAGAGCGATGGCCTCCCGGTAGGACGCCTCCGCCTCCCGGTACTGACCCGCGGCGTGGCGCGCCTGGGCGACGAGCAGGCGCGCCGGTGCGTACTCCCGGTGAGCCGCCACCAGGGCCTGGGCCTGCTCCAGGGCCTCGCTGCGCAGACCGGCTGTGGCCAGGGCCCGGCCGAAGCCGTAACCCACATCCGGACGGTCGAGGCTGATTCGCCACAGGGCGCGCCACGCCTCCAGCTCCTGCGCGCCCTGCTTAAGCCCACTGGCGGCGCCCACGGCAAAGCGCCAGGCATCCGCGCTGTCCGGTTCACGCCGCACCCAATCGGCACTCAGGGTCTGCAGCTCGGCCCTGGTATGCGCCGGGCAGGGCAGCGGGCCAGCCCCTGATGGGGGAGACGCCGACTCTACCCTCTGGTCATGCGCTGGGTTCCGGTACCGAGATCTTCCCCAGGAACCACAGCTCGAGGTGTCGCCTGATAAAGCCGTCTGCGCGGCCTTTCCCAAAAGGGCGGCTCGTCGGGGCGACAAGGGGCGACTTCAGTCGCCCACCACACGTCGATCACAGGCATGCCTTTGATCTGGCATCCGCGGGCGACTGACGAGGGTGTTGTAACACCATTTTTGCACAGCCGAGACACCCGCGTTATGAGATCAAAAACGGCATTTAGCTCGCAAAAAACATGGCATTTTCGGGTGACTGAACCGCGTTTGATGCCGAGTCCATCGTGAATGCCGGGTGGGCGACGAGTTTTGCGACACCCTCTGAAGTCGCCCCTACAAAACCTTCAACCCTCCAGCCACCAACGTGCCTCAGCTGCAAAGGCCCGCCGCCTCCAGCGCCTCCCGCACCCAGGCCACGAAGACCCGCACCCGCGCCGGCTGCAGGCGGGCGTGGGGATAGACCACGCTGATAGGCCTAGGCGGGGTTTCGAAGGCCTCCAGCACCGCGCACAGGCGCCCGCTCGCCAGATGGGGCGCCACCTGGTAGGAGATGAACATGCCAAAGCCCACGCCGGCCAGGCAAGCGTCCACCGCAGGTGACACATGGTTGAACTCGAGGTTGCCGGTGACCGGCACGGTGAAACTGCGCCCCTTCTCCTCGAAACGCCACCAGGGCCCACCCCCGGCCGAGAAACCGACGCAGTTGGCCTGCAGCAGATCCCGCGGGTGGGCAGGGATGCCCTGGCGGGCCAGATAGTCGGGGCTGGCCACTACCATCCGCCGCACCTTGCCGACGGGATGGGCTATCAGCGACGAGTCTTCCAGGTGGCCGATGCGCACCCCCACGTCGATGCCCTCCTCCAGCAGATTGGTGACCCGATCGAGGAGCAACAGGCGACAGCGCATGCCGGCGTGGCGCTGCACGAAGGCCGTTACCGCAGGCGCCACGTACATCTGCCCGAACAGCACCGGTGCCGTCACCGTGAGCTGGCCAGAGGGGTCGCCCGCTTCGTCACGCAGGGCCGACTCCGCCTCGCCCAGGGCCGCCAGCAGGTTGCGGCAACTTTCCAGATAGTGACGCCCCTCGCCGGTCAGGGCGATACGGCGGGTGCTGCGGTTGAAAAGGCGCACGCCCAGATCGGCCTCCAGGGCCGCCAGCGTGCGGACCACCGCCGGCAGGGAAGCCCCGCTGGCGCGGGCCGCTGCGCTCAGGCTGCCCGCCTCGGCGATCTGCACGAAGGTTGCCATCGCCTTCAGCTTGTCCATGGGAATTGCTCCACTAAACGGAGTAGTTAAATCAACATCCAGGCATTTATCCGGATTACGGATTAAACCACACTGCCGATCAGCCTCTCCTCTCCCCTCACCCGCCACCCACGAAAGGTCTGCCATGAAGCACCCCGCCCAAGCCATCCAGCTCTTCCGATTCACCTTGTCCGGCCACAGTCACCGGGCCGAACTCTTCCTGTCCCTGCTCGGCCTCCCGGTGGAGGCGGTGGACGTGGACCTCCTGGGTGGTCAGCAAAAGACCCCCGCCTATCTGGCCATGAACCGCTTCGGCCAGGTGCCGGTGATCCGCGACGGCGACGTGACAGTGGCCGACTCCAACGCCATCCTGGTCTACCTGGCACGCCAGTACGGCGCCCCCCACTGGCTGCCCACCGACCCGGCCATTGAGGCCCAGGTGCAGCGCTGGCTGACGGTGGCAGCCGGTCTGGTCGCCTATGGCCCCTGTGCCGCGCGCCTGCTCACTGTGTTCAAGATGCAGTTCAATGCCGAAGAAGTGATCGCCCGCGCCCACGCCCTGTTTGCCGTGATGGAGCAGGAGCTGGCCGAGCGTCCCTGGCTGGTGGCCGGCGACACGCCAACCATCGCCGATGTGGCCAACTACACCTACATCGCCCACTCGCCCGAGGGCAATGTGTCCCTGGACGCCTACCCGGCGATCCGCGCCTGGCTGGCCCGGGTGGAGGCACTGCCCGGCTTCTTCCCGATGCCGGTGACGGCCGCCGGGCTGCGCGCCTGAGCACCATGCACAGCGTCTTCCATGCCGGAGAGACGGCCCTCCAGTCCGCCGCCGGCAGCCGGGAGCGCCTCGCCGAGGTGGGGCCGCGGGTGATCCGCGAGGAGATGCCCGAGCAACACAGGGGCTTCTTCTCCAGCCTGCCCTTTGTGGTGGTGGCGACCACCGATCCATCCGGCCAGCCCCACCTCAGCATGCTAGCCGGGGCACCGGGCTTCGTGTCGGCGCCGGATGGCCGCCACCTGCAGATCGCCGGACGGCCGGCGCCGGACGATCCCCTTGATGCCCTGCTGACCCCCGGCGCACGCTTCGGCCTGCTCGGCATCGAGGCCCACACCCGGCGGCGCAACCGAGCCAACGGCCGGGTGCTGGCGCGCGGCACCGACGGGCTGAGCCTGGGCGTGGAGCAGAGCTTCGGCAACTGCCCCAAGTACATCCAGCCGCGCTGCGCCCTGTTCGACCCGGACTGGCGCGCCGGTGCACCGGCCGAGAAAAGGGCCGGCCTGAGCGACGCCGAGCGGGCCTGGATCCGCGCCGCCGACACCTTCTTCATCGCCACCGCCCACCCGTCAGACGACGCCGATCCGGCCCACGGTGTGGATGTCTCCCACCGGGGCGGCCCGCCGGGCTTCATCACGGTTGATGGCGACACCCTGGGCATCGACGACTTTGCCGGCAACAACTACTTCAACACCCTGGGCAACCTGCTGCTCAACCCGCGGGCCGGCCTGCTCTTCCCCGATTTCACCCGGGGCAGCCTGCTGCACTTGCAGGCCACCGCCGAGATCCTGCCCGGCCCACCCCGGCGCCTTCTGCTGCGGGTGACCGGCGTCAGGCACCACCGCGCCGCCCTGCCCCTGCGCTGGGAGGATGCGGGCTGAGGCGGCGGGGCCGGGTTCACGCTGCTTTCCGCAGCGGACCTCCCTGAACCCGAGGCAACCCCGATGCTGGCGAAGATCTCGATGGCCTCGCTCGGATCACCCGACGGGTGAAGCGGGTGGGGCTTGCGGGAGGCACTGACGGTGGCCAGAGGACGGGTAGGGGCGACTTCAGTCGCCCGCGGACTTCGATCAAGGGCATGCCTGTGATCGGCGCGTTTTGCGCGACTGAAGTCGTCCCTACAAGTCACCCCTACAGAGCGAAAGTCCGCAGTCGATCAATTCGCCCCCCACAAAGGCTCACTCCTCCAGCAGGCTGCGCAGCATCCAGGCGGTCTTCTCGTGCACCTCCAGGCGCTGGGTGAGGAGGTCGGCAGTGGGCTGGTCACTGGCCTTGTCCACCAGCGGGAAGAGCCCCCGGGCGGTGCGGGCGGTAGCTTCCTGGGCCGCCACCAGCAGGCGGATCATGTCCTTCGCCGCGGGCACACCTTCCGGCGCCTCGATGGAGGCCAGTCGGGCGAATTCGCTGAAGGTGCCGGGAGCCGGGTGGCCCAGGGCGCGGATGCGCTCGGCGATCACGTCCAGGGCGTTCCACTGTTCGGTGTATTGCACCATGAACATCTGGTGCAGGCTGTTGAACATGGGTCCCTTCACGTTCCAGTGGAAGTTGTGGGTCAGCATGTAGAGGGTGAAGCTGTCAGCCAGGAGGCGCGACAGACCGGCGGCGATCTCGGCCCGGTCGGTGGCGGTGATCCCGATGTCCATCATCGGGCCTGCGGCTTGGTAGGTGGATTTCATGGCAGTCTCCCTTGATTGAGGCCAACGCCCCGAAGGAAATTCGGCGGGGCTGACTCCAGTATCGGAGCGCCACCGCCGATGGTCCAATTGCCAATTTCGCTGATGGGGATTGCCCCTGACTATCCCAGCGCCGTGTCCAGGAACATCATCACCGCAAAGCCGGCCATCAGGCCCAGGGTCGCCGGCGTCTGGTGGCCGTTGCGATGGGTCTCGGGGATCACCTCGTGGGACACCACGAAGATCATCGCCCCGGCGGCAAGGCCCAGGCCGACGGGATAGGCCACGGCCAGACCACCGGCGATGCCGACCCCGAACAGCGCCCCGAGGGGCTCCATCAGGCCGGAGGCACCCGCCATCAGCACCGCACGCCAGGCCCCCACGCCGGCGGCCCGCAGCGCCATCACCACGGCCAGGCCCTCGGGGATGTCCTGCAGGGCGATCGCACTGGTGAGGGGCAGGCCCACGTCCAGTTCGCCACGGGCAAAGCTCACCCCGATGGCCATGCCCTCGGGCAGGTTGTGCAGGGTAATGGCCAGCACGAACAGGCCGACGCGGCCAATGCGCTCGCAGCCCGGGCCGCAGGGGCCGGTGCTGTCATGTTCGTGGGGCGTGAAGCGGTCGAGGCCGAGCATCAGCAGCACGCCAAGGGCCAGCCCGGCCACCACGATGAGGGCCCCGGCCGCCCCGTTGCCGGTCATCTCCTTGGCCGCGGCGAGGCCGGGCAGGATCAGGGAGAAAGAACTGGCCGCCAGCATCATGCCGGCGGCGAAGCCGAGCAGGCTGTCCTCCATGCGGGCGGAGATGCGCCCCAGGGCGATGCCCGCCAGCGCCCCCAGGGCAGTTGCAGCGAAGCCGGCCAGGCCGCCGAGAGCCGCCAGACGCACGGGTGCGCCGCCCCCCGATAGGCCATCGATAATGCCGGAGATCAGCATCAGGGTCACCGCCGCCATGGACAGGGCCAGCCCGGCCATCATCCACGGGTGCTGGCGTGCCTGCAGGCGCCAGGCGTCGCGCCAGGCCTGCCCGGTGACGGCAGCGGCCCCATCGAGGGCCAGCCCGGTGCCCGTCGTGTTGTTATTCTGCATGCGTCCTCCCGGGTTCGGATCAGATTGCCGCGGCAAGAAGCCAGGCCACCTGGGCGAGAAAGAGGGCCGCTCCCGCCACCGTGATGGTCACCCCGACAGCAAAGCGGAGCGGATGGGCCTGGGCCTGGCCTTTGGCCCGGGCTTCAACTTCATGGCGTGCCAACTGAAGCGTGGTCATGATCTTCTCCTTGCGAAAATGCATCTGATGGATCCATTCTCGACACTGGCAGGCCGCGCGTCCAATTGCCTCTTTCGCTGATCCCGATTGGAAAAAGCCATTGCAGGCAGGCGCGCCCGGTGGGTCGAGTGAATTTAACCCTACACATGCCAATCACGCTCCCCATTTCCCTTGCAGACCCATGACGGCCGACCTCTTCCCCGACACCCTCGCCGCCCGTGAAGCCCTCGCGCCGGGCGCCGTGCTGCTGCGCACCTTTGCCCTGGGCGAGGCTCCCGCCCTGTTGGCGGCCGTGGCCGACGTCACCGCCCGCGCGCCCTTCCGCCAGATGCAGACGCCCGGCGGGCAGACCATGTCGGTGGCCATGAGCAGCTGCGGCGAGCGGGGCTGGATCAGTGATCGGCGCGGCTATCGCTACAGCCCTGTCGACCCGCAGACAAGCCAGCCCTGGCCGCCCATGCCCGCCCTTCTTGCCGACCTGGCCCGCCGCGCCGCCGCCGACGCGGGCTTTGCGGACTTTGCCCCGGATGCCTGCCTGATCAACCGCTACCTGCCCGGCTGCCGCATGGGCCTGCACCAGGACAGGGACGAGGCCGACCTGAGCCAGCCCATCGTCTCCGTGTCCATAGGCCTGCCCGCCACCTTCCTGTTCGGCGGTCCGACCCGGGGCGGCCGGCCCCTGCGCCTGCCCCTCGTGCACGGCGACGTGGTGGTCTGGGGCGGCCCGGCGCGGCTGCATTTCCACGGTGTCGCGCCCCTTGCCGACGGCAGCCACCCGGCCACTGGCAACTGCCGCATCAACCTCACCTTCCGCCGGGCGGCTTGAGAAAAATCTTGCGACCCCTGTCGATTCCAACCGGCGCCCTTCGTCGACAGCACAGGAGCCGAGCGGCGCCGCTTGGAAAAGCTCAGCCAGCTCACCGAGAAATTCGGCCGCAAGGCGAATTGAGCGAGCGCCGTTGCCCGTCCAGAAGAGAAATCGCCGAACCGGGATCAAGCTGTCCGCTGC
>NZ_JAFLDT010000105.1 GCF_017302315.1 Zoogloea sp.
TTTGGCCCGGTCAGCCGGCTGCTGCACAAGGCCATCGTCCCCCTGCCGGTGCCCGACCACACCACCCGGGTGGACTGGCTCGCCGGCGCCTCGGTCCTCATGCGCATGGACGTGCTGGACCGCATCGGCCTCTTCGACGAGACCTTCTTCCTGTATTACGAGGAAACCGAACTCTTTCACCGCGCCGCGCAGGCGGGCTATGCCACCGATTATGTGCGGGGGAGCGAAGTGGAACATATCGGCTCGGCCTCCACCGGCATGAAGACCTGGGACCGCATCCCCCGGTTCTGGCTCGATTCGCGGCTATACTACTTCACCAGGGTGCACGGCGCGGGGTACGCCGCGCTGGCAACGCTGGCCCGCCTCACCGGCGGGGCGCTGTGGCGGCTGCGCTGTTTCCTCCAGCGCCGCGATCCGGTTGATCCACCTCATTTCCTTGCCGACATGGCGCTGCATTATGCGACCCATGCCGCCAGGGCCCGCCGCCAGCGGCAGAGGCGGGATTGGTGGACTGAAGCTTGCGATCGCGGGCCGAACGGGCCTTTGCGAGTGCGGACTGGATCCGTTCCATATCGGTCTACTCGGTCTCTACGGTGGAAGCGCCATTCACCTCGGCAGGCTTTGGCGCAAGGCCGATCAATGAACCGATCGGGGCGACATAGATATGGACCACGAACAGGATGATCGGGATGTTGATCAGAAAGATCGCAAGTGTCGCAAGCCGGTTTGCCGACCAGCCCAGCCGCGCCGGCGCCCCGTCAAGGTAGCCGACCGTCCCAAAGGGCGGCGCGCCCAGAACCTTGGAGAGTTCGGACGGGCGGCGAATGGTCTGGTTCAGGATCTCCAGCAGGACCAGTAACGCCCCGGACAGGATCACGCCGGCTCCGAAAGACGCGATGGCAATGCGTTTGCGGTTCGGTTCGGCCCGATAGGCGGGAGGGACGGCCTTCTCGATCACGGTGATGCGCTGGCCACGGTCGGTGACTTCTGGATCGACGAGCGGCCGGTGACCAACCGCGCCTTCGCCGCCTTCGTGGCCGCCACCCGCCGCGCCGCGCACATTGGCCTGGACGCCGTCGAGGTGCACGGCGCCCATGGCTATCTGCTGCACGAGTTCCTGTCGCCCCTGGCCAACCAGCGCGACGATGCCTACGGCGGCAGCCTGGAGAATCGCCTGCGCTTTCCGCTGGAAGTCTTCGATGCGGTGCGCGCCGCCTTCCCCGCCGGCAAGCCGGTGGGCATGCGCATCTCGGCCACCGACTGGGTGGAGGGTGGCTGGGATCTGGCGCAGAGCGTGGTACTGGCCGAGGCCCTCAAGGCGCGGGGCTGCGACTTCATCCACGTATCCACGGGGGGGCTCTCGCCCCTGCAGAAGATCGCCCTCGGCCCCGGCTACCAGCTGCCCTTTGCCGAGCGCATCCGCGCCGAGACCGGGCTGCCGACCATCGCCGTGGGCCTGATCACCGAAGCGGAGCAGGCCGAGGCCATCGTCGCCACCGGCCAGGCCGACCTGGTGGGCGTGGCCCGGGCCATGCTCTATGAACCGCGCTGGCCCTGGCATGCGGCCGCCAGACTGGGCGCCCGGGTGGACGCCGCACCGCAGTTCTGGCGTTGCCAGCCACGGGGGCAGGCCGACCTGTTCAGCGGCGCGCGGATCGGGCAGCGCTAGCCCGGCGCCCACCCGGTGGTGTGGCGCAGGATGACCCGCACCATCTCCTCGGGGTCAATGGGTTTGGCCAGGTGATCGATCATGCCCGCCTCCAGGCAATGGGCACGCTCCTCGTCAAAGGCGTGGGCGGTCTGGCCAATCACCGGCAAGGCCGGGGCAATGGCATGGATCGCGCGGGTCGCGGCGTAGCCGTCCATGACGGGCATCTGCACGTCCATCAGGACCACATGAAAGGCAGCCGCCCCCTGCTGCGTCAGACAGGCCACGGCCTCCTGGCCGTTACTGGTCAGGCTCACCTCGGCCCCTTCAGCCATGAGGAATTCCTCCAGCACCATCTGATTCACCTCGTTGTCCTCCGCCACCAGGACCCGCAGCCCGGCCAGCCTGGCCCCCGCGCCCCCCTCCGGCAGCGGCGGGCCGACGGAATCCCTGTCGCGAACCACGGTATCCACCGGCACGCAGGGCAGGCGTACCTCGAAGGTGCTGCCCACGCCCGGACGACTGTGGGCGTGCAGTGTGCCGCCCATCAGCTCGACGATGCGATAGGTGATGGTGAGCCCCAGTCCGGTGCCACCGAACTTGCGGGTGGTCGAGTTGTCCGCCTGCTCGAAGGGGGCAAAGACCTTGGCCACCTCCCCTTCGCTCATGCCGATACCGGTATCGCTGACCTCGAACACCAGTTGCCCCCCTTCCTGCCCCACGCTGAGGGTGACACTGCCGCGCTCGGTGAACTTGATCGCGTTGGAGAGCAGGTTGATCAACACCTGCCCGACCCGCAGAGGATCGGAAATGCAGCTCTCGGGCAGGTCGGACAGGCGCCGGAGCCGCAGGGCCAGGCCCTTGGCCTGGGCGCGCTCCTCCATCAGCTCCAGAGTGTCACCGATGGTCCGGGCCAGATCCATCGGAATGGCCTCGATACGCAGCTTGCCCGCTTCGATCTTCGAAAAGTCGAGGATGTCGTTGATGATGCCGAGCAGCAACTGGCCCGAGGACAGGATGCGGGCAAAGGCATCCTGCGCCTTGTCGCGGCCACGGCTTTCGCGGAAACCGATGTGAGCCAGGCCCAGGACGCCATTGAGGGGGGTGCGTATTTCGTGACTCATGTTGGCCAGGAACTCGCTCTTCACCCGGGCCAGCCGCTCGGCCTCGGCGCGGGCCGAAACCAGGTCGGCGGTGCGTTCGGCCACCAGATCCTCCAGGCTGTCCCGGTAGCGGGCCAGCTCGTTGTCCTTGAGGACGCGTTCGGTGATGTCCTCGAGAATGGCGATCCCCCCCACGATCTGCCCTGCCTCGTCGCGCAGGGGTGCGCAGTTCATGGCGATGTTCAACTCGTGACCATCGTAGGTGGTGTGGTAGGGGCCCTCGTAGCGCCCCACCTGCCCCACCACGGCCTCTCGCAAGGCCGGCAGCACCCTCACGTCCTTCAGCTTGCTGCAGTCCAGCTGCTGCATGTAGGGCAGCGGAACGTTCATGATCTGGGCGAACTGCTGGTTGCAGTAACTCACCTTGAGCCGGGTATCATATTTGAGGATGCCCACCGGGGAGTGTTGCAACAGCAGGCGATAGTGCTCTTCGCTTTCGCGCAGGGCGATCTCGGTGATCTTGCGGTCGGTCACATCCGACTGCACCCCTTCCCACATCACCGAACCGTCCTCAAGGGAGCTGGGCCGGGCCATCACGGAGATCCAGCGCACTCCGGCCGCAACCCGGATGCGCCCCTCCCATTCGAAGGACGCCAGACCATCGCTGACGCGGCCCTGGGCCGCCTGGAATGAAGCCAGGTCGTCTTCATGGATCTGGCGATAAGGTATGCGCGCATCGGCCAGCACCGCATCGGCCGCCAGCCCCCACTGTTCGCAGAAGCGCGGGCTCACATACACGAAACGGCTGTTCTCCCAGGACCGCCAGTGCAACTTGAAGATCCCCACCGGGATGCTGGCCACCAGCCGCTCGTATTCGTCGAAGGCGCTTTTCAGGGAGGCCTCGGCGCGCCGCCGGTCCGTCACGTCCTGCACCGCGCCATGGACCCGGGCCGGCACGCCCGCCTCATCCCGCTCCGCCCCCGCGATGCCATGGATCCAGCGCACCTCCCCATCCGACCGGATGAACCGGTATTCGTGGTCGAAGGGTTCTCCGCGCCCCATGGTTCCCGTGTCAAAGCGCGCGAGGGTTTCCGCCCGGTCGTCCGGGTGCAGCCGCGCACGCCATATGTCCGGGGGAAAATCCTCCCCGGGGCGCACCCCGAAGATCTCGAGGAACTGCGGTGAAGCGTGTGTTTGCCCGGTATGGAGATCGATGGAGAAGACGCCCAGCCCGCCCACTCTCTCGGTGATGCCGAGGGCCTGATCGCGGTTGCGCAGATCGGCGAGGGTCTGCTTGAGCCGCGCCCCATGGGCGCGCTGACGCAGGTGATAGCGGATCACCAGCATGGCCGAACCGGTACTGAGGACCAGAAACACCAGCACCAGCAGCCCGGTGTTCAGCACATCGCCACGCCACGCCTCCAGGTAGCTCTCGCTGAGCAGACTCACCACAAGGACGAAAGGCAGCCCCTGGAGGCGACGCATCGACCCAACCCGCTCACCCCCCCCGGGGAGGGAGGTCCGGGTGCTGCCCGTCGTGGCCCCTGAAGTCAGCAGCTGGCGCAGATCGTCGGGGACATCCCGGTTGCCCATCTCGTTGAGCGCCCCCTCCAGCGCGGGGTAGGCACTGACCAGACTCAAGTCATCGTAACGCAGCATGGTCAGCCCCTTCGGCCCCGCCCTGGCCGTGGCCAGCAGTTCGGTCACGAAGTCCACCGGCACCGTTGCCACCACCGCCCCCCCAAAGCGCCCATCCGGCAAGCGGATGCCCCGCGCAAAGGCCAGAACCCAATTGCCGGTCTCCCGGTCACGGACGGGTTGCGACACCACCATGCCGAGCCCGGCCTCGGCTTCCAGGCGCTGGAAATACACCTGCTCAGCCTCGCTGGCACGTCCGGAGGCCCCCCCTTGGCTCGCCCAGCGCGGCTGGCCATCCGCATCAAAGACCCGCAACGCCTCGGTTTCCGGCAACCACCCCTTGTAGCGGGCGAGCAGGGAGAGAATGCCCTCCCGATGCATGCGCCCTTCAAGCTCACTGCGCTCGAGTTCATCGGCAAGCGCCCGCAGGGTGACATCGATGGTCCGTCCGACGCTGGTCAGGCTTTGATCGAGCACCTGCGCCGTGTCACGCGTGCTCAGGCCGGCAAGCTCTTCCGCCCGCTGGCGACCTTCCTTGATGCTGATCCAGGCAAGTTCGAAGACCGCCAGATTGGTGATAAGCACCGCCACGGCAAGCAGCCACTCGAAGCGCCAGAAATCGCGGGCATCACCTCGCCCCGAGCCTTTGGAAGGCGGGTTCCGGGAGGCGCCAGCAGTAGACGGCGGTGGGTTCATCAAGATGGCCAAAGGGCAACAGCCACAGGCGGCATGCCATTCTATCGGCTTCGGCCCTGAACTCTGTAGGGGGCCCGTCGGCGCGATGCAGAGCGCCCGCTTCACCGGCCTGACACGTCCCTGGCACGCCCCTGTCACGGCCCGCAGGCAAAGTCGCCCCATGGAAGCCCATGCCTCGTCCCGCCGACTCCCCGCACCACTGCTGTGCTTGTTGCCGCTGCTGCTGACGAGTACCGACGCCCTGGCCTGGGGCCTGTACACCCACGTCTATTTCGCCCAGTTGCTGCTGTGGGCGATTCCCCTGGCGGACCCGGCCCTGCGCCGTCTGGCCCGGCGCCACCCGCAAGGGGTCATGGCCGGGGCCTGTCTGCCCGACGTGGCGCTCACCGCCCGCAGCGCAGGCGCGGAAGCCCTCACCAGCAGTCATCGCTGGCCCCAGTTGCATGCCCTGATGGACGCGGCGAGGAGCGACGCCGAACATGCTGCGGTGCTCGGCTACGCCAGCCACCTCATGGCCGACATCATCGCCCACAATCATTTCGTACCGGCCCACGAACGCCTGTGGTTCGAATCCGACATCACCACCCACGTGGCCGTCGAGTGGGCCATGGACCGCCACGTGGCCGGTCATCTCTTCTCCCGTCCGGCGGATCTGCTGGAAGCGGAGCGCGACACCCTGATCCCGCTCATGGCACGGGCCTTCGAAAGCCCCCCCGAGAAGGTCGGTCAGGCGCTTGCCACTCTCACCCGCGGTGAAAGCTGGCTGCGCAGCAGCCACTTGCACGCCGGGCTCTACCATGCGGCCCGCCTGGTGGATCGGCGCGTGCAGCGCCGTTTCAACCTCTACCTGAACCACACCGGCCGACGTCTGGGCCAGCTTGGCCGCCTGCTGGAGGGCGAACTGCCCGGGTGGACCGCCGAAGTCGAGCCGCTGGCCGCCCGGGCACGCCTGGGCGGAACCCCCAACCGCATCCTGCGGGCCTGCCTGCCCCTACCCGAAGACCTCTTCCTGCGGGCCTGACAGGGACGAAAGCCGGAATCCGACACCTCGCAACAAGTGCACGCGCCCGCTGTCACGGGCGAAGCAGGCAGGCCGTTGACCAAGGCCGTCGCATCGGGAGCAACCCGGCCTGGAAGGGCGAGGGCGGCTTGAGAGGGTGTGAGGAAATCCTAGCGAGCCGGTTCGAGTTCGCCCCGAGAAGCGCAGCCGTACAAGGCTACGGTGAGCATCGCAGGGGCGAGCTCAGGCTGCGCAGTCGGTTTATTCACACCCTCTCGGGGAAGAGCCCGCCCGGCTTGTTGTTGCCGGGCGCAGGCCTGCGGTCAGACCAGGGCGATGGCCCCCTGGGCCAGGCAGGCGCCGATCGCTGCACCGGCCAGCACATCGCTGGGGTAGTGCAACCCCAGTACGGGGCGCGAGACCGCCACCAACAGGGCAAAGCCGTAGACGGCCGGGCCAAGGGCGGGGAAATGGTGGGCGAGGATCAGGGAAAAGCTCACGGCATGGAGGGTATGCCCCGAGGGGAAGCTGAACTTGTCCAGAGGACAGCCGGCACACACCACATCCGTCACCACCTCGAAGGGGCGCGGGCGCAGGGTGTGCATCTTGAGCAGCTTGTAAATCACCACCCCAAGCACACCGGCCACCAGCATGTGGCGCAGCGCCGGCAATGCCTCGCCACCGAACAGGGCAAACAGGCAGGCAGCGAGGGTATACCAGGCCACCCCGTCGCCCAGGCGGCTGGCCACACGCAACAGGTCGCGCAGGCCCCGGTGGCGGGAAAGCCGGTTGGAACGCACCGCCAGGCGGTCGTCCAGCAATTGCAGTCGGGCGGGCAGGGCGAACATGGCTTACCTCCGGGCAGTGACGGGGGAACTCAGGATGACCTGGCGCTGTAATGTCACCAGGCGTTCGACGATGGCCTGCCAAGCCAGGCTGGCCACCCGCTCTCGCGCAGCCAGGCGCTGACGGGAACGCAGTTCAGGTGCCTCGGCGAGGGCCACGGCACCGGCCACGAAGGCGGCCTCGTCGCCGGGCTCGGCCAGCCACCCATGTACCTTGTGTTCGATCAGCTCGCGGGCCGCCGCATCCCGGTAGGCCACCACCGGCAGGCCGCTGGCCAGGGCTTCGGCCACCACGTTGCCGTAGGTCTCGGTGAGACTGGGAAACAGGAAGAGGTCGCCACTGGCGTAGTGCTCGGCCAGGAAGGGGCCGCTGCGCGGGCCGCAGAACACCGCCGCCGGCTGACGCGCCTGCAGGGCCTGCGCGGCCGGACCGCTGCCCACCAGGATCAGGCGTGCCCGGGGCTGACGGGCACGGATCGCGTCAAAGGCCTTCTCCAGCAGGGCCAGATTCTTCTCCGGGGCAATGCGCCCCACGTAAACCACCGCCAGGTCATCGTCCTCCAGCCCCCAGCTACGCCGCAGGGAGGCACTGCGCCGGGCCGGATCGAAGAGGGCTGTATCCACCCCCCGGGAGACCACGTCCACCCGTGCGATCCCCTGTTCGGCCAGCTCGCCGCAGAGGGCTCGGGTAGGAACGAGGGTCAAGTCGGCACGGTTGTGGAACTTGCGCAGGTAGGCCGCGATGGGACGTTTCAGCCAGCCCACCCCGTAGTGGCCGCTGTAGCGATGAAAATTCGTGTGGAATTCGCTGATCACCGGCAGCCGCAGCTTGCGCGCCGCGGTCAGCGCCGACCAGCCCAGGGGGCCTTCGGTCACCACCTGGACCACATCCGGACGCTGCACCGACCAGCGGCGCAGCAGCACCTTGCGGGCCGGCAAGCCGAGTTGCAGGTTGGCGTAACGGGGCAGCGGAATACCGCGGGAGAGCATCTCCTCCACCCCCTCCGCGCCATCGGCCAGCTGGATCGACCCGCCCTCGTGGGCCTGGCGCGGACGGATCAGGTCCACCCGGTGTCCGGCGGCCACCAGCCCATCCACCATGCGGCCAGTGGTCATCGCCACCCCATTGATTTCGGGCGGATAGGTCTCCGTCACCACGGCCACCCGAAGGTAGGTCAGTGGATGGGCGAGTTCCTGGCAAACGAGTCCGGCGCGGTCCATGCACGCAGTGTTGCGGCCCGATGCTGCACGGATGTGACGCGAAGGTGATGGCTGAGTGACGACGGGCGGCAAGCCTGTATTTTTGCCGAAACAGTTTCGCGCCCGGCATCAGCCTATAGTGGTCGGGCACCCGGCTTTCGCCGGTGCGCCAAGAGGAGCACGATCATGACCAAGTCGAAACAGAGCAACAAGGAAGTCAAGAAGCAGCCCTTGCTGAACCCCAAGGAGAAGAAGGCAGCCAAGCTGGCCCGCAAACACGCCGGTGAGGTGGTGCCCTTCCTCCCCCGCTAGGCGCCTCCCGCGCCGCGCAAATCGCTCTACCCTTTCATTCGACCCTTCCGCGGCCGGCCTTGACCGCGCTGCGGCGGGCCTTGCCCTCCAGGCGCCGGGTGACCGAACCCCGGGTGGGGCGCGTGGGCCGCCGCGCTTTCGGCACATGGGCAGCGCTGTCCACCAGCTCCTGCAGACGGCGCAGGGCTTCGGCGCGATTCTTGTCGAGGCTGCGGAATTCCTGGGCCTTGATGACCACCACCCCCTCCTTGCTGACACGCTGATCCCCCAGCAGGAGCAGGCGCGCCTTGATGGCCTCCGGCAGCGCCGATGCGGCGATGTCGAAGCGCAGGTGCACGGCGCTGGAAACCTTGTTCACGTTCTGCCCGCCCGCGCCCTGGGCGCGGATGGCGGTGAACTCGACATCATCTTCGGAGAGGCGGGGCGCGGCGTGCATGGGCGCCACTTTACCCCACGGCGCGCTCCGGAGCCTCCAGGTAGCGCCGGAAGTCCGCCTCGGGCAGGGGCCGGGCGAAGTGATAGCCCTGGGCCTCGTCACACCCGAACTGCCGCAGCACGGCCAGCACCTCCTCGTTCTCCACGCCTTCGGCGATGGTGGTGAGGTTGAGGCTGTGGGCCATGTCGATGATGGCCCGCACGATGGCCGAGTCTTCGGGGTCGCTGGTCAGATCGCGTACAAAGGACTGGTCGATCTTGAGCTTGTTCACCGCCAACCGCTTGAGATAGGCGAGGCTGGAGTAGCCGGTGCCAAAATCGTCGATGGACAGGCGCACGCCGGACTCCCGCAGGCTGTGCAGGGTGGCCAGCACCTCGTCGGTCTGATGCAGCAGGGTGCTCTCGGTCAGTTCGATTTCCAGCAGATGGGCCGGCAGACCGCTGTCGCGCAGGGCCTCGGCCACCGTCTGCTCGATGCCGCCGCGCTTGAACTGGATGGCGGAGATGTTCACCGCCACCACCAGGTGGTGCCCCGCAGCCCGCCAGGCAGCGGCCTGACGACAGGCCTCGCCCAGCACCCAGGCGCCCAGGGGAACGATCATGCCGCTGCTTTCGGCCACCGGGATGAACAGCCCGGGAGGCAGCAGGCCGCGCTCCGGGTCCTGCCAGCGCACCAGGGCCTCCGCCCCCACCACCCGGCCGCTGCGCAGATCGAGCAGGGGCTGGAAGTGCAGCACGAACTCGCCGTTGTTGAGGCCGCGCTGGAAGTTGGAGCGCAGGCGCAGGGACTCCTGCACATGCTGGTTCATGGCCTCGTCGAACAGGCGGTAGGTGTTCCGGCCGGCGTCCTTGGCGTGGTACATGGCCGTGTCGGCCTTTTTCATCAGGGTGGTGAAATCCCGCCCGTCGCCAGGGAACAGCGCCACACCGATGGACACCGAGGTGGACAACTGGCGCCCTGGCAGTACCACCGGTGCCTCGACGCTGGCCAGCAGGCGGACGATGCGCTGGGTCAGGCCATCCAGCTCACGCACCCCGGGCAGGATCACCAGGAACTCGTCGCCCCCCAGGCGGCACACGGTGTCGGCCTCGCGGAGCTGCCGGCGCAGCCGGGTGGCCAGGGCCTTGAGCATCTCGTCACCCACATCGTGGCCGAGGGAGTCGTTGATGGTCTTGAAACCGTCCAGATCCAGGAACAGCAGGGCTACCTGCTCGCCGGCCCGCAAGGCAAGAGCGCGAGCCTGCTCGAAGCGGTCTTCCGCCAGCAGGCGGTTGGGCAGGGCCGTGAGGGGATCGTGGTGGGCCAGGAACTCGATCCGCGCTTCGTTACGACGACGCTCGGTGATATCGGCAAAGAGCAGCACGGCACCCACATGGGTGTCATCCTTGACCAGGGGATAGGCGTCGAAGCGCACCGGAAGCAAGCTGCCATCGGTCCGGGAGAACAAGCCGTCATTGCTGTGCACAGCCGTCCCCACGGCCACGGCCCGCCGTATCAGGCAGTTCTCCGCGGCCAGGGGCTGACCGGCGGCATCGTGGGTGTGCAGCAGGCTGGGGATATCCTTGCCCTGCAGATCGGCTTCACTGGAGAAACCAAGAATCTGCAAGGCAGCCGGATTGCAGAAAAGATGTCTTCCGTTCCGATCAATTCCGCAGATGCCTTCCCCCACCGAATTGAGAAGAAGCTGGAAACGGTCCTCGCTGGCCTGCAGGTCCCGGGCCGCACGCCGCTCCTGCTGTTTGGTGAAATGCAGGCGCCACAGCAGCGCGCCCAGCGCACACAGGAACAGGGTCGCCGCCCCCACCGCCCACAGGGCATCGCGCTGCCAGTGGGCCAGGTAGTCGCGGGTGGCGATCCCGGCGGCGGCGTAAAAGGGATAGTTCCCTACCCGCTTGTAGGCATAAACCCGCTCCACCTGGTCGATGGCGGCCTCGTAGCGGATGGTGCCCTCCCGCTCGCCGGCCTCGATGCGCATGTGCATGGGGTTATTGCTGAGGGTCTGATTGACCCGGTCGGGCTGGGCCGGACGGCGCAGCACGAGGCGACCGTCATCGGAGCGCCGAAAGGTGATGACTCCACCGGGCCCCAGATCCACCGCATCGAAGAGCGCCTGCACGTAGTTCAGTTCGAGGGGCGCCATGGCCACCCCGGCAAAGCCCCCGTGGGCATCGCGTATCGGCGTGGCCATGTATAGCTGCTGACGCCCCGCCATGCGCCCCACGGCCACCTCGGAGAACACCAGCGACTGGGTAGGGTCCTTGCGCAGACTCTCGAAATAACTGCGTCCCAGGGCGTTCGCCCGGGGTGACTCAATCTCGGACGCGAAGCGCACCACCCCCTCCCGGTCAATCAGGCGAAAGCCGGTGATCTCCGGAAAATGCCGGGCGCGCAGGGCCAGCTGGAACTGGACCTGGCGCTGAAGGGCGGGTGAAACGGCACTTTCCAGAGCCTCCAGTGGGGTCTCGGCCGCCAGCTCCTCAAGGCCGGCTTGAGCCCGGCGGAGAGTGGCCTCCAGGCGCGCCTCTAGAACATTGACCACATTGCGCGCACTCGTTTCCGCCTGACGATGCAAGTCCCCATACGCCGCCACGAGCAGAAACGCCAGCGGCGCCACAATGGCCAGCGCCACAAGCACGAACAGAACCGGGTAGCCGAGACGAGGGCGAAAGGACATGGGGCGGTTTAACGGCGGCGGACTCCCGAACTGAAGTCACTTGCTGCGGAAGCACTCCTCCCGCTCAGGCCACCCCAACCCCTGAAAACACAGTAAAAAAGGCCTATCATTCGCCCCCTCATGCGCATCGAACACCTCCGCCAACGGCTCGCCGACCTCGGCGCCAAACCCGTCCATGTCCAGCGCATGCTGCGCGCCTGGACCCACGCCCTGGGTGGCAACGCCCTGCTCGAGGAAATTCTTGACCGCGGCCTGCCTTACCTTTCAGGTCCGCAGTGGCTGGCCGAGAATGTTCTCAAAGGGCGC
>NZ_JAFLDT010000106.1 GCF_017302315.1 Zoogloea sp.
CATCGTCGCCAACCGCCCACGGCCGCGCTTGGAACCCGACACTGTCGCCTCATCAGCCTCGGCCACCGCCACACTGCTACCAGCAGCGACACGCGGCGGCAAGCCCAGCCGCGCACGGATCTTGTTCACGGCCGCGGCCGGGAAGTCGTAGCCGGTAGCCCAGCGTCCACTGTCGGTCTCCGGGTAGACGTCGACCACGCGGTGTAGTTTGCCATCGAGATAGACCTCGGCCTTGCCGCCGGTGGCCTGCACGTCGCACTTGCCCGAGCAGTCGGCCATCGCGCTCATCGAGGCCGAGCACTTGGGGGGCTGGAAGTCGAGGGCGATCTTGATGTTCGCCCCCATCTTCGCCTTGACCTCGCCCATCACCTTGATGGCGCCCTTGCACGCTTCCTGGGCGTCCTTGCCCTCGGGAGCGCCGAGGTCTTTGCCCAGGGCGTTGCAGGCGACCTTGAGCTGGCCGTCCTCAAGGGTCAGGAGGACGGCGTCGACGGTGAGAATGGGCTGCGGGCGGGGCATGGTGTAGTAGCCGTGAGAAACGGGCGCCAATGTGCCATCGCCCCCATGGTAAGGCAATCCGCCAGGCTGTGTCGGGCTGTCGACCTCACCCCAACCCCACCCTCTCCCCCATCACATGCGTCGCCAGCACGCATCGCTCATCCCCCAGGATCATCAACGCGAACAGCCTTTCCGCCAGGCTGTGGGTGTTGTCCATGCGCCAGGCGAGTTCGGGGGTGGCGGTCCAGTCGAGGACGGTGAAGTCGGCTTCGTGGCCGGGCTGGAAGTTGCCGATGTGGTCGTCCAGGTAGAGGGCGCGGGCGCCGCCCAGGGTGGCGAGGTACCAGCCGCGCATGGCGGATAGGGGCGTGCCGTGGATCTGGCTGGCCTCGTAGGCCTGGCCGAGGGTGCGGATCAGGCTGAAGCCGGTGCCGCCGCCCACGTCGGTGGCGAGGCCCACGCGCAGGCCGGTGGCGGTGCTGGCGGCGTAGTCGAAGGCGCCGCTGCCGAGGAAGAAGTTGGAGGTGGGGCAGAAGGCGGCGGCGGCGCCGCTGGCGGCCATCTCGCGGCGTTCGGCGTCGGAGAGGTGGATGCAGTGGCCGTAGATCGTCCGCGGGGCGAGCAGGCCGTAGTGGGCGTAGACGTCCAGGTAGCTGCTGCGCTCGGGGAAGAGCTGCCGTACCCAGTCGATCTCGGCGCGGTTTTCGGCCAGGTGGGTCTGCAAGTGCAGGTCGGGGCGGGAGGCGAAAAGTTCGCCGGTGGCCTGCAACTGTTCGCGGGTGGAGGTGGGGGCGAAGCGCGGGGTCAGGGTGTAGCCCAGGCGGCCCTTGCCGTGCCAGCGTTCGATCAGGGCCTGGATGTCAGCGCGGCCCGATTCGGCCGTGTCGCGCAGGGTGTCGGGGCAGTGGCGGTCCATCAGCACCTTGCCGCACAGCATGCGCAGGTTTTTGGCCTCGGAGGCCCGGAAGAAGGCGTCCACCGAGTGGGCATGCACGGTGGCAAACACCGATGCGGTGGTGGTGCCGTGGGCGAGCAGGCGGTCCACCACGAAGCTGGCGGTCTTTTCGGCCACGGAATAGTCGGCAAAGCGGGCTTCGGCTGGGAAGGTGTAGTCGTTGAGCCAGTCCAGCAGCTGGCGCCCGTAGGAGCCGATCACGCCGGCCTGGGGGTAGTGGATGTGGGTGTCCACCAGGCCGGGCAGCACCAGCTTGCCGCGGTGGTCGTGGAAGGTGGCGGCGTCGCGGATGGCCGGTGGCATGTTGGCGCGGAGGGCGGCCCAGGGGCCGGCGGCGCGGATGTGGCCGTTGGTGATCCACAGGGCGCCGTCGTCGAAGAACTCCCAGGCGGCCGGGTCGTCCGTCGGGCCGGGGTCGTTCAGGTAGTGGAGGATCTGGCCGCGGACCAGGACGTGGGTGTCGGACATGGGCATCACAGGGCTTCAGCCAGCTGGCGGGCGAGGCGGTTATGGTGATGGACCACGCGCCCCAGGTCCACCGTCTGCAGGTTGCCGTCCATCACCACGGGGCGGCCATTGATGAGGCTCATGTCCACGCGCTCGGGGGCGCAGAACACCAGGGCTGCCACCGGGTCGTGCACGGCCCCGCCGGACAGGGCCAGGGTGTCGGCGCGGAAGGCGATCAGGTCGGCGCTCATGCCCGGGGCGAGGGCGCCGATGTCGTCCCGGCCCAGCACCCGGGCGCCGCCCAGGGTGGCCAGTTCCAGGGCCTGGCGGGCGTTCATGGCCGCCGGGCCGTGGCCGACCCGGGCCAGCAGCATGGCCTGACGGGCCTCGCCGAGCAGGTCGGCGCCGTCGTTGGAGGCGGAGCCGTCCACCCCCAGGCCCACCGCCACGCCAGCCGCGCGCATGGCCGGGATGGGGGCGATGCCCGAGGCCAGGCGCATGTTGGAGCAGGGGCAGTGGGCCACGCCGGTTCCGGTGCGGGCAAACAGGGCGATGCCGGCGTCGTCGAGCTTGACGCAGTGGGCGTGCCACACATCGGGCCCCACCCAGCCCAGGCTCTCGGCGTACTCGGCGGGGGTCATGCCGAAGCGCGCGCGGCTGTAGGCCACGTCGTTGTCGTTCTCGGCCAGGTGGGTGTGCAGCGACACCCCGTAGCTGCGCGCCAGCAAGGCCGATTCGCGCATCAGGTCGGTGCTCACCGAGAAGGGCGAACAGGGCGCCAGGGCCACCCGCAGCATGGCGTGGCGGGCCGGGTCGTGCCAGGTCTCGATGAGGCGGCGGCTGTCGGCCAGGATGGTGGCCTCGTCTTCCACCAGGTGGTCCGGCGGCAGGCCCCCCGCCGAGCGCCCCACGCTCATGCTTCCGCGGCAGGCATGGAAGCGCATGCCGATCTCCCGGGCCGCCTCGATGCTGTCGTCCAGCCGGCTGCCGTTGGGGTAGATGTACAGGTGGTCGGACGAGGTGGTGCAGCCCGACAGGATCAGCTCGGCCATGGCGGTGAGGGTGGAGGCCCGGATCATCTCGGGCGTCAGCCCGCCCCACAGGGGGTAGAGGGTCTGCAGCCAGCCGAACAGCTCGGCATCCTGCGCCCCGGGCACGGCGCGGGTCAGGCTCTGGTACATGTGGTGGTGGGTGTTCACCAGGCCGGGCAGCACGATGCGGCCGCGCAGGTCGATGACCTCGTTGGCGGTATCGGGGAGCTCGGCGGTGGGGCCGACGGCTTCGATGATGCCGTTGCGGATGAACACCGCGCCGTCGGGGATCTCGCGGCGTTGGGCGTCCATGGTGACGAGGACGTCGGCGTGGTGGAGGAGGAGGGTTTTGGTGTTCATTTTCTTATGGTCGTGTTTGCTGGGGGGCTTTCCCCGTCGATTACGTAACGTTGGCCGGGTCTCGCCCCGGCGGGCGACTGACTTTCTTGCGTCGCCAAGAAAGTCAGCAAAGAAGGCGACCCGGCCACCCCGGTCATTCGCTGCGCGAATGACTGCCCTGCGCTGCTCCCAGCAGGCGGCCGGCGCGGAACTCGCCCTTCGGGCTCAGACAGCCGCGCCGGACTTCCCCGCCCGCTGGTGCGCTGCTCGGCGGGGCGGAACGGGCTTTTCGGATACACCGAGCCCCTGCGGAAATTGAGTCGGGCACTGGCCGTTGATCACCTGCATTTCCTCTCCCCTCTGGCGCGCCGACTGGAGGGTTCGGCAGGCGGAAAAAGGGCTGCGCATGTCTGAGCCCGCAGGGCGAGTTTGCGCAGACTCCGCCTGACGAGCCCGGAGGGAGGGAACCCCCGCAGGGGGCGCGACAGCGGGGTACGTTTTCTTGCTTTCTTCTTTGTCGTACAACAAAGAAGAAAGTCGGCCGCCGGGCCGAGACCCGGCCAACGATACGCAAATCACCGCAAAGCCGACCAGTAACGGCACCCGCACATCGCACCCAGGTCGAACGAATTCGACCCCACGGCGCACCCCCATCCTCACGGCATCCACGGCTTGCCCAGCGAAGCCGGCAGGTTCAGCTGCAGCAGCCGCTTGTCCCGCGAGATCAGCACCAGCACCACCACCGTGGCCAGGTAGGGCAGGGCGGCGAGGAACTGGACCGGCAGGGCGATGCCCAGGCCCTGGGCGTGGAACTGCAGGATGGTGACGCCGCCGAAGAGCCAGGCGCCCAGCAGCAGGCGGGTGGGGTTCCAGGCAGCGAAGACCACCAGGGCGATGGCGATCCAGCCGCGGCCGGCGACCATGTTCTGCACCCACAGGGGCGTATACACCGTGGACAGGTAGGCCCCGGCGATACCCGCCATGGCGCCGCCAAAGAGCGTGGCGCCGTAGCGGATGGCGATGACCGGGTAGCCGATGGCATGGGCGGCGTCCGGGGCTTCGCCGACGGCCTTCAGCACCAGACCCAGGCGGGTCTTCCTGAGTACCCACCACACGCCGACGAAGGTGACGAGGCCCAGGTAGGTGACGGCGTCCTGGTGGAAGAGGATGCGGCCGATCACCGGGATCTCCGACAGGCCGGGGATGTCCAGGGGCGGCAGGCCGGGCAGGCTGTAGCTGACATAGTGCTGGCCGATGAAGGCCGACAGGCCGATGCCGAAGATGGTCAGGGCCAGGCCACAGGCGGCCTGATTGGCGGCCATGGACAGGGACAGGATGGCGAAGATCAGCGCCGCCAGCATGCCGGCCACGGCCCCGGCCGGCAGCCCGGCGAGGGCGCCACCATCGGAGTGGGCGGCCGCCGCAAAGCCGGCGACGGCGCCGATCAGCATCATGCCCTCGACGCCCAGGTTGATGACACCGGTGCGCTCGGCCACCAGCTCGCCGAGCCCGGCGAAGATCAGCGGCGTGGCGGCGGCCAGAGTGCCGGCGAGGACGGGGATCAGGTGTTCGATCATGAAGCCTCCTGTAGGGGCGGCTTCAGCCGCCCATGGTGCGTGGTGTCATTGGCGTCCGCGGGCAGGTGAAGTTGTCACCCCGCGGGCTGGGCCCCTCATGCGTAGGCCGGCCGGGGCCGGGGCTTGAGGCGGTAATCGACGAACACGTCGGCGCCCAGCAGGAAGAACAGCAGCATCCCCTGGAACAGGCCGGTGATGGCGGCGGGCAACTGCAGGGCCACCTGCGCAGCCTCGCCACCCAGGTAGAGCAGGGCCATCAGCAGCCCGGCCAGCACGATGCCGATGGCGTTGAGGCGGCCCAGGTAGGCCACGATGATGGCCGCAAAGCCGTAGCCCGGCGAGATGTTGAGGTTGAGCTGGCCCACCGGGCCGGCCACCTCGCCCACGCCCGCCAGCCCGGCAGTGAGGCCGGACAGCACCAGGCTCACCCACACCGTGCGGTTGGCCGAGAAGCCGGCGTAGCGGGCGGCTGCCGGCGCCAGGCCACCGACGGTGAGCTGGTAGGCCAGGAAGCTGCGCGAGGTGAAGATCCAGAAGGCCAGGGAGGCGACGGCGGCGATCAGGATGGCGGCGTTGACCCGCATGCCCTCGAACCAGGGGGCGAACAGGGCCGGGTCACCGAACATGATGGACTGGGGGAAGTTCATCCCCTCCGGGTCGCGCCAGGGGCCGTTCACCATGTAGGACAGGGCGAAGGTGGCCACGTAGGCGAGCATCAGGGTGGTGAGGGTCTCCTGGGCATTGAAGCGGGTGCGCAGCAGGGCCGGGATGGCCCCCCATAGGGCGCCGCCGATGGCGCCGGCGATGACCATCAGGGGCAGCACCCACCAGGCATCCACCCCGTCGAAGGCGATGGCCACGCCGCCGCCGGCCAGGGCGCCCATGATGAGCTGGCCCTCGGCGCCGATGTTGTAGATGCGGGCCCGGAAGCCGATGGCCAGGCCCTGGGCGATGAGGATCAGCGGCCCGGCCTTGACCATCAGCTCGCTCCAGCCGTTGCCCGACGAGAGGGGCTGGATGAAGAACACGCCGAAGGCCTCGACGGGGTTCTTGCCCAGGGACAGGAAGAGCAGGGAGCCGACGGCCAGGGTCAGGCCGATGGCGATGAGGGGCGCCAGCAGGCGCATGCGGGCCGACGGTGTCGGGCGGGCTTCAAGCAGCGGCATGGGCGGGCTCCCGGTCGGTGCCATGGGTGTCGGAGAACAGCCCCGACATCTGCATGCCGATCTTCTCGGCGTTGGTCTGCTGTTTGGGTACGGCCTCGGACAATCTGCCTTCGGCCAGCACGGCGATGCGGTCGCAGATCTCGAACAGCTCTTCCAGCTCTTCGGAGATGACCAGGATGGCCACCCCCGAGCGCGACAGGTCGATCAGGGTCTGGCGCAGGAAGGCGGCGGCGCCCACGTCCACCCCCCAGGTGGGCTGGGCGACCACCATGGCGATGGGCTGCTGCATGATCTCCCGGCCGACGATGAACTTCTGCAGGTTGCCGCCGGACAGGCTGCGCGCAGCCGCGCCGGGCCCGCCGCAGCGCACGTCGAAGCGTTCGATGCAGGTCTTGGCGAACTCCCAGGCCGCCTTCGGGCGCAGGAAGCCCTTCTTCACCAGCCCGTGGCCGTGGGCCGACAGGGTGGCGTTGTCGGCGAGGCTCATGGGCGGCACGGCACCGCGGCCAAGGCGCTCTTCGGGCACGAAAGTCAGGCCGCGCTTGCGCCGACGGCCGGCGTCCAGGTGGCCCACTGGCGTACCGGCCAGGACCACCGTGTTGGCGGGGCCGGTGGTTTCGCCGGAGAGGGCAGCCAGCAGCTCGGCCTGGCCGTTGCCGGAGATGCCGGCAATGCCGAGGATCTCGCCGCGGCGCACCTCCAGGGCGATGTCCTTGAGGGCGGTACCGAAGGGGTCGTCAGGGGTGTGGGACAGGCCGCGTACCGTCAGTACGGGGGCGGCTTCGCCGGTGAAGGCGGGCACCTCGCACACCGGCAGCTCGCGGCCGATCATCATGCGTGCCAGGCTGGCCGGCGTCTCCCGGGACGGGGTGGCGGTGCCGGTGACCTTGCCGCCGCGCATCACCGTGGCGCTGTGGCACAGGCTCTGGATCTCGTGCAGCTTGTGGCTGATGTAGAGGATGCTGACCCCCTCCGACGCCAGGCGGCGCAGGGTCTCGAAGAGCTTCTGCACGGCCTGGGGGGTGAGCACCGAGGTGGGCTCGTCGAGGATCAGTAGCTGGGGCTCCTGCAGCAGGCAGCGCACGATCTCGACCCGCTGGCGCTCACCTACCGACAGGCTATACACCAGCCGGTCCGGGTCCAGGGGCAGGCCGTAGCGGGTAGACACCTCTTTCACCCGGGCGGCCAGGCCCTTCAGGTCGAAGGGTTCGTCCAGGGCCAGGGCGATGTTCTCGACCACGCTCAGGGTCTCGAACAGGGAGAAGTGCTGGAAGACCATGCCGATGCCGAGCCGGCGGGCTTCCGAGGGGTTGGCGATGACCACCTCGCGCCCGTTCCACTGGATCTGCCCGGCGTCGGCCTGCACCGCGCCGTAGATGATCTTCATCAGGGTGCTCTTGCCGGCACCGTTCTCGCCGAGCACGGCGTGGATCTCGCCGGGGCCGACCTTGAGGTGGATGCCGTCATTGGCCACCACGCTGGGGTAGCGCTTGGTGATACCGGTCAGTTCCAGGCGTGGCAGGTTGTCGGGCGGGCCGCTGAAGGGGGGCGGAGGTGTGCTCACGAGCGGGCTCCCGAAAGAAGAAAGGGGGTGATCGCCACCGGCCGCACGGCCCGGGCCACGGCCTGGCGGGCTTCGCGCACCTGCAGCAGTTGGGCCGTGACGGAGGCGGCGATGACCGCCGGCTGCTTGCTGTCGATGCCCGGGATGCCGATGGGGCAGGTCATGTCGAGGAGGCGCCGGGGTTCAAGGCCACGGGCGATGAGGCGGTGCTCGAAGCTCGCCCGCTTGGTGGCCGAGCCGATGAGGCCGAAGAAGGCGAAATCGTGACGGGTGAGGATGGCCTCGCACAGGCTGAAGTCCAGGCTGTGGTCGTGGGTCAGGACCAGGAAATAGCAGCCCGGGAGCGCGTCGTAGACCTCGGTGGCGGGGATGTCGGTAGCGACGGTGAACACCCCTTCGGGGATCGCCTCCGGGAAGATGTCGTCCCGGGTATCCACCCAGGTGATCTGGGCGCCCAGGGGGGCCAGACTGCGGACGATGGCCTCACCCACGTGCCCGGCACCGAACAGCACCACCGGGAAGCGGGTAGTGGCCACCTGCTGCTCGAACTGCCAGTGCCCGCCATCGGACCAGAAATGGGCCGGGTCGCCCTTGCCCGGGTCCCGGTCGGCCAGGGACCACAGGCTGCCTTCGTCCCCCGATACCAGCCGGCGCTGCAGGGTGTCACCGCCGGCCACGGCTTCGGCGCGGGTGCGCCAGATGGCGGCGTCACGCACGTCGATGCGCTCCAGCGCCAGCCACACCACGCCGCCGCAGCATTGTCCCAGGGATGCACCGAGGGCAAAGCGCATCAGGCGCGGCGGGCCGCCCTCCACCAGCAGCTCCCGGGCGGTGGTGCTGGCCAGCCACTCCAGGTGGCCGCCGCCGATGGTGTCGGCGGTGCTGGCGCGGCCCACCAGCATGGTGGCGCCGGCCTCCCGGGGGGTCGAGCCATCGGTACGCACCACGGTGACAAGCACCGCAGGCTGGCCGGCTTCCAGCCAGTTGGCGAGGGTATGGAGCCAGTCGTTCATGGTGACACCTCCAGGTGGGCGGTTTGGGCTCTGAGTCGTCGGGTCGCGATCACAGCGCGCCTCCGTTCAGGGCCTTGAGAATGGCCTCCGGCGTGGCCGGTGCGTCGAGCCGGGGGCGGGCGCCCGGGCCGAGGGTGGCCGCCACCGCGTCACGCAGGGCGAAGAACACCGAGAAGGCCAGCATCAGCGGCGGTTCGCCGACGGCCTTGGAGCGGTGGATGCTGTCTTCCACGTTGTCGTTGTCGAACAGGGCCACCCGGAAATCCCGCGGCAGGTCGGAGATGGCCGGGATCTTGTAGGTGGAGGGGGCGTGGGTGGCAAGGCGGCCGTCGCTGGCATAGACCAGCTCCTCGGTGGTCAGCCAGCCCATGCCCTGGATGAAGCCGCCTTCGATCTGGCCGATGTCCAGGGCCGGATTGATGGAGCGGCCCACGTCGTGGAGGATGTCCACCCGCAGCACCTTCGATTCGCCGGTCAGGGTGTCGATGGCCACTTCGCTCACCGAGGCGCCGTAGGAGAAGTAATAGAAGGGCCGCCCCTGCATGGTGACGGGGTCGTAGTGGATCTTGGGCGTCTTGTAGAAGCCCGCATCCCACAGTTGCACCCGCGCCCGGTAGGCGTCGGACACCACCGCAGCGAAGGGTGCATCGAAGCCCGGCGCGCTGACCTGGCCGGCGGCAAACAGCACGGCGTCCTGGCTCACGCCCAGGCGTTCGGCCACGAAGCCGGCGATGCGTCCGCGGATGGCCTGGCAGGCGGCCTGGGCGGCCTTGCCGTTGAGGTCGGTGCCGCTGGAGGCGGCGGTGGCCGAGGTGTTGGGCACGCGGCTGGTGTCGGTGGAGGACAGGCGCACGTCCTCCACGGGCAGGCCGAACTCCTGGGCGACGATCTGGCGGATCTTGGTGTACAGGCCCTGGCCCATCTCGGTGCCGCCATGGCTGACCAGCACGGTGCCATCGTTGTACACATGCACCAGCGCCCCGGCCTGGTTGTAGAAGGTGGCGGTGAAGGAGATGCCGAACTTCACCGGGGTCAGGGCCAGCCCCTTCTTGATGATGGGGCTGGTGGCGTTGAAGGCGTCGATGGCGGCACGGCGGGCGGCGTAGTCGCTGCTGCCGGCCAGCTGGTCCACCAGCGGACCGATCACGTTGTCCTCCACCTGCATGCCGTAGTGGGTGACATTGCGGTGGGTGCCGGCGCTGTCGCCGTAGAAGTTGGCCTGGCGCACGGCCAGGGCATCCCGGCCCAGGTGGCGGGCGATGTCGTCGATCACCGATTCGATGGCGAACATGCCCTGGGGGCCGCCGAAGCCGCGGAAGGCGGTGTTGGACACCGTGTGGGTGAGTCCGCGCAGGCTCAGGATGTCCACCGCGTCCAGATAGTAGGCATTGTCGGCGTGGAAGATCGCCCGGTCATTCACCGGCCCCGACAGGTCGGTGGAGAAGCCGCAGCGGGAGGCCAGCAGCAGGCGCAGGCCGAGGATCTGCCCGCGATCGTCAAACCCCACCTCGTACTCGATGTGGAAATCATGGCGCTTGCCGGTGATGCGCATGTCGTCATCCCGGTCGAGGCGCAGCTTGACGGCCTTGCCGCTGCGCACCGCCAGCACCGCGGCAATGCAGGCGATCTGGGCGGACTGGCTCTCCTTGCCACCAAAACCACCGCCCATGCGCCGGCATTCGGCGATCACCTGATGCACCCGCCAGCCCAGGGCATGGGCCACCATGTGCTGCATCTCGGTGGGGTGCTGGGTGGAGGTGAGGAGGCGCAGGCTGTGGTCTTCGCCGGGGATGGCGCAGGCGATCTGGCCCTCCAGATAGAAGTGCTCCTGGCCGCCCAGCTGGATCTCGCCCCGCAGGCGGTGGGGCGCCGCGGTCAGGGCGGCGGGGGTGTCGCCACGGCTCACCTCGACAGGGGGCAGCACCCAGGATTCGGCTTCCGCGGCGGCCTCGGCAGTGAGGATGGTGGGCAGTGGATCCACCTCCACCCGGGCCAGGCGTGCGGCGCGGCGGGCGGCGTCGTGGCTGTCGGCGGCCACGGCGAACAGGGGCTGGCCGTGGAAGAGGATCTCGCCGGCGCACAGGATGGGGTCGTCGTGCTTCACCGGCCCGCAGTCGTTGATGCCCGGGATGTCGGCGGCGACGATCACGTCACGCACCCCCGGGGCGGCCCGCACCGCGGACAGGTCGAGCACGCGGATGCGCCCGTGGGCCACGCCGGACAGCCCCAGGGCGGCATGCAGGGTGCCGGCGGGCACGGCAATGTCATCCACATAGGTGGCCCGCCCGGTGACGTGCAGGTGGGCGCTCTCGTGGGGCAGACCGGCGCCAACGCCGGGCAGGGGTTTGGGGTCGGGGGCGTTCACAGGGTGTCCTCCAGGTCCGCCAGGCGGATCGGCACTGCCCCGTCGCCGCTTTCCGGGCTCTCAAGCCACAGGCGCTGCAGCAGTCCGGCCGCCACCCGGCTGCGGTAGGCAGACGAAGCGCGCATGTCGGAGAGGGGGGTGTATTCCCGGGCCAGCACCTGCGCCGCGGCGATCACGGTGGCCTGGCTCCACGGTCGGGTGAGCAGGAAGGCCTCGGTGGCGCGCGCCCGCAGGGGGGTGGCGGCCATGCCGCCGAAGGCGATGCGGGCGCCCTGGACATGCCCGCCACGGATGTCCAGGGCAAAGGCGCCGCACACCGCCGAGATGTCCTGATCTTCCCGCTTGGAGACCTTCCAGGTACGGAAATGGCGATCCGCGGGTGGCGGCGGGAGGTGCAGCCCGAGCACGAACTCGCCGGCCTCAAGGGCCGTCTTCTGGTAGGCGAGGTAGAAATCCTCCAGGGGCAGCCGGCGCTGGCGCTCGCCCCGCTGGAGCAGGATCTCGGCGCCCATGGCGATGAGGCCGGGCATGGAGTCGCCGATGGGCGAGCCGTTGGCCACGTTGCCGCCCAGGGTGCCGGCGTTGCGCACCGGCAGGGAGGCGAAGCGGCGGGCCAGTTCGGTCCAGGCCGGCTCGAAGGTGGTGAGGGCATCGAAGGCATCCGTGAGGCTGGCGCCGGCGCCAATGTACAGCCCGGCCGAGTCGGCACGGATGGCCTTCAGTTCCTCCACGGCACCCACGTAGATCAGATCGCCCGGATCCTTCAGTTGTTTGGTGACCCACAGGCCCACGTCGGTGCAGC
>NZ_JAFLDT010000107.1 GCF_017302315.1 Zoogloea sp.
TCTCCGGGGCAATGGCGCACACCGCGGCCTTGAACAGGCGTGAATGGTGCCGATAGGCCTCGAAATCTGCGGGCAGGAGGATGGCGTCGGGCGCCAGCTGGGCGGCCTTCATCAGGCCCATGCCCGAATGCACCCCCAGCGCCCGTGCCTCGTAGGTGGAGGTGGTGATCACGCCTCGCCCTGCGTAGCTGCGCAGGCGGGGGAAGTCGTGGAGGTGTTCCCCCGCCACGGCACGCCGCCCACCCACCACCACCGGCATCCCCCGCAACTGGGGGTAACGCAGCAGCTCCACCGACGCGTAGAACGCGTCCATGTCCAGGTGGGCGATGCTGCGGGGGAGGTGGGGCATGGGGCCGGGATCGGGTGAGTGGTGTGAATTCCGCCAGCTATTTTGCACTACCGCGCGTCACCGCGCTGCGCCTTGTCCCGCACGGGTTGTAGTGCCCGCAGGCCCGGGGTGGGAGGTGGCCGGCCGGCACCGTGTGTCGCCAGTAACGGTTTCGGTTCGAAGAGGGATGCGCACTCCGCTGCCGCCTCTGGGTAAGGTCTTGTTCGAGACCGGTTCGCACAGCGCGGACGGCGGTACGTTGGGAAGGGTGAAATTCGGCAATTTCATGCCAAATTCGTGGTTGAATTCGACGAGGGCTGGCAGGATAATCCGAAAGATTGATGCGGCATGCCAAGTGTTTGCGGATTCAGTGGGCAATTTTTCGGGGTGGGTTAAGTCCCTGACGGGTTTAACTTATTTTCCCGGGCTGTGCTTGTTCTGCATTCTTCGTGGTTGCTGCGTTCCGCTTTCGTCGTTGACTGATGGTTCCGCAATGCAGGTTTGGTGTTGTGACGCTGGCGGTGGTCGATTGAATGTGTACCGATGAATGGACATGGGTGGTTTGATGAAAAATATCCTGGTCTTGACGCTGCTGTTTTCCACAAGCCTGATGGCGCAGACACCGTCACCGACCGTCCGGATCTGCGACGAGAACGGCTGCTCGGAACGCCCGCGCGATGCGGTTACCTTCAATCCCGCCGCTGCAGGTGATACGGCGGCGGAACAGCAGGCCGCCAAGCTGATTGCCCTGGCTGAAAAGGATCCCCGTGCAGCTTACGACCTCGGCTTGCGTTACTTCCGTGGCGACGGTGTGCGTCAGGACAGCTATCAGGCGCTCAAGTGGATGCGCGATGCGGCCGAGCGTGGTTTCCTGAAGGCCCAGACTGCTGTTGGTCGTTTCTACCTGATGGGGCTGGAAGAGATGGGTTCCGATCCGGCCGAAGCCGAGAAGTGGCTTTCCATTGCCGCCGGACGCGGTGACAAGGAGGCGAGATCCCTGCTGGCTCAGGCGAGAAAGGCAAAGCAGAATGAGGTCGCTTACCGGCGTTGGGTGGATTCCCAGCGGGTCATCTGGAACAGCTACTGGATGGAGCGCTATCAATATGAATGGCAATGGCGCAACGGGGGCTGGTATGACCATCGGCCCTACGGCTACGGCGCCCGTTACTGAATGAATACCACGAAGGCAATCTGCCTTCTGCGCAATGCCGAATCAGAGCGTGTGGAGAAATCAGCAACGCGCGGTTCGAGTTCGCCCCGCATAGCCCAGCCGCGCAATGCGTATGGTGGGTAGTGCAGGGGTGAAAGCGGGCCGCGCGGTGGATTCATCCGCTCGCTCTCACCTGATGATCCATTTTCGAAGGATGAGTGCTGATGCTGAACACTAAACTTACTGCCATCGTGGGCGCGGTCGCCGCCTCGCTGACCCTAGCAGGCTGTGCCAACAACCCTCTGGCCGGCGGCTCCGTGAGCACCGGTTCGCCCGATGCCACCGCGGTGAGCGGTGCGGCGGGCGGTGGCACCAGTGCCGGCGCAAACGCCTCCCTCGAACGGTGCCCCGCTCCACTCGGTACCCTTGCTGTGGACGATGGTCGTGGCAAGGAATGGTATGCCAGCTTTGGCGCTGCCACCAAAGTCACCACCATCGAACCGCTGATCCGTCTGGCTGTTCAGCAGTCCAACTGTTTCGTGATCACTTCGGTCGGCAACGCCCGGACCGAAAGCAAGCTCTCGGCGATCACCGACAAGCAGCGCAATTCCGGTGAATTCCGTGCCGGCTCCAAGCAGCAGAAGGGCCAGCGCGTAGCGGCCGACTACTACATGGAGCCTTCGATCATCATCGACAACTCATCCACCGGCCGGATGGCCGGTGCCGTGGGTGGCCTGCTGGGTGCTGGTGGCGCGTTGCTTGCTGCCGGCATGGAAAGCAAGGTCTCGGTCGTGACCATGACCCTTTTCGATATCCGTTCTGGCGTCCAGCTGGCCATCTCCGAAGGCAACGCCACGGCCACCAATTTTGGCGCGGCCCTGGGGGCATTCGGTCCTGGCGCGGCAGGGGGCCTCGGCGGCTTCTCCCAGACTCCGGAAGGCAAGGCGACCGTCGCCGCGTTCACCGACGCCTACAACAAGATGGTTGTCGCTCTGCGCAACTACAAGGCCCAGGACGTAAAAGGCGGTCTCGGGCGTGGTGGGCAGCTGAAGGTCAACTAAACGCTATCCGGGGCGCCCGGATCCACCGCGTCGGCTTGGCAGGTTTTGCACAACAGAGGAGATATGAAAATGCCCGATTCATCCCTCCGGGGCAAACGTATCCTGGTTACCCACGCCGACGCCTTCATGGGCCCCGTGTTGTGCGAGGTGCTCGCCCGACGTGGCGCCACGGTGATCCCGAGCACCGACGCATTGCTTGAGCCGGAGGCCCCGGCGGCCTTGGTCGCGGCATCGGGTGAGGTGGACATCCTCGTCGCCAACCTGGCCATCCGCAATCCACGCACCTCGGCCACCGAGGTCAGTGAGGCCGAATGGCGCGAGGTGTTTGCCGCGCTCGTCGATCCCCTGCCGCGCCTGTGCCGGGCGGTACTGCCGGCCATGATCGCGCGGCGTGCCGGCAAGATCCTGGTGATGGGCAGCGCCTCGGCCCTGCGCGGTATCAAGGGCGCCACCACCTACAGTGCGGCCCGTGGCGCCCAGCTTGCCTATGTGCAGTCCCTCGGCGTCGAGGTGGCCGCCCACAACGTGCAGGTCAATGCCATCGCCCAGAACTTCGTGGACAACCCCACCTATTTCCCGCCCGAGGTACAGGCCGACCCGCGCTTCCAGGACCGCCTGAAGCGCGAGGTGCCCCTCGGCCGCCTGGTGAGCGCCAGCGAGGACGCGGAGTTTGCCGCCTATCTGTGCAGCGAGGCGGCCAACTGCTTTGTCGGGCAGGTCTTTCCGGTGTGCGGGGGGTGGGTACAGCGCTAGCGCCGCGCTTGCTCACGAACCCTTCGCCGGGGGGCGCTTGATTGCACCCTGCGGGGGCTTCGTTCCCGTACTTTTCGGATCACGTGCTTCGAGTTCGTAGGCGGCGTACTCAAAGGTGGCCTTGCCCCTCCCGCGCGTGACGAAGGCCTCGTCGAGCAGGGTCTAGTTTGTGCCGGCAGCCAGATCCGGCATGGCGGACACAAGCAGCTTTCGTGTCGACCCTACCTCAATCAATGAATCCATACCCTTTTCCAATTGTCTGCCGAATACGTCGGCCAGCCAGGGGAGGGGGTTTGCGGACCCGGTCAGCGGGAAAGCCATCAACAACCACCCGCAGTAGACGGCAAGTCGTGCATGTTTGCTTGTGGGCACTGTGGGCTCCGCCAATGGATAAACAGACATCAATACCGGGGTGAGGCGCCTGTGCCATGGCAAGCGCCTTTCGCGCGACCGCTTGCGCCAATGCCCGGCTTCCCGGTTGAATTTTTCCGCATCTGCGAACCTCGCCGCCTGTCCGGTCGGTGCCCTGCGGATGGCTGGATGAGTTCACTTGGAATAATTCAATAAGCATTTTCGCGATAAGTTTCGCGCCCTGTTGCAATGACATTCAAATAATGCATTAATGGCGACCTGGTGTGTTTTTGTTCAGGTTTATGCCAAGAGTATTGTTTCGGGGCCTGATGGGTGCCCTGTTTCCCCTTTGTGCCTCGGCGGGTGTTGTTCCGGACGGCCGAACGGCGACGGCCGTGTCGGTGGACCCGTCGGGCAAGACGCTGATCCAGCTTGCACCGGCGGCCGGCGGCGTGTCCCATAACGTCTTCTCGCGGTTTGATGTGAGCCCGGCGGGGGCGGCCTTCCAGAATCAGGCGGTCGGCGCCCGCAACATCGTGGCGGAAGTCCGTGCGCCCCTGCCGTCGGTGATCGAAGGGCCGGTGTCGGTGGACGGCCCCCGGGCCAATCTGATCCTCGCCAATCCCAACGGCCTCGCCATCAACGGCGGGAGCTTCGTCAACTTCGGCAGTGTGGCCCTGGTGGCGGGCAGCCTTGCACTCGAAAGCCGGGCCGTCGGCGGTGGCGTTCAAACCTACGTCTCTGCCACGTCGGGGAGCGGTGCCATCTCCATCGGCCCCGACGGTCTGGCTGCCGATCTGATCCGGCTCGAGTTGCTGGCCCGACGCGTTGACGTGGCTGGCCCCCTTGTCAATGCCTACAGTTCGCCCACCGCGCTCATGCGACTGGTGGCGGGCGATGCCAGTGTGCTCTTCGACACGGCAGCCTCGCCCACCGACAACCTGACCCCCTGGGCCTACTACACCCGGGGAAAGTCCGCGGGTGAGGGCATCGTCATCGATCTCGCGGCCCACGCCCGGGTCACCTCGGGGCGCATCGAGCTGCTGATCACCGATGCCGGCGCCGGTGTGCGCAACGCAGGCCATCTGCAGGCCACGTCGGGCGACTTCGTGATCGACAGCTCCGGCCTGCTGGAGCAGAAGGGAGGGCGCATCGAGGCGGCCGGCGACATCCTCATCCGGGCCGGATCCTTGCGCCAGGTACTGGCGGAGTCGGGTGAGGCACCTTCGATAGCCGCTTCGGGAAGCCTTGATGTCAGGCTCAGCGGCAGTCTGAGCAACCTGGGGGGCAGTCTCTCCGGCGTGGCCCGCAACCCCGGGGAGGGGGCTGCGCCTGCGGCGCTGCGCATCGTCGCCGACGGTGACATCGTCAATCAGACACCGGCAGGTGGCAGCGGTGCCGTGATCTTCGGTGCCGCTGACGACGTGCTGCTGGAAGCGGGGGGCGACATACGTAATGTCAACGGGCGGGTCATCTCCAACGGCGCCCTGAGCCTACGAGCCGGCGGCATGGCGCTCAACGAGTCGGTCTTCGTGGCGGGCAGCGGTCGCAGTGTGTCGTCCCGGGATGAGCGCAACTGGCTCGGCCTGCCCCGCTCGCGTCACACCATGACCATCGACAACGGTGTGCTGGCAGATCCCGCACACATGGCCTACTGGGTGGCGGATGGGCAGCTCAGCGTTGCGGCTAAACAGGTGCACAACCTGGGTGGCAACCTGCTCGCCAACAAGGGCGATGTGGTGCTCGAGGGGCGCAGCGAGATTCTCAACCGGGCCTGGCTTACCGGTGCGGTCACCCTGCGGGAGTCCTGCAATCTTCTGTTCTGCCGCCGCACGGCAGAGGTCAGCGAGAGCCTGGTGGGCGGGCAGATCCTGGCCAGCCAGGACGTGCGCCTCAAGGCCGGCGAGCGCGTGGTGAATGAAGGGGGCCTGATCCATGCGACCCGCGACATGCATCTCGACGCACCCCACATCGAAGCGCGGGGCGTGCCGGTGCATGTGGCACTGAGCCGGGCTGACGGGCTGCGCGCCTTCTTCGGCGACCGCTGGGCCGGCCTCTATGCCATCGACCAGGGCGGTGGATTCACCGCCCAGACCGGCCGCCTGATCCTGACGGGCCAGGCCATCCAGGACCGGGGTTTATTCACCGCGAGCCAGGGTGTCGATGGCGTCATCACCGTCGCGCGGGCGCCGGGTCGCAATCCGGTTGAGCTGACCAGTCACCTGGGCCTGTTCAGTGCGTTCTGGCGTTGAACGGCAGCGCTGCTTTGCGCTTGCGCTGGCCCTTCTGCTGGCCGGAGCGAGCGCCCATGCCCAGCAGCAGCCGACGCCACCGCGCCAGGACCAGGGCGACCGCATCCTGCGTGAGGAGATGGAGCGCGAGCGGGAGCGCCTGTTGCGCCAGCCCACGCCACGCATTGAGCAGCCCGCCGCCCCGGCCGCAGTGGGGCCGGATCCGGCCGAGGTGGCCGAGATCGCGCCCATGTTTCGTATCGAGCACATCGAATTGCAGGGCGGGGATCTGCTGCCGGCGGGTGTTCTGGCCCGCCGCCTGCGGCCCTTCACCGGCCTTGACCTGGGCACTGTACGCATCGGCTTGCTGCTGCAGGGGCTTAACGCCGACCTTGTCGAGTCGGGGCAGATCACCTCCCGGGCCTACGTGGTAAGTCAGAACCTCGCGAGCGGCGTGCTCAGCCTGCGCATCGTGCCGGGCCGTATCGAAGCCATCCGCTACAACGGCAGGCCGCTGGAGGCCGACGCCATGGATGCGCCCGGCGTGCGCCTGGCGCTGCCCATGGGGGTGGGCGACATCCTGCAGCTACGGGACATCGAACAGGGGCTGGATCAGCTCAACCGCCTGCGTGGCCGGCAGGCCCAGGTGCGCATCGTGCCCGGGCAGACCCCGGGGGGCTCGGTGCTCGAGTTTGCCGATCCGCCTGCTGCGTCGGCCTGGCGGGCCTGGCTGGGCGCCGACAACCAGGGCAGCCCTTCCACCGGCGCGCGGCGCCTGCGCCTTGGCCTGGAGACGGGCGATCTGTTCGGCCTCAACGAGAACCTCAACCTCGGCTACACGGGCAGCCTGGAGACCAATGCGCTCAATGCCGGCCTGTCCCTCCCCTGGGGCTACAACACCTTCAGCCTGCTCACCACCTGGTCCGAGTACCAGAGCCTGATCGGCAACGTGGCGCTGCTCCATGGCAGTTCCACCAACCATGCGGCGTCGTGGAACCGGCTGCTCTTCCGTGACCGGGATACCAAGGTGGCGGCCGACCTCGCCCTGTCGGTGCGGGAGGCGCGGCGGGAGATCAACAACGTGGCCCTTGCCCCGCAGAAACTCTCCGTACTGAGGGCCGGCATCAACCGCCTGACCCGCTTCGAGTCGCCGGCGCTGGTTGGCCAATGGATGGTCGATGCGGGTTTCTCCCGGGGCCTGGATGCCTTCGGCGCCATGGGCGATGCCGGGGCGGGCAGTGGCCCGGTGGCCCGCGCCCGCTTCGGCAAGCTGGATGTGTCGGGCAGCGCGGCCCTCTATCTGCCCGGCAACTGGAGCCTGCGTGGCAACGGGGCGTGGCAGTGGAGCGGTGTGCCCCTGTTCTCCTCGGAGCAGATCTTCGTGGGCGGCGTGGCCAGCGTGCGGGGCTTTGCCGAGTCTGCCGCGGGAGGCGATCGGGGTGGCTACTGGCGCACCGAGCTTGGCCGCAGCCTGGGGGCCATGCCCGCCGGCGTGCACCTGGAGCCCTTTGCCTTCTTGGACGCGGGCCATGTCCGGACTCTCGCCAGCGGGCGTGCCGCCACCCTCATGTCAGCCGGCCTCGGGCTGCGTGCGGCCATCCGTGCCGGCAACCTCGAGGTGATTGCCGGCAAACCCGTCGTTTTTCCGTCGGACATGCCCGATACGGCCTTCCGCCTCAACCTGTCCCTGAGCCTGTTCTTCTGAGAGATCTGCCCATGCGTGCCCCCCTGCCTGCCGATGACGACATGTCCCGTGTGGCCCCCTGGCGCCGGATCACTGCACGCATTCTGGTTGTCGTGTTCGGTTCCGGCTGCATCCTGCCCGGCGGCGCCCACGCGGCGCCCATTGCCGATCCCACTGGCCCCATCGCCTTTCGGCCCGGCATCGGCCAGACCTCCACCGGTGTGCCCGTGGTGGATATTACCCGTCCCAACGCGGCGGGCACCTCCTACAATCGTTATCAGAGCTTCGACGTCGCCCCCGAAGGTGTGGTCCTCAACAACAGCAGCCAGCCGGGTACGACCCTGCTGGGGGGCAGCGTGGCGGCCAATCCCAATCTGGCGGGGGGCGCTGGCGCCAGCGTGATCGTCAATGAGGTGGTGGCCGCGGGAGCGGCATCGCGTCTGGCCGGGTCGATTGAAGTGTTTGGCGCCCCGGCTGCGGTCATCGTGGCCAATCCCAACGGGGTCACCTGTGCCGGTTGCGCCACGGTGAACAGCCCGCGCTTCATGCTCTCCACCGGCACGCCGGTGTGGCTGGATGCGCTGGGCGAACCCGGCAGCTTCACCGGCGCCACGGGGGTTGGCTTCGATGTGATGGGTGGGCTGGTACGTGTCGAAGGCCAGGGCCTGGAGGGGACGGTCGGCAAGGTCGAGCTGGTGGGCGCTTCCATCCAGCTGGATGGACCGGTGCGGGCCCACTACCTCAACCCCGAGCTTGCCGGCATCACCGTGCTGGCGGGGGCCGGGCGGGTGGCCGAGAAGGCGGGGCAGCTCGAGAACCTGAGCCCGGCACCGCCTGCCGCCATGCCCCTCGGCAGCTTTGCCATCGACGGCACGGCCTTTGGCGCCATGAGCAGCAGCCAGATCCGCATCGTGTCCACCGACCAGGGCGTCGGTGTGCGCATGGCCGGGCCCTTGCTGGCCGACAGCCAGGGGCTGGTGGTTCGGAGCGCCGGTGATCTCAGCGTGGGCGAGCTGGTGGCACGTCAGTCCATCACCCTCGATGCCGCCGGCAATCTGAACATGCAGGGGGCCACGGCGAGCGGCGGCGACCTTTCCGTCCATGCCGGCGGGCGGGCTAGCGTGAACGCGGCCAGCTCAGTGGCCGGCTCCGCAAGTCTGTCGGCAAGGGACTCGGTGGAAATCCTGGCACCGCTGACGGCGGGTGGTCGCACCAGCGTCAGCGCTGACCAGGTGCGTCTGGCCGCGGGGGTGGCGGCCAGCGAAACGCAGATCCAAGCCCGCTCGTTGGTACTGGGCGACGGTGGGCGCGATGTCCAGATCCATGGCGACCTGAATCTGGCCGTGACCGGTGACCTGGTGACGCCGGGGGCGGTGACCGTCAGCGGCAACACCCGCCTCGCGGCAAGCGGCTCGGTGGGGCTGGACGGGGATGTGACAGTAGGAGGGAACCTCTCGGTGGATGCCGTTGCGGATATCCGTGCCGGCGGCCAACTGAGTGCGGGTGGCCTGATGCGTCTGCATGCCGGTCAGACCCTGGACATCGTCGGTGGGGTGTCGGCCGGCGCCCTCGATCTTGTGGCCGGTCGGGCTGTTTTCGGCGGTGATGTGATGGTGGCGGGTGACGGGGCCATCGTGGCGGGCGCCCTGGTACTTCCCGCCGGGGTGGAGGCGGGCGGAAGCCTGCGCATCGACACCGCCGGTGACCTCGTCAGCTCCGGGCGGGTGGTGGCGAATGGCGATCTGAGCCTGGGCGCCGGCGGGCGGCTTGCCCTTGCCGAAAGTGGTGCCGGTGGCCGGGCCGAGGTGACGGCCCGGGGGGGCGCCCTGTCCATCACCAGTCCTTTCGTAGCCGGGAGAACCGTGCAACTGGCCGGGCGGGACGGGGTGGGTACGGGGGTCGTCCAGTCGGGGGGCGATCTGGGCATCGCCAGCAGTGGCGGTGCGGTGACAACGGGGGCGCTGTTCGCCCCGGGGGCCGTGGCGGTGAGCGCAGCCCAGGGGCTGCATGTCGCGGGGCCGGTGGCGGGGGGCGAGGATGTTCATCTGCGCTCTGGAGCGGCGCTGCAGGTTGCCGGCAGTGTCGTTGCCGGTGCCGACCTCAGCCTGGTTGGGTCTTCGGTTCGAGTTGGGGAGGTGTTGGCCGCCGGCCAACTGGTGGTCGAGGCGGGGCAGATCGAGGCGGATTCCCTCGGGGCGGGTGGGGCACTTGCGCTAAGTGCGCTCACGGGCGTGAGTGTCACCGGCGGGGTGCTGTCCAACGGGCCGCTCAGCGTTGCCGTGCGCGAGGGTGCCATCACGGTGGGCGGTGCGCTTGCCTCCAACGAGGCGCTGGCGGCGACGGCGCAAGGCGACATCCGTGTGCTTGGCGGTGTGGGCAGCGGCGCAGCGGCAAGCCTGCTCAGCCGCCAGGGGCGCATCGCTGTGCAGGGTGGCGCGAGCGCCGCAGCCGGTCTGACGCTTGATGCCTCCAGGCAGCTTGATGTGGGCGGCGAGCTTGCCGCCCGCGGGCCCATCGTCCTGCGCAGCGGCACGGCGGGCATCGATCTGGCGGGCGGTGTGGCCGGGGCCGGCGGTGTGTCGGTCGATGCCTTGGGGGATATACGCTTTTCCGGCGAGACGCTGGTGGGGGGTGATCTGACCGTGGCCACCGCAGCCGGGACAATTGCCTTTGCGCGGAACCTGGAGGCGGGGGGCGCTACGCGGCTGGCCGCAGCGCATGGCATTGACTTCGGCGGTGACAGCCGCTTCTTTGGTGCCCTGCGTCTTGATGTGCCCAACGGGCCCATTGCCAACCGGGGGCTCCTTTATACGACTGCCGACTTCGTTCTGGATACGCTGGGCAGTTTCACCAGTGAAGGGCGGATCGAGAGCCTGGGTTCGGTATCCATCCGGGCTGCGCAATTGACCTTCAATGCCCGTGAAGCCGGGGGTGTCTTCGCCAACGGCGGCATCAATCTGGTGGCCCGTGAAGCCGGCCACCTGGGCGCTGCCGGCACTTTGCTGGCCCGAGGCGCGATAGCCCTCGAAGGCCCCCGGTTCGAGACGGGCGGGGAGGTGCTTTCCTCCGGGGGCATCCTGACGTTTGCGGGCAACACGCTCGTGAACACGGGCCTTGCGGCTGCACAGGCCGTCATGGTGGAGGGACGGCTGGAGAACGGGGCAAGCGGCCGCTTGTCGGCGGATGTTGTCCAGGTCGGCGGCGAGACCCTCAACCAGGGCCAGATCGGCGGCACCGCCGTGTTGTTGAAGGGCGGGCTGGGCAATGCCGGGACGGTCGTGGGTGATCGGCTTGAAGTCGTCGGTGATCTGCGCAATGAGGGCAATCTCGGTGGGGGTACGTTCCGCTTTGACGGCGGCCGCCTGAGTAACGCCGGGCTGCTGGCGGCAAGCTCCGTTGCTGTCGTGGCGGGCAGCGTCGACAACCGGGGGCTGCTCCATGGCGGCAATGTTGATCTGCTGGTGGGCGGCACCGTGGACAACCGCGGTGTCATCGAATCTGCGGAAGGCATGGTCATCGTGGCCGACGCCCTGGGCAACAGCGGCACGCTGCACGGGGGTGCGGCTGCGAGTGTCCGGGTGACGCAGGGTCTGGTGAACGACGGGGGCCTTGTTTCGGCGGTGGAGGGCCTGAGCATCGTCACTGGCGCGTCGCTGAGCAACGTCTCGGGGCGCATCCTGGCCGGCGGCAACCTGGGCGTGCAGGTGGCCGGTGACCTGAGCGGTCTCGGCG
>NZ_JAFLDT010000108.1 GCF_017302315.1 Zoogloea sp.
GGTCAGGGCGTCGCGCTCGCCGGCCTGCAGCTGGCGCAGGCCCTTGGTCAGGGCTGCCCGGTCTTCCAGGTGGAAGAGGGGCAGGAAGGGCAGGAACAGGCTGTCGCCCACCGGGCGGCCGCTGGCCTTCTCCCACTGGGGGTTGAGCCAGGTAACGAGCAACTGGCTGTCGAGGGCAAAGAGGATCTCGCCGGCGAAATGGGCCAGGCGGTTGCCCCACTGGCGGTCGGGTCCGGCGTCGGGAAGGTCGGCCGGGGCGCCGAACTGGAGCAGGGCGACGGGGGAGCGGTCGCCGCGGAACAGGCTCAGGCGGGCCAGCCAGGGTACCCCGTCGGCCCGCAGCAGGGTGATCACGCCCGCGTCGCCGGAGGCCGTCTCGGCAGCCAGCAGGGCGGTGAGGCGGCTGTGGTGCTTGGGATGCACGATGTTGTCGAGGGGCATGCCGATCAGTTCGTCACCGCGCCCCTCCAGCCCGAGGGTGCGCAGCAGGGCCTGGTTGGCATTGGCGATGCGCCCCCCTTCGGCGAGCAGGGCGGGCTGCCCGCTGTGCAGGGCGAAGTGGGCGAGCGGCTGGCCGGCATCGGTGCGATCCAGGGCCTGGATGGCGACCTGTCCTCCGCTGCCGAAGCGCAGGGCGGTCCAGGCCAGGGCGGGCAGCAAGGGCAGGCTCCACACCATGGGCGAGGCTTGGCCCGCGTCGCCGAGGGCGAGGGCAAGCAGGGCGGAGGCCAGCAGGGTGGCGAAGAGATAGAGGGTCATCGGGGGTGTTCGGCGGGGCGAGGCATGGGGTGCACAAAGCATGATTCACTCCACCGCCGGGGCATCCACCGGGGCCAAGGCCGTTGGCATGAGTTTCATGTGGGGCGCGAAAGTTGCTTTTTGGTTGAATGCGCCGAAGGGTGGCGCGTCCTCAAAGGCCCCTTGACCGTGCTCCATCGTTACCCCCTCCTGTCCCGCTTGAGCCTGATGCTGGCCTGCCTCGCGAGCATCGCAGCAGGCCTGTTCTTCAGCGCCGGCCTGGCCGTGCGCCTGGAACTGGCGGCCCAGGTGGCGCCGGGCGGGGTGGCCGCGTCGCGCCTGGCGGGGGTGGAGCTGATGCAGGCCGTGCTGGCCCTGCTGTTCCTGGCGGGTTGCGTCTTTACCCTGCGCAGCGCCTGGAAGGTGCTGGCGGTGCGCACCGATTTCGCCCTGGCTCGGGTGGCGGCGCACACTGCTGGTGCGGTGACGGCGCCGGCCGGGGGCGCCGACGAGATCGACCGCCTGGTGCGTGCCCTGGACGCGGTGGCGGACCAACTGGGCGGGCACCTGGCCGACGGTGAGCGCCTGTCGCGCCATGCCCGCGAGCATGAGCGTTTTGCCGCCCGCTCCCTGGAGTTCATCTACCGGGCCTGTGCCTGTCTGGCCGAGAACAGCGCCAGCACGCCCTGGCTGACGGCGCTGCTGGAAGACATGGCCGGTTGCCTGCAGGCGCGTTGCTGTTCGCTGGCCCTGCTCGATCCGGTGGCCGAGGGGCTGGGCGTGCCGGCGCAGTTGGGGGCGCCGCGCCTGGCCCGCCTGCTTGACGAATTCGACGCAGAGGCCTTGGCCCGGGGCGGCGGTCTGCGCCGCTCGGTGTCCGGCCCGGCGGGAGAGATGGTCGAGCTGGCCGTGCCGGTGCGTGATGCCGACAACATCTATGGGGTGCTGATCGTCGAGGCGCCGGGTGAATTCCTCTTCGAGAGCCGCCACAGCCGCCTGGTGGATGCGCTTGCCGGGCTGTTTGCCCTGTCCCTGGGCAATCTGCAGCGCAATCAGCGCCGCCGTCGCCTGGCCCTGATGGACGAGCGCAACGCCATTGCCGGCGAACTCCATGATTCCCTGGCCCAGGCCCTTTCCTACATGAAGCTGCAGATCGCCCGCCTGCAACTGGAGATCGGCCGCAGCTGCGCCGCCTGTGCCCCCGGTGGGCGGGTGCTGGAGGTGTCGGCCGAGATCAAGACCGGGCTCGACAGCGCCTACCGCCACCTGCGCGAGCTGCTCTCGGCCTTTCGCACCAGCATGCCGCCGGGCGGGCTGCAGCAGGCGCTGCGGGAGGTGGTGGAGGAACTGTCGGCCCGGGCCGGCACCGAGATCGGGCTGGACTACCGGCTGGGGGATGCGGCCCTGTCGGTGAATGAGGAATTTCACCTGCTGCAGATCGTCCGCGAAGCCCTGACCAACGTGATCCGCCACGCCCGCGCCGACCATGCCCTGATCAGCCTCGACTGCGCCGAAGGGGGCGAGGTGCGGGTGCGGGTGGAGGACGACGGCCGCGGCATCCAGCCCGACAGCGGAGGTGAGGGGCACCACGGGGTCTCCATCATGCGCGAAAGGGCTCGGCAGTTAGGCGGCAGCCTGAGCCTGCAGGCCGGGGTCGATGGCCTCGGCACCTGCGTCGAAATGCGCTTTCGCCCCCGTGCCACGGGGGCTTGAACCCGATGACTCAAACAAGGAAACGAGCTTGATGGAACATGCTATGACCGGCAGCCCGCCGATTCGCTTGGTGGTGGTGGACGACCATGCCCTTTTTCGCAAAGGGATTGGCCAGCTTCTTTCCATGTACGGTGACATCCAGGTGGTGGCTGAGGCTGCGTCGGGTGCCGAGGGCATCGAGGCGGTGCTCACCCACCGCCCGGACGTGGCCCTGGTGGACCTGCACATGAAGGGCCTCGACGGCATCTCGGTGGTGCGTGCCCTGCAGACGGCGGGCTCGGCGACCCGGCTGGTGATGCTGACCGTGTCGGACTCCAGCTTTGACGTGATGGAGGCCCTCAAGGCCGGGGCCAGCGGGTACCTGCTGAAGGACATGGAGCCCGACGAGTTCTGCCTCAAGCTGCGCCAGGTGGCGGCGGGGGGTACGGTGCTGTCGGCCGAGGTGGGTGGCCTTCTCGCCAAGCCCCAACCCCCCAGCCGCGAGAGCATCGACGCCGGCTGGGCCTCCCTCACCGTGCGGGAGCAGGAGACCCTGGAGCTGGTGTCGAAGGGGGCTTCCAACAAGATCGTGGCCCGCTCCCTCGGCATCGCCGAAAGCACGGTGAAGGTGCACGTGAAGCACGTGCTGCAGAAGCTCAACCTGCGTAATCGCTTTGAGGCGGCCGTGTGGTTGCGGGAGCTGCGGGAGGGGGAGCGAAATGCCTGAAAGAGGTGGGCGGCGGCAGCGTCGCCAGCCAGCGTCGGGCGATCTCGGCTGCGGGCATAGGGCGGGCCAGATGAAAGCCCTGTAGCTGGTCGAAGCCGGCTTCGCGCAGCATCGCGGCCTGGGCGGCGGATTCGATGCCTTCGGCGACGACGCTCAGCCGGAGGGCCTGACTGAGGGAAACAATGGTGCGGATGATGGCCTGGGAGGTGGGGTTGTGCTCCGCTTCCTGCACAAAACTGCGGTCGATCTTCATTACATCAATGGGCAGCTTGCGCAGATAGGCCAGGCTGGAGTGGCCGGTGCCGAAATCGTCGATGGCGATGCGGATACCCATGCGGCGGAGGTCGGCCAGCAGCGGAATGGTCGTTTCCGGCTGGGTCATGACCACGCTTTCGGTGACTTCGATCTCCAGGCTTCCGGTCGGAATGCCGTGACGGGTCATGCTGTTGCGGAGCTGGTGGGGCAGATTCTGGTGGATCAACTGACGCGCCGAGACGTTCACCGCGACTTTCTGCCAGCCGTAACCGGCCTGGTGCCAGGCGGCGATCTGGGCGCAGGCCTGATCAATCACCGTGCGCCCCAGTTCGTCGATGAGACCGGATTCCTCTGCCACGGGAATGAACAGATCGGGCGGCACGAAGCCGTGGCAGGCCCGATCCCAGCGCACCAGGGCTTCGAACCCGCAGACGTGGCCCAGGCGGGCATCGAATTTCGGCTGGAAGTGCAGGCCGAGCTGGTCCTGGGCAAGGGCGTCACGCAGGGCGCTCTCCAGCTCGCGGCGGATCGAGGCCTTCTCGGACATGGAGGCGTGGAAAAAGTCATAGCGGTTCTTGCCTGCGCCCTTTGCGGCATACAGTGCCATGTCGGCGTTCTTCATCAGCACTTCGACCGTATCGCCATCGTCGGGAAAGACCGTGATGCCGATGGAGGTGTTGACGTGCAGGCTGACCCCGGCGATCTCGACGGGTTTGCCCAGGGCTTCCATCAACTTGCCGGCCAGCAGCCCGCAGTCGTCGGGGTGGCGGATGCTGTTGAGGAGCACCACGAATTCGTCACCACCGAGCCTTGCCAGGGTGTCGGTGGCGCGTAGGCAGGAATGAAGCCGGCGGGCCACTTCCTTGAGCAGAAGGTCGCCGACATCGTGGCCAAGGGTGTCATTGATTGACTTGAACTGGTCGAGGTCGAGGAAGAGGATGCCCGCCCTGCCGTGCTGGCGCTTGCCCTGGGCGATGGCCATGCGCAGGTGTTCGTTGAGCAGGCTGCGGTTGGCCAGACCGGTGAGGGGGTCGTGGCAGGCCATGTGCCGGAGTTGCTCGTCCTTGTGGTGATCCTCGGTGATGTCGTTGAACACCGAGACGTAGTGGGTGGTTGTGCCGCTGGCATCGCGTACCGCATCGATGCTGCGCCGCTCGAGAAAGAGGCTGCCGTCCTTGCGCCGGCTCCACAGCTCGCCTTCCCATTTACCGGTCTCCACGAGCACTTCCATCATCTGCGCCTGCTGACGATCCGTCGCCCCCTCGGGGGTCAGCAGGCTCATTGATACGCCGATGGCGTCCTCGGCCGAGTAGCCGGTGATGCGCGTGAAAGCCGGGTTGACCTCGACCATCGTGCCATCCGGGTCGGTGACCAGCACACCTTCGGCGGTGTTCTGGATGACCGCGAAGGCCAGCCGATTGCGTTCGCTGCGGACGGCGACCTCCCGTTCAAGCAGGCTGTTCTGGGCCCGCAGGGCGGTCTCGGCAGTGCGCAGGTCGAGGTTGAGCTTTTCAACCTCGCCACGCTCCCGCTGCAGATCCGCGAGCAGGCCCTGGTTCTCGGTGCGCTTGCGAATGGCTTCAATGAGCAATTCGCGGGCGGTGGCGTGACTGAGCAGCATGACCACGAAGAAGCAGACCCCCAGCATGCTCAGGACAGGCCCAATGGTGTCCAGACGGATGAGCGCCGCGCCCGGGATCAGCACGCAGAACAGGTAAAGCCGGGCGGGCCATTTCACGGGGGCCAGCACGCTGGCCGCTCCGCCTGCCAAGCCGGCAAGAACGCACAGGATGCCGAACTTCTCGTGGTCGGATGCCGCCGGGAAGGCCACCACGGGCAGGCTGGCCCAGACCAGCGAACTGAGGATCAGCGGCCCGTTGAAGAGCCACTCCCGCAGACCGATGTTCAGCTGCTCCTGGTGTCGCAGTACGAAGCCGAGGATGACGGCCCTGCCCATGCTGATGACCAGGGCGCTGAAGGTCCACAGGGGGGCGATCAGGGTGTGCGTATCGAGCCAGCGGATCCAGGCGATGCCGATGATGGCCAGGATGGTCATGGGGATGCCGCCCCGTGCCTGACGGAAGGCCTCGCGGATGAGCGTGTCGCGGAGGGGGTCGGTGAAAAGGGGCGACAAGGTGACTTTTTGTGTCTGCGGATTTCGCCACTTTACTGAATTTGGCGTTTCCGCAGCAGGGCGGCCACGCCCCGCGTATTGACTATTGCACGCTCGGCCCCAAAAGGCCTGCTCGCGTCGCCCTCTCCCTGAAGTAGTACCAGAGTAGTATTTCCCGCTGCCGGCCCGGCTGGCCTAATGAACTCAATTCCCAAACCCTTTCAGCAAGGAGTTTCAAATGAGTTCATGGAGACTTTCGGTCCTCGCCGACCGCCATCGCGCCCTGGGTTCCGGCCTCGAAGACTGGAACGGCATGGGTACCGCCTGGACCTATTCCACCAGCCTGGCCGACGAGCACGCGGCCATCCGCACTACGGCGGGGCTGATGGATGTGTCCGGCCTGAAGAAGATGCACATCATCGGCCCCCACGCCGAGGCGCTGATCAACTTTGCCACCACCCGCAACGTCAGCAAGCTCTACCCGGGCAAGTCGGTGTACGCCTGCATGCTCAACGAGGCCGGCAAGTTCATCGACGACTGTGTGATCTACCGCAACGGCCCCAACAGTTTCATGGTGGTGCATGGCTCCGGCGCCGGGCACGAGATCCTGACCCGCGGCGCGGTGGGTCGCAACGTGGTGGTGCTGTTCGACGACGACCTGCACGATCTGTCCCTGCAGGGGCCGGTGGCGGTGGATTATCTGGCCAAACATGTGCCGGGCATTCGCGATCTGCCGTATTTCCACCACCTGCAGACGACCCTGTTCGGGCGTCCGGTGATGCTGTCCCGCACCGGCTACACCGGCGAGCGGGGCTACGAGATCTTCTGCAAGGCGGCCGATGCGCCCCTGATCTGGGACACCATCGTGGCCGAGGGCAAGGAGATGGGGATCATGCCCTGCTCCTTCACCGCCCTGGACTGGCTGCGGGTGGAGAGCTATCTGCTGTTCTACCCCTACGACAACTCCGACATGTACCCCATGGACGGCGAGCCCATCGGCGACAGCCTGTGGGAGCTGGGCCTGGACTTCACAGTGTCGCCGGGCAAGAAGGAGTTCCGCGGCGCCGCCGAACACTACCGGCTGCAGGGCAAGGAGCGCTTCAAGATCTACGGCGTGGAGCTGGCCAGCAAGGAAGCAGCCCTGGGGGGCGACGCCCTCTACGACGGCGACACCAAGGTGGGCTTCGTTACCTGCGGCATGGTCTCGCGCCTCACCGAGCGCTCCATGGCCATCGCCCGCCTCGACCCGGCCTACGCGGTGGCCGGCCGCAAGCTGGAGCTGCGTGGCGCCAGCCTCACCTGCGGTGCCACTACCCACACCCTGCCCTTCGACGACCCGCAGAAACTCAAGCGCACGGCCAAGGGCTGAGCCCTGTGTTCCCCGCAGGGGCGGCTTGCAGGGGCGACTGGTAGGGGCGACTTCAGTCGCCCACCGCCCGCCATCCACAGGCACGCCCTTGATCGAAGTCCGCGGGCGACTGAAGTCGCCCCTACAGAGTCGCCGAACGAATGGCCCAGCAGAGGCCGAGCAAAAGGAAAACAGCATGAGCACCCCCACCCGACGTTACACCCTGTCCCTGTCCTGCCCCGATCGCGTCGGCATCGTGGCTGCAGTCAGTGCCTTCCTGGCCCACCACAAGGGCTGGATCACCGAGGCCAATCACCACGCCGACGCCGAGGCCGGCCGCTTCTTCATGCGCCAGGAGATCCTGGCCGACTCGCTGCCCTTCGGCATCGAGACCCTGCGCGACAAGTTCGCTCCCATCGCCGCCGAGTTCCAGATGGACTGGCGCATCAGCGACAGCGCGCGCAAGAAGCGCGTGGTGATCCTGGTGTCCAAGCAGGAGCACTGCCTGTACGACCTGCTGGCCCGCTGGCAGGCCGACGAGCTGAACATCGAGATCCCCTGCGTCATCTCCAACCACGAAACCTTCCGTGGCTTCGTGGAGTGGCACGGCATCCCCTTCCACCATGTGCCGGTCACCCCCGACAACAAGCCCGCCGCCTACGCCAAGGTGGCCGACCTGTTCCGCGAAGCCGAAGGCGACGTGATGGTGCTGGCCCGCTACATGCAGATCCTGTCGCCCGAGCTGTGCGAGAACTACCCGGGGCAGATCATCAACATCCACCACAGCTTCCTGCCCAGCTTCGTCGGTGCCAAGCCCTACCACCAGGCCTACACCCGGGGCGTGAAGCTGATCGGTGCCACCTGCCACTACGTGACCAGCGAGCTGGACCAGGGCCCGATCATCGAACAGGACGTGATCCGGGTGGATCACTCGGACGCCCCCGACGACCTGGTGCGCTACGGCAAGGACATCGAAAAGGCTGTGCTGGCCCGCGGCCTGCGCTACCACCTGGAAGACCGGGTGCTGGTGCATGGCAACAAGACCGTGGTGTTCCGATGAGCCCGGCCACCCTCCGTAGGGGCGACTTCAGTCGCCCGCGGACGTCGGTCGGCGAACGGTGCCTGGAATTACGTGCGGATGGGCGACTGAAGTCGCCCCTACAGGGCGCCCCCATGGAAGCGTCAGATCCCGCCACGCCGCCTGCAGCCTTCCCCCGTAGGGGCGACTTCAGTCGCCCGCGGACGCCGGTCAGCGAACGGCGCCTGGAATTACGTGTGGATGGGCGACTGAAGTCGCCCCTACAGGTCGCCTCCGCAGAAGCGTCAGATCCCTCCACGCTGCCTGCAGCCTTCCCCCGTAGGGGCGACTTCAGTCGCCCGCGGACGCTGATCACCGGTTTGCCCTTCATCCCCGTGCTGCGGGCGGCTCTGGCCGTTTCCCGCATGGCTATCTGAGGACTCGAAAATGCCCTGGCGACTCCTGCGCTTTGCGCTGAACAAGAAGCATCCGGAGCCCCGGATGTTCACCTTCCACGAGAAGCTCAAGTCGAGCTACGACGTGGTCATCATCGGGGCCGGTGGCCACGGCCTGGCCGCCGCCTACTACCTGGCCAAGGAGCACGGCATCACCAATGTGTGCGTGCTCGAAAAGGGCTACATCGGCGGCGGCAACACCGGTCGCAACACCACCATCATCCGCTCCAACTACCTCACGCCCGAAGGCGTCAAGTTCTACGACGAGTCGGTGAAGCTGTGGCAGGACCTGTCCACCGACTTCGACCTGAACCTGTTCTACGCCAACCGCGGCCACTTCACCCTGGCCCACACCGACTCCGCCCTGCGCACCATGCGCTGGCGTGCCGAGGTGAACAAGCACTACGGGGTGAACTCGGAAGTGGTGGGGCCGGAAGTGGTGAAGGAAGCCGCGCCGATGATCGACCTGTCCTGTGCCGGCCACGCCCCCATCCTCGGCGCCCTGTACCACGCCCCCGGTTCGGTGGCCCGCCACGACGCGGTGGCCTGGGGCTACGGCCGCGGCGCCGACCAGCGCGGTGTGGAGATCCACCAGCAGACCGAAGTGCTCGGCATCGACGTGCAGGCCGGCAAGGTCAAGGGCGTGAAGACCTCCCGCGGCTACATCTCCACCGGCAAGGTGCTGTGCGCGGTGGCGGGCTCCACCCCGCGTATCCTCAAGATGGTGGACGTCAAGACGCCGCTCTACATCCACCCCCTGCAGGCCATGGTCAGCGAGCCCATCAAGCCCTGGCTCGACCCCATCCTGGTGTCCGGCAGCCTGCACGTCTACATCAGCCAGTCGGCCCGCGGCGAGCTGGTGATGGGCGCCTCCCTGGACCCCTACGAGCTGCACGGCACCCGCTCCACCCTGGATTTCGTCGAAGGTCTCAGCACCCACATGCTGGAGATGTTCCCCTTCCTCTCCGGCGTCAAGGTGATGCGCCAGTGGGCCGGCATGGCCGACATGACCCCCGACTTCGCCCCGATCATGGGCAAGACCCCGGTGGAAGGCTTCTACCTGGATTCCGGCTGGGGCACCTGGGGCTTCAAGGCCACGCCGGTGTGCGGCAAGACCATGGCCCACACCCTGGTCAATGACACCCCCCATCCGCTGATCACCGGCTTCTCCATGGACCGCTTCCGCAACTACGCCCTCACCGGCGAAAAAGGCGCAGCGAGCGTCGGTCACTGAGTCGGCCACAGAGAGGAAACCCACCATGAAGATCCTGACCTGCCCCCTCAACGGCCCCCGCCCCGTCTCCGAGTTCTTCTACTGGGGCGAAGTGCGCCCCATGCCCAACCCGAGTCTGGCCAGCGACGACGAATGGGCCGACTACGTCTTCAACCGCAACGGCGCGCCCGGCGTGAAGAAGGAGTGGTGGTGCCACACCCCCAGCAACACCTGGTTCATCGCCGAGCGTGACACCGAGAAGGACGTCGTGCTTAAGACCTATTTTTATCAGGGAGAAGAATGATGCGATTGCCCGCCACCAGCGGCGAGTGGATCGACCGCTCCCGCCCCCTCGAATTCCACTTCGAAGGCCGCAGTTACAAGGGCTACGAAGGCGACACCATCAGCTCGGCCCTGTGGGGCGCCGATGTGCGCGTCCTCGGCCGCAGCTTCAAGTACCACCGGCCGCGGGGCGTGCTGTCCCTGGCCAACCATGACACCAACGCCCTGCACCAGCTGGGCGGCACCCCCAATGTGCGCGCCGACGTCACCCCGCTGGTTGCCGGTATGGACCTCCGCGCGGTCAACACCTTCGGCAGCCTGGAGGGCGACAAGGGCCGCTTTCTGGGCAAGATGGCGCGCTTCCTGCCGGTGGGCTTCTATTACAAGGCCTTCCACACCCGCAAGCTCTTCCCCATGTGGGAGCGCATGTTCCGCTACATGACCGGTCTCGGCCGGGTGGACCTCCAGGCCCCCCACCGCAGCACCCCCAAGGCCTACGACTTCTGCGACGTGCTGGTCATCGGCGCCGGCCCCTCCGGCCTGTCGGCGGCCCTTTCCGCCGCCGCTCAGGGCGCCGAGGTGGTGGTGGTGGACGAGAACGCCCGGGCCGGCGGCAGCGCCAGCTACCAGCTCGGCAACGAAGCCAGCCGCCGGCGCCTGCTTGCCGAGCTGCTCGTCCAGGTGGCCGCCCAGCCGCGTATCCGCGTGCTCACCGGCACCTACGCCGCCGGTTACTACAAGGACCACTGGATTCCCCTGGTCAGCTCTGATCGCATGCTCAAGATGCGCGCCGGCAGCGTGGTGGTGGCCAGCGGCGCCTTCGAGCAGCCCGCCGTCTTCCACAACAACGACCTGCCCGGCGTGATGCTGGCCAGCGCTGCCCAGCGCCTGATGTACCGCTACGGCGTCAAGCCGGTGAACAAGGCCGTGGTGCTGGTGGCCAACGCCGACGGCTACCGGGCCGCCCTGGATCTGCTGGCCCAGGGCGTCGGTGTGGCCGCCGTGGTGGACCTGCGTTCCACCGCCGGCAGTGCCGACCCCCTGGCGCGCCTGCTGCAGCAGTCCGGCGTCGAGATCCTCAGCGGCCACACCGTGGTCGAGGCCCTGCCCGACGGCAAGGGTCTGTGCGCCGGCGCCCGCGTCGCCGCGCTGCAGGCCAACGGCACCCCCGGCGTCCCGACCCGCGACATCGCCTGCGACGGCATTCTCATGAGCGTGGGCTGGGCGCCCGCCGCCAACCTGCTGTACCAGGCCGGCACCCGCATGCGCTACGACAAGAAGGTCGAACAGTTTGTCCCCGACGTGCTGCCCGAGGGCGTGTTCGCCTGCGGCCGCGTCAATGGCGTGCATGAGCTGGCCCGGCGGGTGGCCGACAGATCGGAAGAGCGGCG
>NZ_JAFLDT010000109.1 GCF_017302315.1 Zoogloea sp.
CTGGTGGCCCCGGGCTGCGTTGCTGCCCAGTGGCGCCAGGGCGGCGTCGAGGGCCGCGCCCAGCTCGGGGTGGCGTTCGGCGATCAGGCCGGCGGAGGCGGCGAGGGCCAGCCGGCCGGCACGGTCGATCTGGTTGAGCAGATTGGGGTAGAGGTCGCGGAACAGGCCGGAGGTGGTGACGATCACGTCACGTCGGGGGCTGTCGGCCAGCAGGCGCACGTCGGTGACGATGCCGCGGGCGTTCCATACCGGTTCGGCACCGAGCAGGGACAGGCAGAAGGCGACCATCGCGCCCTCATCACGCACCGCGTCGGAGGCCCACAGGATGACCGCATCGCTGTCGGCGTCCGCGCGCGTCTTGCGTGGGCGGGCCGACGCCTGTTCGGCGAGGCGGGCGCCGAGGGCGTAGCCCAGCCGGGTGGGCAGGAGGTCGCCATCGACGGCGTGGAAGTTGCGCCCGGTGGGCAGGGCCTCCGGGGAGCGCAGGGGGTCGTTGCCCTTGCCCGGGGCCACGAAGCGCCCGTCCAGGCCGGCGAGCAGGCCTGCCATTTCCAGGCGCGGCGAGGCCGCAAGTTTGTCGGCGATGGCTGCGTCGTAGCCGCCGGCCACCTGGCCCATGGAGTCGGCCATCAGCTTCAATGATTCGGTGCTCCAGTCCTGCCCGAAGATGTGCAGGCCGTGGGGCATGAACTTCTCCTGCAGCTTGGTGAGGTAATGGCCGATCTCGTGGGCGAGCAGGTCGTCGTCCGCGTCTTCGAAGCCGATGCCGCGCACCTCCAGCACATCGGCCATGGAGGCTTCCAGTTCGGCCCGCAGGTTGAGGGCTGCCACCTGTTCGCGCATGCGGCGGGCGGCCTGGGTTTTGAGGCTGTCACTGCCGGCGGCCTCGAAGCTCTCCACCACCTGGCGCAATTCCAGCAGCTTGTCGTAGAGCGGGGTGGCCGACAGGGGTGGTGTGAGGTGGTCGACGATCACGGCCAGACCCCGGCGCTTGGCCTGGACGCCTTCACCCACGCCGTCGACGATGTAGGGGTAGATGCCCGGCAGGTCGGTGGCGATGAGGCTGGGGTAGTCGTCGGCGGTCAGACCGACGGCCTTGCCGGGCAGGAACTCGTAGGTGGAGTGGCGGCCCAGGTGCACTACCGCGTCGGCACGGAAGACGTCGCGGATCCAGTGGTAGAAACCGAGGAATTGGTGGGGCGGCGGTACGCTGGTGTTGGCATGGAGGAGCTCTTCATCCACCTCCCAGCCCCGGGGTGGCTGGGGGCCGACAAAGATCTTGCCGAAGCGGAGCCCGGGCACCAGCAGCCTGCCGTCGCTGACCATCACTTTGCCTGGCGCCGGCCCCCAGCCCTTGAGGCCTTCGACGCCGTAGCCGACGATTTTCCAGGTGAGGCCGGAGTGGCGGCTGCAGGCGCCCTTGGGGACATCGGCGAGGCAAGCCAGATAGCCGGCTTCGAGGGCCTTCAGCCCGGCGATGGCCTCGGCCCGCCGGGGATGGTCGGCGCCTTCGGCCAGGTGGTGGAGCTCCTTCATTGCCGATTCCACGCGTTTGCGGCCGAGGCTGCGTTCGCCGGTGCGCTCGGCTTCAAGCACTTCGGCGTGAAGGCGGCCCAGGGGGCCGGAGACCATTTCAGCCTGGACGCGCTCCGGCAGCCCGGCAAACCAGCGCCGGTAGTCGGCGGTGCCGAGGCCTGCCACTTCACGGGCCAGCTCGCGCAGGGCGGTCTTGTCCTCGGGCAGGTTGACCCCGTGGGCCATGATGCGGTCGAGGAGGGCCTCGGGCGTTGCCGGCAGTTCGCCAGTGTCGTAGCCCTCGGCCTTCAGGCGTTGCAGGATGCCGAACAGGGAGGCGGGCACGTCCAGGTTGTCGGCGCCGATGTTCTGCCGGCCGGGCGGGTGGTTGTAGTAGATGATGGCCAGGCGCCTGTCGGCCCGGGCCTTGGCCTGGAGCTGCTGCCAGCGGGCCGCGCGGGACACCAGGCGGCTGATCTCGGCGGGGATGGGCTCGGTGCGGCGCAGCTCGATTCCGGTGATGGGGTCGATGCGGCTGGCTCCGACCGCGGACACCACGATGGGCTGGCCGATGCCCTGGAGTTCGGGCAGGGCCACCCGGTATTGCACCGAATCCACCGGCAGGCCTTCCGGCGACAGGCGCCACTGGGTGGCGCTGCGCTCCGTGAGGCGGATGGCCTTGATGACCGGGATGTCGAGTTGCTGGAAGGCTGCGGTGACGGCCTCCCGGTTTTCGGCGGCGCCGACGACGAAATCCTGGATCACCACCAGGGCTGCCGCCTTGGCCGGGGCCAGCAGTCGGGGCAGGCCTTCGATGGCCGCCCGGGAGCTGCCTCCCCAGCGGGTCAGGATCTCGGCGCAGGGCAGGCCCTGACGGCGGGATTCGGTACAGATCGCGGCGGCGCTGCCGGATTCGATATTGGACAGGTCAAGGACGGCCAGGGCTGCGCCGGCAGGCAGCAGGCGGGCGTCCCGGGCGTCTGCATCGACACGTTCGACAGCGCCGACGCGCAGACGCAGGCCGGCCTCCGCTCGGGGTGGGGGCAGCGGGCTGCCCACCAGCAGGTGCTTGAGCAGGTTGTTCAGATTGTCGCTGCCACCGGCCTGCCAGGTGCGGCGTGCGTCCAGCCAGTGTTGTGCCGCCGGAGATGCGGCGGCGGCCTCAAGCGCCGCCTGCGGAGGGGACTCGCCCGCCAGCTGGCGCAGGGTCTCCGCCGGAAAGCTGCCCAGGGTGCCGGCCCGCGAGCGGCTCAGCAGGTTGAGGCGCTGCTCGCCGTTGATGGCCAGTACGGTGCTGGCACGGCTGGCGGGTATCGCGTCGATGAGGCGCCGTGCCGGGTCGCCGAAGGCCGAGACGGCCAGCACGGTGTCCGCGTCCAGCCATTGGCGCAACTGCCGGTCGCTGGCGGCCTGGATCTGGGCCGGGGTGCGCAGCAGGATGCGGTCGCGGGGATGGCGGGCGAGATGCTGCCGGGCGGCTTCGACGACCGCGGGCGCAGCGCGGTCGGTGACGACGCCGAACAGGCTGGCCGCGTGGGCACCGCTGCAGGCCGTGAGGGCGAGCAGCAGCCTGGTGCCGAGGGTGAATATCCGGTGAATCGACTTGCGTCCTGCCATTGCGCCTCCGCGTGCCATCGGGCTGGCCGGGGGGGGCAGGAGGGGCGATACGAAGCTGCTGGGCGGGCGCGGACAGGAAGGATTTGCGCGGGAAGGCCGACGTTTTCGTTCGCCAGTCCCACACCCCGGGGCACAGCTAAACCAGCGTTGTCGGGCCGGTCTTCTGGCTCACCTTCATGCGACCCGCTCCGGCCTTCCCGGACCAAAGGCCCAGTGGCGTGTGTGGAGGCGTCGTCAGGCTTACAGCAGCGGGGACTGCGCCGGAATGCCCTGCGAGCGAGGCTCGCCGAGGTCACCGGACTTCCCGTTTCACCTTCCCCGCAGACGCGTGGTCGGCACCCGAAACGCTGCGGAGTCTAACCGCGGGCAGCATCCAACAGCAAGTTTCCGGGATTCCGGCCGGCGAGAATGGGTTCCCAAGCGCCCATAGTTCATTACAATAACGTCATCGTTGTACAGCTTCCCGGTCGTGTGTCCTTACCGATCCGCGGTTTTTTGTGTTTTCTTCTCCCAGATGATCGCTGTGTCTTCCAAACCCCATGTCCGCCCACCCGATGCGCCCGATCCGCTTTCGTCCGAGCGTGCGGGCCCGGAGGAAGCCGAGGCCCGGTCTCTGGATGCGGAGGCTGCGGCATTGCTTGCGGACATCGATTCCTTTGATCTGGAGGCGGCTCGGCGCAGGGTGGAGCAGATTGATGCCCGTTACACCGGGATCCGTGGCAATACGGCGGATTTTTCGGTTGCGGCGCGGGATCTCGGATTTCCCGAGGTCACGGGACTCAGGGCGCCTGAGTCTGCCGGAGCCGACCCGCAGATTCCGCCCTCGGAGGTGCCCGAACAGCTCCGCAGCGGGCTGCTTGATCAGTTACGCGACGAGGTTGCCCTGCGGCAGCGCGGCGTCAGCATGGCCTCCCGGGAGGCTGAGCGCCTGCGTGAGCGCCTTGATCGATCCTTGCGCGCGGTGTTCGACTACCTGCGTGATCTGACCACTCAACTGAATATCCTGAAACCCCAGGTGGGGCGCTGCTATTACCTTCTTGACTCAGACGATCCCATCCGCAACCTCTCCTGGGTGGAGGGCTATGCCGATTTTCGGACGCGACCCACTGCTGACGGGGGCTGCATCGAGCGGGTGAGCATGGGTTTCACTCTCCGCGGGGTGGGGCAGCGCAGCCTTGAGCGAAGTGGCGGGGCGGTCGAGCGGCTGCGCCAGATGCTCTTCGACCTGGGGTTGAAGTTCGAATGCCAGGAGCGTCGCAACCGGATGCGGGAGTTGGAGTCCGGACTTTTCGTGGTAGCAGACGAAGTGGGGGTGCAGGTGGTCTGGCGGGCCGACTTCGACAAGGGTGAGGTCGTGATGGAGGCCCGCAATCTGGAGCGTCTCGGCTTCGTCACTTTCGTCCTTCGCCCCGAAACCATCACTCCGGCCCTGCTCGACGAATTTGGCCGTCTGGTGCTGGGCCGGGAAAGCCGTTTTCGCAGTCTGGTGGCACGCTGAGACACTGTGCCACCGTGTTGGGTCAGGTGTCGGCCAGCAGACTGGCCGTCACAGCCTCCGCGACACGAATGCCGTCTACCCCCGCCGACAGGATGCCTCCCGCGTAGCCGGCACCTTCGCCCGCCGGGTAAAGCCCCTTCACGTTGAGACTCTGACAGTCTTCCCCGCGAGTGATGCGTAGCGGGGATGAGGTACGGGTTTCTACACCCGTGAGTACCGCGTCGTGCATGTTGAAGCCTCGGATCTGCCGGTCGAAGGCGGGCAAGGCTTCGCGTAGGGCGCTGATGGCGTAGTCGGGCAGGGCGGTGGACAGGTCGCCCAGCTTGACGCCCGGCTTGTATGAGGGCTCCACGCTGCCGAGGGTCGTGGAGGCCTTGCCTTTCAGGAAGTCGCCGACCAGCTGGCCCGGCGCCTCGTAGGTGCCGCCTCCGAGCACGAAGGCCCGGCTTTCCAGTTCGCGCTGGAAGGCGATCCCGGCGAGTGGGCCGCCCGGGTAGTCGTCCGGGGTGATGCTGACCACGATGCCTGCATTGGCGTTACGCTCATTGCGCGAATACTGGCTCATGCCATTGGTGACCACGCGATTCGGCTCCGAGGTGGCAGCTACCACGGTGCCACCCGGGCACATGCAGAAGCTGTACACCGCGCGGCCGTTGGAGGCGTGGTGCACCAGCTTGTAGTCGGCCGCGCCCAGCTCCGGGTGGCCGGCGTGGGGGCCGAGGCGGGCCTTGTCGATCAGGCTCTGGGGGTGTTCGATTCGGAAGCCCACCGAGAAGGGCTTGGCTTCCATGAACACGCCGCGTTCGTGCAGCATTTCAAAGGTGTCGCGGGCGCTGTGGCCCAGGGCCAGCACCACGTGGTTGCTGCGGATCTCGTCGCCGCTGGCGGTCTTCACGCCGCGCACCTGGCCGCCCTCGATGAGGACGTCGGTGACCCGCTGCTGGAAGCGGATCTCGCCGCCCAGTTGCTCGATCTCGGCACGCATGGTTTCGACCATGCCCACCAGCCGGAAGGTGCCGATGTGGGGTTTGGCGACATACAGGATCTCGGGCGGCGCGCCGGCCTTGACGAACTCGGTGAGCACCTTGCGGCCGTAATGTTTGGGATCCTTGATCTGGCTGTAGAGCTTGCCGTCGGAGAAGGTGCCCGCGCCGCCTTCGCCGAACTGCACGTTGGATTCGGGATTGAGGGTGTTCTTGCGCCACAGGCCCCAGGTGTCCTGGGTGCGTTCGCGCACGGCCTTGCCGCGCTCAAGCACGATGGGCCTGAAGCCCGCCTGAGCCAGGATCAGTGCGGCAAAGATGCCGCAGGGGCCAAAGCCGATGATCACCGGGCGATGGGTGAAGGCGGGCGGCGCCTTGCCGACGAAATGGTAGTCCATGTCGGGCGTCGGCTTGACGTGGAGGTCGCCGGCAAAGCGCTGGAGGATTGCAGCCTCGTTGTTCACCTCGGCATCGACGATGTAGATGAAGGTGAGCTTCGAGTTCTTGCGCGCATCGTAGCTGCGTTTGAAAACCGTGAAAGCGGTGAGATCGGCGGAGGAAATGCCCAATCGCTGGACGAGGGCGGCGGGCAGGGCCTCGGCGGAATGGTCGAGGGGCAGGCGGAGTTCGGAGATTCGCAGCATGGCAGTCATGGCGGGGCAGTTGGCCCTGCAGATGGCGTTCGGGCAGCGATTTTAGCCGGAATCGACGGGGAGGTCAGGCCTCCCCGTTCGGGGAGCGCCGGCCTGCGGAGGCTCGGCGCTGGCGTTTGTTCAGAGCGGGACGGGGATCAGCTCGGGCGGCTGCATGAGCTGGCGGTTCACCCGGGCGATCTTGTCCATCTGACGGGCCACGTTGTACTGGACGCGCTCGGTGAGGCGGTCAATGACCCGGCGCATGTCATCGCCCAGTTCTTCCATGACGATGGAGCGACTCTTCATCTGGATGACGATGCGGCAGAGTTTGTCGGCTCCGCCCCGGGGCCCGTTGATGTCGGATAGACGGACCGTGACACTCTGGACCGCGTGGCCGAAGCGGCCCAGGGCGGTGCGGATACGGCGGCTGGCGTGATTGCGCAGGGTCTTGGCGGCAGGCAGGCCGCGGGCCTTGATCTGGACTTCCATCTTCGTCTCCTGTGTGTTGCGGAGATCTCACTATATTGGTATCAATCAATCAGGTAAAGACGCATTATCTGAAGTATTGTTTCGATATATTCGAACTGTTACATGTGTCGTCAGGAGCCGTGGAATGAACCTCAAACACCTCTTTTATTTCTGGAAGACGGCGCGCAGCGGCGGCGTGGTGAAGGCAGGCGAGGCGCTCCACGTCACGCCCCAGACCATCAGTGGGCAGATCCGTCTCCTGGAAGACAGCCTCGACACCCAGTTGTTCGCCCGGGATGGTCGCGCCCTCGAGCTGACGCCGGCGGGCCGCCTGGCGATGGAGTACGCCGACGAGATGTTCTCCCTCAGCGCCGAGCTGGAGCAGGCCTTGCGCCACTATCCCAAGGGGCGGCCGGTGGAGTTCCGGGTTGGGGTGTCGGATGCGGTGCCCAAGTCGATTGCCTACCGCCTGCTCCGCCCGGCAGTGGATCCGGCCGATCCGGTGCGCATCATCTGCCGGGAGTGGCGTCTCGACCGTCTGCTCACCGAGCTGGCCATCCACAAGCTCGACCTGGTGATTGCCGATTCACCAATTCCGCCATCGGTGGACGTGCGGGCCTACAACCACCGTCTGGGGGAGTCGGGCCTCAGCTTCATTGCTGCACGCTCCCTGCTCGGGGATCGGGTGCCGGCTTTTCCAGGGTGTATGGGTGAGCTGCCGACCCTGCTGCCGGGGGAGGATTCAGCCATTCGGCGCAAGTTCGAGGACTGGCTTGATCGCAAGCGCCTGCGGCCGCGCATCGTCGGCGAGTTTGATGACACGGCCCTGATGACTGCCTTCGGGCGCGCCGGGGTGGGGGCCTTCGTGGTGCCGACGGCCATTGAGCAGGAAACGCTGGCGACGGGCGACCTGGTGGTACTCGGCCGTGCCGAGGAGGTGCGCATCGAGTATTACGCGATTTCCGTGGAGCGGCGCCTGACCCACCCTTGCGTGCTGGCCATTTCCGACGCAGCCAAGGCCGGGCTGGAAGCCATGGGGAGCGGTGGTGTGGTATCGGCTGAGGGTGAGCTCCCCGGGGATGCGTGAGCGCCGGTTGGGGAGGCTGGAGAAAAAAAGACCCCTGCGACGAGCGGTGCTCGTGCAGGGGCTAGGGGGTACTGCCAGAGTTCAGTGTGGCGGCTCCGTGCCGCCAGTGATCAGCCGTTCTGCTGGATGCCGGCCACCAGCCAGCCGCTGTTGCCAGCGCGGGGCTTGGTGAGGTGCCAGATCTCGTCGATACCTTCGGGGGCGGCGTTGATTTCTTCGCGCAGCAGGCCGGTGAAGCGCACGCTGACGATGTAACGCTCGGCTTCTTCGCTTACGTCGATCACCTCGGCGTTGAGGGAAACCACGTCGGTCTTCTGGCCGGCGCTGCTGTCGTCCATCCAGTTCATCTTGATCTCGGCGAACATCTCGGGCGTGGTGTATTCGCGGATGTCCTCGAGATTGCGGGCGTCGTTGGCTGCCTGGAGGCGGATGAAGTTGAGCTTGGCGTTGCGCACGAAGGCTTCAGCGTCGAAGTCGGCCGGGATGTTGCCGACGGCCGCTGCCGTGGTGGCCGCAGCGGCAGCCGCCACGGGAGCCGCAGCGCCACCGTAGGACGGGGTGGCAGCCGACGGCGACTTGTCGTAGCTACCCTGGTTGGCGGTGTACTGCATGCCACCGGCGCCTGCACCCGCCAGGGCCGGCTGGTTGGCCGCCGCGCGCTTGCGCAGGAAGAAGCCGATCACGGCGATCACGGCAAAGGCGATCAGGGCCATCATCATCATGGAGGCGAGCTCTTCACCGAAGCCGAAGTGGGACGCCAGGGCGGCCAGACCGATACCCGCGGCCAGACCGGCCAGCGGGCCCATCCAGGAACGCTTGGGTTGGGCGGCGGGCGCGGCGGCGGCAGCCTGGGAACGGGCCGGAGCCGCAGCGGCACCCGGAGCCTGGGCAGGCGTGGCCGGGGTGGCATTGGGGGACTTGGGCTGGCTCATTTCCTGGCGTTGCATGCCCGAGGACTTGCCACCGCCAAAGCGTTTGGCGGCCTCGGCGTCGCTCGTCACCAGGGTGAAGCCCAGGGCCAGGGCGGCCGTCATCAGGGAAAAGGTTTTCATTCGTGTCTCCTGTGGTTGGGGATCTCAGCCGCGGAAGCATAGCCGCCCATGGGGTTAAATAAAATCAGAATTGTTGGTAGTCTGAGTTCGTATAAAACTGAATGTCGTCCAGATTCCGCGTTTCTCAGGGGCGCGCTTGGCTGAATCCCTTGCACGGGTCGTCCCGGTGGACGGCGGGCGTCGTCCATCTATGGGTGTAGGTGGCGCCGGCATCGATTGCCTTGCCCTCTTCTTCGAAGGCGATGTTGATCATCCGGGCGCCGGGACGCAGCCTGGCCAGCAGGGCCGGAACGCCGTAGTCGGCGCGGACGTGGCCGTTGCCGGCAACCAGGATGGCCGGGCGGTCGGGCAGGGCCACCAAGCCCAGCGCCATGGCGGCATCCCGGGCCCGCTGGGCCAGGCGCATGCCGGGCACCCGGGAGGCGGGAAGCTGGCCACAGTGGTTGTCCAGCAGATCGGCGTCGAGAGCTGCTTCGGCGCGCGGGCTCAAAGGGTTGGCGGCGAGAGCTGCGGCAATCCTGGCAGGGAGGGCGGGGCTGCCCTCACGCACGATGCGGCGGGCCAGATCACGGGAGATGTTGGCACCTGTGACGTCGATTCGCGCCTCGGCGAGGCCGGCAAACAGGGGCTCATGGAGAGGCCATTGCCAGCCGGCTGCATCGAAGCCAGCTGCGCTGAGGCGTTTTTCCAGGGCTTCGCCAGGGTTTTGGGCCCAATCTGTGCGCCTGCCTTCATCCAGCTGCTCGGCAACGATTGCCTTGGGGGCCAGCCCGGCAATCAGCTCGGCGCGGCGGCGATGGTGATGGGGGTTGTCGTGGATCTCGCCAAGGAGGAGGAAGTCACTCTGGCGGGCCTGGGCCAGCAACTCGGTGCGGCTGATCTCGCGGCCGCTGGCGACGTCGATGATGCGATCGGCGGCGTGACTGATGCTGCCGAGGCTGATCAGGAGCAGGGTGAGCAGGGGCTTCATGGCGGCGGAGGGCGTTTGTGGCGTGCAGGTCATGACGGATGGACGTTCGCTGCGGCAGGGAGTTCAGCGCCGGGGCGGATTTCCACTGGAGCCGGCTTCCGGGGGTGTGCCCTCCGTAGCTGCGGCCTCGCCGCCCTCGGGTACGTAGACGATGGAGCCGTCCTTCATGCGGTAGGCGACGCCGGCCTTCTCCCCGTCACCGCTGCCGATGGCGCCGCTTGCCTTGTAGTGCTCGATTTTTTCCCCTTTCTTGATGGTGATCTCCATGTTCGGCTTGCCCGGGTCGGTGATGACGGTGACGTCCTGCTTGCTGAAGGGGTTCATCAACGGGTTCCTGGCGATGGTGATGAGCAGGGCGGCGATGACAACCAGGAAGATGTCGATGAGATTGACCACCGACAGGATCGGGTCTTCGGTTTCGGGTTCGTGCAGCAGCTTGAGCGCCATGTTCAGCCCTCCTTGCGTAGACGGGCGATGTGCACGATCTCCTCGGCGAGCCAGCGTCGCCGCACGTTGGTGACCCAGAAGGTGATGGAGGCTGCGAGGAGGGCCAGGATGACCGCCGAGAAGGCGACGGTGAGATTGTGGGAGACCTGGGCCAGGTCACCGTCGGAGAGGGATTTGAGTGCCGGACCCATGGGGATCATGGTCGCGACCAGCCCGAGCATCGGCGTGACACGGCTGGCCACGCGGGGCGCTTCCAGCAGGGTGTGGGCCTGCAGGTCGAGCTCGTCGTCGGTGAGTGAGCGGTTGGCCTGGAAGGCTCGGATCAGCGGCCGGCCGCCATCACTGCGGCGGCGCCAGGCGATCATGGCGAATTCGCCCAGGCACCAGAAGGCGAACAGGAAGAGCACGGCGATGAGGATGAGGGTGGGTAGCAGGAAGAGCTGCGCCACGTCGTACATGGTGTTTTCGAGGGCGTGATTCATGGTGAGGGTCAGGTGGGTTGGCAGGGTTTGGTGGAATCGGACCGGGCCCGCAGCATGCCGCCCAGGCTTGCCATGGCGACGAGGAGGAGCCCCCAGGCGGCATCTGCGGGTACGGGTAGGGCGGGGCGCTCGATCTTGTCGAGGCGCAGGCCCTGAACGG
>NZ_JAFLDT010000011.1 GCF_017302315.1 Zoogloea sp.
AGTCGGTCTGTGACGCCCTGCTGCTCAACGACATCCTCATCGACCACGCCTGCGAGAAGTCCTGTGCGTGCACGACCTGCCACGTGGTCGTGCGCGATGGGTTCAACAGCCTGGAGCCCGCCGAGGAGCTCGAGGAGGATCTGCTCGACAAGGCCTGGGGCCTGGAGCCGACCTCCCGTCTGTCCTGTCAGGCCATCATCGGCGAGACGCCGCTGACGGTCGAGATTCCGAAATACTCCATCAACATGGTCAAGGAAGGTAAGCGGGGATGAAGTGGACTGAAGTTCAGGAGATCGCGATCCAACTGTCCGAGGCCCACCCGGATGTAGATCCCCTCAAGCTCAACTTTGTCGATCTGATGAAGTGGGTCATGGCCTTGCCTGAGTTCGACGACGACCCGAAGCACTGCGGTGAGCGCGTGCTGGAAGCCATTCAGCAGGCCTGGATCGAGGAAGTGGAGTGAATCTTGCCGTGCCGGACGAAGGCGTTCTGGGCTTTGAAGCCCGGGGCCTTTCCGGCGACCTGATCCGCTTTTCGGATTTCAGGGGGCGGGTCATCCTGATCGCCAATACGGCCAGCCACTGCGGGTTCACGCCCCAGTATGCGGGCCTGCAGGCGCTTCATGAGGCCTACTCCGGCCGGGGGCTGGTCGTGGTGGGTTTTCCGTGCAATCAGTTCGGTGCCCAGGAGCCCGCTGGTGCAGAGGAGATAGGCCGCTTCTGTCAGCGGAATTTCGGCGTCAGCTTCGTGATGGCCGACAAGGTGGACGTGAATGGGGATGGGGCGCATCCGCTGTTCAAATACCTGAAGGCCGCTTGCCCCGGTGTGCTGGGCAGTCAGGCCATCAAGTGGAATTTCACCAAGTTTCTGATCAATCGGGCGGGGTTGCCCGTGCATCGCTACGCTCCGACGACTTCACCCGCCGCCCTGGGTGAAGACATCGAAAGCCTGTTGTAGGACCTGCGGCTCAGCGCGAGCCCGGATCGGAGGGTTCATTGAGGGACAGCCAGTAGAGCCCCAATTGCCCCACCGCCTGCAGGAAACGCTCGAAATCCACCGGTTTGCGGATGTAACTGTTGGCGCCCAGTCGATAGGCCTCGAAGATGTCCTGGTGCTCCTTCGAGGTCGTCAGCACCACCACCGGCAACAGGGCTGTCCTTTCGTCGGCCCGGATACGCCGTAGCACCTCCAGTCCATCGATACGCGGCAGCTTCAGGTCAAGCAGCACAAAGGCCGGCATGATGAGGCTGTCCCGGTTCGAGTATTGCCCGCTGCAGAAAAGGTAGTCGAGCGCCTCGACACCGTCTCTGGCCACGACGACCTGGTTGGCGATCTTGTTTTTGCTGAATGCCCTGAGGGTCAGGGCTTCGTCGTCGGGGTTGTCCTCAACGAGGAGGATGGGGCGATCGGTCGCCATATAGACTCCTTGATCTTGCTTTTGTGTTTTTTTCGATTCGCATCGGATGAGGGGCTGAATTGTGATTCAGCCCCAAGCAAGATCATAAGTACGGCACGGCTGGAAAAGACTTGATCAAATTAGCAAATTTGGTGACTTTTACAACAATTGACCGGCAGTCAGCAAAAACACTTTGTCATCACCACTCGGGGCAGAGAGCCAGGTCGGTGCGAGTTGCGGGAACGCATCATCCATGATGGACCTGTTATGGCCCACCTCTACGGCCAGAATGCCCTCTGGCTTGAGGTAGCGGGAGGCATCGGCGAGCAGCTTGCGCACCAGGTCGAGTCCATCCTCCCCCGACCCCAGGGCTAGTCCGGGTTCATGCAGGTATTCCGGGGGCAGCGCCTCCATGGCCTCACGGGTCACGTAGGGCGGGTTGCTGAGGATGAAGTCGAAGGCCTGCTCCGGGACTGCCTTGAAGCCATCGGAGAGCACCAGGGTGATGCGATCTTCGAGCCCGTAGTCAGCGATGTTGGCGCGGGCCACATCGAGGGCGTCTTCGGAGATGTCCACGGCGACGATGTGGGCGTTGGGGAAGGCGTGGGCCATCAGGATGGCAAGGCAGCCTGAGCCCGTGCACATGTCCATCGCCAGGCTTACCGCCTCGGGGTCCTGGATCCAGGGGCTGAAGCCGTCCTGCAGCAATTCGGCGAAGTAGGAGCGGGGAATGATGACCCGCGGGTCCACCTGGAAGCGGAAGTCGCCCAGCCAGGCCTCGCCGGTGATGTAGGCGGCAGGCAGGCGGTCGACCGCGCGCTTCTCGATGACCTCGTAGATGGCCTCCCGCTCGTCGCTGGGGATGCAGGCGTCCAGGAAGGGGTCGAGCCGATCGAGGGGCAGGGCGAGGGTGTGGAGCACCAGGTACACCGCTTCGTCATAGGCGTCCTGCAGGCCGTGACCGTAGAAGCAGCCGGCCCGGTTGAAGCGGGTCACGGCGTAGCGGATCCAGTCGCGAACGGTGACGAGCTCGGCCAGGGGGCCATGCTCGTGCTCGTGGTGCTCGTCGTCGAAGGGGGTGTCGTGGTCGTCGTGGGTCATGCCGTTTCCGATCGGGTCAGCAGGTTTTCAAGGATGCGCCGGTAGATGTCCGACAGGGGGGCAACGGCGTCGACAGAGATGCACTCGTTGAGCTTGTGGATCGTTGCATTGACCGGCCCGAACTCGGCGACCTGCGGGCAGATCTCCGCGATGAAGCGGCCGTCCGAGGTGCCGCCGGTGGTGGACAGCTCAGGCGTCAGGCCCAGGGTGTCGCGCACGGCGTCCTCCATGGCGGCCACCAGCGCGCCACGGGGGGTCAGGAAGGGCTTGCCGCCGAGGGTCCAGGCCAGATCGTAGTCGAGGCCGTGGCTGTCCAGGATGGCATGGACCTTGGCCTTGAGCTCATCGGCGGTGTGCACGGTGGCGAAGCGGAAGTTGAACATCACCTCCAGGGTGCCGGGGATGACGTTGGTGGCACCGGTGCCGGCCTTGATGTTGGACATCTGCCAGGAGGTGGGCGGGAAGTACTCGTTGCCCTGGTCCCAGGCGATGGAGGCAAGCTCGGCCAGGGCTGGTGCTGCCAGATGGATCGGGTTGCGGGCCAGTTGCGGGTAGGCGATGTGCCCCTGCACGCCCTTGACGGTGAGCTTGCCGGACAGGCTGCCGCGCCGTCCGTTCTTGATCATGTCGCCGAGGGTGTCCACCGAGGTGGGTTCACCGACGATGCAGTAATCGAGGACTTCACCGCGCGCCTTGAGGGCTTCCACGACCAAGGTGGTGCCGTGGGTGGCGTCGCCCTCTTCGTCCGAGGTGAGCAGCAGGGCGATGGAGCCGGCGTGCTCCGGATTGGTGGCGACGAAGTCCTCGATGGCGGTGACGAAGGCGGCCAGGGACGATTTCATGTCGGCCGCGCCGCGGCCAAAAAGTTGGCCGTCCCGCTCGGTAGGCTCGAAGGGGTTGGACGTCCATGCGTCCAGCGGGCCGGTGGGCACCACATCCGTGTGACCGGCGAAGACCACGAGGGGGCGAGCCGTGCCACGGCGCGCCCAGAGGTTGCATACACCGCTGCTGTCGATGCGCTCGCAGAGGAAGCCGAGGGGGGCCAGGCGTGCGCTGATCAGTTCGAGGCAGCCAGCGTCTTCGGGCGTGACTGACGGGCGTGAGATCAGTTCACAGGCCAGGGCCAGGGTGGGGTTCCCTGATGTTTGGGGTGCAGTCATGATTTTATTGTGGTCAGTCGTCGTCGAGCTCGAGGGTGAATTCGCGGAAGGACGCGCCATCCGGCTCGGTCTGCTCGAAGTCGATGGTGGACGGGGATCGGCTGGATTTCTCGCTGTTGCCGTTGCCGAACTGGGCGTTGTTGATCAGCCAGGACAGGTTGGTCGGTGAGTCGGAGTTGGCCAGGGCTTCCTCGAGGGTGATGACCCTGTCCTTGAACAGGCGGAACAGATCCTGTTCGAAGGTGCGTGAGCCTTGGGCGAGGCTCTGCTCCATGGCTTCACGGATGGCAGAGATCTCACCGCGCTCAATCAGCTCGGCCACCTGGCGGGTGTTGAGCAGGATTTCCACGGCGGGGATCCGGCCACCGTCGGGCCGCTTGATCAGGCGCTGGGATGCGATGCACTTGAGCGTTGCCGCCAGGTCGAGGGACAGCAGGGCACGCCCGTCCAGCGGAAAAAAGCTGAAGATCCGGTTGAGGGCGTGATAGGCATTGTTGGCATGCAGGGTGGCCAGGCACAAGTGTCCGGTCTGGGCATAGGCGAGCGCTGCGCTCATGGTTTCCCGATCACGGATCTCGCCAATCAGGATGCAGTCGGGGGCCTGGCGCATGGCGCTGCGCAGGGCATTCTGCCAGTCAAGGGTGTCGGCGCCGATCTCACGCTGATTGACGATCGACATCTTGTGCTTGAACAGGTATTCGATCGGATCCTCGATGGTCAGGATGTGGCCCGAGCGGTTCTCGTTGCGATGATCCAGCATCGACGCAATGGTGGTGGACTTGCCCGAACCGGTGGCGCCAACCACCAGCACCAGACCGCGCTTCTCCATGATGACCTCGGAAAGCACGGATGGGAGGCCAAGGGTGTCGAGCCGGGGAATCTCGCCGAGGATGTAGCGCACCACGATGGCGATGCTGTTGCGCTGCCAGAAGATGTTCACCCGGAAGTTGCCCATGTCCCGCCGGCCAAAGGAGAGGTTCATCTCCTTGAATCGCTCGAAGCGCTCGGTTTGCTCCGGGTTCATCATTTCGTAGGCCATGCGATGGATCATCGTGGGATCCATGGCCTGCTGATTGATGGGCAGTGTGTTGCCGTCGATTTTGATGTGAATCGGGGTGCCGACGGTAATGAAGATGTCCGAGGCCTTCTTTTCGGCCATCAGCGCGAATAGCTTGTCGATGATCATCGGGCTGCCCGGAAGGGAAGGGGCCGCCGGGATGGCGGCCCGCTGGAGTCGTCAGTCGCGCAGGAGTTCGTTGATGCTGGTCTTGGCGCGAGTCTGGGCGTCCACCTTCTTGACGATCACGGCACAGTACAGGCTGTACTTGCCGTCGGCGGAGGGCAGGTTGCCGCTGACCACCACGGAGCCGGCGGGAATACGGCCGTAGTGGACTTCGCCGGTGGCGCGGTCGTAGATCTTGGTGCTCTGGCCGATATAGACGCCCATGGAGATGACGCAGTTGTCTTCCACGATCACGCCTTCGACCACTTCGGAGCGGGCGCCGATGAAGCAGTTGTCACCAATGATGGTCGGGTTGGCCTGCAGGGGCTCAAGTACGCCACCGATGCCGACGCCGCCGGAGAGGTGCACGTTCTTGCCGATCTGGGCGCAGGAGCCGACGGTAGCCCAGGTGTCCACCATGGTGCCTTCATCCACATAGGCGCCGATATTCACGTAGGAAGGCATGAGCACGACGCCCTTGCCGATGAAGCTGCCCTTGCGAGCCACGGCGTTGGGTACCACGCGGAAGCCGCCTGCGGCGAAATCGTGGGCGTCGTAGTTGTCGAACTTGGTCGGGACTTTGTCGTAGTAACGGGTATCGCCACCCTCCATGATCTTGTTGTCATGGGTGCGGAAGTAAAGCAGCACGGCCTTCTTGATCCACTGGTGGGTCACCCATTCGCCGTTGATCTTCTCGGCGACGCGCAGCTTGCCCTCGTCCAGTTCTTCGATCACGTGCTCGATGACCTCGATCTGCTCCTTGGTGGCACTGGCGGCCGACAGGTCGGTGCGGCGCTCCCACAGTTCCTCGATCAGGGTGGCAAAGGGGTTCTCGTGGTGGGGCGTGATGTGCATTTGAACGCTCATGGTTTATTCGAAAGTTGTTGGGCGAAGGAGACGATGCGGTGTGCTGCCTCGACACACTCTGCCAGATCGGCAACGAGGGCAATGCGCACGAAACCGGCTCCGGGATTGATCCCGTGGGCTTCCCGCGCGAGGTAGCTGCCGGGCAGAACTGTCACATTATATTCGGCCTGCAAGCGCCGGGCGAACTCGGTATCGGAAAGTCCGAGTCGGTCCACCCGGGCCCATAGATAGAAGCCCGCATCCGGAAGTTCCACGTCCAGGTGGGCCGCGATCATTGGCGTGATGAGGTCGAATTTCTCGCGGTACAGGCGCCGGTTCTCGGCCACGTGGGCTTCGTCGTTCCAGGCTGCCGCTGAGGCGGCCTGTACGGTGGGGCTCATGGCGCAGCCGTGGTAGGTGCGGTAGAGTAGTAATTTCTTGAGGATGCCCGCATCGCCGGCCACGAAGCCCGAGCGCATGCCGGGCACGTTGGAGCGCTTCGACAGGCTGGAGAACATCACCACGTTGCGGAAGTCGCTGCGGCCCAGGCGATGGGCGGCCTCAAGCCCGCCGATGGGCAGATGGGCGTCATCGAAGTAGATCTCGGAATAGCACTCGTCGGCGGCGATGACGAAACCGTAGCAGTCCGACAGGTCGAAGAGCTGCTTCCACTCCTCCAGGGACAGGACGCGGCCGGTGGGGTTACCGGGCGAGCAGACATAGACGAGTTGCACGCGCTGCCAGTCCGATTCCGGCACGCTGGCAAAATCGGAGGCAAAGCGGTCGTCCGGCAGGTTATTGACGAAGTAGGGCCGGGCGCCGGCCAGATAGGCTGCACCTTCGTAGATCTGATAGAACGGATTCGGGCAGATCACCAGAGCATCGGGCCGGGAGCAGTCGATCACGCACTGGGCAAAGGCGAAGAGGGCCTCCCGAGAGCCGTTGACCGGCAAGACCTGGGTTACCGGATTGACCCCCGGCAGGCGATAGCGCCGATCCAGCCAGCCAGCGATGGACTGGCGCAGGGCGTCGGAGCCCTGGGTGGTGGGGTAGCTGGCGAGGCCGCCCAGGTTGTCCACCAGGGCCTGGCGGATGAGCCCGGGCGTTGCATGTTGGGGCTCGCCAATGGAAAGGCGGATCGCCGACAGACCGGCGGGGGGAACAATACCCTCGAAGAGGGTGCGCAGCTTCTCGAAAGGATAGGGATGAAGATCCTGGAGGTGCGGATTCACGTTGGGAAGGTATCCTGTAATCGGCCCGAAACGGGCGGGGGTCATGGGGCCGGGCGGGCCCGGAGCGGGTGCCCGCTCGGCCGATCAGCCGGGCTGCGCGTGATCCCGACGGGCAAGTGGATGGCACCCGGTAGCCGCTTTTTTGGCTGATGTTATTATAGCGGCCGTCGTTAATGTGGCGGTGCAGCATCCGCTCGCCGAAGTCTTTCTGACCCCCTGAATACGTGCGCCTGGCCAAACTCAAGCTTGCCGGTTTCAAGACCTTCGTAGACCCGACCACCGTGCTCACGCCCGGCAATCTGGTGGGCGTCGTCGGTCCGAACGGTTGCGGCAAGTCGAACATCATCGATGCCGTGCGCTGGGTGCTGGGCGAGTCGCGGGCCTCGGCCCTGCGCGGGGGGTCGATGATGGACGTCATCTTCAACGGCTCGACGACGCGCAAACCGGTGTCCCGGGCCAGCGTCGAACTGGTGTTCGACAACGCCGAAGGCAGGGCCGCCGGCCAGTGGAAGCCCTATGCCGAGGTGGCGGTGAAGCGGGTGCTCGATCGTAGCGGCGAGTCCACTTACTACATCAACGGGGTGCAGGTCCGGCGCAAGGACGTGATCGACCTGTTCCTCGGGACGGGTCTTGGCCCGCGGGCCTACGCCATCATCGAGCAGGGCATGATCTCCCGCATCATCGAGGCCAAGCCTGAAGAAGTGCGAGGCTTCCTCGAAGAGGCGGCGGGGGTGACCAAGTACCGGGAGCGGCGCCGCGAGACCGAAGGGCGCCTGTCCGATGCCCGGGACAACCTGACCCGCCTTGAAGACATCCGTAACGAGCTTGGCCAGCAGATCGGCAAGCTCGAGACTCAGGCTGCGGTTGCCGAGAAGTATCGGCAGCTCAATGCCAGCCTGTCCGAGCGTCAGAACCTGTTGTGGCTGATGAAGCGTAACGAGGCGCGGGCAGAGCGCGCCCGCTTGTCGGATGAGTTGGCTGAAGCGACTCGGCGCATCGAGGCAGACTCTACCCACCTGCAGACCCTCGAGGGCCAGCTTGAGACGGCCCGCGATGCGCAGCTAGGGGCCAATGAAGGCGTGCAGCTCGCCCAGGAGGCGCTCTACACGGTGAGTGCCGAGCTGACCCGCCTGGAGGGTGAGCTTGCCCGCCTCCGCGATAGCCGCCGCATCCTGGAGAGCCGGCTGGCCCAGCTCGAGCGCGACGACGCCCAGTGGCGCAGTCAGCTTGATGCCCTGGTGGCCGACGGCGAGCGCTGGAGCGGGTTGCTTGAGCATGCAGGCATAAGGGTGGAGCAGGCGGAGGCCCGTCACGGCGAGGTTGGTGAGCGCTTGCCCGAGGCCGAAGAAGCCCTGCGCGCAGCCGATGCCACCGCCGCTGCCGTGCGTCGGGAACTGAACCACGCCGAGCAGCAGATCCGAGTGGAGGAGGCGCACCGGGTGAGCAGCGAGCGAACCCTTGAAGCCTTGTCCCAGCGTCGCGTGCGGCTGCAGCAGGAGCAGTCGGTCGTGCAGGCTCCGGATCTGCGCCAGGTGGCTGAGCGGGAGGCGATGCTGGAGGAGGTCGAGGACAGCCTGTCCCGCGCCCAGGCAGAGCTGGCCGAACGCAATGCCGAGGTGCCCGCTGCCCAGCAGGCGCTCAAGCACGCCGTCGAGGCTGAGCGCCAGGCCCAGCGCCGGGCCACGGAACTGCGGGCGCGCCGCGAGGCCCTGGTGCAACTGCAGGGCAAGGTGCAGGTGCAGGGGCAGCTGGGCGATTGGCTCAAGCGGCATCACCTGGATGGGCTCACGCCCCTGTGGCAGCGCATTCGTGTCGAAGCCGGTTGGGAGCTGGCCGTCGAGGCCGTTCTGCGGGAGCGGCTGGCTGCGCTGCCCGCGGTGGATGGGCAGGCCGCCCTGGCTGCGCTGGCCGACAAGGTGCCCGGAGCCGTGGCCTTTTTGCTCCCCGGGGTCGTCCCGGCGGCCGATGGAGGTGATGCGCCAGCGGGCACGCGTCCGCTGGGCGCCCTGGTGGAAGCCGATGCCGAACTTGCCGAGATCCTGAATGCCTGGCTGGGTCGGGTTTTCGTCGCCGACGATCTGTCCGTCTGGCTGGGGCGGCGTAGCGAACTGCCTGTCGGCACGATGCTGGTGTCGCGGGAGGGCCGGCTCCTTGATCGCCATGCCCTCAGCCACTATGCGCCGGATTCACGCACCCACGGGGTCATCGAACGTCAGCGGGAGATTGAGCACCTGAGCGCCGAAGTGACGGCCGCCCAGGATGAGGCCGCCATGGCCCACGGGACGGTGGCCGAGGCGGAAGCCCTGGCGAGCCGCCTGCAGGAGTCCATTGCCAGCCTGCGCCGCGATGCCCAGGCTCTCCAGGCCCGTGTGCATGCCGAGCAGGTCGAGGTGCTGAAGCTCAATCAGGCCCGGATGCGCTATGAGGAGCGCTGCGGCCAGATCGACCGCGACCTGGGTGAGATTGCCCATGGTGAGCAGGCCGAGCGGGACCGACTGATGCGTTCCGAAACCGAACTCGAGCGCAGCCGCGAGATGGCAGACTTGCAGCGCGGCCGTCTGGAAGCGGCGGAGGCGGTGCGTCGGGAGCGGGACAGCGCCCTGCGCGAAACCCGCGCCCTCGAGCAGGCCCTGGCGCGGGAGCTGCAGGAAGCCCGTCACTCCGAGCGGGAGTGCCGCAGCAAACTGGAGGATATCGAGCGTAACCGGGCGCTGGCCGCCGAGCAGCTTGCGCGCATCGCCGATGAGCTGGTGGAGCGCCGCGAGTCTCTCCTCGAGATTGACGAGGTGTCGGTGGCCGCCGCCCTGCAGGAGTCTGTCGGTCAGCGGACGGTGCGTGAGACTGCACTGGCGGCATGCCGCAACGTACTTGAAGAGGCCAACGCCAGCTTGAGGGCACTGGAAGAAGAACGCCTGCGTACCGAACATGCGGCCGCCCCCCAGCGGGAGCGGGTGGCTGATCTGCGCCTGCGGGTGCAGGCGGCCGAGATGGCAGAGGGCCAGCATGCGGCGCGGCTGGATGAGGCCAAGGCCGACGAAGCCGCACTTTCGCCGCTGCTCACCCCCGATCTGCGGGAGGGGGCGCTTCAGCGCGAGGTGGCTCGACTGGGACGGGAGATTGCCGATCTGGGTTCCGTCAATCTCGCCGCGCTGGATGAATTGAAGGTGGCATCAGAGCGCAAGTTCTACCTGGATGCCCAGAGCGATGACCTGCTTGGGGCCATTGAAACGCTGGAGGATGCGATCCGGAGGATCGACAGGGAAACCCGTGAGCAGCTTCAGGAGACGTACAATACGGTCAATCGCCATTTCGGCAGCTTGTTTCCCATGCTGTTCGGAGGAGGCGAAGCGCGCTTGGTCCTGACCGGTGACGAGATCCTTGATGCGGGAATCTCCATCGTGGCCCAGCCGCCGGGCAAGAAGAACAGCTCGATCCAGCTACTTTCGGGCGGCGAAAAGGCGCTGACAGCGATTGCTCTGGTATTTTCCATGTTCCAGCTCAATCCCGCGCCTTTCTGCATGCTGGATGAGGTCGACGCACCCCTTGACGATTCGAATACCGAGCGCTATTGCCGGATGGTCAAGCGCATGTCGTCGCAGACCCAGTTCGTGTTCATCAGCCACAGCAAGATCACCATGGAGATCGCGCAGCAGCTAGTGGGGGTCACGATGCAGGAGCAGGGGGTGTCGAGGGTGGTGGAAGTGGATATCGAGGAAGCGCTGCGTTTGGCCGAAGCCGGCGCAGTCTGACCGGGAAACAAGGGAAATCGATGGCAATCAGTGAGTTGCAGATGGGTCTGATCGGAGTCGGCGGTGTTGTGGTCGTCGGCATTTTTGCGTTCAACAAGTGGCAGGAGCGCAAGCAGCGCAAGGCGCTGGAGTCGCTTGTGCCGGCGAGTTCGCAAGAGCCCGTACTCAGTGAGTTGCCGACGGGCGTGGGCTCCAAGGAGCGAGTTGAGCCGGTGATGGGTGCCGATGCCTCCGTTCGTGTCCAGCCCAGTGCCAAGTCGGTGAAGGATGCAAGTGCCCGAAGGGTGCCTCCCCTGCTGCCGCCCGAAGTGGACGAGCGGGCTGACTGGGTGGTCCGCGTCGAGTCCATTGAACCCGTGGTGGCAGGCCGTCTCTGGCAAGCGGCCTCGGAGCAGCTCCAGGGCGTTCACAAGCCGGTACGATGGTTTGGTTTTTCCGATTCCGACAATCGCTGGGAGGTCGTTGGCCCCAACAGCGGAAGTGGTTATCACTGGGTGTGCGTGGCGCTGCAGTTGGTGGACCGTCGTGGTCCGGCCGTTGATGCGGATCTTTCCCGCGTTGCCGATGGATTGCAGCGCATGTGCGACATCTTTATGGCCATTCCCTCCCTGCCGGCCAAGGGTGAGGCCCTGGCTCAGGCCGCCGAGCTTGATCGCTTCTGTGCAGGCGTGGATATCCAGATCGGTGTCAACGTGGTGGCCCGGGATCAGGCTTTCGCCGGGACCAAGCTGCGTGGTCTGGCAGAAGCCGCCGGGCTTGAACTGCTGGAGGATGGTTGTTTCCATGCCCGAGACGAGCTGGGCATCAGCCAGTTCGTGTTGAGCAATCTTGAGCCCAGTCCATTCGTGGCCGAGGAAATGCGAGGCCTGAGTACCCAGGGCGTTACGCTGACTCTCGACGTTCCCCGGGTGGCTGAGGGGGTGCGGGTCTTTGAGCGCATGATGGCCGTTGCCCAGCAACTTGCTGAAGCCCTCAACGGAGCGGTGGTGGACGACAATCGTTCGCCCTTCGGTGACAAGGCCGTCGGCCTGATCCGGGCGCAGATCGAGCAGTTTCAGGGGCAGATGGCCGAGTACGGTATCGCCCCGGGCTCGGCCCTGGCGCGCCGCCTGTTCTCCTGATCTGCGTTGTCCATGACGTCAGGTCTGGAGGACCCAGCCGCACGGGCTGCAGCCCTGCGCGCGGAGCTGGAGCGCCATGAGTACGCGTACTACGTTCTTGATGCGCCAACGGTTCCCGATGCCGAGTATGACCGCCTGTTCCGGGATCTGCAGGATCTTGAAGCCGCTCATCCGGAGGTTCTGACCCCCGACTCGCCGACCTTGCGGGTGGGTGGGCGTCCTTCATCCGAGCTTGCGTCAGTGGCCCATGCCCTGCCGATGCTGTCCATCCACACCGAGACCGATACGACCGATCAAGGGGCTGTCAGCTTCGATGCCCGGGTACGGCGTGCGCTCGGCCTGGAGGTGTCGGCGCCGCCCGTCACCTATGCGGCGGAGCTCAAGTTTGATGGCTTGGCCATCAATCTGCGCTACGAGCACGGTGTGCTGGTTCAGGCGGCGACCCGGGGTGACGGTAGTACCGGCGAGGACGTAACGCCAAATGTGCGCACCGTGCACCGGATTCCCTTGCGTCTGCGCGGAGCCGCGCCGGCGGTACTGGAGGTGCGGGGCGAGATTTACATGCGTCGTGACGATTTCGAGCGTCTCAATGCCAGCCAGGCGGCAGCCGGGCAAAAGGTGTTCGTCAATCCACGCAATGCCGCGGCGGGTAGCCTGCGCCAACTCGATCCTGGCATCACTGCGAGGCGTCCCTTGTCCTTCTTTGCCTACGGGCTCGGGGAGGTGCAGGGGTGGGCCATGCCGGCGACGCATTCCGAGGTGCTGGATGCCCTCGCCGCATTTGGCCTGCCCGTGTGTGAGCACCGATGCCGCGCGGACGGTCCGGAGGGGCTGGCACGCTTCCATCAGGAGATGGCGGGCCTGCGGGAGTCGCTGCCGTTCGACATCGACGGGGTGGTGTACAAAGTGGACCGCCTTGATCTGCAGCAGACCCTCGGTTTCGTCTCGAGGGAGCCCCGCTGGGCGGTGGCCCACAAATACCCCGCCCAAGAGGTGGTGACCCGCCTGCTGGGTATCGATGTGCAGGTGGGGCGCACGGGCGCGATCACGCCGGTGGCCCGTCTGGAGCCGGTGTTTGTCGGTGGCGTCACGGTGACCAATGCGACGCTGCACAACCAGGGGGAGATCGATCGCAAGGATGTGCGGGTCGGTGACTGGGTGATCGTGCGCCGTGCGGGCGACGTGATCCCGGAGGTGGTCGGCCCGATTGCCGAGCGGCGGGAGGGCGAGTTGCCCCGCTATGATCTGCTCGAGGCCATCGGCCATGTGTGCCCCGAATGTGGTTCCCACGTGGTTCGGGGTGAGGATGAGGCGGTGGCCCGATGCACGGGCGGGCTGTTCTGTCCGGCTCAGTGCAAGCAGGCGCTGCTCCACTTTGCGAGCCGTCGGGCGGTGGATGTGGACGGGCTGGGTGACCAGATCGTCAACCAGCTGGTCAATGCCGGCATCGTGCGCACGCCGGCCGATCTTTACGATCCGACCCGGGTGAGCCAGGAGGTGCTGGCGGGGCTGGAGCGGATGGGTGAGAAATCGGCGGTCAACCTGCTTGCGGCCATCGACAAGAGCCGGGATACCTCGCTTGCGCGTTTCATCTTCGGCCTTGGCATCCGCAATGTGGGGGAGACGACCGCCAAGGATCTGGCGCGCCATTTCGGCAAGCTTGAGTTCTTCCTCGCGGCCAACGAGGTGGCATTGCTCGAAGTGCCGGATGTGGGGCCGGTGGTGGCCCATTGCATTCTCGATTTTCTGGCCGAAGCCCATAACCGGGAGGTGATCTCGGTGCTGCAGCGGGAGATGCGCTGGCCCGAGACGGAGCCGGCGGCCCGCCCATCGGTCGGTGCCCTGAATGGCAAGAAGGTGGTACTGACCGGAACCCTGCCGAGCCTGAGCAGGGATAAGGCCACTGCTTTGATCGAAGCTGCCGGCGGCAAGGTGGTGGGGTCGGTGTCGAAGAAGACGGATTACGTGGTGGCGGGTAGTGATGCGGGCAGCAAGCTTGAAAAGGCGCAACAACTCGGCGTCACCATTCTGGACGAGGACGGGCTGCGTTGCTTGTTGAAGCCGGCCGACGCGGGCGCGCCCGACGGCCAGGGAATGTTATTCGGAGAATGATGATGAAGAGGGTGACGAAAGCGGTCTTTCCTGTGGCGGGTCTGGGCAGCCGTTTCTTGCCGGCAACCAAGGCCAGCCCGAAGGAAATGATGCCCATTGTGGACAAGCCGCTGATCCAGTACGCGGTGGAGGAGGCCGTGGCGGCGGGCATGACTGATCTGGTGTTCATTACGGGCCGCTCGAAGCGGGCCATCGAGGACCATTTCGACAAGGCGTATGAACTGGAAACCGAACTGGAGATGCGTGGCAAGGCCGATCTCCTCAAGATCGTCCGGGATACTGTCCCGTCCCATGTGAATTGCATCTATATCCGTCAGGCCGAAGCGCTGGGCCTGGGGCACGCGGTGCTGTGCGCCGCCTCGGTGGTGGGGGATGAGCCCTTTGCCGTGCTGCTGGCCGATGATTTGCTGGATTCACTGGGCGGATCGCCGGTCATGCAGCAGATGGCCGAGGTCTACAACTATCATCGTTGTTCCGTGCTGGGCGTGATGAACGTGCCCCGGGAACAGACTCGCCAGTACGGTATTGTCAGCACCGAGCGTGATAGCGGTGAGGTGCAGCGGGTCAGCGGAATCGTAGAGAAACCCAAGCCTGAGGAGGCGCCGTCCACCCAGGCTGTGATTGGGCGCTACATTCTGACCGGACGTATCTTCGATCATCTGCGACAGCTCGAGCCCGGGGCCGGTGGCGAGCTTCAGCTCACCGACGCCATTGCTTCGCTGCTCAAGGAGGAGGCTGTGCTGGCCTACCAGTTCCGCGGTGTGCGCTATGACTGTGGTTCAAAGCTGGGCTATCTGCAGGCAACGGTCGAGCTCGGCTTGAAGCACCCGGAGGTTGGTGAGGAATTTGGGGCCTTCCTGGCCTCACGTGTGTGAGTCCGGGGGGCTTGAACCCCGCTTAAGGAGCAGGCAACAAAAAGCGCGGCCCTCGAGCCGCGCTTTTTGTTGCCCGGGCCGGGTTGCCCCGGCCTGATAGGCGCTTTTTTATGCCTCTTCGCGGGCTGCACGCTTGCGGTCGTGTTCCTTGAGGAAGCGCTTGCGCAGGCGGATGCTCTTGGGGGTGATCTCAACAATTTCGTCATCGGCAATGAATTCGATGGCGGATTCGAGGGTCAGCTGGATCGGGTTGATCAGGCGAACGGCTTCGTCAGTGCCCGAGGCCCGCACGTTGGTGAGCTGCTTGCCCTTGATCGGGTTCACCACCAGATCGTTGTCGCGGGTGTGGATGCCGATGATCATGCCTTCGTACAGGGCGTCGCCCGGGCTCACGAACATGCGGCCGCGATCCTGCAGGTTCCACAGTGCATAGGCGACGGCTTCGCCGTCGTTCTGGGAGATCAGCACGCCGTTGCGGCGTTCGGCCAGGGTGCCGCCCATCGGACCGTAGTCGTCGAACACGTGGCTGGCCAGACCGGTACCGCGGGTCATGGTCAGGAATTCTCCCTGGAAGCCGATCAGGCCGCGGGCCGGAATGCGGTATTCGAGCCGCACGCGGCCCTTGCCGTCCGGCGCCATGTCCTGCAGTTCGCCGCGGCGGCGGCCGAGTTCTTCCATCACGCCGCCCTGGTGCTCTTCTTCCACGTCGACGGTGAGCATTTCGTAGGGCTCGCACTTGACGCCGTCGATGTCCTTGAACACCACGCGGGGGCGGCCCACAGCCATTTCGTAGCCTTCCCGACGCATGTTCTCCAGCAGGATGGTCAGGTGCAGTTCGCCGCGACCGGAGACTTCGAAGGTGTCCGAGTCGTTGGTGAAGTTGACGCGCAGGGCGACGTTCTTCAGCAGTTCCTTCTCGAGACGCTCACGGATCTGGCGGCTGGTGACGAACTTGCCTTCACGGCCGGCCAGCGGGGAGGAGTTGACCATGAAGTTCATGGTCAGGGTGGGTTCATCCACGGCGATCGGGGTCATGCCTTCAAGGCATTCCGGATCGCACAGGGTCACACCGATGTTGACCTGCTGGATGCCTGCCACCAGCACGATGTCGCCTGCTTCGGCGGATTCGGCCGGGGAGCGCTCCAGGCCCTTGAAGGTGAGGATCTGGGAGACCTTGCCCTTGCCTCGGTTCTCGTCACCGTACATGACGACGATTTCCTGATTGGGCTTGATGCGGCCACGCTTGATGCGGCCGATGCCGATCTGCCCCATGTAGGTGGAGTAGTCGAGGGAGCAGACCTGCATCTGCAGCGGGCCGTCGGCGTCCACTTCGGGGGCGGGGACGTGCTTGAGGATGGCCTCGAACAGGGGGCGCATGTCGGTACGCTCGTCTTCCAGATTCTCCATCGCGAAGCCGTTGAGGCCGGAGGCGTAGATGATGGGGAAGTCGAGCTGCTCGTCGGTGGCGCCGAGCTTGTCGAACAGATCGAAGGTATGGTTGATGACCCAGTCGGGGCGGGCGCCCGGCCGGTCGATCTTGTTGATCACGACGATGGGCTTGAGACCGAGGCCCAGGGCCTTGCGGGTCACGAAGCGGGTCTGGGGCATGGGGCCTTCGACGGAGTCCACCAGCAGCAGCACGCTGTCGACCATGGACAGTACGCGCTCCACTTCGCCGCCGAAGTCGGCATGGCCCGGGGTGTCGACGATGTTGATGTGGGTGTCGCCGTACTGGATCGCGCAGTTCTTCGACAGGATCGTGATGCCTCGTTCCTTTTCGATGTCGTTGCTGTCCATCACCCGTTCACTGACCTGCTGGTTTTCACGGAAAGTGCCGGACTGGCGCAGGAGTTGGTCGACGAGGGTGGTCTTGCCGTGGTCGACGTGGGCGATGATGGCAATGTTTCGAATGGCGCGGGACATGGGGTCGGATACCGGAAGTACTTGTAAACCCGAGATTTTAGCACGTCTTTGCGCATTGCAGCATGGGTGGGGTGCCTTGCCCGCCGTGCTAAGATTCGCGCCCGACACCAAATTGAGGAGTAGCCGGACATGCTGGCAATCATCGGCGGCAGTGGCCTGACGCAGCTTGCATCCCTGGACTTGATCCGGCGGGAGGTGGTTCGCACCCCTTTTGGCGAACCGTCCGGTGCGCTCACCTTCGGCCGTTTGTGCTCGCGGCCGGTCGTATTTCTTGCCCGGCACGGCTATGGGCACACGATTCCGCCCCACCGGGTGAATTACCAGGCAAATCTGTGGGCCCTGCACCAAGCCAAGGTGGACGCGATCATCTCGGTGGCGTCTGTCGGCGGCATTCGCGCCGACCTGTGTCCGGGCGCCCTCGTGGTACCCCATCAGATCATCGACTACACCTGGGGTCGCAAGAGCACTTTCCATGAGGGCTCCGAGGCGCCCGTGGTCCATGTGGACTTCACCGACCCTTACGAGCAGGCCCTGCGCCAGAGAATTCTGCGCGCGGCGGCGGCGGCGGGCGAAGCTGTTGCTGATGGTGCGGTGTATGCCGCCACCCAGGGGCCGCGGCTGGAGACGGCGGCGGAGATCAACCGTCTCGAGCGGGATGGCTGTGACGTGGTGGGGATGACTGGAATGCCGGAGGCCGTTCTGGCTCGGGAGCTTGGAATTCCCTATGCGGCAATCAACGTGGTTGCCAACTATGCGGCCGGGCGCGCGGCGAGTGCGTCCGGTATCTGTTTTGACAGCATCGACACGGTGCTCAGGGAGGCGATGGGGCGGGTGCGCAGGGTGCTCGACCACATCTGCGAAGCATGATCCGCGACGTGTTGCGGATGGGTGATCCGCGGCTCCTGCGTCGGGCTGCGCCCGTTGAGCGCTTTGCCACACCCGAGCTCCTTGCCCTGATTCAGGATATGCGGGACACGATGGCCCATCTCAATGGCGCCGGGCTCGCGGCGCCGCAGATTGGTGTGGATCTCCGGCTGGTGATATTTGGTGGTGGTCCGAGCCCGCGTTATCCGGATGCCTCGAGCGTGCCCGATACCGTGCTGATCAATCCCGTTCTGACGCCGCTTTCGGAGGATGAGGAGGGGGGCTGGGAGGGGTGTCTTTCGGTGCCCGGGCTGCGTGGCTGGGTTCCGCGCTGGACGGAGCTGCACTATGCGGGTTTCGATGAGCAGGGGCGGCCCTTGGATCGTCGGGCAACGGGCTTCCATGCCCGCGTGGTGCAGCACGAATGTGATCACCTGGATGGGGTGCTCTATCCCATGCGGGTGCGGGACTTTTCCCGCTTCGGCTATACAGATGTCCTTTTTCCGAACGGGATGATGACGGCCGACGATTGACCGACGGCCGCGGACTTCTGGTTCAGACAGCCAGTTTTTCGAGCAGATCAGATTCGATCTTGAGTACCTGGACGTCCTGGGACAAGCCCGGTCCGCTGATCAGGAACGTGTCTTCAACCCGTTCGCCCAGGGTGGCAATCTTGGCGGTGTGCAGGTTGATGCCATAGGCGGCCAGGGTTTCAGCAACACCGAACAGCAGGCCAGGCCGGTCAGCTGCGGTTACCGACATGATGTGATGCTGACCCCTTTCGTCGGGACGGATGCTGATCTCGGGGGTAATCGGAAAGTGTTTTACCTCCCTCGACAGGCGTCCGCTGGCGGGCCGATCGACCGGGGCATGGGTCGCCAGGCGCTCGGTGAGGTCGTGTTCGAGAAGCGTGATCAGATCCCGGTAATGTACTTCCTGGCCCGGGTCTAGCAGCACGAAGCTGTCCAGCGCGTAGCCATGTCGGGTGGTGTGAATCTTGGCGTCGGCAATCGAGAAGCCGAGCCGGCTGAAGAAGCCGCACAGACGCATGAAGAGGTCGCGCTGATCCTTCATATAGACCATCACCTGCAGGCCCTCGCCCACATGGCTGAGGCGTGCCTTGACGACGGGCTCGTCGGTGACGACCCGGTAATACAGCATGCGGGCGTGCCAGGCGATTTCCTCCGGATCGTGGCGCAGGAAATACACGGTGTCGAGCTGGTCCCACAGGCTGTCCTCGGTGCCCGGGCGCAGGCCGTAGTAGCGCAGCAGGTTGCGTGCGTCGTCCTGGCGGATCGGTGTCCCCAGTGCCTGCTGGGGTGTCGCGCCTCGGAGGAGGCGCTGGGCCGCAAAGAACAGGTCTTCCAGGAGCTTTCCCTTCCAGCCGTTCCAGACCTTCGGGCTGGTGCCACGGATATCGGCGTGGGTGAGGATGTAGAGGGCGTTGAGGCGGCGCTCGTCCCCGGCGAGATTGGCGAAGCGGCGGATCACTTCCAGGTCAGACATGTCCTGCTTCTGGGCGACGTTGGACATGGATAGATGATGCTGGACCAGCCATTCAACCAACAGGGTGTCGTTTTCCTCAAGGCCGTGGGATTCACAGAAATCCCGGGCATCCTTCATTCCCAGCTTTGAATGGTCGCCGCCCCGACCCTTGGCGATGTCGTGAAACAGGGCCGCGATGTAGATCAGCCAGGGCTTCTCGAAGCTTGTGGTCAGGCGGGTCAGCAGGGGGTACTCGTGGGCATGCTCCGCCACCATGAAGCGTCGTACGTTGCGCAGCACTTGGAGGATGTGCTGATCCACAGTGTAAACGTGAAAGAGGTCGTGCTGCATCTGGCCGACGATGCGGCGCCAGGCCGGCAGGTAGAAACTCAGGATGCCGTACTGGTTCATGCGCCGCATCTCATGCACGACGCCGCGTTTTTGCTGCAGAAGGCGCAGAAACAGCGCTCTATTTGCCGGGTTCTGCCTGAATTCGGCGTTGATCAGCTTGCGGCCGCGCCACAGGGCGCGGAGCGTGCGGGCTGTCATCCCCTTGAGTTCGGAGCGCTGTTCAAGCAGCAGGAAGCACTCGAGCAGGGCGCTGGGGTGGCGGTCGAATACGCCTTCATCCCGAACGTCGAGCAGCTCACGCACGCACTGGAAACGGTCATTGATGTTGATGGCCGCGGGATAGCGATTGGGGAAGAACTCGACGCCGAAGTTGAGTAGCAGGATGGTATTGAGCTGGGTGACCTTCTTGGCTGTCCGGTAGTACTCCTGCATGAACACTTCGGAGGCCCGGCGGGCTTCCGTCGCCTCGAATCCGAAGCAGCGGGCGAGTTTCTCCTGGTGATCGAAAAGCAGGCGATCTTCCCGACGTCCCGTGAGATGGTGCAGGCGGATGCGTGCGTGCTGCAGAAAGCGCTCCAGCTCGCGCAGCTCGGTGGCCTCGTCGTCCGTCACCAATCCATGCCGCGCAAGGTCACGCCAGTGGGTGCCCATGCCGGCGGCGCGGCTGATCCAGCCGATCATCTGCAGATCCCGCAGGCCTCCGGGGCTTTCCTTGCAGTTTGGCTCCAGGGAGTAGGGCGTCTCGTTGTGGCGGGTGTAGCGCTGTTCCTGTTCCAGGCGTTTTGCCTTGAAAAACTGTCCTGCGTTGATAACGCCGCGCAGACGGGTCTCGAAACGCTCGAACAGTTCCGGGTTGCCCAGGACTCGGCGGGCTTCCAGCAGATTGGTCATCACCGTCACGTCGAGGGTGGCCTCCTCAAGGCAGCCCTCAATGGTGCGCACGCTGTGGCCGATCTCGAGGCCGATATCCCAGATCAGACCGATCATTCCCGTCAGGCGTTCTTCGAGGTTGGCGTCAGGCTCGTCTTCAAGCAGGAAGAGCAGGTCCACGTCAGAACAGGGAAAGAGTTCTTCGCGTCCGTAGCCGCCTACGGCCACCAGCGTGGCCGAGGCAGGGAGTCCGAAATCCGCCCAAAGGTCCGCGAGCACGCCATCCACTAGCTGGGAGCGTCCGCGCAGGATGGGGTCCGTCAGGGGACGGGTCTCGTAGGCTGCGCGCAGGCTGCTTCCGCCACTCTTGAGGCGTGCCTTGTAGCGACCGATGATGTCCCGTGCGGTGTCGGGAGGAATGATGGATGAGGAGTCGGACATCTTCGGGGGTGGTTTCTCAGGGCAGAATGTTGGCGACGATATCCGGGCGCGCCGGGGAATTCGCGGAGAGGGTCAGCACCTCGACGCCGGATTCCGTGACGAGAATCATGTGCTCCCACTGGGCGGACAGGCTGCGATCACGCGTGACGATGGTCCATCCGTCGGGAAGCTCCGAGATGGCCGCCTTTCCGGCATTGATCATCGGCTCGATGGTGAAGATCATGCCCGGCTTGAGTTCGATGCCGGTGTCCCGCTTGCCATAGTGCAGAACCTGGGGGTCTTCGTGAAAGTTCGCTCCGATGCCATGGCCGCAGAACTCGCGAACAACGGAGAAGCCACTGGCTTCTGCATGTCGCTGGATGGCGTGGCCAATGTCGCCAAGATGGGCGCCAGGGCGAACCTGGGCAATTCCCAGCCATAGGCACTCGTAGGTGACCTGGCATAGACGTCTGGCCAGGATGCTGCAGTTGTTTTCGCCGCCAACGAGAAACATCCGGCTGGTGTCGCCGTGGTAGCCATCCTTGATCACCGTGATGTCCAGGTTGACGATGTCGCCTTTCTTGAGGGCCTTGTCACCAGGTACGCCATGGCAGACTTGATGGTTGATGGAGGTGCAGATCGACTTGGGGTAGGGCTTGTAGCCCGGGGGGCAGTAATTGAGCGGGGCGGGGATGCAGCCCTGGACCTCGACCATGTAGTCATGGCAGAGCCGGTCCAGTTCGCCTGTTGTTACGCCTGGCTTGACGAAAGGAGTGATGTAGTCGAGTACTTCGGAGCCCAGGCGGCCCGCGATGCGCATCTTTTCAATTTCCTGTGGTGTTTTTATGGTGACGCTCATGGGCTTCATCTGTCGGGGTACGGACACGCTAGGCTAGCTCATGCGGCGCGCGCGGGCAATCCGGCAAGAGAGTCGCCGCGCCTGGCCGGTCTTGAGGGATGTAATGGGTTGCTGCTACAATCGGAGGCTTGTCTGGTACGTGCCAGGCAAAATTCACACGTCCGGCCCATTGAGGTCCGGTGGGTCTTCCGCAAGGATGGCTCGCGGCAAGGCGTGGTTCCGCATGGGCGGGCCAGGCAGGCTGGGCGGCGGTCAAACCTCTGTATTGGAGTACAAAATGTCTGTCACCATGCGTCAAATGCTCGAAGCGGGCGTCCACTTTGGTCACCAAACCCGTTTCTGGAACCCGAAGATGGCTCCCTTCATTTTCGGTCAGCGCAACAAGATTCACATCGTCAACCTCGAAAAGACCCTCGTCAAGTACAACGAGGCCATGGATTTCGTGCGCAAGCTGGCTGCCAACCGTGGCACCGTGCTGATGGTCGGCACGAAGCGTCAGGCTCGCGAAATCGTTGCCGAGGAAGCCCGTCGCGCCGGCATGCCCTACGTCGATGAGCGCTGGCTGGGCGGCATGCTCACCAACTTCAAGACCGTCAAAGTTTCCATCAAGCGCCTGAAGGAAATGGAAGCCATGGTGGAAGACGGCTCCATTGAGCGTCTGTCCAAGAAAGAAGCCCTGATGGCGTCCCGCGAGCTCGAGAAGCTGCAAAAGAGCCTCGGCGGCATCAAGGATCTGGGCGGTCTGCCGGATGCCCTGTTCGTGATCGACGTGGGTTACCACAAGATTGCCATCACCGAAGCCAACAAGCTGGGCATCCCGGTTGTTGCTGTCGTTGATACCAACCACACCCCCGAAGGTGTTGATTTCGTGATCCCGGGTAACGACGATTCGTCCCGTGCGATCCGCCTGTACGCCCGCGGCGTGGCTGATGCCGTGCTGGAAGGCAAGAACCAGGTCATCCAGGAGATCGTTGCGGCCGGTTCCGACGAGTTCGTGGAAGTGGAAGACAGCGCCGAAGAGCAGGTCTGAGTCTTACTGAATCCGATTAAACAGACATATTTAGGAGCAAGCATGGCGGAAATTACCGCAGGCATGGTCAAGGAGCTGCGCGAGAAGACCGACGCACCCATGATGGAATGCAAGAAGGCCCTGTCCGAAGCCGCTGGCGACATGGCCAAGGCCGAAGAGATTCTGCGCATCAAGCTGGGCAACAAGGCCTCCAAGGCCGCCGCCCGTGTAACTGCGGAAGGCATCGTGGGGGTGTACATCTCCGCTGACGCCAAGCTCGGCGCGATGGTTGAAGTGAACTGCGAGACCGATTTCGTGGCCAAGAACGACGACTTCCTGGCCCTGGTCAAGAATGTTGCCGAGCTGGTGGCAACCCAGAACCCGGCGGATGTCGAGGCCCTTTCCGCCCTGGATCTGAACGGCCAGAGCGTTGAAGAAGTCCGCAAGGCCCTGATCGGCAAGATCGGCGAAAACATGACCATCCGCCGCTTTGTGCGCGTGGAAGCCAAGGGCGCCGTGGCCAGTTACATCCATGGTGGTTCCAAGATCGGTGTGCTGATCGATCTGGTGGGGGGTGATGAAGCCCTGGCCAAGGATCTGGCCATGCACATCGCTGCGTCCAAGCCCAAGTCCCTGGATGCCTCCGGCGTTCCGGCCGAGCTGCTGGATGTCGAGCGTCGTGTCGCCATCGAGAAGGCCCGCGAGGCCGGCAAACCGGAAGCCATGCTCGAGAAGATCGCTGAAGGTACCGTGCAGAAGTTCCTCAAGGACGTGACCCTGCTGGATCAAGTCTTCGTCAAGGCTGAAGATGGCAAGCAGACCATCAGCCAGCTACTGAAGGCCAAGGGTGCTTCCGTTGCTGGTTTCACCCTCTACATCGTCGGTGAAGGCATCGAGAAGAAGGTGACCGACTTCGCCGCCGAAGTGGCTGCCCAGGCCGCCGCTGCGGCCCAGAAGTAAGAGGTCCGCAAGCAATGAGTCAGCCCGCCTACAAACGCATTCTTCTCAAGCTTTCCGGCGAAGCCCTGATGGGTGACGACGCTTATGGTATCAACCGAGATGTGGTTGCCGGGATCGTTGCCGATGTGGTCGATGTGACCCGTGTCGGTGTTGAGGTCGGGATTGTGATTGGCGGCGGGAACATCTTCCGTGGGATGGCGGGGGCCGCGTCCGGCATGGATCGCGCCACCGCCGACTACATGGGGATGCTGGCCACGGTGATGAACGCCATGGCCCTTGCAGATGCATTCCGGGCTGCAGGGGTCAATGCGCGGGTGCAGTCGGCCCTGCGTATCGATCAGGTGGTCGAACCTTACATCCGTGGCAAGGCGATCCGCTACCTCGAAGAGGGTCGTGTCGTCATTTTTGGTGCCGGCACCGGCAATCCCTTCTTCACCACTGATACCGCTGCGGCCCTGCGCGGCTCAGAGATTGGTGCGGACATCGTGCTGAAGGCGACCAAGGTGGATGGCATCTACACGGCTGATCCCAAGAAAGACCCGTCGGCAACCCGCTTCCACAAGATCTCCTTCGATGAGGCGATTTCGCGGAATCTCGCGGTCATGGATGCGACGGCCTTTGCGCTGTGCCGCGATCAGCGTCTTCCCATCAATGTTTTCAGCCTTTTCAAGAGCGGGGCGCTGAAGCGGGTGGTGATGGGCGAGGATGAAGGCACGCTGGTCTACTGCTGAGGATGAAGCAATGATTCCCGAGCTCAAGAAAACTACTGAACACAAGATGCAGCGCTCCATCGAGGCCCTCAAGCAGGATCTCGCCAAGGTGCGTACCGGCCGGGCCCACGTGGGCATTCTTGATCATGTCATGGTGGATTACTATGGTAGTCCGGTGCCCATCAGTCAGGTGGCCAACATCACCCTGATCGATGCGCGTACCATCGGTGTCCAGCCTTGGGAAAAGCCCATGGTTGGCAAGGTCGAGAAGGCCATCCGTGATTCCGATCTGGGTCTCAACCCGGCCGCTCAGGGCGAGGTTATCCGAGTTCCGATGCCCGCCCTGACGGAAGAGCGCCGCAAGGAGCTGATCAAGGTCGTGAAGCATGAAGGTGAGGGCGCCAAGGTGGCCGTGCGCAATCTGCGGCGTGATGCCAATGCCGCACTGAAGGATGCGCTCAAGGCCAAGACTGTTTCGGAAGATGATGAGCGTCGCGCCCAGGACGACGTTCAGAAGTTGACGGACAAGGCGATTGTCGAGATCGACAAGCTTCTCGCGCAGAAAGAACAAGAGCTGATGCAGATCTGACCTTCGGGTCAGACTCTGCTTTTCCGTTCCTCTTCTTCCAGGTCGATACGATATGGTGCGATTGCCGTTTCTCAGCTCCACTCGGAGCGTACCCGAGGCCTCGAAGGTTCCGCGGCACATCGCAATCATCATGGATGGCAATGGCCGCTGGGCACGCAAGCGGCTGATGCCACGGGTCGCCGGCCATGCCAAGGGGGTGGATTCGCTGCGAGAGGTGATCCGTAGCTGCCTTGATCGTGGCGTTGAGTACCTAACGGTCTTTGCCTTCAGTTCCGAGAATTGGCGTCGTCCGAAGGACGAAGTGTCTTTCCTGATGCAGTTGTTCGTGAAGTCCCTGAAGGCCGAGATCGACAGGATTCACCGCAACGAGATTCGTCTGCGCGTGGTGGGGGATCTCACCCCCTTCGACGAGGCTCTGGTGTCCCTCATCCGCGATGGGGAGGCCCTGACGGCGGGGAACGCCAAAATGAATCTCACGATCTGTGCCAACTATGGTGGTCGGTGGGACATCATGCAGGCTGTCGAGAAGATGATGGCAGCGTCGTCGACCTCAGGCGGCCGCCCCTATTCCGAGGAAGATCTGGCGCCCCATCTGGCGCTCAGTTTCAGCCCAGAACCCGATCTCTTCATCCGCACTGGTGGTGAGCAGCGCATCAGCAATTTCATGCTTTGGCAGCTTGCCTATTCCGAACTCTATTTCACGGACAAGCTGTGGCCCGAGTTCGGCGAGGCTGCCCTGGGCGAGGCCATTGCGTCCTATCAGGGGCGAGAGCGGCGCTTCGGCAGAACCAGTGAGCAGCTCGTCTCCGACAAGCCCGATACCACTTCAGATCATGCTTAAGGCGCGGGTCATCACCGCGCTTTTCCTGCTTGCAGGTCTCCTTGCTGCACTGTTCCTGCTGCCCGCAGTCGGATGGCTTGTGTTTGCGTCCCTGATCTGCGCTGTCGCGGCCTCGGAGTGGTCGACCATGCTCGGCTTTGGCGGTATATCCAGACATATCTACGCCGGCATCCTTGGTGCCTTATGTCTTGCTTCCGGCGCGGTGGCAGGACTGCACCAGGAAGCCACGGTCGCTCCTTTTGGCCTTGCCCCTGTCTATGCGGTGAGCGCGCTGTTCTGGGTTCTGTGCGTACCTTTCTGGTTGCGGGCCCGTTGGCAGTTGCCGGGGCGCGGCGCGGCCGCGTTGATCGGGCTGGTTCTGCTCCTCCCGCCCAGCCTGGCCATCGCCCACCTTCGACTCCTGAGTCCCTGGTTGTTGCTTGGGGTAATGGCGGCCGTCTGGATTGCCGACATTGCCGCATATTTCACGGGGCGTGCCTTCGGTCGTCGTAAGTTGGCACCCGCGATCAGTCCAGGCAAGAGCTGGGAGGGGGCCTTTGGTGCGGTGGCCGGCGTGACGGTCTATGGTTTGATCTGCCTGTCGATGGTCGGGCATGGACTGTCATCAGGTGGGTATTTCCTCGCCGTGCCGGCGCTGGTTGCGTTTACCGCCATCAGCATCATCGGTGATCTTTTCGAATCGCTTATCAAGCGTCAGGCTGGCGTGAAGGACAGCGGTACCCTGCTGCCCGGCCATGGCGGGGTGCTTGACCGCATCGATAGTCTTACCTCCACTCTGCCCATAACCGGGCTGCTGGCACTCTGGATTGCGTCCTGAAGCCATGAATCAAGGCAAGAAACTCGTAACGGTGCTCGGTGCGACGGGCTCCATTGGCGTCAGTACGCTGGATGTTGTGGCGCGACACCCGGATCGTTTCGGTGTGTTTGCCCTTACGGCCCACCGTCAGGTGGACAAGCTCTTCGAGCAGTGCCTGACGCACCGACCCGCGTACGCCGTTCTCGACAAATCCGCCGATGCCCTCGATCTGCAGTCCCGCCTTGATTCGGCGGGCTGCTGCACAGAGGTGCTGGTGGGGGCAGCGGCGCTGGCCGAGGTGGCTTCCGCACCGGAAGTGGACTTGGTCATGGCAGCCATCGTGGGTGCTGCCGGTCTTGAGCCAAGTCTGGCCGCGGCGCGGGCGGGCAAGCACATCCTGCTGGCCAACAAGGAGGCCCTGGTGATGTCGGGGGCGCTCTTCATGCAGGAGGTCGCGGCGACCGGAGCGACCCTGTTACCTATTGATAGCGAACACAACGCCATCTTTCAGGCCTTGCCGGCCGGTTTTCAGCGCGGACTCCACGATAGCGGTGTTACACGCATCCTGTTGACAGCGTCAGGCGGGCCTTTCCGGCGCAAGCCCCTGGAAGAGCTTGCTGCGGTCACGCCGGACATGGCCTGTGCCCATCCCAATTGGGTCATGGGGCGCAAGATTTCCGTCGACTCCGCCACCATGATGAACAAGGGCCTTGAGGTGATTGAGGCCCACTGGCTGTTCGGTCTGCCGGCGAGCGGCATCGAGGTGGTCATCCATCCCCAGAGCGTGATCCACTCGATGGTTTCGTATCTGGACGGGTCGGTCATCGCCCAGTTGGGCAATCCGGACATGCGAACGCCCATCGCCCATGCCATGGCCTATCCCGATCGCATTGATGCCGGGGTGCGCCCCCTTGATCTGTTCGAGATCGCTCGGCTCGATTTCGAGCGCCCCGATTTCGCCCGCTTCCCCTGCCTCGCCCTTGCCTATCGGGCATTGGAAGAAGGAGGGGTTGCACCCGCGGTGCTCAATGCGGCCAACGAGGTTGCGGTGGGGTGTTTTCTGGAGGGTGGTCTGCGGTTTGACCGCATCTCGGCGGTTATTGCGGATACGCTCGATGCGATCCCGCCGCGTGCGGCTGACAGCCTTGAGCTAGTCTTCGATGCTGATCGACAGGCTCGCGAGATCGCCGGCAGTCTTGTGCGGGAGCTGGGCGCGTGAGCGGTATGGGTCCGCTGGATTACATCCTGCCCTTTCTGCTGGCGCTCGGGATCCTGATCGTCGTCCACGAGTTCGGCCACTACAGTGTGGCTCGACTATGCGGCGTCAAGGTGCTGCGTTTTTCCGTCGGTTTCGGCAAACCACTTCTGCTGCGCCGCTTTGGTGCGGATCAGACGGAGTGGGTGCTCTCGGCCTTTCCGCTGGGGGGCTACGTAAAGATGCTGGACGAGCGGGAGGCGCCCGTGGCCTCGCACGAACTGCATCGGGCGTTCAATCGCCAGACGGTCTGGCGCCGGATCGCGATTGTGGCCGCCGGGCCGCTGGCCAACCTGATTCTCGCTGTTGCCTTGTACTGGGGGCTTTATGCCGGTGGTGTGGAGGAACTGCGTCCGCGTCTCGGCCCTTCGCTGACGGCCAGCCTTGCCCGGCAGGCTGGCTTTGCTGACGGGGATCTCGTGCTCAGCGTGGATGGACGCGCAGTGGAGACCTGGCAGGAGTTTCGCTGGGTGCTGATCAACGAAGCCCTGGACAAGCGGGTGGTGGTGATCGAGACGATCAACGATGCGCGGGAGATCACTTTTCGGAAGCTTGACCTGAGTGCCGCAACGGTGGACCAGGACAAACAGGACATCGCAGCCCAGCTTGGCTTGACTCTGCAGCGTCCGAAGTTGCCGGCAGTGCTGGGCAGTCTGAGCCCGGGAGGGGCCGCCGAGGCCGCAGGTCTGCGCACGGGTGATCGGGTTATCCGTGTGGGGGAGCTGAGTGTGGATGACTGGACCACCTTGGTCACGGCCGTGCGCGATGCGCCGGGGCAATCCCTTGAGATCGAGGTCAATCGGGGTGGGGCTCCTTTCGTGACGCGCGTCGTTCCTGCCTCCGTCGAGGAAAATGGTCGCACGATCGGACGGATCGGTGTCGGCGTTGCGGATCAGGAGGGGCGACGCGAACAGATGTTCGTGACTGTCCGATACGATCTGCTTGATGCTCTCGGAAAGGGCGTTGAGCAGACATGGGATACGGCAGCGCTGAGCCTTTCGGTCATGGGGCGGATGATCGTCGGCGAAGTTTCGGTGAAGAATCTTAGCGGTCCGGTCACGATCGCTGACTTTGCCGGACAGTCGGCACGCATGGGTTTGTCCCATTACATCAAGTTTCTGGCGCTCATCAGCATCAGTCTCGGGGTTCTGAATCTGCTCCCGGTCCCGGTGCTTGATGGGGGACACTTGCTGTATTATGTGATCGAGATCATCAAGGGCGGCCCGGTTTCCGAGCGAGTAATGGAGATCGGCCAGCAGATCGGAATGGCCCTGCTGGCAGCGCTAATGGCTTTCGCCTTCTACAACGACATCAACCGCCTTGTTGCTAGCTGAAATCGGATGAAATCCAAGCTTCTTTCCGGGGTGATCGCTGCGTTTTTCGTGGCATCTCCCGCATTGGCCTTTGAGCCATTCGTCGTCAAAGACATTCGTATTGAAGGTATCCAGCGGACTGAGGCCGGTACGGTCTTCAGTTATCTGCCGGTGAAGGTTGGTGAGCAGTTCACCGACGACAAAGCTTCCCAGGCGATCAAGGCCCTGTTTGCCACCGGTTTTTTCAAGGATGTCCGGATCGAGGTGGACAAGGACATCATCGTCGTTGTGCTGGATGAGCGTCCGGCGATTTCCCAAGTGGATTTCGTGGGGATCAAGGAATTTGACAAGGAGGCGTTGAAGAAGGGGCTGAAGGAGGTCGGTCTGGCCGAATCGCGCATCTTCGATCGTGCCGTGTTGGAGCGTGCCGAGCAGGAGCTGAAACGCCAATACCTGTCGAAGGGGCTCTACGGCGTGCAAATCACCACCACGGTCACGCCCCTCGAGCGCAATCGGGTGGGGGTCAACTTCAACGTGGTCGAAGGCGAGGCGGCGCGAATCCGTCAGATCAGCATCATCGGCAACAAGGTGTTCAAGGAAAAGGAGCTGCTTGAGCTCTTCTCCCTGACCACCCCGGGCTGGATGACCTGGTATTCCAAGAGCGATCAGTACTCCAAGCAAAAGCTCTCCGCTGATATCGAAGCCTTGCGGTCCCACTATCTGAATCGCGGCTACCTGGACTTCAGCATCGATTCGACCCAGGTGTCGATCACCCCCGACAAGAAGGACATCTACATCACCCTCAGCATCAGTGAAGGTGAAAAATATACCGTTTCCGATGTGAAGCTGGCCGGCACGATGGTGGTGCCCGAAGCTGAGCTGCAGGGGCTCGTCAAGCTCAAGGCCGGTGACACTTTCGTGCGTGACAACATCACCGCGACCACCAAGGCCATCAGTGATCGTCTGGGCAATGAAGGCTATGCCTTTGCCAACGTGAATGCCGCGCCGGAGGTGGACAAGGCCAAGCGGGAGGTGGCATTCACCTTCTTTGTGGATCCGGGGCGTCGGGTGTATGTACGCAAGATCAATTTTGCGGGCAATCTGCGCACCCGGGATGAAGTGATCCGCCGCGAGATGCGTCAAATGGAAGGCGCCTGGTACGACGGGGCTGCGCTCAATCGGTCCAAGGTCCGCCTTGACCGTCTTGGCTATTTCGACGAGGTCTCCATCGAGACGCCGGCGGTCGCGGGTGCCACGGATCAGGTGGATGCGAATTTCACCGTCAAGGAGCGCGCCACGGGCAACCTCATGCTGGGTGCGGGTTTTTCCAGTTCCGAGAAGGTCATCCTCTCGGCATCGATTTCCCAGCAAAACCTGTTTGGCACCGGCAACGCAATGACCTTGCAGTTGAATACCGGCAAGATCAACAAGACGATAGCGCTGTCTTTCACCAATCCGTACTGGACCATCGATGGCGTCAGCGTGGGTTGGGATATCTATCAGCGAAACGTTGATCCGACCTCCCTGTCGGTGGCGACCTACAAGAGCTCCTCCATCGGTGCGGGTATCCGTTTCGGCTACCCGATTGCCGAAGATGACCGGATCAATTTTGGTCTTTCGATCGACCAGACCACCATCAAGGTCTACGATTCCAGCCCAGCGCCCTACGTCAATTTCGTCAATACCTTCGGTGACACTGCGCGGAGTCTGCTGGCGACAGCCGGGTGGGCCCGGGATCGCCGCGACAGTTTCCTTTATCCGACATCGGGCGTGTATCAGCGGGCGTCGGTGGAAGTTGCCACGCCGGTTCTGGACATGCGCTATGTCCGCGCCAACTACCAGCATCAGTACTGGATTCCCTTCGGCGGCGGCTACGCGCTGATGCTCAACGGTGATGTGGGCTATGCCCACGGCTACGATGGCAAGGAACTGCCCTTCTACAAGAATTTCTATGCTGGCGGTATTGGTTCGGTGCGCGGTTATGAGCAGAGCACCCTTGGGCCACGCTATACCGACAGTTCGGGTTTTGTTCGTTCCCTGGGCGGCAATCGGCGCATGGTTGGCAACGCGGAGTACTATTTCCCCATGCCTGGTTCGCAGAAGGACAAATCCATGCGTCTGTCGCTGTTTGCCGATGCGGGATACGTGTGGGGGGCAGACGACAAGGTTCGGGCTTCCGATTTGCGTTACAGTGCCGGCCTGGCGTTCTCCTGGAGTTCTCCCGTCGGCCCCCTCAAGTTCAGCCTTGGTCAGGCGCTCAAGAAGGAAGAGGGCGACCGTACGCAGAAATTCCAGTTCCAGTTGGGTACGGTTTTCTGATCGCGACCGAACCGTATTGCATGCAGATGGAGGTTTGAGTGAAGGGTATTGGCATTTCCATGCTGGCAGCAGTGCTGCTGGCCACGTTTGCGCAGACGGCTGCCGCCGAGGTGAAGGTCGGTTTCGTCAATTCCGACAGGGTCATGAAGGAAGCGACGCCCGCCAAGAAGGCGCAGCAAAAGCTCGAGAAGGAATTCGAAAAGCGCGATCAGGATCTTCAGCGCATCGCGAAGCAACTGCAAGGTATGCAGGAAGCCCTCGAGAAGAATTCCATGACCATGGGCGAGGGCGAGCGCCGCAACAAGGAGCGCGAGTTCAACGACCTCAACCGCGAGTTTCAGCGCAAGCAGCGTGAGTTTCGGGAAGACTTGAACCAGCGTCGCAACGAAGAGTTGGCGGGGGTGCTTGAGCGTGCCAACAAGACGATCAAGCAGATCGCCGAAGCGGACAAATACGACATTATCTTCCAGGAGGCTGTTTACGCCAGCCCGCGCATTGACATCACCGACAAGGTGATCAAGGCCCTGAGCGAAGCCAAGTAAGTCGGCGCAGATGGAACTCTCCCTTGGCGAGCTCGTAGGGCAGCTCGGCGGTGAGCTTGTCGGTGACTCCACTGTTCGGGTCAGGCAGATTTCGTCCATTGAGTCGGCGGGAAGCGGGGAGCTGACATTCCTCTCCAATCCCAAGTTTGCTTCGGCACTTGCTAACAGTGCTGCGTCGGCGTTCATCCTGTCCCCCAAGGCGGCGGATCTGACCAGCCGGCCGCGCATTCTCACGCCGGATCCCTATCTCTACTTCGCCCGGGCGGCCCAGTTGTTCAATCCGCCCCGACGTCCTGCGCCCGGACTTCAGCCCGGTGCGATCGTCTCGTCCGACCTGCCCGGGTCCGTTGCGGTGGGGGCCAATGCGGTTATCGGCAGGGAATGCAGCATTGGCGAGCGCTGTGTCATTGGCCCGGGATGCGTGATAGGCGACGGTGTGGAGATTGGTGAGGACTCGATTCTTCATGCCGGTGTCAAGGTCTACGACGGTTGCGTCGTCGGCGCCCGGGCCATCCTGCATGCGGGCGCCGTCATCGGGGCGGACGGGCTCGGCTTTGCCCGGGATGGGGAGAAGCGTTGGGTCAAGATCCCGCAGATTGGCCGGGTTGTCCTCGGGGATGATGTGGAGGTCGGTGCAAACACCACCATTGATCGCGGCGCCCTTGGGAATACCGTGATCGGACGCGGCGTCAAGCTCGACAATCTGATCCACATCGCCCACAACTGTCATGTGGGTGACGACACGATCATGGCAGCCATGGCGGGCATTGCCGGCAGCGCCCACATCGGCAAGAGGGTCATGGTGGGCGGAAAGGCCGGGGTCGCCGGGCACCTGAAGGTGGCGGATGACGTGGTTGTGTCTGCAGATAGCAATGTGACCAAGAACATCGACAAGGTTGGGGTGTACACCTCGGTTGTTCCCATTCAGTCCCACGCGGACTGGATCAAGAATTTTTCACACCTCCGCCGTCTCGATGCAATGGCAGACCGGGTGCGCGAGCTGGAGAAGAGGCTCGCCGAAATGGAAAAGAAATCATGAGCGAAATCATCGACATCAACGAAATCAAGCAGTACATCCCGCATCGTTATCCTTTCCTGCTTGTGGATCGGATCGTCGAGATCGAGCTCGGCAAGCGCGCCCTGGGCCTCAAGAACGTGACCATCAACGAGCCCTTCTTTCCCGGTCACTTTCCGCACAACCCGGTCATGCCCGGCGTTCTGATCATCGAGGCCTTGGCCCAGGCTGCAGCGGTGCTGGCCTTCAAGACCGACGGAACGATTCCGGACAAGGACGCGATGGTGTATTTCGCCTCGGTGGACAATGTCCGCTTCAAGCGTCCCGTGGTGCCCGGTGATCAGCTCATGCTCGAGGTCGAGATTGTCCGCACCATCCGCAACATCTGGAAGTTCAAGGGGGTTGCCCGTGTCGCCGGTGAGGTGGCAACCGAAGCCGAATTCATGTGCGCGATCAAACGATGACGATTCACCCGACTGCGATTGTCCATCCCGGTGCACGCCTCGCCGCAGACGTGCAGGTAGGGCCGTACTCGGTCATCGGCGAGCACGTCGAGATCAGCGAGGGTACGACGGTTGGCCCGCACGTGGTCATCGAGGGGCATACCCGGATCGGTCGTGACAACCGGATCTTCCAGTTCTGCTCGATCGGCTCGGAGCCCCAGGACAAGAAATACGCCAACGAGCCTACCCGCCTCGAGATCGGTGATCGCAACACCATTCGCGAGTTCTGCAGCTTCAGTACCGGCACCGTCCAGGATGGTGGCCTGACCCGGGTTGGCAACGACAACTGGATCATGGCCTATGTCCATGTTGCCCACGACTGCACAGTGGGCAACAACACCATCTTTGCGAACAATGCCACCCTTGCGGGGCATGTCTCGGTGGGTGACTGGGCGATTCTCGGTGGATTCACCGGTGTCCATCAGTTCGTCCGAGTCGGCGCCCACAGTTTCTGCGGCGTAGGCACCGTGCTGCTGCAGGATCTCCCGCCCTTCGTCACTGTGTCGGGCAACCCGGCCTCGCCCCATGGCATCAATAGCGAGGGCTTGAAGCGGCGCGGTTTCTCCAGCGACGGCATTGCGGCCATCAAGCGTGCCTACAAGACGCTCTATCGCAACGGGCTGACCCTGGACGAAGCGCGCCAGCAGATTGCCGCCGCTGCGGGGGATGTTCCCGAGCTTCGGCCGTTCTCCGAGTTCATCGCCGACTCCGGTCGTGGCATTGTCCGTTAGTCCATGGCTCTGCGCATCGCCATGGTGGCTGGCGAGGCGTCCAGTGACCTCCTCGCCAGCCACCTGATCCGGGCGCTCAAGCGCCATCTGCCGGATGCGGAGTTCTTCGGCATCGGCGGCCCCAAGATGCAGGCGGAGGGCTTCAAGGTGCTCTGGCCCGCCGAGAAGCTGGCTGTCCACGGCTATGTCGATGCGCTGAAGAACTACCGGGAGCTGTCCGGCATCCGCCGCACCTTGCTGAGACGCCTGCTTGCCGATCCACCGGCAGCCTTCATCGGGGTGGATGCACCCGACTTCAGCCTGTGGCTCGAGAAGCGCCTTAAAGACAGGCATATCCCAGCGATCCACTTTGTCGGCCCGTCCATCTGGGCCTGGCGCAAGGGGCGCCTCAAGGGCATCGCCCGTTCCGTCAGCCACATGTTGTGCCTGTTCCCGTTCGAGCCGCCCCTTTACCAGGCGGAGGGCGTGCCGGTGAGTTACGTAGGGCATCCGCTTGCCGACGTCTTCCCCATGGTGCCTGATCGGGCTGCTGCACGGGAGATGTTGCAGATCCCTGACGGTGTTCCGGTGTTTGCCCTGTTGCCGGGCAGCCGCCAATCCGAAGTGCGCAATCTCGCCGACACCTATATCGCCACCGCGGCAGCGCTGCACGAACGCCATCCGGATGCCTGCTTCCTCGTCCCTCTGGCAACGCGGGAGACCCGCTTGCTGTTTGAGGAGGCCCTGCGCAGACACGCCAACATGGATCTGCCGATCCGGATCCTTTTCGGTCATGCCGTCGATGCAATGATCGCGGCAGATGTCGTCCTGGTGGCGAGCGGTACGGCGACCCTTGAGGCCGCCTTGCTGAAGCGTCCGATGGTGATCACCTACAAGATGGGCAAGTGGTCTTTCCGCCTGATGCGACGGATGGCCTACCTGCCCTGGGTTGGGTTGCCGAACGTGCTGGCCGGGCGCGAGGTGGTGCCCGAGATCCTTCAGGACGCGGCGACGCCCCAGGCCCTTGCCGATGCCCTCGATGCCTGGCTGACCGACAAGGTCAAGGTGGCCGAGCTGACCCGTATCTTCACCGACATGCATCAGCAGTTGCGTCAGGACACCGCTGCCAGGGCTGCTGCGGCCATCCTGCCTTACCTGCAGGGGCGCGGACGATGAAGGTGCAACCCGGAGGGGCGCCGTATCGCCCTTATTTCCATTGGGGGGAATGCCCCGGAGAGCCCCGTGGGTAGTTCTCCAGGCCTTCTGTGTGGCGTTGATGAAGCCGGGCGTGGCCCCCTGTGCGGACCGGTTGTCGCCGCGGCGGTCATCCTCGATCCGGCACGGCCGATCAGCGGTCTGGGTGATTCCAAGAAGCTCTCCGAGAAGCGCCGCGATGCGCTGGCCCTGGAGATTCGCGAGAAGGCCCTGGCCTGGTGCATTGCCGAGGCCAGCGTCGAGGAGATCGACCGCCTCAACATCCTGCATGCTTCCATGCTCGCCATGCAGCGGGCCGTCGCAGGGCTGCAACGGGTGCCGGACAGGGTGGCGGTGGATGGCAATCGCTGCCCCCATCTGCCCATGCCCTGCGAGGCTATCGTCAAGGGTGATGCCCTGGTGCCGGAGATCTCGGCGGCATCCATCCTGGCCAAGACCGCACGGGATGCCCTGCTGGTGGCCCTCGACAAGCAGTATCCCCAATACGGGCTGGCAGCACACAAGGGCTATCCGACGCAGGCCCATCTTGCCGCCCTGAAGGTCCATGGCGTGTGTGCGATCTACCGGCGCAGTTTTGCGCCGGTCCATGCCATTTTGGCCAACCCGCCCCTCTGGACCGACGAGGACTGCCTGTGAGACTCCATCATTTTCTGCTGTTCATCCACCTGGCCGGTGTCGTGGTCTGGGTGGGAGGCATGGCCTTTGCCCATTTCTGTTTGCGTCCGGCGGCGCTTGCGTTGCCGCCTGCCCAGCGTCTCGGTTTGTGGAGCGCCGTGCTGGGGCGCTTCTTCCGGATTGTGTGGGTGGCCATCGCCGTGATCGTGGTGTCGGGGTTTGCGATGCTGCTTGAGGTCGGGTTCGCCCAGGCACCCCGGTCGTGGCATGTCATGGCTGCCATCGGCCTGGTGATGGCAGGCATCTTCGTCAGCATCTGGTTTGGCCCGTGGCGGGCCCTGCAGCAGGCGGTCGCGGCCGAGAGCTGGGCCCAGGGGGCGCAGGCGCTCAACCTCATCCGCCAGCGGGTCACCCTCAACCTGGCCCTGGGGACGCTGACCGTGGCTCTGGCCACCCTCGGCCTGGCCTACTGATCGTGAAGCTGATCACCTCCCGCGACAATCCGGCGGTGAAGCACCTGCATGCCCTAGCGACGTCCGCCCGGGACCGGCGGCGGGAGGCGGAGACCCTGCTCGACGGGGCTCATCTGCTGGAGGTGGCGCTGGCGCGAGGTGTTGCCCTGCAGCAGGTGGTGGTGAGCGAAAGTGGCAAGGCGCTGCCCGAGATTGCATCCCTGCTGGCGCACTGTGCCCCGGATGTCCTCATCGAAGTCCCTGACCGGGTGTTTGCCCACATCAGCCCGGTGGACTCGCCCAGCGGCGTGCTGGCCCGAATCGCCATCCCGGCGCAACCCGACGCGGGGCCGCTGGTGGATACCTGTGTAGTCCTCGACGGTGTGCAGGATCCGGGAAACCTCGGCACCATCCTTCGCACGGCGGCGGCGGTCGGCGTGGAGGAGGTGCTGCTGACGCCGGGCTGCGCCCAGGCCTGGTCGCCGCGGGTGCTGCGGGCCGCCATGGGGGCGCACTTCGGCCTGCGTTTGCGGGAAGGTTGCGATGTCGCCCTCGCCCTCGCCGGTTTTCCGGGGGCGATTCTGGCTGCTGATCTGCGCGATGCGGTTGAGCTTTACGACATGGACCTGCATCTACCGGTGGCCTGGCTGTTCGGCTCGGAAGGGCAGGGGCTGTCTCCAGCGGTGGCCGCCCTGGCCACCCGCCGGGTGCTGATTCCGATGCCGGGTGGCATGGAGTCCCTGAACGTGGGGGTCGCCGCCGGGGTATGCCTGTTCGAGCAACTGCGCCAGCGCCGTTCAGGCCGGTAGGCTGACGCTGGCCGCCGCGCTTGCGGCTTCGCCGCCTGGCTGAAAGGGAACTACGCCGAGCAGGGGCGCGTCCATGCGCAGGCGCAGGGCGTCCAGATTTTCCTGAAAGCGCAGCATGGCCGGATCCACCTGGTTGGCAATCCAGCCTGCCAGCCTCAGGCCCCGGGCCTGGATGGCCTCGGCGGTGAGCAGGGCATGGTTGATGCAGCCCAGGCGCATGCCTACCACCAGGATCACCGGCAGAGCCAGGTCACAGGCCAGGTCGGCGGTGTCGTAGCCGGCATCCAGCGGCACGCGAAAGCCCCCCACGCCTTCCACAAAAACCACGTCCGCCTGACGGGCGAGTTCGTCAAAGGCCGCCAGAATACGTCCGGCCTCGATCCGCACGCCTTCCTCGGCCGCGGCGATGTGCGGGGCAATCGGGCTGGCCAGGCAGTAGGGGTTGAGCAGGGCGAGACCGGGGTCGAAGCTGCCGGCCGCGCGCAGGCGGGCGGCATCCTCGTTGATGAACTCACCCTGGATCGTGTCGGCGCCAGCGGCCACCGGCTTCATGCCCACGGCCTTCAAGCCGCGGGCCCGGGCCGCGTGGAGCAGGGTGCAGGTGACGAAGGTCTTGCCGATCTCGGTGTCGGTGCCGGTGATGAAGTAGGCGCTCATGTCTTTTCCGCGAGGAGCCAGAAGGTGTCGTAGGAGGCGGGCAGTCCGGCCGGTGTGCGGTGCATCTCGTAGGCTTTGACCAGCTTGTGCCAGGCCGTCTTGCCCAGGGGCGCGCGGCGCGCGGCACCGGTGTGGTGGGCACCAAGGGTCTTGATGTCGGAGAGCAGGCCGCGCAGGTCGGGGGCCCAGGCCTGGAGTGTGTCGCGTTCGCTGACCAAGATGCGCAGCCCGGCGTCTTCGGCGGCGTCCTCGACCACTTCCGGCGGTTGGAAGGGCAGCACGTGCTCGTGGGTGTCCACCAGCCGGAAGGCATCGCGCAGTTCATGCAGGGTGCCGGGGCCGAGGGTGGCGATCCATAACTGGCCACCAGGGCGCAGGCTGCGCGCGAGCTCGGGCAGGGCCCTGCGTGGATGACACCACTGCAGGGCATAGCTGGACCATATGGCATCAATGCTGGCGTCGGCCAGGGGCAGTCTCTCCAGATCGGCGCACAGGGGCCAGGCCAGGCCGGGGGCGTGGCGGCGCAGCATGGCCGGGGCGAAATCGAGGGCGATCAGATCGGCATCGGGGAAGCGTTGCTGCAGTCCGGTGAGGGCATAACCGGTGCCGCAGCCGGCGTCGACGATGCGGCGGGGCTGGAGCGTCTGGGCCGCGACCATGGTGAGCAGGTGATCGCTGGCGCTGCGCTGAACGGTGGCGACGGCATCGTAGGCGTCGGCTGCCTTGTCGAAGGCCTTGCGCACGGAGCGCTTGGGGGCTGGTGCGTCAGTCACGGGCGAAGCCCTCGATCAGGCTGGCGCAGTCCTGGGGGCGTGACAGGAAGGGCGCGTGGCCGGCATCGGCGAAGATGCTCAGGCGCCCGTCGGGCAGGGTGTCGGCCAGCCATTCGGCAGCGGCAACGGGCATCAGGGTGTCGCCGGCGCCGTGGAGCAGGCGGACGGGCTGCCGGATTTGTGGCACCGTGCTGCGCACATCGATGCTGGCGAGCAGCCCCAGGCCGTCGGCGAGTGCGGCCTTGCGGGCCTCATCCGGTGGCGTCGCGGCATGGCCCAGACCATTGACCACCTCGCGCCGGCGCGCATCACCGAGTCCCTGCAGGGCGATGAAGCGGCGCTGGGTGCTGGTGGGCTCTAAATCAAAGCTGCGTCGGAAGTCGGCCAGGGTATCGGCGGGCATGGCGGCCTGCCAGTCGTCGGCCTGCACGAAGCGTGGTGTGGCGCTGATGAGGACCAGTCGGGCGACCCGGTCAGGATGGTGGCGGGCCAAGTGCAGGGCGAGTTGGGCGCCGAGGGACCAGCCGACCAGCAGACTGCTCCCCGGGATCTGTGCCAGCACTGCGTCGGACCAGCTTTCGAGGGTATGGCCGGCGGGGTCCGCATTGCCGTGGCCGGGCAGATCAAGGGTCCGCACGTCCAGGCTCGGATCCACGGCGGCCTGCAACGGCGCCCACACAGCGGATGACAGCCCCCAGCCATGGAGGAGAACAATGGGGCTGGTCATGGCCGTGCAGCCTCCAAGCGCCGGAGGGTGTCCACCAGTTGATCGATCTGCTCGTTGCTGTGGGCCGCCGAGAGCACGATGCGCAGGCGTGCCGAGCCCTTGGGCACGGTGGGTGGGCGGATCGCCGGGACCCACAGCCCCTCGGCGTCGAGGGCCCGGGCGACGGCCAGGGTTTCGTGGTTGTCGCCGATCACCAGGGGCTGGATGGGGGTGTCGGAGGGCAGCAGCTGCCAGCGGCGCAGGCTGAGCCCGGCCCGGAAGCGGGCGATCAGGGCGTTGAGGTGGGCGCGGCGGTCGTCACCCTGTTCGATCAGATCGAGGGCGGTGAGCAGGCCTTCGGCCAGCATCGGCGGTGCCCCGGTGGTGAAGATGTAGCTGCGGGCCTTGTTGAGCAGCCAGTCGATCACGTCCCGCTGGCCGGCCACGAAGGCGCCGGACACGCCCGCGGCCTTGCCCAGGGTGCCCATGTAGATCAGGCGCGGTGAGGCAAGGCCGAAATGGGCCAGGCAGCCACGCCCCTGGGGGCCGAGCACGCCGAAGCCGTGGGCGTCATCCACCAGCAGCCAGGCCTGGTGGGCTTCGGCCAGGGCGAGGAGTTCGCGCAGGGGGGCGATGTCGCCGTCCATGCTGAACACGCCGTCGGTGACGATCAGCTTGCGCGGGGCGTGGGAGGCGGCCAGGCGACTTTCCAGCGCAGCCAGATCGCAGTGGGGATAGCGGATGAACTCGGCCCGGGACAACAGGGCGCCATCCACCAGTGAGGCGTGATTTACCTTGTCGGCGAAGATGGCATCGCCGCGGCCGACCAGGGCCGGCATGACGCCGATGTTGGCCATGTATCCGGTGGAGAAATACAGCGCGTCCTCCATGCCGGTGAAAGCGGCGAGGCGCCGCTCCAGGGCCTCGTGGGCGGCGTAGTGGCCGCTGACCAGGTGCGAGGCGCCGGAGCCGGTGCCCCAGCGCTGGCTGCCGCGGCGGACGGCTTCGGCGATGGCCGGATCGGCGGCGAGGCCCAGGTAGTCGTTGGAGCAGAAGGCGACGACGGGCTCGGTACGGTCGGCCAGGCGCGTACCGGGCCGGCAGGGCGTGGTGACGACGCGGCGGCGGCGGCGCAGGCCGGCGGCATCGAGCTCGCCCAGTCCGGCGCGCAGCGCGTCCAGCGGGTCGAGGTGTTCAGCCAAGGCTGGCCTCCAGGGCCGCGGCGCAGCGGCTGGCGAGGAAGTCGATCTCGTCGTCGGACAGGATGTAGGGCGGCATGGTGTAGACCGTGTTGCCGATGGGGCGCAGCAGCAGCTCCCGGCTCAGTGCTTCGGCGAAGAAGCGGCGGGAGAAGCCGGAGGGCGCATCAGCCACATCGAAGGCCAGGATCATGCCCTGCTGACGCAGGTGGCGCACCTGTGGGTGGCTGCCGACGGCGCTCCGGAAGGCGTCACCGAGGCGGGCGGCCTTGCGCCGGTTGGCGGCGATCACGTCGTCCTGGGCGAAGATGTCGAGGGTTGCCAGGGCGGCGCGGCAGGCCAGCGGGTTGCCGGTATAGGAGTGGGAATGCAGGAAGCCCCGGGCGGCGGCGTCGTCATAGAAGGCGGTGAACACGTCGTCGGTGGTGAGCACGATGGACAGGGGCAGGTAGCCGCCGGAGATACCTTTGGAAAGGAGCAGGAAGTCCGGCCAGATGCCGGCCTGCTCGCAGGCAAAGAAGCTGCCCGTGCGTCCACAGCCGACGGCAATCTCGTCGGCAATGAGGTGGACCTGGAAGCGGTCGCAGAGCTGGCGGGCGAGGCGCAGGTATTCCGGGTCGTACATGACCATGCCCGACGCGCCCTGCACCAGGGGTTCGACAATCAGGGCGGCGGTGTCGTCGGCGTGGGCCTGGAGGTGGGCCTCGAGGGCGGCGGCGGCGCGACGGGCCACATCGGCAGCGCTTTCACCGGCTGCGGCCAGGCGGGTGTCGGGGCTGGGCACGCAGGTGCCACCGCGGACCAGGTCGGCATAGGCGTCACGAAACAGGGCGACGTCGGTGACGGCCAGGGCGCCGACGGTCTCGCCGTGGTAGCTGCCGGCCAGACTGACAAAGCGGTTCTTGCCCGGCTTGCCCTGGTTGCGCCAGAAATGGACGCTCATCTTGAGGGCAATCTCGGTGGCCGATGCGCCGTCGGAGGCGTAGAAGGCGTGGCCGAGGTGGTGACCGGTGAGGGCGGCCAGACGTTCGGAGAGTTCGACTACCGGCTCGTGGGTGAAGCCGGCCAGCATCACGTGTTCCAGGGTGTCGAGCTGAACCTTGAGGGCATTGCCGATGCGCGGGTTGGTGTGGCCGAAAAGGTTGACCCACCAGGAGCTGATGCCGTCCAGGTAGCGCCGTCCGTCCATGTCGAAGAGCCAGGCGCCCTCACCCCTGGCGATGGGGATCAGCGGCAGTTGCTCGTGGTGCTTCATCTGGGTGCACGGGTGCCACACAGCGGCGAGGGAGCGGCTCAGGAAGCGGGTGTTGTGCGGACTGGACTGCATGGGTGGATCGGACGCGACTCGGAAAGTGAAAAGTGGAGCGGCCAGGGCATGGCGGCTCCACTCGGCGGACCGGCCTGCAGCACCGTCGGTGCTGCGTGCGGGCGGCAATGCTCAGTAGGCGTAGATGCTGGCGCTGCCGGCACCGACGGCCGTGTAGATGCTTTGGGCATTGACCAGACCGTACAGGGTGCTGCCCGCCAACGGCGAGGTTTGTGCTGTCCAGGTGGTGCCGGTGAGCTCCCGGGTGTAGATCGTTCCGTTGGTGCCCAGGGCCACCAGTCGCGAGGCCGCGGACACGGCGGTCAGGTTGCCGGCAAGGACGGTGCTGCTCCAGGTACTGGCATCATTGCTGGTGAGTACCGTGCCATCGGCACCGACGGCTACGAAAGTGTAGGTGGTGACGCTGTTGCTGGTGGTGGCCACGGCTGCCACTGCGGTGAGGTCGCCGCTCTGGGTGGTGGCCGTCCAGTTGACGGCGTCGGTACTGGTGAGCACGGTGCCACCGCTGCCGACAGCCACCCATACACCCTTGGTGGAGTAGGCCACGCCGCGCAGGTTGGCGGTGATGGCCGGGCTTACCGTGGTCGCGTTCCAGGTGATGCCGTCGTTGGAGTAGCGCAGGGCGCCGTTGTCGCCCACAGCCACCACGGTGGAGCCGTTGGTGGCAATGGCGTTGAGGGTCTGGGTGGTGCCGGTGGCGGTGCTGGCGACGGTGGTCCAGGTGTTGATGTCGGAACTGTAGGCGGCGGTGCCATTGCTGCCGACCGCCACGTACTTGGCGATGCTGCTGGCGTACACCACGCCCTTCAGATCGACACTGCTGTCGACGACGGTGCCGGTCGGCGTGGTCCAGGTCAGGGGTTCGGACGAGACGTAGTTACGGCCGGTGGAGGTGTCCGGTGTACGGAAGATCGCGCCACCGTCGCCAACCGCCACATAGGAATAGGTGCTGGAACCGCTGGTCGTGAGGCCGTAGGCCACACTGCGCAGGGTCTTGCCCGAGCCGAGGGTGCCGCCGGTGTACCAGCTCGAGCCGGCCAGTCGCGTGGTGGCCGTTTTCACCGTCGAGCCAGGCCCGCCTTCGCCGCCATCCTTGCGGGCATTGAGGGTGAAAGCGTACTCCGTGGCATCGGTGAGGCCGGTGAGCACGTAGGGCGGTGACACATTCAAACGGTAGCTGGTGGTGTCGCCACCCGGGGAAACGCTCGTGCCTGCCTTGAACCACAACCAGTATTCGACGCCGGCTTCGGCTGTCCAGTTGATGAAGGCCTGGTTTTCACCGGCCACCACAGTGACGTTGGAGGGTGCCGGTGCGGAAGAACCGCCCCCGCCGCAGGCGGCGAGGAGTGCAATGAGGGGGGCGGCAAGAATCAGGCGGCGTTGGGGCAGGAACATGGAGGCAGGACCATCGGTGAATGGAGCGATCCCGGATTCTACAACAGGGGGGCTGTCCTGCCAGTGCTCCCTTGCTTGAGCATGGGAGCACAAGCGGGTCAGGCGCTCTGCACGCCACTCAGTTCCTTGAGCAGGATCTCCTGGGCCGAACGGCGTGTGGTGCGCGGGTTCTTGCGGCGATACTGGTTGTCATTGCCCAGTTCCCAGGCCTGGCAGTTGTCGCCCAGGTAGGGGCGCAGCCCCTCCTTCATTACACGCCGTTTCACTTTAGGGTCGAGGATGGGGAAGGCGATTTCGATGCGCTTGAAGAAGTTGCGCTCCATCCAGTCGGCGCTGGACAGGTAGAGCTTGTCCGCCCCGTCGGCGCCAAAGTAGAAGATCCGGTGGTGTTCCAGAAATCGCCCGACAACCGAGCGGACCCGGATGTTCTCGGAGAGACCGGCCACGCCCGGTTTGAGCGCGCATACGCTGCGGGCGATCACGTCGATCTCCACTCCGGCCCGGGAGGCTTCGTAGAGCGCTTCGATGGTCTCCGGCTCAAGCAGGGCATTGACCTTGACGATGATGCGACCCTTGCGTCCGGCCCGGGCGATCTCCGCCTCATCCTTGATGGCTTGCACGACATTGGGTTGCAGGGTGAAGGGTGCTTGCCAGAGGTGGCGCAGGCGCCCGGCCTGACCAAGCCCGGTGAGCTGCTTGAAGACCTCCGCCACGTCTGCACCGATTTCCTCGTTGGCGGTGAGCAGGCCGAAGTCGGTGTAGAAGCGGGTCGTGCGCGGATGGTAGTTGCCGGTGCCCAGATGCGCATAGCGGCGCAGGGTGCCTTCCTCGCGACGCACCAGCAGCAGCATCTTGGCGTGGGTCTTGTAGCCGAAGACGCCATACACGACGTGGGCGCCGACTTCCTCCAGACGCGCGGCCCAGCTGATATTGGCTTCTTCGTCGAAACGCGCCATCAGCTCGAGCACCACAGTGACTTCCTTGCCCTTCTGGGCGGCGCGGACCAGATGTTCCATCAGCACTGAGTCGGTGCCGGTGCGATAGACGGTCATCTTGACGGCCACCACATCGGCATCGTCCGCCGCGGCCTTCAGCAGTTCGATGACCGGCTCGAAGCTCTGGAAGGGGTGATGGAGCAGGATGTCCTGGCGACGGATGGCGCGGAAGATGTTCTCCTGTTTCTCAAGCCCCTTCGGCCGTGCAGGCCGGAAGGATCGGTACTTGAGATCGGGCCGCTCGACCCAGTCGGGCACCTGGTTGAGGCGGACAGGATTGACCATGCCGGGGACCCGGTAGACGTCCTCGCGGTCGAGACCGAACTGGGTCATCAGGAAGGCTGCCATGGCCTCGGAGCAGTTGTCGGCGATCTCCAGACGCACGGCGTCGCCATAGTGGCGTTGTTGCAGTTCGCCCTTCAAGGTGGCGCGCAGATCCTTCACCTCTTCCTCGTCCACGAACATGTCGGAATTGCGGGTCACCCGGAACTGGTAGCAGCCGAGTACGTTCATGCCCTCGAACAACTCGCCCACATGGGCGTGCAGCATGGAGGACAGGAATACGAAACCATAGTCCACACCGGTAAGGTCCTTGGGCAGGCGGATGACCCGGGGCAGGGCGCGGGGGGCCTGCACAATGGCGGCGCCCGAGCTGCGCCCGAAGGCATCCCGGCCCTCCAGTTCGACGGCAAAATTGAGGCTCTTGTTGAGTACCCGCGGGAAGGGGTGGGCCGGGTCCAGGCCGATGGGGGTGAGGACGGGCATCACTTCGCGGATGAAGTAGTCCCTGGCCCACAGGTGCTGGGCGTCGGTCCATACCGAGCGGCGCAGGAAGACGATGCCCTCGGCGGCCAGCGCGGGAAGGATGGTGTTGTTGAGCAGGTTGTACTGATCGGTGATCAGGCAATGCACTTCGCGGCTGATCCGGGCCTGCAGTTCGCTTGGGGTCAGCCCGTCCGTGGTCAGGACAAGACTGCCCAGGCGCTGCTGCTCCTTGACGCCCGCGACCCGGACCTCGAAGAATTCGTCGAGGTTGCTCGACACGATGCAGAGAAAGCGGAGGCGCTCAAGCAACGGAACCGACGGATCGGCCGCCTGGGCCAGCACACGGCGCTGGAATTGCAGCAAGGACAGCTCACGGTTGACGAAGTGATCGGTGCTGAAATGGCGCTCGGGCTGTGTACGGTGCATGCTGGATCCTCGTGGTATTACGGTTCGGCTTTTAGTATGTGACGTTTATGTTTCGTTTGGATGACGATGGGGCTGCCGGGTGGATTCGCATGGCCGACTCTGTCCCGGGTGCTAGAATTCGGGGCCTTGGCGCCGCTGGCGCATCTTCCGTGTGATTCATGAACCGTGAGTTGATTGCAGCCATTGATCTTGGTTCCAACAGTTTCCGTCTGCAGGTCGGACGGATCGTCAATGACCAGATCTACCCCCTTGATGGTATCAAGGAGTCAGTCCGCCTCGCTGCGGGCCTGTCGCCCGATCGCATGCTTGATGCGGCCTCCCAGTTCCGCGGGATCAGCGCACTGCGCTGTTTCAACGAGCGCCTGCGCGACTATTCGCCGGATGCGGTGCGTGCGGTGGCGACCAACACCCTTCGGGTGGCCAAGAACGCGGCCCACTTCCTTGTGCAGGCCGAGGCCGCCCTGGGTTTCCCGATTGAAGTCATCGCAGGCCGTGAAGAGGCGCGACTCATCTACGTAGGCGTCGCCCACACCCTGCCCAATCCCCATCGGCAGCAACTGGTGGTGGATATCGGGGGGGGCTCCACCGAGTTCGTGATTGGCAAGAGCTTTCAGCCAATTGCCCTGGAGTCCCTGTACATGGGCTGCGTGAGCTTCTCGCTCAGGCATTTTCCGGACGGGCGGGTGGATCGGCGAGGTTTGCGCGATGCCGAACTGGCGGCGCAGAAGGAAATACAGACGATCTCCCACGCCTACCGCGAGGTCGGGTGGGAAGAGGCGGTGGGGTCCAGTGGGTCGGCGAAGGCCCTTGTGGATATCCTCGAACTCAACGGTCTGTCGGACGGGGGCATTACCCGCAGTGGCCTGGAGCGTCTGCGTGCGCTGATGCTCAGGGCGGGCAATGTAAACAGCCTGCAGCTCGAGGGCCTGCGCCCGGATCGTCTGCCTGTTCTGCCCGGCGGGTTTGCCATCATGTGGGCGGTCTTCGAGGAGTTCGGCCTCGAGCGCATGACGTTTTCCGAAGGTGCACTGCGTCTGGGCGTGTTGTACGACCTGCTTGGTCGCTACCACCACCACGACCTGCGGGATGCCACTGTGGCGGCCTTCGTGGAGCGCTACGGGGTTGATGCCGCCCATGCCCGCCAGGTGGCCGAGACCGCGAGAGCCTTCCTGCTCCAGCTCGATCCCGACGCGGCGGACGAGGAGAACGTTGACAGGCGCTTCCTGGAGTGGGCGGCGCAGCTCCACGAGATTGGCGTGTCGGTGGCTCACTCCAGCTACCACAAGCACAGCGCCTACATTCTCGGCAACGCCGACATGCCCGGGTTCTCCAGGATGGACCAGGGGCGCCTCGCGCGCATGGTGTTGGCCCATCGGGGCAAGCTGGCCCGGGTCAGTGCCCTGGAACTCGATAGCCCTGAGTGGCGCCTGATCCTGTGCCTGCGTCTTGCTGCAGTCGTGCACCGTGCCCGCGATGGTCGCGGCGTGCCGCCCCTGCGCCTCCGGCGGGACGGGCGCGGCCATGTGGTGGTGGCCGATGCCGAATGGCTGCGCAACCTTCCCTTGACGGCGGCGGCGCTGGATGAGGAAGAGCGTCAGTGGCAGGCCATCGGGCTGCCGATGAAGGTGCGCCTCGAACGGGCATCGGCGCGCAGTCCGGTCATCACCTGAGGACGGCCGGTGACGCCGTCCGACCGTCCACCGCCGGTCATCCGGATCGATGCCGGCGGCGGCGGAATGCAGGTTGCCTTGGCGGGTGACTGGACCTTGCAAGGGCTCTGCCCCTTGCCCGAAGACCTGCGGCGTGAGCTTGCCGTGGCTCCACCCGAAGGCACCTGGAATCTTGCAGGCGTGACCCGCCTGGACAGTTTCGGTGCGGTATTGCTGTGGCGTCACTGGGGGCGGCGGCGCCCCGCCCGCTTGGATCTGCCCGAGGCGCTGGCACCGGTGCTGGCGCGGGCCGAGGCGCTCCCCGGGGGCGGTCTGCCTGCGGAGCCCGGCTACCGCTTCCTCGACGGCACGGCCCAGCTAGGGCGTGCAGTGCATGCGGCCTTGCATCATCTTCTTGGTTTCGTTGCCCTGGTGGGGCACATCCTGATCGGGCTGGGTGGCCTGCTGCGGCGTCGCGATCAATGGCCCCTGCGCGAGATCTCGGCCAACTTCTACAAGGTTGGGGTGCGCGCCATGCCGGTGACGGCACTGGTTGGTTTTCTGATCGGCGTGGTGATGTCCTACCTGTCCGCGCTGCAGTTGCGGGCCTTTGGCGCCGATGCGTTCATCGTCAACATCCTGGGTCTGGGCATCATCCGGGAGCTCGGTCCGGTGCTGGTGTCGGTGCTGGTGGCGGGGCGTTCGGGTTCGGCGATGACGGCGCAGCTCGGGGTGATGCGGGTGACCGAGGAGATCGATGCCCTGACCGCGATGGGGATCTCCCGCCATGTGCGCCTGGTATTGCCCAAGGTCGTGGCCCTGACCCTCGCAATGCCGTTATTGACCCTGTGGGGATCGGCTGTGGCGATCCTCGGGGGGATGGTTTCCGCGTATGTTCAGCTCGGCATGAGCTTTGACTATTTCCTGAATGCCTTGCCGCGCGCCGTGCCCGCCGCCAATCTGGTCATCGGCTTGGGCAAAGGCGCGGTGTTCGGCCTGCTGATTGCCCTGGTTGCCTGTTACTTCGGCCTGCGTGTGCGGCCCAACACGGAAAGCCTGTCGGCCAACACCACGGCCTCCGTCGTGGCGTCGATCACCGTTGTCATTCTGGTGGATGCGGTCTTCGCCATTGCTACCCGCTCCATCGGTCTGCCTTACCGATGAGCACGTTCCCCGTCGAATTGAGAGGCGTATCCACCCGCTTCGGAAAGCAGTGGATCCATCGGGGCATCGATCTGGCTGTTCCGGCCGGCGAGGTGGTGGCGCTGGTGGGTGGATCGGGCAGTGGCAAGACTACCCTGCTGCGCCAGATGGTCGGCCTGCTGTATCCAGTGGAGGGTGAGGTGAAGGTATTCGGCGAGCGTCTTGATGCTGGAGCCCGACACGAGCAGTTGGCCCGTCGCCGCCGTTTCGGAATGCTGTTTCAGCACGGGGCGCTGTTCTCGGCATTCACGGTGTTCGCCAATATCGCCTTTCCCCTGCGTGAATTCGGCGTGCGGGACGAGGGGCTTCTCAGGGATCTGGTGTTGCTCAAGATGGCCATGGTCGAGCTGGAACCGGACGTGGCATTGCGCATGCCTGCCGAGCTTTCCGGCGGCATGGTTAAGCGCGTCGCCCTGGCGCGCGCCCTGGCCCTGGAACCCGAACTGCTGGTGCTGGATGAACCCACCGCCGGTCTCGATCCGGATCTGAGCTCCGCTTTCGTGGAGCTTATCCGTTCCCTCCACCGGGCGCTGGGCCTCACGGTGATACTCGTCACCCACGATCTGGATACGCTGGCGGCCCTTGCGACACGCGTCGCCGTGCTTTCTGCCGGGCGTATACTGGCCTTTGGTACCCTCGACGAAGTCACCAACGTGCGTGATCCCTTCATTGACCGCTTCTTTCATGGCGCCCGCAGCCAGGCCGCACTGGCACGGGGACTGGGGGCTGGCTGATGGAAAACCGCGCCCATGCCATCGCTACCGGTCTCTTTGCCATCTTTCTGAGTGCGGCGGTGGTGCTTGCCCTGTGGTGGTTCTCCGACCGGCGCGAGGTCACCCGGGATCTGGTGTTGGTGAGCACGGGTAGCGTCAACGGACTCAATCCCCAGGCGACTGTCCGCTACCGGGGCATCGTGGCCGGCAAGGTCGCGCAGATTGCCCTTGATCCGGCCGATCTGCGCCAGGTGCTGGTGACCGTGCGCATCCGTGCCGATCTGCCGGTCACGACGGCAACGCGTGCCCGGATGGCGACCCAGGGGGTGACGGGGCTGGCCTTCATTGCCCTGGACGACCCAGGCACTGTCGCCGAACCGCTGACGGGGGAAGGGGGGCAGCCACCGCGGATCCCCCTCGCGCCGAGCCTTGTGGAAGAGTTTTCGAGTACGGCGCTGGAAACCCTCCGGCAGTTGCGCGACATGACCGAACGCCTCGCGACACTGACCCGGGCAGACAACCTCAAGCGCGTGGACAACACCCTGGCCAGCCTGGAGGCAGCAAGCCGTGGATTGGACAAGACCCTGCAGGAGGCACCTCGTACCCTGGCCGCGGTACGACAGGTCTTCAGCAAGGACCGACTCGCTCGGGTGGACCGAACCCTTCAGAACCTCGAACGTGCCAGCGCGGAGGCCGCTCCGCTGGCGATAGAGGGGCGCAAGCTGCTGGGCCGGCTGCAAACCCTGAGCGAACGCCTGGACAGCCTTGCTGGTGCGGCGGGGGAAGGGTTGGCGGGCAGCACCTTGCCCCGTTTCAATCTGCTCCTGCAGGAGCTCGCCACCACTTCGCGCCAGCTTTCCGAGTTGCTTGACGAGATCGATTCCTCACCCCAGATGCTCATCCTGGGGCGCGGCAAGCCACTGCCCGGGCCCGGTGAGGCCGGATTCCGGGAGCCTGCGCAATGAGTGTGTTTCTTCGGGAGTCCCCATCGGCCATGCTGCGCGCCACCCTAGCCCTGATTCCGCTCACCCTGGTGACCGCCTGCGGCGGTCTGCCACCCTCGACGGCCACGCTTTCGGTGCATGACTTCGGCCCCCTTGAGGCGGTCGCGCCGGAACAGGCGGACTTTCCCTTGCGCAGCGTTGAAGTGGTGCCGGCCCCCTGGCTGGCGTCCAATGCCATGGTGTATCGCCTTGTCCACGTGCAGCCGACGCGCCGGCAGGCTTTCAAGGACAATCGTTGGGCTGCCCAGCCGGCACAGCTGGTGGAACTGGTTCTCAAGCGGGGGTTGCACGCCGGAGAGTCGGTGCTCCCGGCGGGGGGGTGTCGACTGCGGGTAGACCTGGATGAGTTCTACCAGCGCTTCGATTCTTCCCGGGTCAGCCGGGGAAGCATCGAGGCCCGGGTTGCGCTTCTTGCGCCACGGGCCGATCAACCACTGGCGGTGCGGGCGTTTACCCTGGATCATGACGCGCCGACACCCGATGCCGCCGGTGGGGTGCATGCGCTCAGAGCGGCCACCCTGCAGCTTGATCGCGACATCCGCGACTGGCTGCGAGGCCTTGACGGGCGTGTCGGCGCAGGTGTGCGTGCCCGCTGCGGCGCCTGATTTTTTCGTGACCGGCAGGGACTTGCCGGCATTTCAACAGCCTGGAGGAGAACACCATGAATGCAGTGCCCGACCTCAATTCCGAACCTTTCCTGCTCCGTGCCGATGCCGACGGGGTGCGCACGCTCACCTTGAATCGGCCTGGGCAGTTCAACGCCTTGTCCCGGGAGATGCTTGAAGCCCTGCTTGCCGAACTGGAGGCCATTGCCGCCGACAGGTCGGTGCGGGTGGTCGTTCTCGCCGGTGCGGGGAAGGCCTTCTGTGCCGGCCATGATCTCAAGGAGATGCGCGGCAACTACACCAAGGCTTTCCATCAAGCCCTGTTCCGTCTGTGCGGCAAAGTCATGATGCAGATCGTCAACATGCCGCAGCCGGTGGTCGCGCGCATCCACGGCATCGCGACGGCAGCGGGGTGCCAGCTGGTCTCCATGTGCGATCTGGCGGTGGCGTCGGATGTGGCCCGCTTCGCCGTGTCGGGAATCAACGTCGGTCTCTTCTGTGCCACGCCGAGTGTGGGGCTGTCTCGCAACATGGGGCGCAAGGAAGCCTTCGAGATGCTCGTGACCGGTGATTTCATCGATGCCGCCGAAGCCCGTCGGCGCGGGCTGGTGAACCGCGTGGTGCCTCTTGAGGCGCTGGACGAGGAGGTGGCGCGCCTTACGGCCTCCATCTGTGCCAAGTCTCCCGCGGCCATCGCCATGGGCAAGCAGATGTTCTATGGTCAGCTCGAGATGGGTCTTGATGCAGCCTATCAGCACGCGGCTGAAGTGATGGCCTGCAATATGATGTGTGAGGACGCCGCCGAGGGCATCGACGCCTTCATGGCCAAGCGCAAGCCCGTGTGGACGGGGAAATGAGGCCTGCGCCGGGCAAACCGTGCTGATCGATACCCACTGCCACCTGGATGCCGCCGAGTTTGACGGTGATCGGGTGGCGGTGCTCGATGAAGCGCGTCGCGTCGGGGTGGGGGCCTTTCTGGTACCCGCGATAGGGGTTGGCAACTTTGATGCCGTGGCTGCGCTGAGCGCCGTCCATCCCGATTGTTGTTATGCCTATGGCATCCATCCGATGTATGTGCGGCAGGCGCAGGCATCCGACCTGGAATGCTTGCGTCAGCGGCTGGCTGATGGGGGGGCCGTGGCGGTGGGCGAGATCGGGCTGGATGGCTTTGTGGCTGATGGTGACCTGCCCCTTCAGACTCGCTATTTCGAAGCTCAGCTCGGGTTGGCGCGGGATTTCGACCTGCCGGTTGTCCTGCATGTCCGCCGTGCCCAGGATGCGGTACTCAAGCAATTGCGACGCTTCCGTCCCCGGGGAGGCATTGCACACGCTTTCAACGGCAGTCGTCAGCAGGCCGAGGCCTTCATCGGCCTGGGTTTCCGGCTTGGGTTCGGGGGGGCGATGACCTACAGCGGGTCGACGCGCATCCGTGATCTGGCGGCCAGCCTGCCCCTGGAAAGCATTGTGCTGGAAACCGACGCGCCGGATATTCCTCCGGCCTGGGGGGCCGGGCAGCGCAATTCGCCAATCAATCTGCGCCGCTTTGCCGAAGCGCTGGCAGGGCTGCGGGGGATCACGGTAGAGGAGGTGGTGCGGGTGACGGGGCACAACGCCATTGATGCGATTCCCGGTCTGGCCCGCATCAATCCTGTGCTGATGCCAGGGGTGTCTGACTGTGGGCGATGAGTGCCCGGATGTCGTCCTTCATGCGTGCGACGTCACCATCAAATTTTTCGTAGTTCATCATCGAAACGCCGAAAACGTAGGCATACAGGAGCATGCTGCGGGTGGATGCCTCGTGCATCGGCACGCCGCAGGCCAGGAACAGATCTCGGGCACAACGCAGTCGCCAGGTGTCCACTTCCTCCACAATGGCTGCGGCCGCCTCATCGCGGCGGGCCCATTCGCGCATGGCCAGTTCAATGAGGATGCCCTTGCGATTGCGGCTGGTGCTGTAAACATCGATGACCCTGAAGATTTGCGCTTCCTCACTTCCGGCTTCCGGGCGGGTCTGCTTGATGATGTCGCGGATGCGGCCGTCCTTCCAGGTTTCCAGAACGCCCGAGAGGAGATCCTGACGGTCCTTGAAATGCCAGTAGAAGCTGCCCTTCGTCACATGCAGGCGTTTGGCAAGAACCTCCACGCGCACCCCTGTGACACCCTCGTCCGCGAGGGTGTCGAGGGCGGTCTGGATCCAGGTTTCGCGGTCAAGCTGGGCGCGTGGTGTTTTTTCCATACGGCGTAGTATTGACGGTTTGAGAACCATACGGTACCGTACTGAAAGTGACAAAGCAAGGTAGCCTGTGAGAAGCTGGCAACTGCTGTACCGAACTGGTGTTCGCGTCTCGTCGCGCCACAGCTCGGGGTCGGAGAAAAGGTTTGCGGGCGGCTCCCTTTGCGGGAGGTTTCATATCGCTGCAAGCCCATAAAACTGGTGGAGAAATTCCAATTTCAAGGAGCACAGCATTGAAGATTCTGGTTCCCGTAAAACGTGTGGTCGATTACAACGTGAAGGTCCGCGTGAAGAGCGACGGTACCGGCGTGGATATTGCCAACGTCAAGATGTCCATGAACCCCTTTGACGAGATTGCCGTCGAGGAGGCCGTGCGCCTGAAGGAGGCCGGTGTGGCCACCGAGGTGGTTGCCGTGTCCTGCGGAGTGGGTGCCTGTCAGGAAACCCTGCGCACCGCCATGGCCATCGGAGCCGACCGCGGCATCCTCGTCGAGACTGACGCGGAGCTGCAGCCCCTGGCCGTGGCCAAGCTGCTCAAGGCCCTGTGCGACAAGGAGCAGCCCCAGGTGGTGATCTGCGGCAAGCAGGCCATCGACGATGATGCCAACCAGACCGGTCAGATGCTCTCGGCGCTGATGGGCTGGCCCCAAGCCACCTTTGCCTCCAAGGTGGCGGTGAGCGCGGGCAAGGCCACCGTGACCCGTGAGATCGACGGCGGCCTCGAAACCCTCGAGATCGCCCTGCCGGCCGTGGTGACCACCGATCTGCGCCTCAACGAGCCGCGTTACGCGACGCTCCCCAACATCATGAAGGCCAAGAAGAAGCCCCTTGAAACCATCAAGCCGGCTGATCTGGGGGTGGATGTGACGCCCCGCCTGACGACCCTGAAGGTCGTCGAACCGCCGAAGCGCAGTGCCGGCGTGATGGTGGCTGACGTGGCTCAGCTCGTACTAAAACTCAAGAACGAAGCGAAGGTGCTGTGATGACGGTTCTGGTTATTGCCGAGCACGACAACGCGTCCCTGAAGGGCGCAACCCTCAATACGGTTACGGCTGCAAGCCGGCTGGGTGGTGACATCGCCGTGCTGGTGGTGGGCTCCGCTGCGGGCGGCGCCGTCGAGGCCGCCGCGAAGCTGGCGGGGGTGAGCAAGGTGCTGGTGGCCGACTCCGCCGCCTTTGGCGACCAGTCCGCTGAAAACGTGGCCGCCCAGATCCTCGCCGTCGTCGGTGCTTCTGGCGCATCCATCAGCCACGTGCTGGCACCCGCCACCACCTACGGCAAGAACGTGCTGCCCCGTGTCGCGGCCCTGCTGGATGTGGCCCAGATCTCCGAGATCGTGGGTATCGAGTCCGCCGACACCTTCGTGCGTCCGATCTATGCCGGCAATGCCCTGGCAACGGTCAAGTCTGCCGATCCAGTCAAGGTCATCACCGTGCGCACCACCGCTTTCGAAGCGGCGGGCGACGGCGGGGCGGCGACTGTCGAGCAGATCACTCCGGTGGCCGATTGCGGTCTGTCGAAGCTGCTCGGCCGTGAGCTCACCAAGTCGGCCCGTCCCGAGCTGGGTGCCGCCAAGATCATCGTTTCCGGCGGCCGTGGCATGGGCAGCGGGGAGAACTATCAAGCGATCCTGGCGCCCCTGGCCGACAAGCTGGGGGCCGCCCTGGGTGCCAGCCGGGCGGCAGTGGATGCGGGATACGTGCCCAACGACTACCAGGTGGGTCAGACCGGCAAGATCGTTGCGCCCCAGCTCTATCTGGCCGTGGGCATCTCCGGTGCCATCCAGCATCTGGCCGGCATGAAGGACTCCAAGGTGATCGTGGCGATCAACAAGGATCCGGATGCGCCGATCTTCCAGGTGGCGGATTACGGGCTGGTGGCCGACCTGTTCGAGGCGGTTCCCCAATTGACCGCCGCGGTCTGAGCCGGCGAAACGACCCCCGGGGCTGGCCCGAGTGAACCTTCAGCCCGATCTCTTCTCCGGAGCCTGGCATGTCTTTGCCACGCTCTGCGGGTTGGGGGTCGCGTTCTGGATTGCGCGCACGGCGCCGTGGCGCCGCATGCTTGACGGGCATCAGCTCAACGCCATCCTCGGTGCGGCTGTCATCCTCACCTTGCTGTGGAGCCTCAATGCCGGGGTCTACCCCGGGTTGAACCTTCATCTGCTGGGTGCCATGGCGGCAACCCTGATCTTCGGGCCGCAGTTGGCCCTGGTGGTGCTCGGCCTGGCCCTGGCCGGCGTCACCCTCAACGGCAGTGTCGAGTGGGGCGCCTACCCCATCAACTTCCTGGTGATGGGCGTCGTCCCGGTGGCCTTCGGCAGCCTCTACTTCACTGTCATCGAGCGCTGGCTGCCACGGCATTTTTTTGTTTATATATTTGTCAATGCCTTCATCGGCGCTGCGGTGATTGTCCTGCTCCAGGGCCTCGTCGCATCGCTGGCCCTCTTTGCTGCCGGTGCTTACCCGGCAGACAAGCTGCTGTCCGAATATCTGCCTTTCTTTCTGCTGCTGGGTTTTGCCGAAGCCTGGCTGTCGGGCATGGCCCTGACCCTGCTGGTGGTGTATTGCCCCGAGTGGGTGGCGAGTTTCGATGACAGAAGTTACCTGATGAACAAGTAAGCCGGCCTGACGGGTCGTAAAACCTAAAACAACATTCCGTGGAGAAAAAACAATGAGCAGTTATTCCGCACCCATTCGCGACATGCAGTTCGTGCTGCGCGAACTCGCCGACCTGGACGCCGTTGCGGCCCTGCCAGGTTGCGAGGACGCCTCCTCCGATCTGGTGGACGCCATTCTTGAAGAAGCCAACAAGTTCGCCAGCGGCGTGATCGCCCCCCTCAACTGGATCGGTGACCAGGAAGGTGCCACCTGGGACAACGGCGAGGTGCGTACCGCCACCGGCTGGAAGGAGGCCTACACGCAGTTTGCCGAGGCGGGCTGGACCGCACTGGCCTGCGAGCCGGAATTCGGCGGCCAGGGCCTGCCCAAGCTGGTCTCCACCGCAGTGATGGAGATGTGGAAGTCGGCCAACATGGCCTTCTCACTGTGCCCGATGCTGACCAACGGCGCCATCGAGTCCATCAAGCTGCGGGGCACCGACGAGCAGAAGGCGCTTTACCTGCCAAAGATGGTGAGCGGCGAATGGACTGGTACCATGAACCTCACCGAGCCCTCTGCCGGCTCCGACCTGGCCGCCGTGCGCACCCGTGCCGTGCCCCAGGGGGATGGCACCTACAAGATCTTCGGCCAGAAGATCTTCATCACCTACGGTGAGCACGACTTGACCGACAACATCATCCACCTGGTGCTGGCCCGTCTGCCGGACGCACCGGAGGGGGTGAAGGGCATTTCCTTGTTCGTCGTGCCCAAGTTCCTGCTCAAGGCCGACGGCACCTCCGGAGAGCGCAACGACGTGCATTGCGTGTCAATCGAACACAAGCTCGGCATCCACGCCAGCCCGACGGCCGTGCTGGCTTTTGGCGACAAGGGCGGGGCCATCGGCACCCTTGTGGGAGAGGCCAACCGCGGCCTCGAGTACATGTTCATCATGATGAACGAAGCCCGCTTCGCCGTCGGCATGGAGGGCCTGGCCCTGTCCGAGCGCGCCTACCAGCAGGCCCTGGCCTACGCCAAGGACCGCATCCAGGGTACCGAGGCCGGTGTGCGTGGCGGCCCGAAGGTGAGCATCATCCATCACCCGGACGTGCGTCGCATGCTGATGAGCATGAAGTCGCAGATCGAAGCCCAGCGCGCCCTGGCTTATGTGGTGGGTGCGGCCACCGACATGGCCCACCACCATCCCGACGAGTCCGTCCGCGCCCAGAGCCAGGCCTTCATGGATCTCATGATCCCCGTGGTCAAGGGCTGGCTCACCGAGGCCTCCATCGACATCACCTCGACCGGCGTGCAGGTGCATGGGGGCATGGGTTTCATCGAGGAAACCGGTGCGGCCCAGCATCTCCGCGATGCGCGCATCACCTCCATCTACGAAGGCACCACGGCCATCCAGGCCAACGACCTGATTGGTCGGAAGATTGCGCGGGAAGGTGGCCGGACCGTCAAGTTGGTCATTGCCGAGATGCGCCGGGTCGAAGCCCAACTGTCGGAGGCGGCTGGCGAGGAGTTTTCTGCCATCCGCAAGTCCCTCTCCGCGGCCGTGACCGCACTGGAGGAGGCCGTCGCCTACATCGTCGCAACCTACGGGAACGACATCAAGTCGGCGTCGGTGGGCTCCGTCCCCTTCCTCAAGCTGCTGGGCATTGTTGCCGGCGGCTGGCAGATGGGGCGTGCGGCGCTGGTGTCGGCCCGTCGCCTGGCAGAGGGCGGGGGCGATGCGTCCTTCTACACCGCCAAGATCGTCACGGCACGTTTCTACGCCGACCACATCCTGGCCCAGGCGCCCGGCCTGGCCTATTCAGTGGTCAGCGGCGCTGCGGGTGCCCTTGCGCTGACGGAAGATCAGTTCTGATCCTCAGCCAGTCCGGTATGGAATCAGGGGGCCGTAAGGCCCCATTTTTTTACCCGTTGGCGTCGGACGATATCGCACCGTCCATCCTGCCGAGCTGTCGCAGCAATGCCTGCCCCATGCGAATCGGGGTTCCGTCCTCGACGCCCGGGCACAGCGCGAAGCCCGGTGGCACGAAGACGATGATGGTTGAGCCGTGCTCGAACCAACCCATTTCCTCTCCCTTGGCGAAGTCTGCGTTCGAGGGGATGTGCTTCGGGCCGCGGTAGCCCGGACGCAGCAGCCCATCAAGCCAGTGCAGGCGGATGCTGGCCACCAGAATGGCGGCCACCGGGACGAGCGTCAGCACGGCCCCGCTGTCCTGGAGGCGTGTGCGGATCACCGCCCGTTCGTTCTTGCAGAAGAGTCTCTCGACCCGTTTGAGGGCCGCAGGATTCACGTTCCAGGTGTCACCGGAAAGGTAGGTCACATGTTCCACGCGGAGGTTGGCCGGAGCATGGAAGCGGTGGTACATGCTCGACTTGAGACGCAGGGTGACATACAGGCCATCCCGGTAGGCTTCCACCAGGTCGGCATCCCCGAGCAGGTCCGTCAGGGGATAGGGTGCGCCCTTGGCCTGCAGGGCATTGATGCCTTCGAGGGTTCCGCAGGCGCCGACGATGGCATCGCAGGGGCTGCTCAGCACGCCAGGGTTCGTGTCGATGGTCCGGGCGCCAGGCTTCAGCGCCCGGGTGAAGCAGGCGTGCATGCTGCCGAATTTCTGATCGCGTGCATCCGACAGGTCGAGATCGGCAAAAAGTCGCCAGATCCGGATGGAGAGGGCCGCAACCACCGGGTTCTCGATCTTGCTGAACCAGCCCATGAAGCGGGTGAGGAGGGCGCGTGGCACCCGATTGGTCAGCAGGAAGTTGAGGTCTTCCTGATCGAGGATGCGGGCGGCGGGTTGCCGATGGGCAGGCTGGTTTTTCATCGCAGGGCCGTCCAAAGATGGAGAGCGCCCCCTCGGGGGGCAGTGAGTCGCGCAGCGGGGAGCGTGGGGGACATTTTCATGGCGCTGTAACGGGGGTCGGTTAAATCAGTCATCTTTCAGTTATGGAGTAAGTGCCCGTGGAAGATGCGTTGGTATTGGCGGGTCTGGGGGCGCTTGCGCTGCCCGGCCTGGTTCTGAAGGCGAAGCGTCGGCTGGAGTTGTCGCGGGGCAAGCACCCGTCCCTCACCGGCCACGCCAAGATGTCGCGGCGGGTGGCGAAGCTGCTGCCTTTCTATGAGTACGATGAGACGGGGTTCTTCAATTCCGATGATGCCCCTGCCGAGGTCGTGGCCCGACGCCGTGAGGGTTTCTTCCGGCTGGCCGGCATCTACCAGCAGCGCTTCGCGGCAAGCGCGGCGCTGACGGCGGAAGCCCAGGAGGCGGTGTCGGACCTTCAATTCACCAGCGCCTATCGCGTCCCTTTCCAGTACAGCCGTTTCCTTCGCCAGCATCTGAAGGGCGGTGCCTTCCTCAAGGCCTCGTCGGGGGTCACCGTGACCGACCTGGATGGCAATGTCTTCTACGATCTGGGCGGCGCCTATGGCGTGAATGTGTTCGGCTATGACTTCTACAAGGAGTGCATGGCCCTTGGCAGCGAGCGGGTCGAGGCGTTGGGACCGGTGCTCGGGGCCTACCATCCGCTGCTCGCCTACAACGTGAAGCGCCTGCAGGCGATTTCGGGGCTGGATGAGGTGTCCTTCCACATGTCGGGCACGGAGGCGGTCATGCAGGCCGTGCGCCTGGCCCGCTACCACACCGGCCGGACCCATCTTGTGCGTTTTTGCGGGGCCTACCATGGCTGGTGGGGTGAGGTGCAACCCGGGGTCGGCAACCCCACCGCAGCCAACCAGACCTATACCCTCAAGGACATGCACGCCGACGCCCTGCGCGTGTTGCGCCGGCGCAAGGACATCGCCTGTGTCCTCGTCAACCCGCTGCAGGCTTTGCATCCCAATGCTTCCGCCCCCGGCGATTCGTCGCTGGTGGACAGCAGCCGGCGGGCCGGCTTCGACAGGGCGGCCTACTCGGCGTGGCTGCGCGAGCTGCGCCAGGTGTGTGATGAACGGGGCATCGTGCTGATCTTTGACGAGGTCTTTGTCGGCTTTCGCCTCGCTGCCGGGGGCGCCCAGGCCTACTTCGGTGTCCAGGCCGACATGGTCACCTACGGCAAGACCCTGGGTGGCGGCCTTCCCGTGGGGGTGGTGTGCGGCAAGCGGAACCTGATGAAGCGCTACCGGGACGACCGGCCGGCCGATATCTGCTTTGCCCGTGGCACCTTCAACTCCCATCCCTGGGTCATGGGGGCCATGGCTGAGTTCCTGGAGCGCATCGAATCGCCGGAAGTGCGGGCGCTGTACGACGGGCTGGACACCCGATGGAATGCGCGCGCGGCCTGCATGAACGCGCGTTTCGAGGAGGCGGGCCTGCCCCTGCGGGTGGCCAACCTGTCCACCATCTGGACGGTGACCTTCACGCGGCCGGGGCGCTACAACTGGATGCTCCAGTACTACATGCGTGCCGAGGGGCTGGCCCTGAGCTGGGTTGGCAGCGGGCGCTTCATCTTCAGCCTCAACTACACTGATGCCGACTTCGCCGAAGTGGTGGAGCGCGTCGTCGCTGCAGCGCGGCAGATGGATGCGGATGGCTGGTGGTGGAATGACGGAACGCTCACCGACAAGGCTATCCGCCGGCGCATCCTGAAGGAGATGCTGGTCCATCGCTTCCTGAAGTAAGCGGTTCGGCGCCGCCCCTCCCGCTGTGGAAGGAGGGCGGCGCCGGGGAAGGGATCAGGTGGCTTCGCGGGCGCGCAGATCGCGCAGCAGGAGCAGCGGAGCCCGGTGGTAGAGCTTGATATCGTGATAGGGGTCGGTGAGGATCTTGGTCAGCCACACCAGCCCGGTCTGCACGTCGCGGATGAAGAACAGATGCACGGTGCGGAAGAGCAGGCCGCCGACACCGAGGCTGAGCCACAGGATGCCCAGGTGGTCGATGTAGCCACCCATGTCCGTGTGGGCGTCGAACAGACCGAACATCGTCGGGTTGAGCCACAGGGCGGGCGGGATGAAGGCCCAGATGGACAGCAGCACCACCTTGCGTTTGAGGTTGTAGCCTACCTTTACGGCTTCCTTGTACTCGTTGCTGACCTTGTTCTCCTCGTCGTAGCCGAGGGGCTCAAAGAAAAAATGGCCGGACTGGCGCGTGACCATGGAGATCAGCCAGCCGATCAGTGCCGCCTTCACCGGGTCGACAAAGAGCAGGGAATATGCGATCAGGAAGCTGATGGCACTGATCAAGTGCAGGGTCTGGTTTACCCGGCTGTGGTGATAGAAGCGGTGGTCGTCCCAGCGCTGGGTCTGCAGTGCGCACAGAAAGTCTTTCATGGAGTCTCCCTTGAGTGTCGAAATGGCCTTCGCGGCAAGATTAAGAAGCTCGCGTTACCGGGCGGCTGCGAAAATGTTAAGGCCGCGTGATCAGCCGTTTTCGGTTCTGCTCCGGGACATGGCGGTTAGAATGCCGGCGTGATTTCGGGCCTCGGGAAGGAGTGTTGGGGGATGATGAAGCCAAGGTATCGCTTGCTCGGGCTGCCGCTGGTCTTGGCTGTGGGTATCGGCATCATCGCGTTTCGTCAGCCGGAGGCGGGTAGCTGGATTCCCCGACTGCTTCTCGCCGGGGGGGCTCTGACCCTGGCAGGCCTTGCCTGGTGGCGCTGGCGGCAGCGGGCACGGGCACGCTTTCTGGCAGGCTTCCGCTTCCCGGTGGGGCTCGTGCGCAAGGTCCGCGAACGCTACCCCCACCTCAGCGACACCCAGGCCGAGATGGTCGTCAGGGAGCTACGCACCTTCTTCCAGGTGGCCCTGGCGGCGCAGGGGCAGATGGTGTCCATGCCGAGCCAGGCAGTGGATGTGGCCTGGCACGAGTTCATCCTGTTCACCAAGGGCTATCGGCTGTTCTGCCGTCAGGCCCTGGGGCGTTTTCTTGATCACACGCCGGCGGAGTACATGGCGACCCCCCGGAGCGCGCAGATCGGTCTGCGGCGCACATGGCTGCATGCGTGTCGCCTCGACGGTATCAACCCCCGCAAGCCCGACCGTCTGCCCCTGCTTTTTGCCTTGGACGGCCTGCTTCTGATTCCTGACGGTTTCCGCTATGCCCTCAACTGCATGGGGCCGGATGGAGCGCAATCAGGCGATGCCTACTGCGCCAGCGACATTGGCTGCGGGGGTGGAGGCGGGGGCTGCGCCGGTGGGTCTGACAGTAGCAGTGGCGATGCGGGCGACGGCGGTGGATGCGGCGGGGGAGGTTGCGGTGGCGGTGACTGAGAGGGTGTGAAGAAGTCGTAGCGAGCGGTACGAGTTCGCCCCGAGAAGCGCAGCCGTACAAGGGTACGGTGAGCATCGCAGGGGCGAAATCGGGTCGCGCAGTAGATTTATCCACACCCTCTGAGGCCACCGCCGGTCGCTGCGCCTACAGAAAGCGGTCGAGCAGACGCTTGCTGTGGCTGTCGAGGGCGTAGCGGTCGCGGATCAGGAAGTTGATGCCGCGGCTGTCGGTGATCATCAGCGCAGGGGCGGCCAGGCGGCGGATGTCCTCTTCGCCCTTCAGCACCATGCTGGTGGCGCCCCGGTCGGTTTCCAGATCCCAGGTGCTGGGCGTGGCAAAGCTGGAGACGTGGTGGATGCGCTGGATCACCGGTATGAACTCGCGGCTGGCCATCTCGTCGGCGATCAACTGGCGGCTGCCGTCGGGCAGGTCGGAGAGGCGCTCGATCCACGCCACTTCCTCACCCTCGGTGTTGATCAGGCCGATGTTCTCGGCCGGGGCGGCGATGGGGAAGGCGCGCACCGGCGTCACCAGGTGGGCCTTGCCTTCCGGGTCGGTGAACACGAGCTGGCCAAAGCTGTTGCGGGCAATGTTGAGATTTTGCTGGGACATGGTGGGCCTTCAGGCGGGAGCGTGTTCGCGGTGCTGGGGGGCGCGGGGCTCGGGGCCGATGGCGTCGTCGTCCAGCTTGCGGGTCTGGGCTTCGTAGAGGCGGAAGTAGGCACCTTGCTTTTCCATCAGGGTGTCGTGGTTGCCGATCTCGACGATCTGGCCCCGGTCCAGCACCACCAGCCGGTCGGCCTTGCGCAGGGTGGACAGGCGGTGGGCGATGGCGATGGTGGTGCGGCCGCGGATGAGGTTTTCGAGGGCGGCCTGGATCTCCATCTCGGTTTCGGTATCCACCGCCGAGGTGGCCTCGTCGAGGATCAGGATGCGCGGGTCGATGAGCAGCGCGCGGGCGATGGAGATGCGCTGGCGCTCGCCGCCCGACAGGGCCTGGCCGCGCTCGCCGACCAGGGAATCGTAGCCCTGGGGCAGGCGCAGGATGAAGTCGTGGGCGTGGGCGGCGCGGGCGGCGGCGATGATCTCCTCGCGGGTGGCGTCGGGTTTGCCGTAGGCGATGTTCTCGGCGATGGTGCCGAAGAACAGGAAGGGCTCTTGCAGCACCAGGCCGATGTTGCGGCGGTATTCCGACACGGGCACCGAGCGGATGTCCATGCCCTCGATGCGGATGGAGCCGTCGGTCACGTCGTAGAAGCGGCAGATCAGGTTGACCAGGGTGCTCTTGCCCGAGCCGGAATGGCCCACCAGGCCGATCATCTCGCCCGGGGCGATGTTCAGATCGACGCCGCGCAGGATGCTGCGGTTGCCGTAGCGGAAGCCGACGCGCTTGACCTCGATGGCGCCGGTGACGCGGGGCAGGTGCTGGGGCGTGGCCGGATCGGGCACGCTGGAGACGTGGTCGAGGATGTCGAAGATGCGCTTGGCACCTGCGGCAGCCTTCTGGGTCACCGAGACGATGCGGCTCATGGAGTCGAGGCGGGTGTAGAAGCGCGAGATGTAGGCCAGGAAGGCCGCCAGGGTGCCGACGGTGACGTCGTTTTCGGACACCAGCCAGATGCCGAAACCCCACACGATCAGCAAGCCCACTTCGGTGAGCAGGGTGACGGTGGGCGAGAACACCGACCACACCTTGTTCACCCGGTCGTTCACCGCCAGGTTGCGGCCGTTGGCTTCGCGGAAACGGGCGACTTCACGCTTCTCCTGGGCGAAGGCCTTGACCACCCGAATGCCGGGGATGGTGTCGGCCAGCACGCTGGTGACTTCGGACCACACCCGGTCCACCTGCTCGAAGCCGTAGCGCAGCTTGTCGCGCACGGTGTGGATCAGCCAGGCGATGAAGGGCAGCGGCACCAGGGTGACGAGGGCCAGCCAGGGGTTGATGGACACCAGGATGATCGCCGTCATGGTGATCATCAGCACGTCGGTGGCGAAGTCCAGCAGGTTCATGGACAGGAACAGGCAAATCCGGTCCGTCTCGGCGCCGATCCGCGCCATCAGGTCGCCGGTGCGCTTGCCGCCGAAGTACTCCAGGGACAGGCCCTGCAGGTGTTCATAGGTGGTGGTGCGCAGGTCGGCGCCGATGCGTTCGCTGACCAGGGCCAGGATGTAGGTCTTGGCCCAGCCCAGACCCCAGGCGAAGACTGCGGCGACCAGCAGGCCGCCGAGCATCAGGGTGACCCGGTGGCCGTCGATGGGCGCGCCGTTCTGGAAGGGGATCAGCACCTCGTCCATCAGCGGCATGGTGAGGTAGGGCGGCACCAGGGTGGCGGCGGTGGACAGCAGCGTCAGCACGAAGCCGGCCAGCAGTTGCCCCCGGTAGGGGCGGGCGAAGCGCCACAGACGGAACAAGGTCCAGGTGGACGGTGGGGTGTGGATCTCCCGGGCGCAGGTGGGGCACTCGTCGGTGCCCGGCGGCAGGGGCGCATCGCAGGTCGGGCAGGTCAGGGGCTCCGGCGGAGTCGGCTGACGGCCCGCCAGCACGCATTCGAGCTGGGCCTTGAAGCGGTCGGAGAGGTTGCGCGCAGCCGGGTCCTGGGCCAGGGTGAAGCGCCAGCCCCCCAGCTTGCAGGCCGGGTTGACCAGATCAAGGGCGGCGACACCGCCATGGTCCCGGTGGCGTAGCTGCATCCCTTCCTGGAAGGTCCAGGACTGCCATGCTCCGGTGGCGTCGTCCCAGGCCATCAGGCGGCGATCGGTCAGGGCCACGATGCCACTGCGGAACTGCAGCTGGGTGTCCAGATCAAGGCTCAGGCTCGCCAGCACCTTCTCGTCGGCGGCCAGCGAGGCGTCAAGCCGGGGGCGCCAGATTTCAGGAACGGCAGGTCCGAGGTAGTCGGAATAGGCGGAAGGCAGGTGTGTGGACACGGAATTCATTTGGGGACGCGATGTGGCCGGGGAAAAGGGCCTAACAAAAGGGCCACAGAAAAGGGCCGGCGTGGGGCAAAATTGCGTTCGAAGTTTACTGACTCGTTACAGGCGCGTACACCCGGCGATCAGGCAGAATCGCCGGCTGATCGATATTTTTTTCTCCGGTAATCCAACCGGCCTCTGCCGCGTTATGTGAAGTTCAGTTTTCGTTTCACCGTGCCGCTACCCAGCTCGTCACTTCCACCGCCTTGCCCATGACCAACAAAACGATCGAATTCCTGAACGTGCTCCATCTGCGGGGACCGAACATCTGGACCTACCGCTCCGTCCTCGAGGCATGGGTCGACATCCATGACCTGGAAGACTGCCCGTCCAATGTCATCCCCGGTTTCTACGAGCGGCTCACCGCGATGCTCCCGAGTCTGGTCGAGCACCGCTGCAGCATTGGTGAGCGTGGCGGTTTTCTCAAGCGGCTGCGGGACGGCACCTGGCCCGGGCATATCCTCGAGCACGTGACCCTGGAGCTGCAGAACCTGGCCGGCATGACCGGAGGCTTCGGCAAGGCCCGGGAAACCGCCATCCGCGGTGTGTACAAGGTGGTCATCCGCGCCTGGCAGAAGGATGTCTCCATGGCGGCCCTCAACATGGGCCACGACCTGCTGATGGCGGCCATTGAGGATCGTCCCTATGACGTGGATGCCGCCGTGCTGCGCCTGCGTGATCTGGTCGATAGCTACATGTTGGGCCCGAGCACCCGCTGCATCGTCGAGGCCGCCGCCGACAAGTCCCGCCGCATCCCCTTCATCCGCCTGCTGGCCGAAGGCAATCTGGTGCAGTTGGGCTATGGTGCCCGCCAGCGTCGTATCTGGACGGCGGAGACCGATCGCACGCCGGCCATCGCCGAAAGCATCTCCCGTGAGAAGGATCTCACCAAGAGTCTGCTCGCATCCTGCGGGGTGCCCGTGCCCGAGGGCCGCATCGTCGATGGCGTTGAGGATGCCATTGAGGCGGCCGAGGACATCGGCTTCCCGGTGGTGATCAAGCCCAGCGATGGCAACCATGCCCGCGGCGTGTTCACCAATGTGCGCAGCGCCGACGAGATCCGCGAGCTCTACCCCCTGACGGCTGCCGAAGGCTCCGAGGTGATTGTCGAGCGCTTCATCCGCGGCGCCGAGCACCGCCTGCTGGTGGTGGGGGGCAAGATGGTTGCCGCCAACAAGGGCGACATGGTGTCGGTGGTGGGCGATGGCGAGCACTGCATCGACGAACTCATCGAGACCCAGATCAACTCCGACCCGCGCCGGGGTGTCGAGCACGAGTTCCCCCTCTACCTGATCAAGCTCGACAACTACCCCGCGGCGCAGATGGAGGTGGCCCGTCAGGGCTTCACCGGCGCCTCGGTGCCGGCGGCCGGCCAGGAAGTGATGATCGTCCGCACCAGCAACATGGCCTTCGACGTGACCGACGAAGTCCACCCCGACACCGCCGAGTTGGCCTGTCTGGCCGCGCGTATCGTCGGCCTGGACATCGCCGGCGTCGACCTGGTCTGTGAGGACATCTCCCAGCCCCTCGCCGGGCAGCAGGGTGCCATCGTCGAGGTCAATGCCGGCCCCGGCCTGCTGATGCATATCAAGCCTGCGGTCGGTCAGCCTCGCCCGGTGGGCGAGGCCATCGTCGATCATCTTTTCGCGAAGGATGAGGATTCCCGCATTCCCGTGGTCGGGGTGACGGGCAGCCGCGGCAAGACCCCGGTGGCCCGGCTCATTGCTCACCTGCTGCGTATCTCGGGCCAGTACACGGGCCTGGCCTGCAGTGAGGGGGTGTTCCTGGATGGCCGCCAGGTGGAGACCGCCGAAGGTACCAATTGGGATGCGGCCGAGCGGGTGCTGATGAACCGCTCGGTGGAAGCTGCCGTGTTCGAGAACAGCTGCCGCAGCATCCTGGCCGATGGCACGGTGTACGACCGCTGCCTGGTGGGCGTGGTCACCAACGTGGATCCCGAGCTGCATTTCGGCGAGTTCTACATCGACAGTGCCGAGAAGGTCTGGAATGTCTTCCGCACCCAGGTGGACCTGGTGCTCTCCTACGGGGTCGCTGTGCTCAACGCCGAAGACCCGGCGGTGGTCGAGATGGCGGAGCTGTCGGACGGTGAGGTGATCTTCTATGGGGTGGATGCCGATGCGGCTGCCATTTCCGCTGCGCGGGCCGACGGCAAGCGCGCGGTTTATATCCGCGACGGGGCCATCGTCCTGGCCGGTGGCGCCAAGGAAGATCCGGTGGTCCGTCTCGACCGGATCGCCATGCTGGCGGGCGGTGCCGGGGCGCAGCCGGGTGTGCTCTCCAATCTGCTCGGCGCCATTGCCGGGGCATGGGCCCTGGGGATTTCGCCGGCCATGATTCGTGCCGGCGTTACCCCCTACGATCCCAAGGCACCCCTGCGCAACGACTGAAGCGCGCGTCCAACCGAACCCGAATTCCGGCCGGCTTTACCTGCGCTGCCGGTGACAATAAGAGACAAGGACTGAAATCCATGGAAGTTTCACGCATCCGGGCTCTGCGCGGCCCCAATCTGTGGAGCCGGCACACCGCGATCGAGGCCATCGTGTCCTGCACCGCTGCCGAATGCGACATCGATGCCGTTCCCGGCTACGAGGCGCGCCTGCGCAATCTGTTTCCCGAGATGGGCTTTCTTGAGGCCGAGAGCCACCTGGGCGCCATCTCTGTCGCCCATGCCCTCGAGATGGCCGCCCTCGGCCTGCAGGCCAGTGCCGGCTGCCCGGTGACCTTCAGCCGCACCTCCAAGACCCTTGAGGAGGGCGTCTTCCAGGTGGTGGTCGAGTACACCGAGGAGAAGGTCGGGCGACTCGCCTTCGACCTGGCCATCGAGCTGTGCCGTGCCGCCGAGAGCGATGGCCCCTTCGATCTGGCCAGCGCCCTGGCGCGCCTGCAGGAGCTGGACGAGGACGTGCGTCTCGGGCCCTCCACGGGCTCCATCGTGCAGGCCGCGGTGGCCCGGGGCATTCCCTATCGGCGCCTCACCGAAGGCAGCCTGGTGCAGTTCGGCTGGGGCAGCAAGCAGCGCCGTATCCAGGCCGCCGAGACCGATCTGACCAGCGCCGTGGCGGAATCCATCGCCCAGGACAAGGAGCTCACCAAGACCCTGCTGCGGGCTGCCGGCGTGCCGGTGCCCCTGGGGCGTTCGGTGACCAGCGCCGAGGACGCCTGGCTGGCGGCCCGCGAGATCGGCGGGCTGGTGGTGGTCAAGCCCCGCGACGGCAACCAGGGCAAGGGCGTGGCGGTCAAGTTGCGTACCCAGGAGGAGGTGATGAACGCTTTCCGCGTGGCCGAGGAGATCAGCGACGACGTGCTCGTCGAGCGCTATCTGCCGGGGCACGACTATCGCCTGCTGGTGATCGGCAACAAGCTCATCGCCGCCGCCCGGCGTGATCCGCCGCTGGTGGTGGGCGACGGCAAGCGCACCATCCGCGAGCTGGTTGACCACGTTAACAGCGATCCGCGTCGGGGTGTGGGCCATGCCACCTCCCTGACCAAGATCCGCTTCGACGAGATCGCCCTGGCCACGCTGACCAAGCAGGGCTACGACGCCGACTCCGTTCCGCCCAAGGGCAAGCGGGTGATCCTGCGCAACAACGCCAACCTGTCCACCGGCGGTACGGCCACCGATGTCACCGACGACGTGCATCCGGAGGTGGCCGAGCGTGCCATTGCCGCGGCCCGTAACATCGGCCTCGACATCTGCGGCGTGGACGTGGTGTGCGAGAGCATGCTCGAGCCCATGGAGGCCCAGAGCGGCGGCATCGTCGAATGCAACGCCGCCCCCGGCCTGCGCATGCACCTGCAGCCCTCCTACGGCAAGGGCCGTCCGGTGGGCGAAGCCATCATCGCCAACATGTTCAAGCCCGGAGAGAACGGTCGCATCCCGGTGGTGGCGGTGGCCGGCACCAACGGCAAGACCACTACCGTGCGCCTCACCGCCCACCTCCTCGGCGTGGCCGGCAACCGGGTGGGCATGACCAACTCCGATGGTGTCTATGTGGGCAAGCGCCGCATCGACACCGGCGACTGCAGTGGCCCGCGCAGCGCCCGCAACATCCTGCTCCATCCGGATGTGGATGCGGCGGTCTTCGAGACCGCCCGTGGCGGCGTGCTGCGCGAAGGCCTCGCCTTCGACCGCTGTGATGTGGCCGTGGTGACCAACATTGGTATGGGTGACCACCTGGGCCTGTCCTACATCAGCACCGTGGAAGACCTGGCCGTGGTCAAGCGCGTGATCGTGCAGAACGTGGCGGCCCACGGCACGGCCGTGCTCAACGCCGCCGACCCCATGGTGGTGAAGATGGCCGGCGCCTGCCCGGGCTCGGTGCTGTATTTCGCCGCCGATCAGTACAACCACGTGCTCAACACTCACCGGGTGCAGGGCCACCGGGTGATGTTTGTGGATGGCGACGCCATTGTTGCCGTGCAGGGCGAAGAGAAGTTCCGCGTACCCCTGGCTGGCATCCCCATCACCCGCAACGGCACCATCTCCTTCCAGATCGAGAACGCCATGGCCTCCATCGCTGCGGCCTGGGCGCTGGGCCTGTCGGTGGATACCATCCTCAAGGGCGTTGCCACCTTCATCAACGATGCGGCCACGGCACCGGGGCGTTTCAACGTCTTCGATTACAAGGGCGCCACCCTGATCGCTGACTACGGCCACAACCCGGACGCCATCCAGGCCCTGGTTCAGGCCGTCGAGAGCATGCCCGCAGCACGTCGCTCGGTGGTCATCAGCGGCGCCGGTGACCGGCGCGATGAAGACATCCGCGAGCAGACCCGCATCCTTGGTGCCGTTTTCGACGATGTGATCCTGTACCAGGATGAATGCCAGCGTGGCCGCGCTGATGGCGAGGTGCTGGCCCTGCTGCAACAGGGCCTGGTGGATGCCCCGCGGACCAAGAACGTCTGCGAGATCCGCGGTGAGTTCCTGGCCATCGACACGGCGCTGGGCCGCCTGCAGCCCGGCGACCTGTGCCTGATCCTGATCGACCAGGTGGAGGAAGCGCTGGAGCACATCGCCAAGCGCATCGCCGAGGTCTGAGTCCGGCCCCGGTTGTGCCCAGCTTGCAGTGAAAAGGGCGACTTGAGTCGCTCTTTTCACGTGGGGAGGTCGAATGAACCTGCGTTCCTCAGTTGTTCTCTCTGAAACAGATTCAAACCCAATGCTGACGCGGGCTTGCCCTCCACAGGCCGGACCACCCTATGGGTGAAACTGAGGGGGTTATGGGACGCGCTGGTGGCGGCTGGAGGGACTGTGGGGGCGACTTCAGTCGCCCGCGGACTTAGATCAAGGGTGTGTCGGTGATTGACGCGCGGATGGGCGACTGAAGTCGCCCCTACAGAAGAGACCGTATTGACCGTCAGATGACGCGTCAAACAGAGGAAATTAGGTTCATCCTATTTTCCTCTGTTGTCCTCCCCGAACCAGACGCAAACCCATTGCTGACGCGGGTTTGCCCTCCACTGGCCGTATCGCCCGATGGGTGAAGCTGAATGGGTTTATGGGACGCGCTGAGGGCGGCTGGAGGGACTGTGGGGGCGACTTCAGTCGCCCGCGGACTTCGATCAAGGGTGTGTCGGTGATCGGCGCGCGGATGGGTGACTGAAGTCGCCCCTGCGAAGAGACCGCATCGACTGTCAGACGACGCGTCAAACGGGGGGGCAGGATGGATTCGGCCTTCGCGCCTTCATTGACCGGCTCACGTCAACGCGGGGTGAGGAAGCCCTCCGCCAGCCGCTGGAAGGATTCGGTCTGTTCTACGGCCTGGTTTGCGTCGAGGCCCAGCTCTTCCGCCAGGATGGCGGCGACTGCCGGAGCCGAGTCCTGGGCGCTTCGGGCGTCGATGAACAGGGCACGGTGGCGGCGGGCGAGGATGTCTTCGACGCTGCGGGCCAGCTCGTGGCGGATGGCATGGCGGACTTCGGCTTCGGTGAGGGTGAGTGCCGGATGAATCCGTCTTCCGGCGCCGGGCAGGGTGTCCACCTCGGGCCGGTCGGTGCCGAAGACATCCTCGCAGGCCGAGCCCGGATGGCCGTGGAGTGGTAGTTCGCGGGTGCTGCATGGCCGTGCCGCTAGCCCGCCGACGGGGATGGCGGTATCGACGATCTGCTCGCCCATGCGCCGGTAGGTGGTCCATTTCCCTCCCGCGACCGACACCAGCCCCTGCCGGGAGACCTGGATCAGGTGTTCACGGGACAGGGCCGCTGTGGTGCCGCCCTTCGCGTCATCCAGCCCACTTCCGATCAAGGGGCGCAGGCCGGCAAAGGCGCTGCGCACGTCCTCCCTCCGGGGTGGGCGGGTGAGATAGCGGCCGGCGGTTTCCAGGATGAAGTCGATCTCGCCGTCCAGAGGGCAGGGCTCTAGGGGCAGATCAATGCGGGGCGTGTCGGTGGTGCCCAGGAGCACCTTGCCCTTCCACGGAATGGCGAACAGCACCCGGCCATCCGGGGTGTGGGGGATCAGCAGGGCTGAGTCGGTGGGCAGGAAGTCCCGGTCGAGCACCAGATGGGCGCCCTGGCTGGGTGCCAGCTGGGCGGGAGCCTGCGGCTCGTCGAGCTGGCGCAGGGTGTCGGCCCACACACCGCCGGCGTTGATGACCACCCGGGCGGCGATGCTGAAGCACGCGCCGCTCTCCGCGTCGCGGGCGTCCGCACCCACCACCCGACCGGCCTCGTGGCGCAGGGCGGAGACGGGCAGGTAGTTGATCGCCAGGCCTCCCAGATCGAACACCGAGCGCATCAGGGTGATGGCCAGGCGGGCGTCGTCGAAACGGGCGTCCATGTAGGCAATGCCACCGACCAGGCCTTCCTGCTTCACGCCGGGCAGCGCGGCCACGGTGTCGCGGGCGGACAGCAGGCGGCTTGCCCCGAGGCTGCGGCTGCCGGCCAGCCAGTCGTAGGCGGTCAGGCCCACGCCCAGCATCAGGCGGTCCCACTGGCGATATGCCGGCACGACGAAGCGCTGGGGATGCACCAGATGGGGGGCATTGGCGAGCAGGATGGCGCGCTCCTCCAGGGCTTCGCGAACCAGCCCCAGGCGACCCTGGGCCAGGTAGCGCACGCCGCCATGGATAAGCTTGGTGGAGCGCGAGCTGGTGCCCTTGGCGAAGTCGTGGGCTTCGAGGAGGAGGGTGGCATAGCCCCGGGCGGCGGCATCCACCGCGCAGCCCAGCCCCGTTGCCCCGCCGCCGATGACCAGCACATCCCAGCGGGGTGTGCTGCGCAGGCGGGCGAGCAGGGCCGCGCGTTTCATGGCCGCGCCCAGTCGCGGCTGCGCGCCACCGCACGATGCCATTCAGCCAGACGTTCGTCCCGCCAGGCGTCACTGCGACCGGGCTCGAAGACCCGTTCCGCCTCCCACAGGTGGGTCAGTTCGTCCGGGGAGCGCCAGATGCCCACAGCCAGCCCGGCCAGCAGGGCGGCGCCAAGGGCGGTGGTCTCGGTCTGGCGGGGACGGATCACCGGCACGCCGAGGAGGTCGGCCTGGATCTGCAGGAGCAGGTTGTTGCGCGCCGCGCCGCCGTCGGCCCGCAGTTCGGTGAGGGGGCCGGCGCCGTCGCGGTTCATCGCTTGGACCAGATCCACGGTCTGCAGGGCGATGGCGTCCAGTGCTGCGCGGGCGATGTGGGCCTTGCCCACGCCGCGGGTCAGACCCACCAGGGTGCCGCGGGCGTAGCCGTCCCAGTAGGGGGCGCCCAGGCCGGCGAAGGCTGGGACGAGCAGGGCGCCATGGCTGTCCGGCACGGAGGCGGCCAGGGCTTCGATGTCGGCCGCCTGTTCGATCAGGCCGAGGCCGTCGCGCAGCCACTGGACCACCGCCCCGCCGATGAAGACGCTGCCTTCGAGCATGTAGTCGGTGCGCGGGCCGATGCGCCAGCCCAGGGTGGTGAGCAGGCGGTGTTGCGAGGGCACGGCCCGGGCACCGGTATTGAGCATCAGGAAGCAGCCGGTTCCATAGGTGTTCTTGGCCATCCCGGGTTGCAGGCAGGCCTGGCCGAAGGTGGCGGCCTGCTGGTCGCCGGCCAGCCCGCCGATGGGGATGGCCGCGCCGAACAGCGAGGCGGCCGTCTCGCCCAGCACGCCGCTGCTGTCCACCACCTCGGGCAGCAGCGCGGCGGGGATGTCGAAAAGGGCCAGCAGCTCCGCGTCCCAGCACTGGCGGTGGATGTCGAACAGCAGGGTGCGGGAGGCATTGCTGGCGTCGGTGACGTGGCGGGCGCCGGTGGTGAGCTGCCAGACCAGCCAGCTGTCGATGGTGCCGAAGGCCAGCTCGCCGGCCGCTGCCCGGGCGCGGGCATCCGGGATGTGATCGAGCAGCCAGGCCAGCTTGGTGGCCGAGAAATAGGCGTCCAGTTCGAGGCCGCTGCGGCTCTTGATCAGGGGAGCGTGGCCGGTCTGGCGCAGGCGCTCGCAGGCGGCAACGGTGCGGCGGTCCTGCCAGACGATGGCGGGCGCCAGGGGGCGGCCCGTGGCGCGCTCCCACAGCACAGTGGTTTCACGCTGGTTGGCGATGCCGATGGCGGCCACCTCGCGGGCGGTGATGCCGGCGGCGGCAAGGGCCTGGCGGGCGCAGTCGAGCTGGGTCTGCCAGATCTCCAGTGGGTCGTGCTCCACCAGGCCGGGGGCCGGGTAGGACTGGCGGAATTCCTGCTGGGCGGTGGCCAGGACGTGGCCCCGGTCATCGAAGACGAGAGCCCGGCTGCTGCTCGTACCCTGGTCGAGGGCGAGGAGGTAGGGCATGGACAGGCCTCCGGCAGATGGTGTGCCGATGATACGGCAGCCCGGCCTGAATCCTTAGCAGCGGCTGCCTTCGGGGCGTCGGGTGAAGCCGAAGCCGTCGCCACCCAGGCCGGTGGGCTGGATGCAGATGATCAGGGCCAGGGAGCGGGCTGATCGGCCGATGTCGGGCGGGAAGGCGGCGAAGGGCACGGCCCGCTCGACGACCGACTTCACGAAGGCGATCTCTTCCTGCTGGTCACCGGCATTGACCACCTTGAAGCTCTTCAGGCTGCCGTCGGGGTTGAGGCGCACTTCCACGGCGGCACTGTGGAGGCCACGGGCACGGGGGTCATTCTTGACGAAGGATGCGCTGCGGTTGAGCTTCTTGACCAGGGCATCCATGTAGAACTCGAGGCTGAACGGGTCCACCGGCGGGCTGTCGGGGATGCGCTCGATCAGGTCGGTGGGGTCGTTGCGACGGCGGCTGCCTCCCTCCTGGGGCCGCTCGAGATTGTCCCGGCCGGATTCGCGGGCGATCTCCCGGGCCATGGCCATGGAGCGCTCCGCCAGATCGGGCTTGGGCCTGGCCTTGGCCTCGGTGGCCAGTTCGTTGAGGAAGCTGTCCATTTCCTGCTTCTGGGCGACGGTCCATTTTGGTGTCGGCTCCGCCTGTCGCACCGTCGGGGCCACGTCCTTGCGGGCGGTGAGGATGCGCGGCCGCGGCTCCCTGGGGGCCGGTTTGGCTTGTCGGGCTTTGCTCGGCACGGGCGGCGGGGCCGGGCGGGTCTCGGCGGGCGGCTTGCGGGCCTGGCGGGGTGCCAGGCGTGCCTGTAGCTGGGGCGCTTCCGGGGTCTCCTGGGGCGGCTTGCTGATCTGGATCAGCAGCACGAGGGCGTGGGCGAGCAATGAGATCGCGATCGCCAGGTGCAGGGGGCGCGGGGAGGGAACATAGTGCGGTTGAAACATCGGCCGGATTCTAGACCGGCGGGCAGGGCGGCGCTTGGGTTTTACATGGGCTCACCGTTGTGGCGCAGACCCTCATGCGGCCGCGCATTCCCTTACGACAAGGCCCCCGGGCCGGCTACAATGCACACCTCTATTGACCCCAGGGCCGCAGTCTGCATGACAAGGGGCGGCCTTACTGATGGATATAGTTCTACTGCTGTTGCTGATTCTGCTCAATGGCGTCTTCGCCATGTCGGAAATGGCTGTCGTTTCATCCCGCAAGTCCCGCCTGCAGAACCTCGCCGATGATGGCAGCCCGGGGGCAGGCTCCGCCCTGATTCTCCATCAGGATCCATCCGGTTTCCTGTCCACCATCCAGGTGGGTATCACCTCGGTGGGCATTCTCAGTGGTGCCATCGGCGAGGCCGCCATTGCCGACCCCCTGGCTGCCTGGCTGGGCAGCTTTACCACCATCGAACCCTACGCCAGGGGCGTGGCCCTGACGCTGACGGTGGTCGGCCTGACTTATTTCTCTGTGGTGGTCGGCGAGCTGGTTCCCAAGCGTCTGGCCCTGCTGGCGCCGGAGGGCATCGCCACCCTGATCGCCCGTCCCATGATGATCCTGGCCCGGCTGGCCCATCCCCTGGTGACGGTACTGTCGGGCTCGTCGGCGGCGATCCTGCGCCTGCTCGGCGCCCGCCGCAAGGAAGAGCCGCCGGTGACCGACGACGAGATCAAGGTGCTGATGGAGCAGGGCGCCGAAGCCGGCGTCTTTCACGAGAGCGAGCAGGAGATCGTCTCCAACGTGCTGCGCCTGGATGAACAGCGCATCTCGGCGATCATGACGCCGCGCCGGGAGATGTTCGTCATCGATCTGGAAGAGGATGAGGAGATCGTCTGGCAGCAGCTCAAGGAAACGAGCTATTCCCGGGTGGTGGTATGCCGGGATGGCCTCGAACATGTACTCGGTGTGCTCCAGACCGGTGATCTGCTGAAGAAGGCTCTGGGTGGCGAGCGCGTCACCCTGGCGGATCTGGAGGCCTTGCTACGTCCGCCCCTGTATGTGCCCGAGACGGTGAGCACGACCCAGCTACTCGAGAGCTTCCGGCGGGCCCGCCTGCAGTTCGCCCTGCTCATCAATGAGTATGGCGATGTGCAGGGGGTGGTGACCCTGACCGATGTGCTGGCGGCCATTGTCGGTGAACTGTCGGTGCCCGAAGCACCGGAAGACCGGGACATGCTTCAGCGTGAGGACGGCTCCTGGCTGGTGGACGGCGACGTGGGCATCGAACGCATGAAGTCGGTGCTGGATATTTTTGACGATCTGCCCGGGGAGGACGAGAACTCCTTCAACACCCTGGGCGGCTTCATCATGCACACCCTGGGCCGGGTGCCGGCCCCCACCGACCACTTCGAGGCCGCCGGCTGGCGCTTCGAAGTCATGGACATGGATCGCAACCGCGTGGACAAGGTGCTGTTGTCGGTGCTGCCCCCGCTGGCGGAAGAAGACTAGCGGCCGCACCACTCCCGGCGGTCGCCGCGGCCCCAGGGCTGGGATAGCCGCTCCACTTGGGCCATGGTGCTGCGCACCTTCCCGCTGCTGCCGTCAAAGAGCACATTGAAGCGCGCCGGCTCCGACCACACATCGCAGTAACGCCATTCCCACACCAGCTCGTCGCGGGCCTTGTAGTAGATCGTCCAGCCCGTATAGGACGGCCCGAGGATGCGCAGCACCGCATCCTGGCTCATGCCGGGCTGGATGCGTGCGAAGTGCGCCGGGCTCATCACGTTCTCCATGGACAGCACACGCCCGTCGGCGCCGGTATGCATCATCCAGGTCCGGTAGCCCATCGGGCCCTGGGGGAAGACGAGCTGTTCCCCGCCATCCGGCTTTGACCAGCGTAGCGCGGGTGCCCCCAGGATGCGCTGGGCGTCCGCCACGCTGCGGATCGTCCCGGGATCAAGCCCAAGCGGAAGGTGCGCGCAGGCTGTGAGGCCGAGGCACAGGATGGTGAGTGGCAATGCCGGACGGAGTAACTTCATGAGGCGCTCCTGATGAGGATGGACGAGGGGCAGAGCTTGCTGTTTATAACCATTTAAAAGGATCGGGTTTGATCCTTTTTCTTTTTAGGAATATATAAAGCCATTTTTATTGGTTTGGTGCGTTGCGGCTACTCCCTAGACTCGAGGCCTATTCGAAAATAAGGAGAAGCTCCATGTCCCCGACCCGCTCCATTCTGCGCCCCCTGGTCGCTGCACTCCTCGGTCTTGCCGCGCTGGCCTCGGCGCCGGCCCAGGCGGATACCACCCTTCTGAATGTCTCCTATGACGTGTCGCGGGAGCTCTACAAGGATGTGAACCCGGCCTTCATCGCCAAGTGGCAGAAAGCCGGAGGGGACAAGCTCACCGTCAATCAATCCCATGGCGGTTCCAGCAAGCAGGTCCAGTCCGTGGTGGCCGGCCTGGAGGCGGACGTGGTGACCATGAACCAGGCGCCGGACATCGAGGCCCTGGTCAAGAATGGGCTGGTCTCGCCGACCTGGCGCAAGGCCTTTCCCCATGAGGCGGCACCTTACACCACCACCACCATCTTCCTCGTCCGCAAGGGCAACCCCAAGGGCATCAAGGACTGGTCCGACCTGACCCGCGCTGGCCTGCAGGTGATCGTGCCCAATCCCAAGACGTCCGGCAACGGCCGCTACACCTATCTTGCAGCCTGGGGCTATGCCCTGCAGAAGACCGGCAGCGAGGCGGGTGCCCGGGACTTCGTCAGCAAGCTGTTCGCCAACGTGCCGGTGCTGGACGGCGGTGGCCGTGGTGCCACCACCACCTTTACCCAGCGGGATATCGGTGACGTGCTGATCACCTTCGAGAACGAGGCCACCCTGATCGACCAGGAAGTGGGCGGTGACAAGTTCGACGTGGTGTACCCCTCCCTCTCCATCGAGGCGGCCGCCCCGGTGGCGGTGGTTAATAAGGTGGTCGACAAGCGCGGCACCCGCAAGGCCGCCGAGGCCTACCTGAACTTCCTGTTCGCCCCGGAAGGCCAGGAGATCATCGCCAGGCACCATTTCCGCCCGCGTGATCCGGCAATTCTGAAGAAGTACGCCAGCCGTTTCCCGGCGGTGAAGACCTTTACCGTGGAAGAGAAGCTGGGGGGCTGGGATGCGGTGCAGAAGACCCATTTCGCCGATGGCGGCGTGTATGACCAGATCGTGGTGAAACGCTGATGGCTGCGTCGTCCACTTCCTTCCGGGTGCTGCCCGGCTTCGGGCTGAGCCTGGGCTACACCCTGGGCTACCTGTCGCTGATCGTGTTGATCCCGCTGGCCGCGGTGTTTCTCAAGGCGGGCTCGCTGGGTTTCGAGCACTTCTGGGCTGCCGCCACCTCGCCGCGGGTGCTGGCTTCGTACCGGCTGTCCTTCGGGGCCTCGTTGATCGCTGCTGCCATCAATGCGGTGTTCGGGTTGCTGCTGGCTTGGGTGCTGGTGCGCTACTCCTTTCCTGGCAAGCGCCTGGTCGATGCGCTGGTTGATCTGCCCTTCGCCCTGCCCACCGCGGTGGCCGGCATCGCGCTGACTGCCCTTTACGCCAAGAACGGCTGGGTCGGCAGCGTGCTCGAGCCCCTGGGCATCAAGGTGGCCTTCACCCCGCTGGGGGTGTTGGTGGCGCTGGTCTTCATCGGCCTGCCCTTCGTGGTGCGGACCGTCCAGCCCATCCTCGAGGACCTGGACACCGAGTATGAGGAAGCCGCGGTGAGCCTGGGTGCCAGCCGCTGGCAGGCCTTCCGGCACGTGGTCTTCCCGACTCTTTCCCCGGCCTTGCTGACCGGCTTTGCGCTGGCCTTCGCGCGTGCCGTGGGCGAGTACGGTTCGGTGATCTTCATCGCCGGCAACATCCCCATGGTGTCGGAAATCACCCCGCTGATGATCATCACCAAGCTCGAGCAGTACGACTACGCGGGCGCCACCGCGGTGGCCGTGGTGATGCTGATCTTTTCCTTCATCCTGCTGCTGATCATCAATGGCCTGCAGGCCTGGACAGCCAAACGTACCGGGAGGGCCCGCTGATGGCCGGCGCCGCTGCAGTACTGCATGGGGCGGGAGACCAATCCGCCCGCTTCGAATCGAAGGCCGCGACCCGCGAGCCGACCTGGGTCAAATGGACGCTGATCGCCATTGCCCTGAGCTTCTTCGCCTTCTTCCTGCTGCTGCCGCTGATTGCGGTGTTCGTGGAGGCTTTCCGCAAGGGCTGGGATACCTACATCAATGCGCTGCTGGAGCCGGACGCGCTGGCTGCGGTGCGGCTGACCCTCCCTGCAGCCGCCATCTCGGTGCCGCTGAACCTGGTGTTCGGGGTGTCGGCTGCCTGGGCGATCACCAAGTT
>NZ_JAFLDT010000110.1 GCF_017302315.1 Zoogloea sp.
CCAGCGCGGCGAAGAAGGCCGCCACCATGGTGACATGCATGCCGCTGATGGCCACCAGGTGGGAGATCCCGGTGCGGGCAAAGGTCTTCCACAGCGCCGGCGGAATCGAGCGCTGGTCACCCACGGCCAGCGCCACCAACACCCCCGTATAGGGTGCATCCGGCAGAGCATCCCGGAAGCGCTGCCGTACCGTCTCGCGGACACGCTCCACCCCATGGGCCAGGCCCGGCACCCGGGCGTCCATAAGCCGATTGCCCTCGGCCGGCCGGACGTAGCCGGTGGCCCGGATATCCTGCTGCAGCAGCCAGCCTTCGTAGTCGAAGCCGTGGGGGTTGAGGTTGCCATGGGGCCGCTTGAGGCGCACCGTGAGCGACCAGCGCTCGCCCGCATGGATCGGGGGCAAGACATGCATCTCCTCGTCCCGGAAGCCCCGGTACCAGGCCAGGGAGATCATCGCCGGCACCGGCGCCGCGCTGCCCTCCACCTGGAAATTGAAGCGCACGCCGCGCTCGAAGTCCTGGGGCAGGGACGCCACCACACCCCTCAGCACCACGTCACGTCCCTCCCACTCCGCGGGCAGGGCATCGGCGAGCCGGAGGTCCGCGCGCCAGGCGGCGAAGCTCCAGCCGGCAAGGAGGGCCGCGAGGAATACGAGGATCCGACGCCACCACATCATCGCCCGCCCCGATCGCCGAGATGCGCCCCACGCCAGCCCGCCGGCGGCGCACGCAGTGGCGGCCCCCGCCAGCTGCGCCGCGCCCGAGGGGAGTGCGGAAGCCAACTGGCCCATGAGGATGCCGCCAGAAAATCCCAAAGACATAATTCGCATGGGCGGAATCTAGCCCGAGCGGAGCAAATCACCAAGACCTGCAGCCTCGGTTAGAATCGGTGCAGGGGTGGCGACCGCCCGCCCTTTCCCCCTATCCCATGCGCCGACTGCTCAAACGCTACCTGCCTGACCATGCGTCGCTGGCCACCAACCGCTGGCTCGCCCCGTTTGGCTCGACCCTGTTCCACCCACGCCTGTGGCACCTCAACCGGCATTCCGCGGCGGGCGCCATTGCCACGGGCCTGTTCTGCGGCCTGATCCCCGGGCCATTCCAGATGCTCGGCGCTGCGCTGGGATGTGTGCTGCTGCGGGTCAACCTGCCCCTGGCCCTGCTCACCACGCTGTACACCAACCCGTTCACCATCGTGCCCCTGTACATCCTGGCCTTCTCCATGGGAGAGGCGTTGCTGGGCCGGGGCGAGGCCCGTTTCACGCCGCCGCCCGAGTGGTCCGGCGGAGATGTGCTGGGTGGGGTAGCCGCCCTTGCAGACTGGATGATCGCCCTCGGGCGGCCCCTGGCCCTGGGCCTGGTGGTGCTGGCTTCATGCCTGGCGGTCACCGGCTACCTGCTGACCCGGATCGCCTGGCGGACCTACCTGATCCACCACTGGCGCAAGCGCCGGCGGCACTGAGGGGGTGCGGGGGGATTGACTGTGCCACGAAAGAGGCCGCGGGCCTGGGCGCGCGGCCTCTCTAAACGAGTCGACAGGTGACGACGCATCAGATGCGGAAGTGGGAAACCTCCGCACGTAACTGCTGGGCCAGATTCTCAAGGCGCCGGGCGGTTCCGGCGGTATCCCGCACGGCATTGGAATTCTGCTCGGCCATCTGGGCGATCCGTTCGACGTTACGGGCAATATCGGTGCTCGCAGTGCCCTGCTCACGCAAGGCCTGGGAGATATCCGTGATGGCACGCACCACCTGGCTTGCCCCCTCACGGATCTGATCCATGGAGTGACCCGCCTGACCGGCCAGCACCACGCCTTCCTGAACCCGTATCACACCGCCCTGCATGGTCTCGACCGCCCGATCTGTGCCTTTCTGGATCGCGGTCACCATCCCTGTGATCTCGTCGGTGGCCTTCGCGGTACGCTCCGCCAGCTTGCGCACCTCGTCCGCCACCACCGCAAAGCCGCGCCCAGCCTCGCCGGCCCGGGCCGCCTCGATGGCCGCGTTGAGCGCCAGCAGATTGGTCTGATCGGCAATCTCCTTGATGGAGTTCACGATGGTGGAAATACGCGCCGACTGGTCGCCCAAATCCTGGATGACGGAAGCGGACTCGCGCACCGAAACGGCGATACGCTCCATTTCCTCCACCGTGCGGGCCACCACGGCCCCACCGTCACTGGACAGACGCCCGGACTCCGCCGAGATCCCCTCGGCGGAAGATGCACTTGAGGCAATCTCCTCAATACCGACGGTCATTTCCTCCACGGCCGCCGCCATGTTTGACGCTGCCTCGCTCTGCTGCTCGGAGCCGGCGGAAACCATGGATGCGGAGCTGGCCAGGGATACGGCCGATCCCGCCACGCCATCAGCCCCCGATTGAACCTTGGCGATCACGCTGGAGAAGGACTGGGCCATCTGGTTGAATTGATCGGACACCTGCTTCAACTCGTCCCGCGCCGAGAAGTCGATACGACTGCGGAGGTTACCGGCCGCGAGCTCCCGGGCCCCCGAACTGAGTTCCTCCACCGAGCGCATCACGGCAACGCAAAAGCCCACCGACAAGTAGAGGAGAACCAGCAGGGACAGGCTGGAAAGTACGGCAGCAATCAGGAAATCCCGCTTCAGATCGGCGAGCCGTGCGTCAAGGAGGCTGGTCGTTTCCGGTATCAGCGTGTCATAGGTTTTGGTGAACACCAAATTGATGACCTTGGTGGTCATGTCGAAGTAGGCGGACGAGGGCATCTCGAACTCGCCCTTGAGAACATGATTCTGCAACTGGTCGACAACCCGCGACGATGCCTCGTTGAACTCCTTGCCCAAGGCTTCCAGGACGGGTCGGACACGGGGGTTCGCGCCAGCGGCACGTTCGAAGTTCTCGTTGAGATCGAGCACCGCCATGTTCAGCTCGCCAAGCTGGGTGCTGATGTCAAAGCGCCGCTGGTCGTCCAGCGCCTTGGCCGCCAGCACGCCCGTGCCCAAGGCGCGCAAGCGCCCGAGGCGTTCGGAGACGTCGGGCACCCGACGCAGGGTGTTATCGATGAGGTAGTAGGTGTCGGCCGAGGGGTCGAGGGTCAGGTTGCCATCGTCGCCCAGATCATGGAGGGCCAGGACAGCCGTGCGGATAAGCCGGGTATGGGCCTGGAGGTTGTCCCGCGGGGCCATCTGCAGGCCACCGCTGCGCAGTGCTTCCCAGCCGCTTCGCACCTCGCTCCAGCGCCGATGGGCGGTGGGCGCCGCATCCGCCGCGATGGCCTCGTCGGCGGCCTTCATGGCCACGACCAGCTCCTCGGTCTTTTTCTGCAGGCGGGGGCGCAACTCCTCATTGCCGTTCAGCACACCCGATGACAGACCGCGATGCTGCTGGGCCAGCTCGACCACCTTGAGCACCTTCGGCACCCGCCGAATGGAATCCAGCTCATGCTCGGTGAAATCAATGCTTGCCCGCAGTGACAACGCCAGCTGTGCCAGCAGAAAACCGACCACAAAGAGGGCAATCACACCCAGCAAGGTGAACTTCGCCGGATAGCGCATCCGGTTGAGGATAGCGACGGCAGGGGAAAAAAACGCACTCATGGGTTTCTCCGACAGGGTCTTGGTCGTTAAACATTGTTTCCGACCCCCTATCGGCACGGGTGCCTACAAACTTGAGGGAACACCACAAAACCTAAACGAAGCGCTGTGCCGGCCGGACGCTCACCCGCCCGCAGTCAGAACTCCGTCTCGCAACTGCAGGATCCGGCTGGCGCGGGATGCCAGTTGGGGATCGTGGGTGACAATGACGAAACTGGTGCCCTGCTCCTCGGCCAATTCCAGCATCAGGGCAAACACCTTCTCTGCGGTCTGGCGGTCGAGGTTGCCAGTGGGCTCGTCGGCCAGCACACAGGCCGGACGCGTCACCAGTGCGCGGGCGATGGCCGCACGCTGGCGCTCCCCACCCGACAGCTCGCCCGGCGTATGGCTGAGGCGATGCCCCAGCCCCACTGCCTTGAGGGTCTCGGCCGCCCGGGCGAGGGCCTCGTCCTTCTTCAGGCGCCGCACGAAGAGCGGCATGGCCACGTTCTCAAGGGCCGAGAACTCGGCCAGCAGATGGTGAAACTGGTAGACGAAGCCCAGCGACTCGTTTCGCAGGCGCCCGCGCTCCCCATCGGAGATGGTCGAAAAGTCGCGCCCGAGCAGCCTGACCACGCCCGCCGAAGGGGCGTCGAGACCGCCGAGGAGATGCAGCAGGGTGCTCTTTCCGGACCCGGACGAGCCCACCACCGCCACCCGCTCACCCCGGGCCACCTCAAGGGACACCTTGCTCAGAACTTCCACCGCATCCTCCCCTTCGCGGAAGGATTTGGACAGATCGCGGCACGCGATCACCGGCTGCTGCATGGCCAGCTCACTCATAGCGCAGGGCCTCCGCCGGATTGAGGCGGGAGGCCCGCCAGCTCGGATACAGGGTCGCCACCAGGGTCAGCACGAAGGACACGGAGGTGATCGTCAGCACGTCGGACCACTGCAGCTCGGAGGGCAGATCGGAGATGTAGTAGACATCCTTGGCCAGGAACTGGATGCCGAAAGCACGCTCGATGGCCGGCACCACCACATCGATGTTGAGGGCCAGGCCGACGCCCCCCAACACCCCCAGCGCCAGGCCGATGAAGCCGATCAGCGCCCCCTGGATCACGAAGATTCCCATGATCGAACCGGGACTGGCCCCCAGGGTGCGAAGGATGGCGATGTCGGCCTGCTTGTCCTGCACCGCCATCACCAGGGTGGACACGATATTGAAGGCCGCCACGGCCACGATCAGCAGCAGGATGATGAACATCACGTTCTTTTCGATCTGCACGGCGCGGAAGAAGTTGGCGTGGCTGCGCGTCCAGTCCGACACCACCGTATCCGCATCCACGTAGGCGCTCAGCTCACGGGCAACCCGGGGGGCCTTGAAGAGGTCGTCGAGCTTCAGGCGCACGCCGGACACCCGGTCTTCCAAGCGATAGAGCGCCTGGGCGTCGTTGAGATGGACCAGAGCCAGGCTGGAGTCGTACTCATACATCCCCACTTCAAAGATGCCCACCACGCGGAACTGCTTGAGGCGCGGCAGGATGGCGGCCGGTGTGACCAGGCCCTGGGGGGCGATCAGGGTCACCTTGTCGTTCATGGACACCCGCAGCGCCCGCGCCAGATCGGCCCCCAGCACGATGCCGAACTCACCGGCACGCAGGTCGTCCAGGCGCCCGAAGCGCATGTGCTGGGCAAAGTCGGCCACCTTGTCTTCCGCATCGGGCAGGATGCCGCGGATCAGCGTGCCACGCACGGTCTGGTCGAAGGAGAGCATGCCCTGGGCCTGCACGAAGGGGGCCGCAAAGCGCACCTGCGGGTGCTTGGCGGCTTCGTCGGCGACGCGCTGCCAGTTGGCCAGCTCGCCGTCGAAACCACTTACCTGGACATGGGACGCCACCCCCAGGATGCGGGTGCGCAATTCCTTTTGGAAGCCATTCATCACCGACAGCACCACGATGAGCGCCGCCACACCCAGGGCGATCCCCAGCATGGACACCAGTGATATGAAGGAAATGAAGCGGTTGCGGCCCTGCGCCTGCCGCTTGGAGCGGGTGTAGCGCAGGCCGACGAGAAATTCATAGGACATCAGCACAAAGACCGGAAACGCGGAAACACGACGCGAGCGCGCATTGTGCCGGAGTTGGCAGGGACTGGGTATCCTGACCCGTGCGGGCAGTACAATCCCCTGCCGCAGGGCTTCTGGGTCAGCCCCGGGGCAACCGAGTGCGTATGAATCAATCTGCAGCCCGACCCGATTTCGCCCGACCAGGAATCTGCCCATGCTCCGCGCCGCCCTTACCGCCCTGCTTGTCGCCCTGCCCGCCCTCAGCTGCGCCGGGACGGCACTGGTCACAAGACCCGACACGCTCCGCGAGAGTCCGTCGCCCTTCGCCTTCCGAGTGGCGGAAGTGCACCGACGCAGCAGCGTCGAAGTGCTTGAAGTGCGCGGCGAATGGGTCCGGGTGGAGAGCACCGGCAACCGCAGTGGCTGGATCCGCCGGGACAGCACCGACTTGGACAGCCAGCCCGCCCCGGACACCCTTGCCAAGCCTCCTTCATCGCCCCTGCGCGGCACTCCCGCCTTGCCACGCAGCCCCACCCGGGCCAGCCATCACGCCCTGATCCTCTCGCTCACGCCCCCGACACCTGACGGGCAGGGCGCGGCCGACGCCGCCAAAGCGGGCCGCATCGCAAGCCTGATGGGCGTCCCCGACGCCAACATCCGCCACCTTTCGGGCGAGGCCCTGACCCTCGATGGCCTGCGCCAGGCCCTGGCCGACCTTGACGCACGGATCGGCGAGCAGGACCGCGCCTTCATCCACATCGCGGCCGACGGGGCCCGCCCGCGGGGCGCCCGGGAATGCGGCGACGCCTTCCTCACCCGGGATCGGCAGCCATTCACCGCGACCGAGCTGCACCGCTACCTGGGGAGCCTGTCCGCCCGTGCCGACAAGGTCTTCCTGATCATTGACGCAGGCCGGGGTGAGGAGCAACGGCCGGCCCCCGGGCAGCGCAATCGATTCACCCGCCAGCTCCCACCGGATGCGGCATGCAGCGGCGACACCTTCGAACGGGCCGGCCTGCCTGCCAACCTCCAGCTTCTGCTGGCCGGCCGCAACCGCGCCGCCTTCGAGGACGAACGCGGTGGGCTGGCCACCCAGGCGCTGCTGGCCTGTTTCGAGGGCCAAGCCTCCGGCGCCACCGGCCTGGCCGATGGGGAGACCCTGCGCGCCTGCGCCCAGGCACATCTGGATCGCCTGCCGGGGGAGCAGCACCTGACGCTGGCCGGCAATCCGGCCCTGATCCCGTCCCCGCTGGCATGGGCATCCGACCCGTCGGGAAAGGACGCTCCCCGACGCCTCCTTGAGGCCATCCATGCCCAGCGCGACAACCGTCGCCAGCTCGACATCCTTCCCCTCCGGCGTACCGACGGCGCCGCCGCGCTCCGGATTGCCAGTGACCGCCCCGGCCATCTGTACATCCTGCAGGCGGACGAAAGCCGCCTTACCCTGCTGTACCCCAACCCGTTCAGCCCCGACGCGCGGCTTGAGCCCGGCACCACCGTCACCCTGCCCCCATCCGACGACCACAAGCCCCTGGCCAATGGCCGGCTCCTGTTCCTGTTGACCGACAGTGCCCGCTCACTGCAGCGGGGCGGATTTCAGCCCTCGGGTGCGATCTCCGCCACCTTTCCCGACGCCCGTGGCCTGCGCCTGGCCACCGAGGAATTCCTGGGCGGCGATACCTCGCCCCTCTGCCGGTTCAGCGAGACCCGCAACCTCGGGACGGAGCAGGCGCGCAAGTGCTCCACGGCCTTTGCCGCAAAGTGGATCACCCTTCCGGCGGGGAATGCCCCTCGATAAGGGCGCCGCAGCTCGTTAAAATGACGGGGCTTTGACGGGCCCCTGTCGATCTCAGCGAAAATTGCCCAACACCTTTCAAACGCCTCTCCCGGCAGATCAAGCTCCCCTGCCAGGCCAACCCGGCGCCCTCTGATGCAACTTGATTTGATCATCCCCGGACTGAGCTGGCTTGCCAGCTACCCGGGCCAGCACCCCTCGCACCCCCTGCACCTCCCGGCGCTCGCCGCCCTGCTCGGACTTTCCCGCGGCCATTGGGCGCCCCCCCGCCACACGGACGCCCTGCTCGCGGAAGCCCTGGGCTTGAGGAACGATGTTTCCCATGCCCTGCTGCGGCGTAGCGGCGAAGCGTCACCACCGTCGCCGGACGGCCACTGGTTGTGCTGCGACCCGGTACATCTGCATTTCGCCCGCGACACCCTGCTGCTCGCCGATGCCAGCGGGCTGGCCATCACGCGCCAGGAAGCCGACACTCTGATGGCCGGTCTCAATGACACCTTCTCCGACATCGGACGCTTCGAGGCACCCGCCCCCGACCGCTGGTACGTCCATCTTCAGGCGCGCCCCGCCCCCCATTTCCACCCCCTGGCCGACGTCAATGGCAGGCCGGTACAACTCTTCCTGCCGGAAGGAAGCGAGGTCGGCCGCTGGGCGCGTCTCTCCAACGAGCTGGAAGTGTGGCTCTACAGCCATCCGGTGAATGCCGCCCGGGAAGCGGCGGGCCAGCGCACCATCAACGGGGTCTGGCTGTGGGGCGCGGGCGCCGGGCAGGCCGACTGCGCCCCGCAGGTGGCGACGGTGCAGGCGTGCCAGCCCTTCGCCCTCGGCCTGGCACGCCTGGCCGGCGTCACGGCTACGCCGGCGAACCGCTACGCCCCCGCCACCACCGGCGCGGCGCTTGCCCTGGTGGACGCCCTGCAGCGCCCGGCCCTGCATCATGACCAGAATGCCTGGACGGATGCACTCCAGCAGCTCGAATCCCGCTGGTTCGCCCCCGTCCTGATGGACCTCAAAGCGCGCCGCCTCAGGCGTGTACGTATTCGGGTACCGGACGACCGGCATCTGCTGGAGCTCGATGTCACGACCTCCAGCCTCTGGAAATTCTGGCGCAAACCCAAGCCCCTGGCCGCCCTGCTGGCAACCGCCCCCAAACCCGATAGCGCCAACCCATGACCCGCATCCTGCCCCGCCCGATCCCCAGTCGCGCCGTCAGCCGCCTGCTCGACGCCGGCACCCATCCCTTGCTGGCGCGCATCTACGCGGCCCGTGGCATCGACAACCGGGATCAGCTCGACTACAGCCTGAAGGCCCTGCTGCCGCCGGCGCAGCTCAAGGGTGTCCGCGAGGCCGCCCAGATCCTCGCCGACGCCATCGAGGCCGGCGCGCGCATGGTGATCGTCGCCGACTACGACTGCGATGGCGCCACCGCCTGTGCCGTGGGAATCCGCGCCCTGCGCGCCTTCGGGGCCGAGGTCGGCTATCTGGTCCCCAACCGCTTCGAATACGGTTACGGCCTCACCCCGGCCATCGTCGAACTGGCGGCCGGCATGGCGCCCGACCTGCTCATCACCGTCGACAACGGCATCGCCAGCGTGGAAGGCGTGGCTGCCGCCCGGGAGCACGGCATCGCCACGGTCATCACCGACCATCACCTGCCCGGCGACACGCTGCCCGAGGCCGATGTGATCGTGAACCCCAATCAGCCCGGCTGCCCCTTCCCGAGCAAGGCCCTGGCCGGCGTGGGCGTGATGTTCTACACCATGCTGGGCCTGCGCGCCGAGTTGCGCGAACGGGGTGCCTTCGAAGGCAGGGCCGAACCCAACCTGGCCGACCTCCTCGACCTGGTGGCCCTGGGCACCGTGGCCGACGTGGTCAAGCTCGACCACAACAACCGTATCCTTGTCTCCCAGGGGCTCCAGCGCATGCGCGCCGACCGCATGCAGCCCGGCATCCGGGCCCTCTTTGCCGCCGCAGGCCGGGACGCCGCCCGGGCCACAACCTTCGACATGGGCTTTGCCCTTGGCCCGCGCCTCAACGCCGCGGGCCGCCTGGCCGACATGTCCCTGGGTATCGAATGCCTGATCACCGACGACGTGGGTCGCGCCCTCAATATTGCCCAGGAACTCGACAAGCTCAATCGGGAACGCCGCGCCATCGAGGCCAACATGCAGGAAGGCGCCATGGCCGAACTCGACGCCATCGACCCGGGGGCCCGTTCAAGTCTGGTGCTGTTCGAAGCGGAATGGCACCAGGGGGTCATCGGCATCCTGGCCGGGCGCATCAAGGAGAAGTTCCACCGCCCCACCATCGCCTTCGCCCGGGGCAATGCTGGCGAACTCAAGGGCTCGGGCCGCTCCATCCCCGGTCTGCACCTGCGGGACGCCCTGGACCTCGTCACCAAACGGGAACCTGACCTGATTCTGAAGTTCGGCGGCCACGCCATGGCGGCGGGGCTGAGCATCCGTGAAGATGATCTGGGCCGTTTCGAGAACACCTTCGAGGACGTGGTGCAAGGCCTGATCGACCCGGCCGACCTGACCCGCAGCCTGGAGACCGACGGCCCGCTGGAGGACAGCCTCTACAACCTGGAAACCGCCCGACTGCTGGAACGGGAGATCTGGGGGCAGGGCTTTGCCGCACCGGTATTTGACGACACCTTCCGGGTGGAGAATCAGCGCATCCTCAAGGACAAGCATCTGAAACTGCAACTGCGCAAGGGCAACACCCGCATTGACGCCATCCAGTTCAACCGCGCCGAGCCCGCGGGGCCGTCCATCCATGCCGCCTTTCGCCTCGCCGTGAACGAGTACAACGGGGTGGCGAGCATCCAGCTGATGCTGGAACACTTCGACACCGCATGACCCACGTACCTTGAAGCCCAGGGGCCGTTAACGCGGCAAGGCCCCGCTTGACGGGGCCTTGCTGAATCCTGTTGCCCGAACGGGCCGATCACCAGCCGGAGCACAGGCAGGCGAAGTTCAGCCCGCCGGCGGCGCCGGATCCTCCTGGTCAACGGGGGGCGACGCATCCACCATGCCATCCTCCGCCTCATCCTCGGCGCTGCCCTTGCCCTCCAGCTTGCGCAGGCGCTTTTCTTCCTGCTTGCGCTTTTTTTCCAGTTCCCGCTGACGCTTTTCGAACGAATAATTGGTCTTGGCCAAGATCACCTTCCCGTCAAACGGAATTCCAAAAGGAAATGGGGGGGACAAGCTCTGGGAATCTCGGGAGACCAAGCTTGTCTGAAATCGGGAAATGACACCGGGGCACTGCCTGAGGCATGGCACCAAGGTGGAGCCCGGCTAGGCCGGGCTGCTGAGGGTCAGTAGCGGTTGCCGCCACCACCCCCGAAACCACCGCCACCGCCGCCGGGGCCACGACGACCACCGCCGCCGCCGCCGAATCCACCGCCGCCACCGCCGCCGCCACCCGGACCACGACGGCCACCGCCACCACCGAAGCCGCCGCTACGGGGCTCCTGGGG
>NZ_JAFLDT010000111.1 GCF_017302315.1 Zoogloea sp.
GGGTTGGCTGCCGATTGGTGGAATGGACGCTGGCGTGAGGACTTTGATCGCGCCGCTGAAACGGGACAGAATGCGCATCGCTTATCTATTGAATGGAGCCGCGTGCAGCCGACACCGGATAAATGGGGGACTCTCGGTGGCGAGTTCGACGGCGGAGACTTTCCTGTCGCGGAGGGCCGCGGCGATGTCCTTGAGGCTGGAGTCGATCATGGTGCGTGGGCTGTGCGTGGAGCGGTATGGAGGGCGCCGCCGTAGCGGCCGGCCAATGTGGGGAGTGGCTGGGCCTATTCGATGACCTTGGGTACCAGATACAACCCGGCTTCGGTCTGGGGGGCGACGGACTGGAAGGCGGCGCGGCGATCACTTTCGGTGACACGGTCTTCGCGCAGGCGCTGGGCCAGTTCCTGGGGGTGGCTCATGGGCTCGACCCCGTCGGTATCCACCGCCTGCATCTCCTCGATGAGGCCGAAAATACCGTTCAGTTTGGCCTGGGTCGCCGCCAGATCACCCTCGGCGAGTTCGAGGCGGGCGAGCTTGGCGATGTGGCGGACTTCGTCAAGGGAGAGGGACATGGTAATTTACAAAGTTGCTTAAACGACAAAGGTTTGTAGGTTATCATAAGCGATTCTGTTGCCCCAATTCCCAACCCCTCCTAACGGTTTTTCCGGGATTTTTCTCCGATGTTTGGTTCCCTGCGCTCCTATTTTTCGAACGATCTCGCCATCGACCTCGGCACCGCCAACACCCTGATCTACGTTCGCGGCAAGGGCATCGTCCTCGACGAACCGTCCGTGGTGGCGATCCGCACCGAAGGCGGGCCGAACGCCAAGAAAACCATCCTGTCCGTGGGCATGTCGGCCAAGCAGATGCTGGGCAAGACGCCGGGCAACATCACCGCCATCCGGCCGATGAAGGACGGTGTGATCGCCGACTTCACGGTGACGGAGCAGATGCTCAAGCAGTTCATCAAGAAGGTTCACGACACCCGCCTGTTCTCCCCCAGCCCGCGCATCATCATCTGTGTGCCCTGCGGCTCCACCCAGGTCGAGCGTCGTGCCATCCGTGAATCTGCCCTCGGCGCTGGCGCCAGCAACGTCTATCTCATCGAAGAACCCATGGCCGCGGCCATCGGTGCCGGCATGCCGGTGGCCGACGCGACGGGCTCCATGGTGGTGGATATCGGCGGTGGCACCACGGAAGTGGGCGTGATCTCCCTGGGCGGCATGGTCTACGCGGGTTCGATCCGCGTGGGCGGCGACAAGTTCGACGAAGCCATCGTCAATTACATCCGCCGCAATTACGGCATGCTCATCGGTGAAACCACCGCCGAGTCCATCAAGAAGGAAATCGGTTCGGCCTTCCCGGGTTCCGAAGTGAAGGAGATGGAAGTCAAGGGCCGCAACCTGGCCGAGGGCATTCCCCGCGCCTTCACCATCTCCTCCAACGAGATCCTCGAAGCCCTCACCGAGCCCCTCAATCAGATCGTCTCGGCGGTCAAGATCGGCCTGGAGCAGACCCCGCCCGAACTTGGTGCCGACATTGCCGAACGTGGCATGGTGCTGACCGGCGGTGGCGCGCTGCTGCGCGATCTCGATCGCCTGCTGATGGAAGAAACCGGTCTCCCCGTGATCGTTGCCGACGACCCGCTGACCTGCGTGGTGCGCGGTTCCGGCATGGCCCTCGAGAAGATGGACCAGCTCGGTTCCATCTTCACCAGCGAATAAAGCCGGCCTGGCGGCCAGGGCCTCGGCAGTGAACGCTTCGTTCGCCTGCCGGCGCCGACAACCCGGGCGAGTCCCGGGTGCCGCCATTTGCCGATCGACCTGAGCGATCCGTCCCATGGTCGGCCATTCTCCTCCCCCCTTCTTCAAACGCGGGCCTGCGCCGCTGGCAAAGCTCGTGTTCTTTCTGGTGCTGTCCCTGGCGCTGCTGGTTAGCGACCTCAAGCTGCGCTACTTGGATGCCTTTCGCCAGGGGCTGTCGGTGCTCGCTTATCCCCTGCAGATGGCTGCCGCGACGCCAGCAGATTTCGTGCGCAACGCGTCCGACTACTTTGCTTCCCTGGTGCGCCTGCAGATCGAGAACAAGGAACTCAAGAGCAAGCAACTGAAGGAGGGTGAGCGTCTGCTGCGCCTGGAACAGCTTGAGCAGGAGAACCGCCACCTGCGCACTCTCCTTGAGGCCCGTGAGCGGCAGCCGGTGAAGTCCACCGTGGCCGAAATCATGTACACCGCGAAGGATCCGTTCTCGCGCAAGGTCATCCTCGACAAGGGCGCCCAGGCCGGCATCGAGGCCGGGCAGGCGGTGGTGGACGATGCCGGCGTGGTCGGCCAGATTACCCGTGTCTTCCCCATGCAGTCCGAGCTCACCCTGCTCACCGACAAGGACCAGGCCATCCCCGTGATGGTGGTGCGCAGCGGGCTCAGGGCCGTGCTGTTCGGCTCTGGTGACGGATTGATGGAACTGCGCTACCTGGCTGCCAACGCCGACGTCCAGCCCGGTGACAAGATCGTCACCTCGGGCCTGGATGGCGTCTTCCTGGCCGGTCTGCCGGTGGCCACGGTGGCGCGGGTCGAGCGCGACCAGGCCCAGACCTTTGCCCGCATTCCCTGCCTGCCGGCCGCCGGTGTCGAGCGCTTCACCCACGTGCTGGTCCTCGGCCATCGGGAGAGCCTGCCCGCGCGGCCGCCCGAGGTCGAGCCGGTGGTGGGCAAGCTCAAGGGCCGCAAGGCCCGGTCCGCCAAGGAGTAATCTGTGCAGCCCACCAACCGCTCCCGTCGTATTTTGCTGCCGGTGAAGATGTGGTTTGTCTACACCACCCTCTTCGTTGCCTTGTTCCTCAACTACATTCCCACCGGCCATCTGCCTGCTGTGCCCGATTTCGTGGCCCTGGTGCTGGCCTTCTGGTGCGTGCGTGAACCCCTCAAGATCGGTATCGGCGCAGGTTTCCTGTTCGGGTTGCTCACCGACATTGGTGTGGGCGCGGCCCTCGGCCAACATGCCTTTGCTTACGTGCTGGTGGCCTATGCGGCCAACGAGCTGTCGCGCCGGGTGCTGTGGTTTACCCCGGTGGAGCAGGCCCTGCACGTGCTGCCCCTGCTCTTCCTGTCCCAGGTGGTGATGGTCATCGTGCGCCTGATGGCGGGTGCAGAGTTTCCCGGCTGGTGGATGTTCTTCGGCACTTTCGTCGCAGCCGTGCTGTGGATTCCCCTGCACTATGTGCTGCTGCTGCCCCAGTACCAGCCCATGGAACGGGACGACAACCGGCCCATCTGACCCTTCATGGCCGCTATCCGCACCCCCGAGCAGGAACTCGCGCGTTTCCGTGGCCGTCTGGCCGTGGCCGGCATCGTCGCCCTGATCGGCTTTGGCTTGCTGGCGGCGCGCTTCTTCTACCTGCAGGTAGTGCGTTACGACTACTACTCTACCCGCGCCGAAGACAACCGCATCTCCCTGGTGCCCATCGTTCCCAACCGCGGCTTGATCACCGACCGCAATGGCACCGTGCTGGCGCGCAACTACTCGGCCTACACCCTGGAGATCACCCCTTCCAAAGTGGCCGATCTGGACGCCACCATCGAGGCGCTGTCCAAGCTGGTGGACATCCAGCCCAAGGACCGCAAGCGCCTCAAGAAGCTCATGGACGAATCCAAGAGCTTCGAATCCCTGCCCCTGCGCAACCGCCTGTCGGATGAAGAGGTGGCCCGCTTCATCGCCCAGCGCTACCGCTTTCCGGGGGTCGAGCTGAAGGCCCGGCTGTTCCGCGACTACCCCATGGGCAGCTTCGCCTCCCATGTCATCGGCTACATCGGCCGCATCAACGACCGCGACCTCGAACGCATCGAGGAGAGCGAAGACGCCGCCAACTACCGGGGCACCGACCACATCGGCAAGTCCGGCCTCGAAAAGAGCTACGAACGGGATCTCCACGGCATCACCGGCTTTGAGGAAGTCGAGGTGGATTCCGGTGGTCGTGCCGTGCGCCTGCTGCGCCGCACCCCCGCCATTCCCGGCAACAATGTGGTCCTGACCCTTGACCTCAAGCTCCAGGAGATCGTTGAAAAGGCGTTCGGCAATCGGCGCGGCGCCCTGGTGGCCATCGAGCCCTCCACGGGTGGCGTGCTGGCCATGGCCTCCACCCCCACCTTCGACCCCAACCTGTTCGTGGACGGCATCGCCCCCCAGGACTGGGACCAGCTCAACACCGACCAGGACAAGCCGCTTCTCAACCGCGCCATCTACAGCGCCTACCCGCCGGGCTCCACCTTCAAGCCCTTCATGGCCCTCGGTGCGCTCACCACCGGCAAACGCACTCCCAACCAGACCCTCGCCGATCCGGGCTACTTCAACTTCGGCGGGCACCGCTTCATGGACGACAAGGTCGGTGGGCATGGTGCCGTCGATCTCTACAAATCCATCGTCGTCTCCTGCAACACCTACTACTACATGCTGGCCAACGACATGGGCATTGATGCCATTGCCGGGTTCATGCGCCCCTTCGGCTTCGGCCAGCGCTCCGGCATCGATCTGCCCGGGGAGGCCGAGGGCGTGCTGCCCTCACCGGAGTGGAAGAAGAAGCGCTTCAAGAAGCCCGAGCAGCAAAAGTGGTTTGGCGGCGAGACCATCTCGGTGGGCATCGGCCAGGGCTACAACGCCTACACCCCGCTGCAGATGGCCCAGGGCCTCGCCGCGCTGGTCAATAACGGCGTGCTTTACCGCCCCCACATCGCCCGCCACGTGGTGGATGCCAAGACCGGCGAGCGGCGTACCATCGAACCCGAGCCCTTGCGTACCATCCCTCTCAAACAGGCCCACATCGACCTCATCAAGCGCGCCATGGTCGGCGTGAACAAGGCCGGTACCGGTGCCCGCGCCTTTGCCGGTGCGCCCTACGAGGTGGGTGGAAAGACCGGCACGGCCCAGGTTTACTCGCTCCGTGGAGGCAAGTACGTGGAGGGGCGGATCGCCGAGCGCCTGCGTGACCACTCCTGGTTCATCGCCTTCGCACCGGCCGACAAGCCGAGGATTGCCCTGGCCGTGCTGGTCGAGAACGGGGGGTTCGGTGCCCAGTCGGCCGCGCCCATCGCCCGCCAGGCCCTCGACTACTATCTGCTCGGCAAGGTGCCTGCGGGCATTGCTCCCGAAGATCCGGCCGCCGAAGAGTCTGCGGAGGTTGCCGAATGAATCCGCGTCTCGATCCGCGCAAGTGGTTGAGCTTCCTGCTGTCGCCCCTTGACGGCCCTCTGATGCTGCTGGTTCTGGCCCTCACCGCCTACTCGGCCGTGATCATGGTCAGCGCGTCGCCGGAGCGTCTGGGCACGCTGGCCGTCAACACGGCAGTGGCCTTCCTCGTGATGTGGGCGGCCGCGCGCATTCCGCCCCAGCGCATGATGAGCATTGCTCTGCCGTTGTATGTAATCGGTATTGTTCTGCTCGTTGCAGTGGCCTTGTTTGGCGACGTCTCCAAGGGCGCCCGGCGCTGGCTCAACATCGGAATCACCCGAATCCAGCCCTCCGAGCTCATGAAGATCGCCATGCCACTGACCCTGGCCTGGTATTTCCAGAGTCGCGAAGGCATGATCCGCGGCCGTGACTTCCTGATCGCCATCAGTCTGCTGTTGCTGCCGGTCGGGCTGATCGCCAAGCAGCCCGATCTGGGTACGGCGATCCTGGTGACGGCCTCGGGTTTCTTTGTGCTCTTCTTCGCGGGCCTTACCTGGCGCCTGATCCTGCCGGTGGCCGTGGTTGGCATAGCGGCTATCGCCTCCATCGTGATCATGGGCGACACCATCTGCCAGCCCGGGGTGGATTGGCCGGGCTTGAGGGAGTACCAGAAACACCGGGTGTGCACCCTGCTCGATCCGACTTCCGACCCCCTCGGCAAGGGCTTCCACATCATCCAGTCCACCATTGCCATCGGCTCTGGTGGCGTCGTCGGCAAGGGCTGGGGCAACGGGACTCAGACCCATCTGGATTTTCTGCCTGAACGCCATACCGACTTCATTTTCGCCGTGCTCACCGAAGAATTCGGGCTGGTCGGCGCACTCATTCTTGTGGTAATTTATATCCTGTTGATTTTTCGCGGCCTTTTTATAGCCGCTGGTGCCCCGACCCTGTTCTCGCGCCTGCTTGCCGGCGCCCTGACGCTGATCTTCTTTACTTACGCGTTGGTGAACATGGGCATGGTGAGCGGAATTCTCCCCGTTGTCGGGGTCCCGTTACCCTTCGTCAGTTACGGTGGCACTGCACTCGTGACCCTGTGCCTGGGTGTCGGTATGCTCATGAGCATACAGCGACACCGGCGCCGGGTAGGCACCTGAACCCGCGCGCGCCTGACGCGCGCGCCCGAACAGGAAAGAGCGTCATGCAACCTGTAGCGAAACACCCGCGAGCCGGTTTACGGCCCGCAGCCCTTTGTCGTGTCCTGTCTCGCCTTCTGGTCGTGGTGGGGTGCGTAGCCACCGCCTGCACCGCTGCCGCAGACGCTCAGGACTCCTCTGAACCGGTATTCCAGTCCAGCCTCAAGCCAGGGTCACCCAAGCAGATTTTCAGTGGTGCCTTCCGTTACGAGAGCCCCGATGACGGTGCGGATGAAGCCTCCGTCCCGCTGGAGGCCCCCCGCTTCGAAAAGGGCGACTATGCCCTGGGGCATGGCGTGGCCCTTGGCAACAGCGGCAGCTCCTTCCGCCAGAAAGGCGTCGCCAGTTGGTATGGCAAGCCCTTCCACGGGCGCAAGACGTCCAGCGGCGACAGCTTTGACATGTATGCGATGACGGCTGCTCACCCCAGTCTGCCGATCCCCAGCTATGTTCGCGTCACCAATCTGGCCAACGGGCGCTCAGCGGTCGTGCGTATCAACGACCGGGGCCCTTTTCACCCTGGCCGCATCATCGATCTCTCCTACGCGGCCGCTTACAAGCTTGGCTATGTTGACAGCGGACATGCCAGTGTCGAAGTGGCCCTGATGCTGCCCGAGGGCGTGGCCATGGTGGGTCCGGCTCGCAAGGTGCCGCCGATCCGTCGGGCCCCGCCGGCCCAGGTGGCGGCAGCCGTCGCCCGTCCCGCGCCTCCTGCCGTGGTCACGGAGACCTCGCCCGTGTCCGAGGCTCCCCAGGCGGTTACGGTCGCATCGGCCCCGGTAGTGGTGGCCCCGGCCCCGGTGGCGACGGCTTCCGTTGCTCCCGCAGGGCGTGGCAGCGAACCGGTTTTCCTGCAGCTTGGCGCCTTTGCCAGCTCCGTCAACGCCGAGCATTTCAAGGGTTTTGTGGAGCACGAACTGCAGTGGCTCAGATCCTCCGTCTCGGTACTCGCCAGCGAGGGAAAGTACCGTCTTCAGCTAGGCCCTTTCACCTCGGCCCTTGAGGCACGGGCCATTGCCGAGCGCATCGCCAACACCCTGAAACTCCGCCCAGTCGTCAAGAGTCGCGACTGAGTGACACGCGTCACAGCCCTGGAGTGTCTTTCGGGGCTTCGTTGGGCGTCGGTTTTGCCTAGACTGTGAGCTTGCGGGTCGAGCTGTGTAAGCCTTCGGTGGGCCTTTCCGGCTTGTGATCCGTCTGACCGGGAGTCCCTCGCCATGGCCACCGCATCCATCCTCCGCTGCCCCAACCCGTGCCCCCTATGTACCGAGGCAGCATGTCGGGATGCGGTCCGCTCCGACGCTGATCTCGACGCTATCCCTGACGAAATCGACCTGCTTCAGGTGATGTGGGCCCGTGTTCGAAGTAGCTGCAGCGAGCGATTGCCGGCATTGCAGTGCCATCCCCTGTAACCCCTCGCCATCGCCCGAAATGCAAAAGGAAGCCTGGCCGGCTTCCCTCTGCACTCTTACGTGAGTATCCGTTCCGTGACGCTCACGGTGGGGTGCAGCCGACGGGAAACCAAATCTTTACCGGGTAACCACCGATCCAGATGAGGTAGTAGCCTTCGCAAGGTACGCCAGCCGCTTTCGGCTTGGGCCCGTTGGCCTCCGACGCCGAGCCGGACTGGCATTCCGGCAGCGAGCTTTTCTTTGCGTCCGGGCCTGTGCCGCGGGGCATGGCGCAGGGGGCCAGGGGCTTGCCTTTTGCGTCAAGGGGAATGACCTCGCCGTTCTTGCCAAAAATGATCGCACCGGTGATGTCACCCGGGGCAATGACACTTGGCGCCAAGCGGTCGAGCTTGCCGGCTGCCTGGGCTGGGAGATGGAGAGTGATGCCAACCAGCAGGCTCAGGGTCAGCAGAGCTGGTTGCAGGATTGGGGGACGCTGCCGCATGGATGACGATCTCCTGTGGAATGAAGTGCGTTAGAAGTGCAGCTGCCCCTGGAGCATGAGGGTGCGCTGCGGGTAGAACAGGGAAACGCGGGGGGCGCCGTTGAGATCCGTGTTGTGGAAGCGGAAATCACGGTCGAACAGGTTATATACGCCCAGGCTGGCATTTACACGTTGGGGGACCAGTGGCAAGGACAGGCGCAGGTTGGTTACCGTGAAGGTTGAACGGGCATCGGATTCTGCCCCGGTGCTGGCAATCTGGCTGGCCCGCTGGCGCACCAGCCAGTGTTCGAGCAGTACTTCTGTCCGGCCGGTTTTCAACCACAGGCGCAAGGGCAGCAGATCGGTGTCGACTTTCCAGGGGGTGTCACGCACCAGCTTGTTGCCGCCCTCATAGCGGATGTTCTCGCGGCGCCATTCGGCGCTGAGCAAGGCGCGCCGGCCGAAGGGAAAGGCCAGGTGGGCCCGGTGAAGACTTTCCTTCCAGTCTTCCAGGTGGTAGCTGTTGCTGGCGCCCGAATCAACCATGGGGGCATCCAGCCAGCGCCAGGAGGCTTCCAGTCCGCCACTTAGCTGATCACTCAGGTGCCGCTCTGCGGCAACCGCTGCGCGCCGCCAGCGGGTTCCGGAGATGTCGTCAAAAACCTGGTTGAAACCGGCGAACTGGGTCGGAGCCAGGTTTTCCGCGTCATATCTCGAGCCGGATACGCCCTGGAGGATAGCGGCCCGCAGGGTGGTGCCAGTAGCAGGCCTGAGCACGGCCCCCAGCTTGCCGTTGATGCGTTCGGCCTGGCTGCGGCCCGTATCTTCGAAACGCACGTAGTCGGCACCGCCATGCAGGGTCAGGGCTGGGGTGACCCGCCACTGGGCGTAGCCGAAGGCGGTGTCCCGGTCCGTCCTGAGGGTCCGGGTTGGCAGTTTGATTACGTCAAGTACGATGCGCGGGTCCATGCTTAGGGCCATGGTTGCGCCGATATCCTGCTTGCCCGACAGTCTGGCCGCAGTGGCGCCGACGCTCAGACCGAGCTTTTCGCGTTGGCGGGTGTACAGGGCCGACAGGCCTCGTGTGCGGTGTTGCTCCAGCGCCTCGCTGTTGATGTCGAGATCGAGACCGAAGGCCTGGCTGCGGAACTGCAGAAAGTCTTTCTGTAGTTCGCGGAAGCGCTGGGTGTTGGCTTCGACGAGGATCTCATCCCCCTTGCCCAGTTCGTGGTGCAAGGCAATGCGGCCGAGGTCGTTGAGGTTGCGGTGCAGAAGGTTGGTCGCCTGACCGTCGAACAGGTTCTGGTACTGGGCGCCGCCATGGCGTTCGGTGTGACGCGCTTCAGCCAGCAGGGTTGTGCCTGGGGCGACCAGCAGGCGGGCGTCGAGGCGGCTGCCGGCCAGGTGGGTGTCGGCGATAGCCTCAGTGAGGCCAGCGTAGCGGTAGTCAAAACTGCCGAAGGATACCTGGCCCTGCTCCCAGGCGTGGGACAGCAGGGCGCTGGTGGCCATCGCGCTGTGGCTGCCGCCGCCCAGAGTGGCGGCAAAGCGTGTGGGCTTGCGCTCGAAGAAGGCAGTGGCCTCGTCGGGCGACACGGCCCGGGGGCCGTCGAAGATGGGCAGGGGTGGCATCACGAACTGGGGGGCCTGGGGCCACTGGCCGATGGGCTGGCGCAGGTTGGCCTGGAGCAGTTCGGACAGGCGGGCGCCTTCGAAGCGTGGCATGTCGGCGTAGGCGTCGGCCAGCAGACGGTGGGCGGCGGGGTTGGCCGGGTCGTCCTCGATGGCGTTCATGGCGGCGCCCTGGGCGGGGGCGGTCAGGCCCAACTGCTGGTAGGCGGCACCCAGGCTGGCGCTGCGGGCGGCACGGTCCTGGTCGAGAAGGGTGCCTGAGCGCAGTACCGAGCGGTTGGCATTGCGGGCCAGGGCCTGTTCTCCGTTGTACAGGGCGGCCAAGGGCTCGCCCTCGCGTAGCTGGCGGAACGCGTCGAAATACCAGGGCGTGGGGGAGGCCGGGTCAAGGCGTCGGGCCAGGTCGAACTGGTCGCCCGCCACCTTGCTGCGGGCTTCCTCCATGTAGGCGCGGCCCAGGTAGCTGCGCAGCTCGGCGTTTGCCGGGTCGAGAAGGGCGGCGATCTCCACCTCGCGGCGGCCGGCTTCGGTCTGCCCCTGGCGCATCAGGGCCAGACCCAGGCCGAAGTGGGCCAGGGGGTCGGTGTCGTTGCGGGCCAGGGCGGCCGCAAAGTCGGCTGCTGCAGCGCTCGTGTCGCCGGTCATGAGGAGGGCAAAGGCGGCCAG
>NZ_JAFLDT010000112.1 GCF_017302315.1 Zoogloea sp.
CCACGCCGGGGACGGCGGCCACCCAGTCGCGCACGGCCGCCGGTTCGGCGCGCCCGTCCATGCACCAGATGCGCACGAAGCCGCCCAGCGCACCGTGGTGGCGTACGAAGGCGTCGGTGATGGGGCAGACGACCCGGGTGGCCCCTTCGCCGAAGCGGGCGTCCAGCAAGTCCTGCAGGAAGACCACGTTGGGCTGGCCGTTCGGCAGGGACTTGTCGCTCATGCCGTGGTCGGCGGTCAGGGCGACGATGGCGCCGAGCGCCTCGAGGCGGCCGAAGGCTTCATCAAGGTGCTGGTAGAAGGTGTTGGCCACCGGATCGCCCGGGGCGTGCTTGTGCTGGATGAAGTCGGTCAGGGACAGGAACAGGATGTCCGGCCGCTCCTGCTCGAGCAGCTTGATGCCGGCCTCCAGCACGAACAGTGAGAGATCCATGGAGTACATGTCGGGCAGCGGCATCCCGACCCGCTCCAGCACCTTGTCGATGCCGTGCTCGGAAAGCGTGCAGCGGTCGGCATGCTCGGACGAAAAGCAGATGTCGCCACGGATCGGGTCGAGGCCCTTGCCCAGCTGGCGGCGCAGCTTGTCCTTGGCGGTGATGGTCACCACCCTGGCGCCGGCATCGGCGAACTCGGCGAACAGGGTACGGCTGCGCAGCAGCTCGGGGCCGGTCATCACCACGGCTTCGCCGGTGGCCACGTCCAGGTAGTAGTTGCCGGAGATGCCGTGCACCGAGGGCGGTGCGCCGGTGGCCAGGGACATGTTGTTGGGGCAGGTGAAGCTGGGCACCGTGCCGTCTGCAATCGCGGCGAAGCCCTGCTCCATGAAGCGGGCGATGTTGGGGAGGATGCCGTCCTTCAAGCCCCGGTCGATGTAGGCGGGATCGCCGCCGTCGATGCACACGACGGCAACGGGGCGGATGGGAAAGGCATAGTCGATGCCATTCAGGCGGATGGTCTTGGGCACGGGGTGTTTCCTGTCGAGACGGGTCAGAGGGGCATCAGAGCGCCCATTGGCGGATGCGGGCGGAGAGCAGGTCGATGAGGGTGACGCAGACGATGATCATGATCAGCACGGCCGAGGTCTCGGCGTAGTCGAAACCGCGGATCACCTCGTGCAGGATCACCCCGATGCCGCCCGCGCCCACCATGCCGACCACCGAAGCGGAGCGCACATTGGACTCGAAGCGGTAGAGGGAATAGGAGATCCACAGGGGCAGCACCTGGGGGATGACACCGTAGAGCACCTCCTGGAGGCCGTTGGCGCCGGTGGCCCTCACCCCTTCGACCGGACGCGGGTCGATGGCCTCGACGGCCTCGGCGAACAGCTTGGCCAGCACGCCGGTGGTGTGCACCCACAGGGCCAGCACGCCGGCAAAGGGGCCAAGGCCCACCGCCACGATGAAGAGCATCGCGAACACCATCTCGTTGATGGCGCGGCAGGCATCCATCAGTCGGCGCACCGGCTGGTAAGTCCAGGCGGGAACGATGTTCTGGGCGCATAGCAGACCGCAGGGAATGGCACAGATCACGGCCAGCACGGTGCCCCACAGGGCGATATGCACGGTGACCAGCATCTCCTGCAGGTAGATGCGCCAATCATGGAAATTGGGCGGGAAGAACTCGGCGGCAAACACAGCCATGTTGGCCGAGTCGCGGAACAGGTCCAGCGGGCGCATGTCGGCGCCCTGCCAGGACCACACCAGCAGCGCCACCAGCAAGGCCCAGCTGAAATGGTAGGCAAAGCTGCGCGGCTGAGCGTACAGGGGCTCGTCCTTGACGCGGGGGAGTACGGAATTCATCGGGAGATCCTCGGGTGAAGCCGGGCCTCCCGCCGCGCCAGGGCGATGGGGCGGCGGGAGGTGGAACGGAACAGGCTTACTTCAGCTGGCGGGCCAGCTCGGCCAGCTTGCCGTCGATGTCGGCGAGCTTCTGCTTGCGCTCGGTCTCGTCCATATTGGCGTCGCTCTCGAACTTCTTGCGGTCCTTGAACAGCTCGAGCTGGCGGATCGGCACAAGCTGCGCGTCGGTGGATGCCCGGAAACCGGCCAGGCGGTACATGTTCTTGAGGATCTCTTTTTCCCGCTCGTTCTTGCCATAGCCGACCACGAAGTCCTGGATCTTTTTCTTGATGTCGGCGGGCAGGTCCTTGCGCCACACCAGCGGGTCGCGGGGGATCAGCGGAGAAGTCCACAGGATGCGGATCTGGTCGAGCTTCTCGGGGGACTTCTCCTTCATCTTCAGGGTCAGTTCGCTGTTGGTGGTGGCTACGTCCACCTGGCGGTTGAGCACGGCCAGGAAGTTGCCCTCGTGGTTGGAAGCCCGGGTGACCTTGAAATGGGTCTTCGGGTCCAGGTTGTTGCGGGTGAATACGTAATAGGTGGGCACCAGGTTGCCGGAGGTGGACGACGGGTCGCCAATGCCGAAGCTGTAGTCCTTGCCGTTTTTCAGCACCTGCTCCAGGGACTGGATGCCGCTGTCCTTGTGAGCGATCAGATAGGAGTAGTAGCCGGGGGTGCCATCCAGATCCACAAACTGGGCAAAAACCTCGCCATTGGCCCGGTCCACCGCGTCGATGGCGGACTTGTTGCCGTACCAGGCCACCTGCACCTTGTTGAAGCGCTGGCCTTCGATGATGCCGGCGTAGTCGGTGGCGTAGAAGCCATTCACCTTGACGCCCACGGCTTTGGACATGTCGTCGAGGAAGGGCTCCCACATCTGCCGGAGGGCGCCGGCCTTTTCGGTGGCGATGATGCCGAAGCTGAGTTCCTTGATATCGGCGGCCAGAGCCGAGCCGGCCAGGAGCAGTGACGCGGCGGCGAGCAGCGTCTTGATCTTGCGAAACATGCGTGTTTCCTTTCGGGAAAGGGAGGGGAGAAAAAGGGATTCAGGCCGCGGCGTAGCTGGCGGGCAGCGCGGGCGCATTGGCGGCCGGGCTTTCGCCGAAGACGCCAGGCTCGAAGAGTTCGTGGGCATCGGCACCGTAGAGCTCACCCAGCAAGGCCGGCGTGAGGGCTCTTGAGGGGCCATCGAAAACGACCTTGCCGGCGCGCAGGGCGACGGTGCGCGGGCAGTACTTGATGGCAAATTCCACCTGGTGCAGGCAGACGATCACCGCGCAACCATGGTCACGGTTGAGGGTGGCAAACAGTTCCATGACCTTGCGCGACGACTCCGGGTCAAGGGAGGCGATGGGCTCGTCGGCCAGCACCACCCTGGCGCCCTGCACCAGGCAGCGGGCCATGGCGGCGCGCTGCTGCTGCCCCCCCGAGAGGGTGGCTGCCCGTTGCCAGGCGGTCTGGGCGATGCCCACTGCATCCAGGGCTTCCAGGGCGCGCTGGCGCTCGGACACCGAAAAGCGCATCAGCAGGGTCCGCCACAGGCTGGCCCGGCGCAGCAGGCCCACCAGCACATTGGTCATCACCGTCAGGCGCCCCACCAGATTGAACTGCTGGAACACAAAGCCGACCTCGGCGCGGATGTCCCGGATGTCGCGGGCGAGGCGGCCATTGGCCTGCGCCGGGCGCCCGAGGATCTCGACCTCGCCTGAATCGGCCAGCAGGAAGCCGGGCAGATGCCGCAGCAGGGTGGACTTGCCGGAACCGGACGCGCCGATCAGAGCCACCATTTCGCCCTCGGCAACCGACAAGGACACATCGTCCAGGGCCGTGGAGCGGCCAAAGCGCTTGGTCAGATTTCGGATTTCAACAACATTGGGCATTTGGATTTACCTCGTCACCGGGTTGCAACGAAGCCACAATAAAATCCTGGCATTGCATATTGTTGACAATCTTCTTGTGCTTACATGAAGCCTGAAACAGTCCCCACGATGGCTGGCTCAGCGCCCCCTTCCACTCTTGCCTTTTCCTTGTCCCGACAGACCATGTCCTTCCCTGACGCCCTGAACGTACTCAAGAGCCGTTCCCTTCCCGCCCTGGTGCAGGAAGAACTGGAGCGCATGATCATCGACGGCCGCCTGCTGCCCGGCGAGCCCCTCCGCGAAGTGCCCCTGTCCGCCCTGCTGGGGGTGTCCCGCGGGCCGATACGCGAAGCCTTCCGCGGCCTGGAGGAGAAAGGCCTGGTAAGGGTGGTGAAGAACTGCGGAGTGCATGTGCGAACCCTCGATTTACATGAGGCGGATCAGATATACGAAGTCCGCGCAGTGCTGGAAGCCATGATCGGCGCCAAGGTGGCCCGCGCCGCGGGCTCCGGGGGCAGGGCAGAGCTGCACGCCCTGATCGTCCAGATGGAGGAGGCGGTGGCGGGCTGCGATATCAATCGCTATACCGCCCTCAACTTTGCCCTGCACGATCGCCTGGCAGCCCTCTCCGGCAACCACAAGCTGCATGAGACATACAGCCGCCTTGTCTCGGAGCTGTCCCTGTTTCGGCGCCAGACCTACATCCACAACGAAGCCTCGCTGAGCCTCTCCCTGGGCGAGCACCGGGCCATCGTGGAGGCCGTCTGCGCCGGCGAGGCCGATCAGGCCGCCGATCTGCTGCAGCGTCACTGCAATGACAGTCGGGCGCGCATGCACCAGGCACTGTGCCCCGCATCCTCATCTCCTTCCCTTAATACGAACGTCACCAGGAGCGCCGAATGAACGCCCGCCAGACTCCTTTCCCTTTTCGGGCCGAAACCATGCGCATCGACGGCCGCCGCGCTGCCGGCAGCCGCGGCGTGATCGAGGTCCTCAATCCCTTCAGCGGGGTTTGCATCGGCACGGTGCCCAAGGCCTCCGCCAGCGAGGTGCGCGATGCCATCGCCCTGGCCAGGAGCTACCGCCCCAGGCTGAGTCGCCATGAACGGGCCGCCATCCTTGAACGTGCAGCCCGCCTGGTGGACGAGCGGACGGGAGAGATCAGCGCCCTGATCACCGCCGAAGCGGGCCTGTCCCGCAAGGACACCCGCTATGAAGCCGGCCGGGTGCGCGACGTTTTCCTGGCCGCAGCCCACGCGGCACGCCAGGATGACGGCCAGATCTTCTCCTGCGACATCACCGCCCAGGGGCGTCAGCGCCGGGTGTTCACCCAGCGGGATCCGCTGCTCGGGGTGATCACCGCGATCACGCCCTTCAACCACCCCATGAACCAGGTCGCGCACAAGATCGCGCCGTCCATCGCCACCAACAACCGGATGGTCTTGAAGCCGTCAGAGAAAGTGCCCCTGTCGGCCCTCTACCTGGCTGACCTGCTTTACGAAGCCGGCCTGCCGCCACTGATGTTCCAGGTGGTGACGGGCGATCCCGGGGAGATCGCCGATGAGCTGATCACCCACCCGGACGTGGAGATGGTGACCTTCACGGGGGGAGTCGAGATAGGCAAGGCCATTGCGGCCCGGGCCGGCTACCGGCGGATGGTGCTGGAACTGGGTGGCAACGATCCGCTGATCGTGATGGACGACGCCGATCTTGACGAAGCGGCCCAGCTCGCCACCCTGGGTTCCTACCGCAACTCCGGCCAGCGCTGCACCGCCGTCAAGCGCATCCTGGTGCATCAGGCGGTGGCCGACGACTTCGTGGAGCGCCTTGTGGCGCGCACCCGGGCCTGGACCTTTGGTGATCCGGAGTCGGACGTGGAGATGGGCACGGTGATCGACGAAGCCGCCGCCCGCCTCTTCGAGTCGCGGGTGAACGAGGCAGTCAGCCAGGGTGCCCGCCTGCTTGTGGGCAACCAGCGCGAGGGCGCGCTCTACGCCCCCACGGTGCTTGATCACGTCCGCCCCGACATGCCCCTGGTACGTCAGGAGACCTTCGGCCCGGTGTCGCCGGTGATCCGCTTTGGCTGCCTTGACGAGGCCGTCGCCATCGTGAACGGCACGGCTTATGGGTTGTCGTCCGGGGTGTGCACCAACCGCCTGGATGTGATCACCCGGCTGGTCAATGAACTTCAGGTGGGCACGGTTAATGTCCGCGAGGTGCCGGGATACCGGCTGGAGCTGACGCCCTTCGGTGGCATCAAGGATTCGGGCCTGGGCTATAAGGAAGGGGTGCTGGAGGCCATGAAGAGTTTCACTACCACCAAGACCTATTCCTTGCCCTGGCCCGCCTGATGTCCACCACCGTGACCCTGGCGGTGCTGTTCTCCGCCTTCATGCATGCTGGCTGGAACTTCCTGATCAAGTCCAGTCGCGACAAGCTGGTGGATGCGGTGGCGCTGGCCGTGGCGGGCAGTGTGGTGTCCGCCTGCCTGCTGCCCTGGCTGCCCTTGCCCGCCAGTGGGGCCTGGCCGTGGCTGGCGCTATCGGTGATCACTCACTCCGCTTACTACCTGGCCCTGGTCAAGAGCTATCAGCACACCGACCTGTCCATGGCCTATCCGTTGATGCGCGGGCTGGCCCCTGTGTTGCTGCTCGCTGCCGCCCCGCTGTTTGGGGAGGCACGGGGCCTTCCCCTGGTGGCTGGGGTGAGTCTGATCGGCTTCGGGCTGGCGCTGCCCATCGTCCTCGGCTGGCGGGCAGGTCAGCGGCCGGCTGCCGGCTTGCTGTTTGCCAGCGGCACGGCTTGCCTGATCGCCTTGTACACGGTGCTGGACGGCATCGGCGCGCGTCTGTCGGGGCACGTCGGCGCTTACACCCTGTGGCTGTTCTTCTTCAACTCCTGGGGCTTCCTGGCCGTGGCCCTGCGTAGGAGAGGTCGTCGTCTGCTGGGTAGTCTGGTCACCCGGGGGCGTTTCGCGCTGCTGGGTTCGGTGCTTACTGTCGGCTCATACGGCATTGTGCTTTGGGCCATGCAATCCGCGCCCATACCGGCTGTGGCAGCCCTGCGGGAAACTTCGGTGATCTTCGCCGCGGTGCTGGGGGCCTTGTTCCTGCAGGAGCGCATGGGAAAACTGCGTATCGTCGGCGCTGCTCTGATCGCCTGTGGCGCCGCGCTGGTGCGCTTGCACTGATCCGCCGTTCGAAAAGAATCCTCTTGGGCGGACTTGAAAAGCTCACAGGTCGCCCCTATTATTAGCACTCGTTGGCGGTGAGTGCTAACAAAGGCTCCGCCACCCGAAGCCAGTCGCTGCTGGCCCAGATATTTACCGAGTCGGGCACGTTTGCCCGGTGTTGAACCGAGTAGGAGACCACTACATGAAAATCCGTCCCTTGCATGATCGCGTGATCGTCAAGCGTGTTGAAGCCGAGCGCACCACCTCCAGCGGTATCGTCATTCCTGACTCTGCCGGCGAGAAGCCCGACCAGGGCGAGATCCTGGCTGTCGGCAACGGCAAGATCCTTGAGAACGGCGACGTCCGCAAGATGGATGTGAAGGTGGGCGACCGCGTGCTGTTCGGCAAGTACGCCGGCCAGACCGTCAAGGTCGATGGCCAGGAGCTGCTGGTCATGCGTGAAGAAGACATCATGGGCGTGGTCGAGGCCTGAGCCTCCCGCATCCGCTGCAAGCCGGCCGGCCCACAGTCCGGCCCGAACCCCCAGAATTCAGGAGTACTAAATGGCTGCTAAAGAAGTAAAGTTTGGCGATTCCGCCCGTGCCCGCATGGTTGAAGGCATCAACGTCCTGGCCGATGCCGTCAAGGTAACCCTGGGCCCCAAGGGCCGCAACGTGGTGCTCGAGCGCTCCTTCGGCGCCCCGACCGTGACCAAGGACGGTGTGTCCGTGGCCAAGGAAATCGAGCTCAAGGACAAGTTCGCCAACATGGGCGCCCAGATGGTCAAGGAAGTCGCTTCCAAGACCTCCGACATCGCCGGTGACGGCACCACCACCGCCACCGTGCTGGCCCAGTCCATCGTCCGCGAAGGCATGAAGTTCGTCGCCGCCGGCATGAACCCGATGGACCTGAAGCGCGGCATCGACAAGGCTGTCGTCGCCACCCTGGAAGAGCTGAAGAAGCTCTCCAAGCCCTGCTCCACCAACAAGGAAATCGCCCAGGTCGGCTCCATCTCCGCCAACAGCGATTCCTCCATCGGCGACATCATCGCCAACGCGATGGAAAAGGTCGGCAAGGAAGGCGTCATCACCGTTGAAGACGGCAAGTCCCTGCAGAACGAACTCGACGTCGTCGAAGGCATGCAGTTCGACCGCGGCTACCTGTCGCCCTACTTCATCAACAACCCGGACAAGCAGATCGCCCTGCTCGACAACCCGTTCGTCCTGCTCTTCGACAAGAAGATCTCGAACATCCGCGACCTGCTGCCGGTGCTGGAGCAAGTCGCCAAGGCCGGCCGTCCGCTGCTGATCATCGCCGAGGACGTCGAAGGCGAAGCGCTGGCCACCCTGGTGGTCAACAACATCCGTGGCATCCTCAAGACCGTCGCCGTCAAGGCCCCGGGCTTCGGCGACCGTCGCAAGGCCATGCTGGAAGACATCGCCATCCTGACCGGCGGCGTCGTCATCTCGGAAGAGACCGGCCTGACGCTGGAAAAAGCCACCCTGAAGGATCTGGGCCAGGCCAAGCGCGTCGAGATCGCCAAGGAAAACACCACGATCATCGACGGTGCCGGCGACGAGAAGGCGATCGAAGCCCGCGTCAAGCAGATCCGCGTGCAGATCGAGGAAGCCACCAGCGACTACGACCGTGAGAAGCTGCAGGAGCGTGTTGCCAAGCTGGCCGGCGGCGTGGCCGTGATCAAGGTCGGTGCTGCCACCGAAGTCGAAATGAAGGAAAAGAAGGCCCGCGTCGAAGACGCGCTGCACGCCACGCGTGCTGCCGTTGAAGAAGGCATCGTTCCTGGCGGCGGCGTTGCGCTGCTGCGTGCCCGCGCTGCACTGGTGGGTACCCTCAAGGGCGACAACCACGACCAGGACGCCGGCATCAAGATCGTCCTGCGCGCCATGGAACAGCCGCTGCGCGAGATCGTCGCCAACGCCGGTGACGAACCGTCGGTGGTCGTCAATGAAGTCGTCAAGGGCAAGGGCAACTTCGGCTTCAACGCCGCCAACGGCACCTATGGCGACATGGTCGAAATGGGCGTGCTCGACCCGACCAAGGTCACCCGTTCGGCGCTGCAGAACGCAGCCTCCGTTGCCGGCCTGATGCTCACCACCGATTGCATGGTTGCCGAGCTGGTCGAAGACAAGCCGGCCGCCGGCGGCATGCCGGGCATGGGCGGCATGGGTGGCATGGGCGGCATGGACATGGGGATGTAATTTCCCGGTCCGCAGCTCTTGCTGCAGCCAACAAAAACCGCGGCTCCGGCCGCGGTTTTTTTACGTCACAACGGATGCAATGGCAGTCGGGCCAGTTGATCCCGAAACGGCTATCGCCGCTGTAGCATCTCCGCCCGGCGCGCCTTGATCTCGGCCGGCCAGGTGCTCTCTATCCACAGCAGCACATTCTCGATCTGCCGGTCCGTGAGCTTGCCGGCGAAGCCCGGCATGTCAGAAACGTAGCCCTCAGGCGCGTTGGGCGGCACCATGCCCTGCTTGGTGATCGCAAAGAGTTGTGCCATCGGGTGGTGCCAGGTGTGGCCGCTCGCATCGTGCGGCGGAGCGGGCAACTTGCCGTCAGCGCGGCGCGTGCGCCAATCCGGCTGACCTTCCAGTTTCGCGCCGTGGCAGCTGGCACACTCCGCCTTGTAGATATTCTCGCCCTCCATCAGCGCGTAGGGGTCCGGGCCGCTGGGCTCACCGCATGCGGAAAGCAGCAACGGCAGTGCGAGCAGCGTGGTGCAGACGGCACGGCTACCTCGGCCGTCGTAGCGCACTGCCATCCGCATCATCGGGCTTTGCGCTTGGTTTGTGCAGAGGCCGCACTCGCTTGCAGTGCAGCCCGCTTCGCCTTCGTTTCCTGCAGTAACTTGACGGCGCCAACGACGTTGACCGCGGCCACCAGCAATGCCGGCCACAGCGGTAGCGCCTGCCCCGACATCCAGCCCCACGCGAGCAGGCCGAATAGAGCCAGGCCGCCCACGGCCAAGGTCATCGAACCGAAACTGAACATCCCCTTATAGTCTTCCGCCATGCGCGGACCCTCCATCTGAAAGCGCCCCGGCCGTTGCCGGAGAGGCGCGTAAGTTACCACAGCGAGAAATCACCGCGGCGCGATCACCAGGGCTTGCGAGGCCAAGGAAGCCGTCAGAAGCACTTCTGTCGCCGTTCACTCTATTTTTGAGCATGGCAGCCATGGATGTTGCCGCGAGCGACTCGTCCTTTTCGTGCCGATGCTCGATGAGTTCAAATTAATCACTGCAATTTCCGGAAGCGATGCCAGCGCCTCCGGAAATTCCCTTCGGCGAGGCCCTCGTTGCTGGCAACGAGGAGCAGGTCGGTACCGAGGCGGAGGGCCTCCCGTCGCTCCCGCATGCTGGCCTTATTGATGTCGGCGATTTCTCGGAGCTCCAAGATTACGTACCCTTTCTCGTATCGCTGCGAACGCAGTTATCGCTTTTCTCCCGCCGGGGCCGCAGCGATGGCGCGCCAGACCTCGTGCAGCGTGGCCCGCAGCAGCGCGCTGTCGGCGTCGGGGTGGGCGGCATGGATGGCAACGACCAGACGACGGT
>NZ_JAFLDT010000113.1 GCF_017302315.1 Zoogloea sp.
CGTGCAGGCGGCCTTCGTGGATGCCGAGGACGGCGCCACCATCAAGACCAGCATCGTGGCCGCCGGCATCCCCGCCGTGGGCACCACCTCCACCCTGCTCAACGCCGGCATCAACTTCACCTTCTGAGCCGCCCGCCCTTCGCGCTCCGCAGCCTTCAAAGGAAGATCAACATGAAATTCACCCCGATGCGTCTGACCGCCTGTGCCGGTGCCCTGCTGATTGCCGGCGCCGCCTTCGCCGCCGAAACCCGCCCCGGCTACGCCGACCCGGACAACTGGCCGCAATACCACCGCAGCTACAACGCCTGGCGCTACAGCCCGCTCACCCAGATCAACAAGAGCAACGTGAAGAAGCTCAAGGTGGCGTGGATCCATCAGCCGGGCAACATCACCCACGGCTTGCAGGCCACCCCCATCGTGGTGGACGGGGTGTTGTACTACATCTCGGCCGACAACAATGCCTGGGCGGTGGATGCGGCTACCGGCAAGACGATCTGGCACTACACCGCCAAGCTCAACCCCATTGCCAAGCAGGCCTTCTACGCCTCCGCCAGCCGCGGTGTGACCGTGGGCCGCGGCAAGATCTTCATCGGCAGCCTGGATGGACGCTTCATCGCCCTGGACCAGAAGACCGGCAAGGAGGTGTGGAGTACCCAGCTCACCGACCCCAAGACCCAGTACGGCGCGCTCTTCTCGGCCCCGCCGCAGCTGGCCGGTGATGTGCTGTTTGGGGGCACCACCGGTGGCGATCAGCCCATCGCCGGGAAGATCTACGCGGTGAACGCCGACACCGGCAAGCCCGTGTGGAACTTCGAGGTGATCAAGAACGACCCGGCCAGCTGGCCCGGCGACAGCGGCAAGGTGGGCGGCGGTTCGGCCTGGATGCCCGGCACCTACGACGAGAGCACCGACACCATCTACATCGGCACCTCCAATGCCGCGCCCGACTACTACACCCCCGGCCGCGAGGGTGACAACAAGTACACCGCCACCCTGCTGGCCATCGACCCCAAGACCGGCAAGCTCAAGTGGCATCGCCAGGAGATCCCCCACGACACCTGGGATTTCGACTCCGCCTACGAGGCCCTGCTGGTCAAGAAGGACGGCAAGGACGTGATCGTCCACCTCAACAAGAGCGGCTTCGTGTTCGTGATGGACAAGAAGGATGGCGCCCTGGAAAACGTCTGGCAGTTTGCCGAGAACATGAACTGGGCCAAGGGCATCGACCCCAAGACCGGCGAACTGATCGAGCCGCGTCGCCCGCAGCCCGGCAAGCGCGAGCTGCTGTGCCCCAATCTGCTCGGCGCCCGCAGCTGGAACCACGGCGCCTACAACCCGGGCACCGGCCTGTGGTACTCCCATGCCATGGAGGTGTGCAACGAGGTGGTCTCCGGCAAGGATGATCCGTCCAACCTGACTGCCATCTCCTCCCTGTCCCTGGGCATCGACGAGATCAAGCTGGTGCCGCCGCCGGGTGGCAAGAAGCCCGACGGTCGCCTGGATGCCCGTGACCCGATCACCGGCAAGCTCAAGTGGAGCATCCGCTATGAGCTGCCGCCCCTGTCCAGCGTGCTCACCACCGCCGGCGGACTGGTGTTCACCGGTGACATGGAAGGCCGCCTGTATGCCTACGACGCCGACAACGGCAAGGAGCTGTGGCGCTTCAATGCCGGCTCCGGCGCCCGCGGCGGCCCGGTGAGCTACGCCGTCAAGGGCAAGCAGTACATCGTGATCCCCACCGGTCTGGGTTCCCACGCGCCGGGCTTCCTGGCCGGCGCCTTCCCGCAGATCAAGGATCTGCCTGGTGGCGCCGCCCTGATCGGCTTCACCCTCGAGTAAGCACCGCATTTGCTCCGCGGCACGACCAGGCCGGACGCGGCAGATCGTGCTGTTCTCCGGGTGCGGCGCAACCTCCACGCGCTGCACCCATTTTTTTCAAGGATGGATAGAACAACATGAAAAGGCTCAACGGACTCCGCAACCCCCTCCGCCCCGCGCTGTTTGCCATCGGCGCCGCCTTTGCCTGTGCGACCCTGGCGGTGGCGCTGCCAGCGGATGAGGGCAAGGCCCGTTTGTCGGCGGGCAAGAGCCGCTTCGACGCGCTGTGTGTGAGCTGCCATGGCACGGAAGGCGCCGGTGTGGCCTCCGGTACTGCCACCGCCAGCTATGGGCCCAAGCTGCTCGGCCGGGCCGATCTGGACGAAGCGCGCATCCGCGACCGCATCATCCACGGCAAGCATGGCGACAAGGCCATGCCTCCCTGGGGCACGGTACTCGACGAGGCCGCCATCGGCCAGCTCACTGCTTACGTCAAACTGCTGACCGCGACACCTGCCGGTCAGCATGCGGCTGGGCCGCTGGCCCCCTTCGACCTCAATGACGAAACCCGCATCGCCGCCGGCAAGCGCCGTTTCGCCAAGACCTGCGCCGGCTACTGCCATGGTTTCGAAGGCGTCGGCGGTCGCGCCCCCGACTTCAAGGGACGCACCGACCTGCCCCCCGAACTCGCCTACGAGACGATCTACAAGGGCCGTCAGGGCGCCGACGTGATGCCGCCTTGGGGCAGCGCCTTCACCAATGAACAGATCTGGGAGCTGGTGGCCTACCTGCAATACCTGGGAAAGCAGCAGCCCTGATGTGCATGCTTCCCACTGATCCCAAGATGGAGCGGCGTCCCCACAGGAAATAGCGCGCCCCTATTCATCGAATTGGCCATGGGCTGACGGCACAGGGAAGGGATTCAATTTCCGCCCTGCGTCAGCCCTTATTCGGAGACGTCTGTCTCCGATGTCTCAGGCCATTCGATACACCTGTCTCCTGATTCTCGTATTGCAGAGAGGTTTTCCCCTGCAATAACGGGAATTTCAGCCCTGGCAAACTAATTGCAGAGGGCCTCTTGCCGCTGGCTATTTCAGGCCAGTGGAGTTTCGGTGTTCCGGGTTGGGATTCCGGGACGAAAAAAACAAGAGGAGACATTCATGATTCAGCACACATCCATACCCCGCACTCCGCTCCGGCGCAGTGTCTGTGCGGTGGTCTTGCTCTCGGCTCTGTCGGCTCCGGCGCTGGCCGAAACCAACGTGGCGATCTACGGGATCATCGACGCGGGTCTGCTCTACCAGAGCAAGACCGACCCCAACGGCAAGAGCAAGACCTCCATGGAAACCAGCGGCTTGCGCCAATCGGTGCTGGGTTTCAAGGGCGACCGGGACCTGGGCCGGGGCCTGGAAGGCTTCTTCAACCTGGAAGTCCATTACGACACCAACAACGGCAAGCTGCATGGCACGGGCGACGCCCAGGGCACCGGCACCCCCTTCTTCCGGCGCCAGGCCAACCTGGGCCTGCGCGGTGACTGGGGCAGCGTGACCTTCGGCCGCCAGTACGGCCCGGCCCTGCTGGCCCACATCGGCACCGAACCGCGGGCCTTCAAGGAGCAGTTCTCCAACCTCTACGCCTGGGCCTACAACCAGTACGCCGCCACCGCCGGTGCCCCGGGCACCGACCGCAACACCAACAACGACGTCGGGATCTTCTTCAGCAACGCCATCCAGTACCGCCACACCGTGGGCCCGGTGAACTTCGGCATCCTGTGGGCGCCGGGCGGCCAGTCGGGCAGCACCCAGAAGAACACCGCCTGGGCTGCGGGCGCCACCTACACCGGGCCGGTGACCCTGTCCGCGTCCTACCAGGTGATCAAGGACGAAGCCACCGCCAACGACAACGTGCGCCATGGCGGGCTGGGCGTGGCAGTACCCTTCGGCGCCTTTACCTTCAAGGCCAACTACCTCAACGCCCGCAACGAGACGAGCACCGGCACCAATGTCTCCAACGTGAATGGCATCGGCGTGGGCGTGGACTGGAAGTGGCACCCGGAGCACACGGCGACGCTGGCCTACTACGACAACAAGGACAAGCGGAACAGCCGGGACCATACCCGCAACATCGTGATCAGCAACGACTACGCCCTGCGCAAGGACACCACGATCTACGTGCAGGCGGCCTTCGTGGATGCCGAGGACGGCGCCACCATCAAGACCAGCATCGTGGCCGCCGGCATCCCCGCCGTGGGCACCACCTCCACCCTGCTCAACGCCGGCATCAACTTCACCTTCTGAACACGGTTGCGGGCCTGAACGCCCGAATCATCACGGAGCAAAGAAAATGAAAACCCGTCAAACCCTGATCTCCACCCTTGTTGTGGGTGTCCTTGCCAGCACCAGTGCGCTTGCCGCCGATGCAGTCGGCAACTGGCGCGAATACAACGCCGACAAGAGCGGCTCCCGCTTTGCCGCGGCGCCCGACGTGACCGCCGAAAGCGTCAAGTCCATGAAGGTGGCCTGGCGCTGGGCCATGCCCGACAACGCCATCGCCGCCGACAATGCCGAGCTGCGCACCTGGGTGAATGAGTCCACGCCGATCGCCGTGGATGGCGTGCTGTACACCACCACCCCGATGAGCCTGGTCTCCGCCATCGACGGTGCCACCGGCAAGACCTTGTGGACCTATGACCCCAAGGCTTACCAGGACGGGACGCCCCCCAACCTCGGTTTCATCAACCGCGGTCTGACCTACTGGGAGGAGGGGGCCGACAAGCGACTGATCCTCGGCACTGGCGACGGCTACCTGATCGTTCTCGATGCGAAGACCGGCAAGCCGGTGAAATCCTGGGGCGACAACGGCCGGGTGGATCTGACCAAGGGGCTGCGCCGCCCCGTCGACCGCTCCCTGGTGGCGGTCACTTCGCCTCCCATCGTGTGCGGCAACCAGATCATCCCCAGCATCGCGGTTCTCGACTCGTTTGCCGTGGGCCGTCAGCCCATGAAGAGCCACCCGCCGGGGGACATCCAGGCCTTCGACATCAAGACCGGCAAGCGCGCCTGGCTCTTCCAGCAGCCGCCGCAGAAGGGTGAGACGGGCAACGAGACCTGGGAGAACGACTCCTGGAAGACCACCGGCTCCGGCAACATGTGGGCGCGCCCCAGCTGTGACGAAGAACTGGGTCTGGTGTACCTGCCCTTCTCGACACCCACCAATGACTTCTATGGCGGGCATCGCAAGGGTGACGGGCTGTTCGGTGAATCCCTGGTGGCGCTGAACGCCCGCAGCGGCAAGATCGCCTGGTATTACCAGATTGTGCACCACGGCCTGTGGGACTACGACCTGCCCACTGCGCCGAACCTGATGGACCTGACGGTGAACGGCAAGAAGATCAAGGCCGCCGTGCAAGTGACCAAGCAGGGCTTCGTCTTCGCCTTCGACCGGACCAACGGCAAGCCGGTGTGGCCCATCGAGGAGCGGCCGGTGCCCCAGTCCACCGTGCCGGGCGAGAAGTCCTCCCCGACCCAGCCCTTCCCGACCCTGCCCGCACCTTTTGTGCAGCAGGGGGTGACCGAAGACGACCTCCTCGATCTGACGCCCAAGCTGAAGGATGAGGCGAAGAAGATCCTCAGCCGCTACAACTATGGCCCCCTGTACACCCCCCCGACCCTGGACAAGGCCGGCACCCTGCAGGTGCCGGGTGTGCTCGGCGGAGCCAGTTGGGTGGGGGCTGCGCACAACCCGCGGACCAATGTGCTCTACGTGCCGTCCTTCACCATCCCCTTCGGCATCAAGATCAAGAAGGAGAACACGGGCGTCTATGAATACACCGGTACCTGGGCCGGCGTGGGCGGGCCGCAGGGGCTGCCCCTGTTCAAGCCGCCGTTCTCCACCGTGACTGCCATCGACATGAACACCGGCAAGCATCTGTGGCGCATTCCGGCAGGGAAGGGCCCGGTGGATCACCCGGCCATCAAGGATCTGAACCTGGATCGGGTCGGCGTGCCCCGTGAGAGCTTCGTGGCGCTCACCGACAACATCCTTTTCCTCGCACCGGAAGGCACGAACAGCGTGCTGGGCCTGTCGTCCCGCGGCAACGCCCTGATCACCCAGGCGACGGCCGACGAGAAGGAGCCCTACCTGTACGCCCACGACGCAAAGTCGGGTGAGCTGGTATCGGAGCTGCGCCTGCCGGGTGCGGCTTTCGGCAGCCTGATGAGCTATCGCGCCAAGGGCAAGCAGTACGTGATCGTGCCGATCGGCGGGGCAGGGCTGCCGTCCGAGCTGGTGGCCGTCCAGGTCAATTGATCCCGTGATCCATGCCGGCCGGGCGTTCTGGATGTACGTCCGGCCGGCACACCCATTTATTCCCTCCCCGCAGATCGACGATCAAAAAAATAACGGAGACGAACATGATCAACAAATCGAGCCTGATGGCCTGCGCGCTGGCGAGCTTTCTCGCGCCGGCCCTGGCCTTCAATGCAGTCCTCCCCGAAAAGGCCGCGGAGGCGCCCAGCACGAGCAAGCCTGAAGCCGTCAGCCCGGCCTTGCCCTTTGAACTGACCAACAAGGCCCGCATCGTATCCGGGCGCGACCGCTTCCAGTCCACCTGCGCCGCCTTCTGCCATGGGCATGAGCCAGCCCTGTTCATCGGCCGCGACGGGCTGGAGCCCCAGTACGTTTACAACACCATCCGCGATGGCGGCAAGGGTGCAACCCCGATGCCCCCGTGGGGTGAGGTGTTCTCTCCCGAGGAAATCTGGGAGATCGTGGCCTACCTGAAATCCCTGGGCAAATGGTGAGTCGCTGCCGGGCCTCCGCGCCCTGAGCGACCGACCCCCTCCGGCGCAGGACTCCTTCCTCCTGCGTTTTCACGGGCGACCCTGGCAGGCCGCCCGTTTTTTTTGGCAGGGGCCTCAGAAATCCCGCCGATTGGGCGGAACAATGTTGAGGCGGGCGAGCTTGCGGTAGAAGGTGGCGCGGGACATGCCCAGCTCCTGGGCCGACACGGTGACCTGCCACTGGTTGCGGCGCAGGGTCTCGAGCATGCGCTCGCGAAGGCGCAGGTCCTTCTCCTTCAGGGGCGGAAGGTCGCTGTCGGGCAGCAGGGCCACGGGGGCCGGGGCGACGAGAACGTCTTCCCGCAGCGGGCGTGGCCCGCCCAGGCGCGGCCCGAAGAACAGGTCGGGCGGGAAATGGGCCGTGTGCAGCAGATTGCTGTCGCAGATGGCGCAGGCGTAACGCATGGCGTGGCGCAACTGGCGGATGTTGCCGGGCCAGCCGTGGCGCATCAGCGCGTCGCGGGTTTCCGGGGCGAGACGCAGACCCTCCCGGCCCATGGCCTTGATCTCCTCGGCCAGCACCCGGTCGATCACCTCGCCGATGTCCTCCCGCTCGCGCAGGGGCGGCAGGATGAATACGGCGCCATTGAGACGGTAGTACAGATCCTCCCGGAAGCGCCCGTCTTCGACGAGAGCCGGCAGGTTCTGGTGGGTGGCGCAGATGATGTGCAGTTTCACCGGGATCGGCTGTTCGGCACCCAGGGGCTGAACCTCGCCCTCCGCCAGCACGCGCAGCAAGCGGCTCTGAAGCACCAGGGGCATGTCGCCGATTTCATCGAGGAACAGGGTGCCCTGATCCGACTGTACGATCTTGCCCCGGGCGCCCTTGGCGCGGGCTCCGGTAAACGCGCCGTCCCGGTAGCCGAAGAGTTCGCTTTCAATCAGGCTTTCCGGAATGGCGGCACAGTTGAGGGCTACAAAGGGTTGCTTGTGGCGGCTGCTGCAGTCGTGAACGGCCTTGGCAAAGGCCTCCTTGCCGGTGCCGGTCTCGCCCAGCAACATGACCGGGATGTCCCGGTTGGCCACCTTGAGGGCCCGTTGTACATTGGTGCGCACCCGGGAGTCGCCGGTGGCCAGGTGACCGAAACCCCTGGCCTCGCTGCAGCCGTTGAGGTCGTTGGTGTCCCGTTCCAGGGCCGGAATGCTGTGGCGTCGGACATCCGGTGCCCGCAGCAGGCCGAAGATGCGCTCTCCGTTGTCCGTCACCCGCAGGGGGAGGGCCTGGCCGGGGCGGGCGTGGGCGGCGGCCAGCAGGTCGGCGGCCGAGCATTCGAACAGGTCGGAGACGCTCTGGATGTGCCGCCCTGGCCGGGACAGGAGTTCCCTGCGGGCGCGCCGGTTGCCGCCGACGAACATACCCGCATCGTCGAAGGCCAGCAGGTAGTCGGTGTGCACGTTCATCAGCTCGGGCGTGCGGCCGAGCTGAAGGATCCAGTGGTCGCGCAGGCTGTAGAAGGCGAAGGCGTCCTCAATCAGGCGCGCTTTCTCGATGACCATCTGGAACACCAGCATCTGACTGTCCCGGTGTTCCGGTGAGTACAGGGCCGAGGCGTCGAGCACGGCGAGAGGCCGGTCGTCGATGCCGAAGATGGGGGCCGAGCTGCAGGTGAAGCCGATGTTGTGGGAGCGGAAGTGTTCGCCCCGATGGACCAGGATAGGCTGGCCATCCACCAGGCTGGTACCTACCCCGCAGGTGCCTTCGTCCATTTCCGACCAGCGGGTGCCGTTGCGGAAGCCCTGGGCCCGGAACTCCTTGTCCTGCTCCGGTACGGTGCGGAAGTCCACGGTCACGCCGGTGGCATCGGTCATCAATACGCAATAGTTCGATGGGCGTAGCTGCTCGTGGAGACGGTCAAGCCCCTCTCGCGCGATGCGCATGAATGCATCGAGCTTGTCCCGGTGTTCCCGTAGCTCCTGTGCCGTGACCACTTGCGGTGTGCTGGCCAGGCCAGGGTCCACCTGATACTTGCTGAGAGAGCGTTGCCACGAGCGTGCCAGCCGGTCGTGCACCGGGTGTCGCGACAGTACGACGCCCCTCTCCACCACCTCCACCACGCGTTCCACGTGGCGGGCGATTTCGCCTTGTCCCCGAATCATTTTATTTCCCCCTTATATACCGGGAGTGTATTTACGGAATTACATCCTTTGGTGGACGCGAAGACTATTCCGCTACGGCAATTAAATCAATGCTGACGTTTGTCTCGGGGAGGTGAGACAGGTGTCTCATTTTCTCGGCTTTTTGAATCATCTCAATTTTCATTTTGTATGGAATGCTGGGGTGCTGCGAAGCACAAATAAATAAAAGAAGTGCATTCAAGTTAATGTTTTTATGACTTTTTTATAAAGTCGCAGTGCCGCAATCGGCGAATTCAATATGGGTGTGGCACGCCCTGTGCTGAATGAGCATCCAATTACCCGAATGAATTGCGGCCAATCGTGAAACAGTGCTCCTCCTCCCCCATCGTCGGCATCGTGGCCAATCCCGCCTCGGGGCGGGACATTCGCCGGCTGACCAGCAAGGCGCTGGTCTTTCCCACCGTGGAGAAGGTCAACATGATTGAGCGTCTGCTTGGCGCCCTGGGGGCGACCGGGGTGGAGCGGGTATTGATGATGCCGGACCTGGTGGGGATATCCGCAGGGCTCACCCGGGCCATCGACGGGCATCGCGCTGATCGCGATCAACCCTGGCCCGCGGTGGAATTCCTGTCCATGCGGCTTTCCCAGGGGGCCGCGGACACGGTCGAGGCCGTGCGCCGCATGCGTGAGGCCGGCGTGGCGGTGATCGTCGTGCTGGGGGGCGATGGCACCCATCGCATCGTCGCTGGTGAATGTGCGGACACCCCCCTGGCAACCCTTTCGTCCGGTACCAACAACGCCTTTCCCGATCTGCGTGAGGCCACCCTGACCGGGCTGGCGGCCGGCCTGGTGGCCACCGGCGCGGTGGCGGTGGAGGCTGCCGCCCGGCGCAACAAGCGTCTGCGGGTGCGCTGCGCCGGCCAGGAAGAGCTCGCCCTGGTGGATGTGTGCGTGACCCGCCTGGCGCATGTGGGCGCCCGCGCCGTGTGGGATCCGGCCTCCATTGCCGAGCTGTACGTGACCTTTGCCGAGCCCGGCGTGATCGGCCTGTCCAGTATCGCCGCCATGCATACGCCTGTGGGCCGTGACGAGCCCCGGGGGGGCTGGGTGCATTGCGCCCCGGCCGGCCCGGCGGTGCTGGCGCCGATTGCCCCGGGTCTGGTGAGGCCCATCGGTATTGCCGCTGCCGGGGTGCTGCCGCCCGGGCAGCCCATGGCCATCGGGGCCCTGCGAGG
>NZ_JAFLDT010000114.1 GCF_017302315.1 Zoogloea sp.
CGGCCGGCCAGCATCTCCCGCTTGCCGCCGAAGCCGGCGCGGCGTTCGAGGGTAAAGCCGGCCGCCTCCAGGCCGCGCCGTACATGCCCTGTCACCGACCAGGTGGCGAGGCTTGCGCCGGGCGCGGCAAGGCGCGCAAGCTGGGCGTAGACGGCCGGTGACCACAGATCCGGGTTGCAGGCCGGGGAGAAGCCGTCCAGGAAGAAGGCATCGGCGCGGGCCTCAAGCTGGGGGAGGAGGTTCAGGGCATCGCCGAAGGCGAGGGTCAGCCTGACCCGCCCGCCGTCCAGGTGGAGGCGGTGGATCCCGGGCAGCAGGGCTGGCCAGTGCTGGCGGAGTGCTTCGGCGAGGGGGGCCAGCTCGGGCCAGGCGGCATGCAGCCGGGCCAGATCGTCGAGCGTGAAGGGGTGCTTTTCAACCGACACGAAATCCAGGGTGTCCGGGCGGGCGGGATCATCGCGCCAGGCCTGCCAGGTGGCGAGGAAGTTCAGCCCCAGGCCGAAGCCGGTCTCGACGATGACCCAGCGCTGCCGGCCCCGCCAGCGTTCCGGCAGATCATTGCCGCCAAGAAAGACGTGGCGGGCCTGCCCGAGGCCGCCGGCGCTGGTGTGATAGACATCGTCGAAGACCGGGGAGTAGGGCGTACCGTCGGAGGCGAAGGACAGAACGGCGGGCTGGATCGGTGGGGGCATGGGATAGCGCGAGGGGCGTGCCGGCGGGCCGGCTGGATTGGCTGTGGATTTTCGCCCAAGGAAACAAATTTGGGTGCAAAGAAAAGGTGCCGCGGCGGCACGGGGTAAAATCCGGCCCAATCAAAGCTACAACAAGGAATCTCCCCATGCGCACCCAGCAAGGCACCCCCATCCGTCGCGACGCCTACCAGCCCCTGGCCTATCAGGTGGAAACGGTGGATCTGGATTTTGTTCTCGACCCCAAGGCCACCGTGGTCAGCAACCGCATGCGCTGCGTGCGCAATCCGCAGGCGGCGGCCGGCCCTGTCGTTCTGTATGGCGAGGCCCTGGCGTGCCTGTCGGTGCGCATCGACGGTGCGGCGCCCGCGGACGGGCAGGTGCGCACGGTGGAGGGCGGCCTGGAGATCGATGTGGACGCCGACGTGGTGGTGCTGGAGATCGTGACCCGTATCGACCCCTCCGCCAATCTGACCCTGTCGGGCCTTTACCAGTCGCGGGGCGGCTACTACACCCAGTGCGAGGCCGAGGGCTTCCGGCGCATTACCTACTTCCCCGACCGCCCCGACGTGATGGCCCGTTACACCGTGCGCCTGGAGGCAGATGCCGCCACCTGCCCGGTGCTGCTGTCCAACGGTAACCTGCTGGAAACCGGCACCCTGCCGGGTGGCCGTCACTTTGCGCGCTGGGAAGACCCCTTCCCCAAACCGTCCTACCTGTTTGCCCTGGTGGCGGCCGACCTGAAGGCCCTGGAGCGCAAGGTCTGCACCATGAGCGGTCGCGAGGTCCTGCTCCAGGTGTGGGTCGAGGCCCGTGACCTGGACCGGGTCGGTCATGCCATGGACTCCCTGATTCACTCCCTGCGCTGGGACGAAGAGGTGTTCGGGCTGGAACTGGACCTGGACCGTTTCATGATCGTTGCGGTGTCGGATTTCAACATGGGGGCCATGGAGAACAAGGGCCTCAACATCTTCAATACCAAGTACGTGCTGGCCAACCCGGATACGGGCACCGACCTGGATTTCGAGAACGTTGAAAGCGTGGTCGCCCACGAGTACTTCCACAACTGGACCGGCAACCGCGTCACCTGCCGCGACTGGTTCCAGCTGACCCTCAAGGAGGGGCTCACGGTCTTCCGCGACCAGCAGTTCACGGCCGACATGATGGCAAGGGCGTCCGATACGCCGGCTGCGGCCGCGTCGGCCCGGGCCGTGACGCGCATTGCCAATGTGCGTGGGCTCCGTTCGGGCCAATTTCCCGAGGATGCCGGCCCCATGGCCCATCCGATCCGCCCGGACAGCTATCAGGAAATCAACAACTTCTATACCGCCACGGTGTATCAGAAGGGCGCCGAAGTCATCCGCATGCTGCACACCTTGCTGGGCACCGAGGGCTTCCGCAATGGTATGGATCTGTACTTCTCCTACCATGACGGCCAGGCGGTGACCTGTGACGATTTCGTGGGCTGCATGGCCGAGGCCAATGGCGCCGATCTCGACCTTTTCATGGGCTGGTACAGCCAGGCCGGCACGCCCCGCCTGAAGGCCGAGGGGCAATACGATGCGGCCTCCCGCAGCTATGCGCTGACCCTTTCCCAGCACACCCCGCCAACCGCCGGCCAGCCGGACAAGCAGGCGCTGCACATTCCGGTGGCTGTCGGCCTGATCGGCCCGGATGGCGCCGATCTGCCGCTGCAACTCGAAGGCGAAGTTCGTGCTTCCGACACTACCCGGGTGCTCGAACTCAAGGAAGCCAGCCGGACCTGGCGTTTCACCGGCATCGACGCCGAGCCGGTGCCGTCCATCCTGCGCGGTTTTTCCGCCCCGGTGATTCTCGAGGTGGATGAGGACGACGCCCGCCTGGCTTTCCGCATGGCCCACGATAGCGACCCCTTCAACTGCTGGGACGCGGCCCAGCGTTACATGGAGCGGGTGGTACTGGCCCTGGCTGCTGACGCAGCGGCAGGACGCCGGCTGGAAGTGCCTCAGGCCTTCGGCCATGCCTTCCGGGCGCTGCTGGTGAACGACCGCCTGGATCCGGGCTTTGTCGCCGAGACCCTGGCCCTGCCTTCCGAGACCTACCTGCTCGAGCGCATGCAACCGGCCGACCCGGCCCCCCTGCGGGCCGCGCTGATCCACGTGAGCCGCGAGCTCGGCCAGGCCCTGCAGGGCGACTTCCTGACCCGTTACATGGACCTGGAGGTGGAGGGGGAGTACCGCTACCACCCGGCCGACGCGGGGCGTCGCTCCCTGCGCAACCTGTGCCTGCGCTACATGATGGCCTGGGGTGGGCCGACGGCCGTGCAGCTCGCCAGCCTGCAGTTCAGGACCGCCGGCAACATGACCGAGCGTTACGGCGCCCTGGCGGCCCTGGTGCAGAGCGATGCGCCCGAGCGCATCGAGGCCCTGGCTGCATTCCACGAACGCTACCGGGACGATGCCCTGGTGCTCGACAAGTGGTTCCAGTTGCAGGCGGGGGCCTGGCGCTGGTCGGCGTCGGCACCGGCGACCCTCGAGCAGGTGCGGGCGCTGATGGGCAATCCGGCTTTCAGTCTGTCCAACCCCAACAAGGTGTACGCCCTGTTGGGGGGCTACTTCAAGGCCAATGCGGCCGAGTTCCACCGCGAGGATGGGGCCGGCTATGCCTTCTGGGCGGAGCAGGTGATCGCCCTCAACCGCAGCAATCCCCAGGTGGCGTCGCGCATGGCGCGGGCGCTGGAGGGCTGGCGCAAGTTCACGCCGGAGATCCAGGCGCGGATCCGTGTGGCGCTGGAGAAGGTGGCTGCCGAGGAGGGCTTGTCTCCGGATGTGGCGGAGATCGTCGGCAAGGCGCTGGCCTGACGCTGACTTGACTGCAGGTGATTCCCGGAGCCCGAACCCGGGAGCAACGGTTTAGCGCGGTCCTCGGGTGATCGGGGTCGTCTTCCGCCCCCGGCGTTGCAGGCGTTTGAGTGATCGACCCCGAGGCCGTGGAGACTTCAGCGCTGTTGCAGTACGCGGCCGATGCGCTCGGCGGCTTCCCGCAGGCGGGCTTTGTCGGTGGTGTAGGCGATGCGCAGGTGGCGTTCGGGGGCATTGTCGCCAAAATCCAGCCCGGGGGTGGTGGCCACGCCGGCTTCCTCGATGAGGCGTTGGGCGAGGGTTTCGCTGCTGTCGGCGAGGCCCGAGATGTCGGCGTAGAGGTAAAACGCGCCCTGGGGCTCGGTGGCGAACTGGAAGCCGATATCACGCAGGGCCGGCAGCAGGGTGTTGCGGCGGTCGGCAAAGGCGTGGCGGCGCTCCTCGAGGATTTCCAAGGTGGCGGGTGTGAAGGCCGCCAGGGCGGCATGCTGGGCGGGGGTGGAGGGGGCAATGAAGAAGTGCTGGGCGAGCTTTTCGATCTCACGTACATAGGCCGGGGGAACCACCATCCAGCCCAGGCGCCAGCCGGTCATGCCGAAATACTTGGAGAAACTGTTCACTACAAACACGTCATCCAGGCGTGACAGGGCGGTGCTGGCGTCCACGCCGTAGCTGAGACCCTGGTAGATCTCATCCACGATCAGGATGCCACCCCGGGCCTGGACGCAGTGCTGCAGGGCGGCGATCTCGTCGAGGCTGAGCAGGGTGCCCGTGGGGTTGGCCGGGGAGGCGACCATCAGGCCCCGGGTGTTCGGCGTCCAGGCGGCGCTCACCTGGGCGGGGGGCGGCTGAAAGCGGGTGTCGGCATACACCGGCAGGGGCACCGGCCGGCCTTCGAAGCTCCGCACCAGATGGCGGTTGGAGGGGTAGCCGGGGTCGGGGAGCAGCCATTCGTCGCCTGGATTGGTCAGCACGCCGAGGGCCAGCATCAGCGCGCCGGAGGCACCGGGGGTGATGATGATGCGCTCGGGGGCGACATCGGCGCCGAAGCGGTCATGGTAGAAGCGTGCGATGGCTTCGCGTAGCGCGGTGAGGCCAAGGGCGGGGGTGTAATGCACATGACCACCGGCCAGAAAACCTTGGGCCGCTTCAATCATCGGTGCCGGGCTGGGGAAGTCGGGCTCGCCCACTTCCAGGTGGATGATGTCGCGCCCGGCCGCGGCCAGTTCGTGGGCGCGCTTGAGGATCTCCATCACGTGGAAGGGCTGGATGTCGGCCATGCGGCGGGCGATGGGGGTCATGGGTGGGGCCTCGTCAGTCAAAAAACAAAAAGCGCCGATCGCTCGGCGCTTTTTGCAGTTCCGGAGCAGCCGGTGGCTGCCGCGAAATTACACCGTCAGGGACAGCTCGAACAGTTCGCGCTTGAGCATGAACTGCTTGGGCAGGCGATCCTGCAGCTTGTCGAACCATTCCTTGTGGCCGGCCAGTTCGGTCTTCCAGGCCTCGGCATCGATCTTGACCAGGGCGTCGAACTCCTCCTTGGTGACGTCGGAGCCGGTCCAGTCGATATCTTCGTACTGGGGCATCCAGCCCAGGGCGTTTTCGGTGGCGGCGACGCGACCACGGACGCGATCGACGACCCACTTCAGGACGCGCATGTTCTCGCCGAAGCCGGGCCACATGAACTCACCCTTCTAAAGCTGCGCGAACTGTTCGGTGATCAACAGTCCTTCCGCCGCTTCGCTGCGGACGTTGCCCGCGAGGCACGCCTGAAGGGGCTGGAGTCGGTTGGTCGTGGATCGCAAACTGCCTCCCGTGCTGCTGGCCTGGGTGATCTGGATATGTCGGCTGTAACCGAAGCCGGAAATGCTGCGCGCTCAGCAGCAACCGGCAATGTTTCCGGTCTGCTCAACGCCGCAGCCAACGCCTGGAACCGTGTCAGCACGCCTGAGCCGGTCCGTGACGAGATGGGCCGACTGTTGCTGGCCAAGGGGGAGCAGGGCGCGAAAAGCCTTTCCGACATTCGCCGCATTGCCGAGCAGGTCAAGCAGGAGCGGGCTCGTCGTGCGGTGCAAGCCGGTGCAGCCGCGGGGGCGCAGTGATGGGCGGCACCTATGCTAAGGAGCATCTGGTTTGGCGAAATCTTCTGGACCGTTGTTACAACCCTGAAAGCGCAGGGTGGAAACACTATGGGGCCAAGGGGATCGGGGTGGCGAAGGCATGGCGTGATGACTTCGAGCGGTTTCTCAAGGATATCGGCGCTGCCCCCGATCGCCGGCGCTCTACCTGGCTGGCGCGCCTGGATGTCACCAAGGATTTTGAGCCAGGCAATTGCATCTGGACAACCCGCAACGAGCAGCAGAACCGGCGGGCATTTTGCCAACACGTTACCGTGCATGGGCAGCGGATGACCATCGCGCAGGCTGCCAGGCTTCCCCAGCTTCCCAGCAGCGCCACAATCCACAAGCGTCACCGCCTGGGCATTCCGCAGGAGACGCCACCAGTACCGGCACCCAAGCGCCCGGCCGTAGTGGTGGTCGACGGCTGCGTGCTGACCGTAAAAGAAATCGCCGGCCGGCTTGGTGTATCGCCCAAAGCCATTCTTCACCGCATTCGCTCGGGCTGGACGCCGGCTCAGATCATTGGTCGTGAAAAACACCAGGGCGTGGCGCCCGCCAAGAAATAACCGAAGTCATCAACCACACAAGGAAGAAGCACAATGAACAGATCAACTTGGTATGCCGCGCAGGCCATCGCCGCCAGCGGATTCGCCGTCATGAGCCCAGCGATCGCCTATCAGCTGCGCCCCGACCTTTGGGCCAACGGGCAGAACTGCCAGTTCGATTTCGAGCGCGATCTTAAGCTGGAAGGCACAGTGAAGCTTGTTGCCACCTTTCCAACGCACGGCGATGTGGTCGTGCTCACGCGATCCCGGCGGGATCTTGCCCAGCGGCTGGAATACATCGTCGGCGAGGCGCCCACGGCGATTGCCGACTGGCACCCCGAGGTGCCGGCAGTGTCGCCGCAACAAGCAGCCAAGCGGGCAGCGAACAAGAAGGAAGTTGAACGGCTGGAGGCCCTGCGCAAAATCGCGATCGGAAACTTGCCATCCCATGACTGCCAAGAGCGCCGGGACGTGTTGGCAGCGCGTCGTGAGCTTGGCATGCCACCAGAAGCCGACACGGCGGCGGTGCTGGCACGCTATCCCGCTGGTAGTGGCCTGGCAGCATGACCGAGCCCTGCGGCGCCATCAAGAAGGATGGCACCCCGTGCAAGCAGCTCGCCACCTATGAAAATGGGCGCTGCAAATGGCATGGGGGCCTAGCCACTGGCCCGAAGACTGAGGCCGGCAAGGCGCAGTCGCGAATCAACGGCTGCAAAGGTGGGCGGCCGCGCAAGGATGGTAGAGAAACCCAATCCCATGGCGAGGGTAACATCGGGATAACTCTGGAGACAGTTGAGACTGTCGCCACGCCTGTTCAGAAAACCCAAGTCATAGAACCCCAAGATAACCCTAAGACTCCAGATGCACAGGTTTCGGCTAGGGTGTTGTCAGATGTGGCCATTCTCGATGCCGCTCCGAAAACCGAAGTCACGGACACTGAGAAAAGTGTAGTTTCGGCGAAATTTTCCGTGGTGGTTTTGGCTTCGGTGCCCACGTCCGATGTCAAGGTTTTGCCAAGGGGCAGGGAAATACAGGAAGCGGTTCCCGAAGCGCCTACGGTGTTGAAAGACGTTCAGGGTTCGCCAAGCTGCGAGCGCTGCACGAACTTTGCCGGCGGCGGTAAATGCCTGGCGGTTGCCAAGCGGATTATCCCGAGCATGCCCACTGCTGGCGCCTGTCCGGGCTTCCTGGATTTCGATCAGGTCTGAATCTGGCGACAGGGCTCCTTACTGGCTGGGACCCGAAAATACTGGCTTTCAACGCCACCGGGGGCCGCCATGAGCCAGCAGCAGATCATCCGCAATGTCACAACCCTTGACCGCCATCCGGCACCACGGCGCAGCACTGCTGAAATTGTCTGTCAGTCGGTGATGGCGCAAGGCGGCGAATTCACGACAAGGGATATTGCTGAGGCTGTGGGCGTGGATGAATACTCGGTTCGCGCCGCACTGTCCTGGCTGTTGAAACGCAAGATCGTCGCCCCGGCTGGTGAGGCGTCACGGCCATATCCAGCGAGCGCTGGCCAACGCCTGCAGGGCAAGAGCTACACGGTGACGCTGTATCGCGTTGTCGAGCGAGGGCAGGCGCCAGATTTCGCGGCATTGATGGGGGCGTTTTGCCGTGGGTAGCGCTCTTTCAAAATTGGTGTAGAAGCTTCACGCCTGATGGATAACCCTAAGATCACCCTAAGAATTTCTGCTCTAACAGGCTGCTGAAATACCATCTGATTATGGCGAGGGCAGGCGCCGGATTTCTCAGTTCTGATGGGGGCGTTTTGTCGGGCCTGAAATGAAAACCCCGGCGCGTGGCCGGGGTGGGGGATAACCTAAATCTTCTCAAAAATTGCTGCGACGCCGGCAACAAAGCCATCAACCGCTGCATCGCTAGGTTCGTGCTGGCCAAATATTCCCTCTTTCTTCATGCGTCTAAGATAGACATCCGAATTGAGGTCTCCAAGGATAGATGCAATCACCGAGTCTGCCGTGAATTCCCCTACATCGTCCCATTCGGCAACGCTCTTGGCTTCGTCGTACTCAGCATCTTCCAGGGCCCAACGCTTTCCTTCTTCAAAATATTGGGCGTACTCACGTTCAGCGTTTTTTGCCTTTGATGCACGAAGGCGTTCAATGCCTGCTGCTTCCATGTCAATTCCTTTCAGTTTCAGAATATTCAGACGAGTCGAAAATGCGTCTTGAGCAACTTTCGACCAGTTTTCACCGGAAAATCTGTCCATCTGATCTTTGGTTTCATCCGGTATCGAGAGATTGATCCGTGCCATTGATTGATTACCGCGCTGTGTTGATATGCGCATTTTAGCAAAACGATGCGCATCGTCAACATTAGATGCGCATTTGCGGTTTCTGTGCGCATTTGCTTGGTGTCTTGGATTTCGTGAAACGCTCAGGCCTTCGTCACCTCCATCGCAGCTACTCAGTGTGGCCGTGGCAGGCAGTCATTCTACGAATTCATGAATCTCGTTGGACGTGGCCTCAACCTTGTCGGCCAGTTCTTGCAGAGCCCACATGGTGCCGTTGTCGACGTCAGCCCACTGGATAGCCAATGCCTCAAGCTTCTTCTGGATGCTGGCTAGGCTTCGTTTCTGTCCGGCGTAGATCTGGCGAGGGGTACGTTCAGGCATCACGCATTCCTCGGCTGCAACACGCGATCAATCTCAACGATCGGAATCAACCCGGCGTCGTTCAGCTTGATCTTCCCGGTCCGGATCATCTTGCGCACTGTCGGGTGTGACATGCCGAGCATTTCGCAGGCCTGCACCTGGGTAACATGGGGCGGCCTGGGCGTTGAACAGGACGACGGCAAACGCTTGATGACTTCCTCGGCGGCCTGCGCTGCCGCCATGGAAATGATCTGCCGAAGTTCTTCCTCGGTCATGATGATCATCGGGCTGTTGGTCTTCAGCATTCGACACCCTTCAATGCGCTGGCGCAGCAGCCCAAAACGTGAGACATGCCGGAGGCAACCGCCGGCGAGATCCCCGTTTTGCTCAGCACGACGAGCGAGACGCTCAGAAATTCGAGCACGTCGGCGACGTTGTTGGCCGTGTCTTCCGGTGCTTCGTCGAGCAGCGGGTTTTGGGTGGTATTGCTCACAGTTCGCCTCCCTCAGTTTCAGTGAATTTCGGTTCCAGCGCCCGAACGGCCATCTGCAATTCGCACAGGGTCACAATCGCGTCATCGTCGTTCGGATTGGCTGCGATGATCCGGCCAGCCGATACCTGGCTACAGGTGGCAATTGCCGCATGCACGGCATGCTGTTCATCTATGGAGGCCTGCGGTACCCGGTCGGTTTGGTTCGGAGATGCCGAGAGCAGGGCGCACTTGGCTTCCAATGCCTGAGTGCGATACAGCGCCGGCCCCATAATCTCGCAGAAGCCCTTCAGGCGCTCGTTGCATTCTTCGTGGCGGTTGTCATGGGCCAAGGCGATAAATTCGATCAGGGCGGTGTAGATGGCATCGGCCGGCGTGCGGTCCTCAACGGCAAGTAACGCCTCGGCGAGCAGTTTCTGCGCTTCGGCTTTGCCCTTGGCCCGGGCTTCCTCGCTACCGACAAGGCGCAGGCGGCGGGTAATGGATGTGGTCATGCTGTCTCTCCTTGAGATTGTTCGGCGATGTCGCGTTCGTACTGCATGGCAGCCCATACGGTTTGCACGACCTTGGCGATACCGGGGGTCATGTCTTCGCTCACGAGATTGCGGTCGAACAATTCATGCAGCAGGGCAATGACCGGCTCCATCTTCGTACAGGTCTCCGCCGCGGATGTACCAATCAGCGGATTGAGAAAGGC
>NZ_JAFLDT010000115.1 GCF_017302315.1 Zoogloea sp.
TGGCTTGGTTCAACCATCATCGGCTGCTCGCGCCTATTGGCTACATGCCGCCGGCTGAAGCTGAGGCAAACTATTACCGCAGCCAAACCGGTCAGGCTGTGTTGGCCTGACTAAAACCAAACGGCCTCCTCGAAACCCGGGGCGATTCAAATCGATCATGGCTTGCGAATCATTTGCTTCAACTCTGAAGCATAGATGAACCCTGTCTAACTCTCGGCTGAAGCGCATCGCTCTCAATCTGCTCAAGACTGAAACCGCCACCCAAACCAAGTTTGGAAAGATCAGCATGCGCATGAAGCGCAAGCTCGCCAACTGGGAGGATGGCTACGGGGAGGCGATGCTCTGGACTAGCCTGCGGCATGACAAATAAGTTCAATACCCATGCAGAACAACGCCGGTGATAAAGCGGGGAAATAGGCACCGACGAGAAAGCCGAAGACGCCGATGGGGCGGTGGAAGTGATGGAGCACTGGGAGCCCCGGATGACTGGCGGAACGTGTTCCGCGGCAATCGCTCGTGTCCCTCTCTGCAATATCCGCCTTGGCAAGCCATACTCCTACTGGGCTGTCGGTCGCTTTTCCCGGACAGGAAGCGGCGCTGGTTCAACCCGATCTAGCACGAACGGATCAGGCAATCCATCGTCATTGATCTTGGCAATGCGCAAAGAAGCAACAAGCTCATCCATGAGGGCATAGGCTCTCTTGATTGCAGCGGGGTAGGTGGAGGAGTCCGGATTGGCTCTGTAATCATACTCCGGCAAACCAAAACTAAATCCAACCATGCGGTCTGAGGAAAGTGTCGTCATGTAGGAGTAACGCCGCCCGAAGCTCGAGTCCATTGCATTACGTATCCACACGCGTCCATTGATTACGACGGATTCAGGATCTAGATGGATTCGGTTGTCTGCCCCACTGAGAAAATTTCCCGCTTTAATTGCCTTTTCCACCTCCTCTCGCGGAGGAATACTTTTTTTCAAGACTTCGCTGGATAGCTCTCGCAAACGCTCCGGCGTGGAAAATTTCTGCCTTTCTTCGGGCTGTAATATTCGATATAGAACTAGCACACCCGCTGTCTCACAGCGCCCGAAGAGACCTGGCGAAAAAAGACTTCTACAAACATACCAACCAAGGCTGGCGACTTTCAGTGCACCTTTCTCTCGCGCAAGGAGCTTCTCCATTCCAGGATCCGGCGTTCTGGTGTTGGTATAGGGCCAGATCCAATTTCCAGGAACGGCGCTCGCATCCGGCACCTTCATGGACAGAATGAACTCATCCATCTCAAAACGGTAATTCTCACCTGAACTGAGGAGCTTTTCTGAAGCAAGATTCACATGCGGATCAAAATAGGGCGGGGCACTTTCTGTCAGATGGCGCATTGCTGTTACGTTTTCCCGACTAATACCATAGCGCTTCATCTGTGCGTAGAGCGCATCCCTCTCATCTCCGTAGCGCCGCCACCACGCATCCGTGCTTTCGTGGGTCGCATAGGTCTTAAACGAAGCACTCATTGCTATGATAGCAATCCCAAGCAATACTATCCTATTCAGTCCCATGATTACTTCGACTCCTCCTTTAGACCGCTCCACTTGTATGGAAGAGTGTGCGGGCTCTGCTGTATGGTGCAGAAGATATCCGACAAACAGGGGGACGACAAAAGTGCCGGCACAAGATTCATTGGCGAGGACAGAAATCGGAGGCCGACGATCTGCGGCACCAAGTCATTTGGAGCATCCCGGTAACGGTTCTCTTTATCAATGAAGTCCCCAATTTTTTTATCACCCATCACTGAATTCGTCACCGCTTTATTATTCGCCCCCGCGTGAAAGACAACCGAGTTATTGCTAAGACTCTTCACGCTCGACCCTGAAGCAGCCTGCACAAACTCTGCTCCACCCCGGCTGTGGACAACCCAGTTTACATCTTGACCACTCTTCTGAATATATTCCAACTGGCTTCTCAAACCCAGCACCGAATCCGACTCATATCCAAGCTTTGTCAAAGATGCACCCAAGATGTCCATAAAGAAGCCGTTTGTAGGCGCATAAGAGAGCGTAAATCTATCAACCGGAGAATGTGTTGCGTTGGCACCTGATACCGCATTAAGCACACCCTGCTTCAATTGAACCGCCCCATCCAGATGGGCGAGCATCAAACCGGCTGCATAATACGGATCATTGTCCATTCCATTTCTAGCTGCAAGATTTGTGAACCAGTAGCTGTCACCATCTCGGGTATTCGCAATAGCCAGAGCCTCCGTCCCGAACTTCATAACCAGATAGGTATCCTTGATCGTGTTCTTGTCGATCACCCCATATGGATCCGCGTCGTATTTGTCCGGTGCACGAACTTGGCCCTCAGAGCTTGTTCTGACCTCAGCATTTGCCGTTTTGATGAGTTCCAGATAACTCTGCAATTCCGTCTTGTGTGCGGCCTTAGTTTCACCAGACGTGTCGTCTTTCGCAGCCTTGCGCGCACTTTCAGTCGCATAGGTTCCAAGCTTAGCGTACAAATCTATTGTCATGTCTGAACACCCAGCACTGCCGCTCAATGCACCATCGCACGCTGCATGGAAAGCAGCATTACGCTGTTCATCAAGCAAATCCAGTTCAGCAGCTCTCCGGCAGCCAGCCTCTTCGCCACCCGCGCACGCTTTCCTGGCCTCATGGCGTTCCAGGTTTTCGTGGTGGGCAAGGTAGTTGTTCTGCGCCGCGTTCCCCGCAGCAGTCGCGCCAACCTGCGCATCGCCGCCCACCAGGGGGGCCGCCAGGGCGCCGAAGAGGCGGGCGACGTCCACGGTCTTGCTGGCCTGGGTGGCGCTGACCGGTTCGCGGTTGCCGCCGTACCATTCGGCCGCCAGTTCGCCGGCCAGCCCGCCGATGGCGCCGGCGCCGCAGTCGCCGCCTTTGGCTGCGCCCAGGGCGCAGCCGACGACGAGGTGGCCCATGCGGTTGCTGAAGCCTTCCAGGTCGCCCACGCTGTTGGCGGCGCTGGCGCCGGCGGCGTCGATGACGCTGGTGGTGATGGCGTGGGCGAGTTTGTCGCCCAGGTCGCCGCCGTTGATGGCGGTGTCGATCACGGCGCTGGTGGCGTTGTTAATGACGTTCTTGCCGATCTGCGCGACCAGGTCGGATTTGCCGCTGATCTCCGCCAGGGTGACGAGCTTGCCGTCGGCGTTGGGGACACTGATGCTGCCAGCCAGGGCGTTCAGGGCGCCGGCGGTGAGCATGGCGGTGGCAACGTTCCGGATGGTTTCGTCGCTCCCCAGGTCGCTCAGGGTTTGGCCGAGATTGCCCTTGTTGTTGATTAACGTGACGGCGGCCTGACTGGCCAGCGCGACGAAGCCCGCATTCGCGACTGCCGTGCCTACGGTGGTGGTCGCCCCCACTAACGATGCGCCGGTTCCGCCGGACACGATCGCCACCGCAATGGCGATCATCAGCGCCGCTTCCGAAGTCAGCCCTTCCTGCTTGTAGTCCCACTTGTCGTGGGCCAGTGCAACAGCTTGCCAGTCCACCCCGGGACGGTCGGCCAGTTGCATCATCCACGCCTGTCCGGGCTGTGCGGCCTGCTTTTCGAGTTGGGTCTTGAAGTTGCCTTCGGGGAGCTGGGCGACGATCTTCTGGGCCTGGAGCGTGACCGGGCCCTGGATGTTGACGAGGGTCAGGGTCTCGGTGCTTTCGCCCTGACCGGACTGGCTTTGCCAGACGAGGGATTTCTTGTTGACGGTGTGGCTGGTGTCGAGACGGCTCTTGGCGCCTTCTAGGATCAGGGTGGCGTCGGCCTGGGCTTTGTCGCCGACGCCCACTTCGAGGGTGGTCTGGGCGGCGGCGATGCGGGTGCCCTGCAGCAGGGTGTCGCCGCCGCTTTGGGTGGTGAGCTCGCCCGCGCTCTGCAGTTGGGTGACCTGGGCCTCCTCGCGGGTGCGGCTGTCGCGGGTTTCGGTCTTGGTGCTGCCCGAGGGGAACATGAAACCGGGGGCAAGGAGGTTGGCACCCAGAGAACTTCGGGTGACTTTCTTGCGATCCATGACGCTGTGCACATCCTGCACGGCGTAGGCGTGCAGCTCGCCACCTGCGGACAGGCGGGCTTCGCCGCCGGCATTGAGGCGGGCGCCATAGAGGTCCAGGTCGCCGCCGGACTGGAGCTGGATGTCCTGGGCGTCAATGTGCGTGGTGGCGGCCTGCAGGCGCTGTTCGGTGTGCTCGGTGGTGGTGGTCTTCTTGCTCAGCCAGCCGCCGCTCTTCTTGACGTTGAGGGTGTGCTCCGAAGCGGCGTCGGTGGCGGCGGTGAGGGCGAGGGTTTCCCGCGCAACGAGGGTGGCTTTGCCGGGGGTGACGAGCGTGGCGGCTTCGAGGGTGAGCTTGCGGCCGGCCAGGTTGATGGCTTCGCCGCTGAGCGCATTGCGGGCGCTTTCATCGCGGCTGCGTTCGACGATGGACGTGCCGGCGCGGTTGCGGGTGGCGTAGTCTTCGGTCTTGCGCCCGGCGGCGAGGGTGATGTCGCCCTCAACAGCAAGGGTGAGTGTGCGAGTGGCGTCGAGCTGGACACCGCTGCCGCGGATACTTCCCGCGGTGCTCGTGGCATCGTCGGGCTTGCCGGTAGCGGTGATCTCGAGGGTGCCTCCACTTTGCATGACACTGCCTACATGGCGACTGGGGGCGTCCAGGGAGACAGTGGTCGCCCCCAGGTTGCGGGCTTCCCGGCGGTTCTCGAGAGTGAGGCCGTCGAGGACGACGCTCTCACCAGCAAGGCGGGTGTCGCCACCGCTGTGGATGCGCTGGCCACCGAGGATGAGGCTGCCAGTGGCCTGGAGTGTGACCGGGCCACCAGCATCCATCTGCCCGCCAACGGCGGTGTCGGCGTGGCTCAGTTCGAGGCGCTCTCCGTTTGTGGTGGGCAGCCCCGGCAGGATGGCGGCGCCTTCGACCTGGGTGGTGAGGCGCCGTTCGGTGCGGGTGCTGTCCACAACGGCGGCAAGGGCGAGGTGCCCGCCCGCGACGATGCGGAGGTCTTGGCCGGACTTGACCTGCGTACCGACGATGACCGTGCTGCCACCGCTTTCGAGGTCGAGCTTGCCGCCGGCTTCCAGCAGCGATGCCTGGTGGCGGATCTGGCGGTCGATCTGGGTATTGGCGATGCTGCCGCTGGCCGTGAGGCCGGTGATTTCGGTTTCGCCGTTGTTGAGGGTGTAGCTGCGGTGATTGCTCACAGTGTCGATGCGCTGCCGGCTGTTCTCCAGGGCGAGGGCCTGGATCTCGATGTTGCCGCTCACCCGGCCGGTGAGCGCGCCGGCCGCGGTGAGGTCGGCGCCGGTGACGAACAGATCCTTGCCGACATTGAGCGCCAGATCGCCCGTGCGGGCGACGATGCCGGCGCGCAGGTCAGCGCCCTGGGTGACGGTGCTGTCACTGCGGGTGGTGACGGTGGTACCGAAGACACTGTCGAATTCACTGGAACTGACCGTCGTGGTCTCTTTCCGGTCGACGGCGTAGAGCGTGCGGTTGTAGAGGTTGCCGGCCACGTCCAGGGCCAGGCTGCCGGCTTCGATGCGGCCGGAGTCGTTGATAAGGTCGCCACCCACGGCGAAGGTGGCGTCCTTGTCGATGAGGATGCGGCCCCGGGTGTTGTCCAGGGTTCCGCCCAGGGCGAGCACAAGACTGCCTGCCTGGATGCTTCCATTGCGGTTGTCCAGGCTCGCCCCGAACAGCCCCAGCGCGCCGCCGGCCCTGATGGAGGCGCCGAAGTTGTCGATGCCCCCTTCGGCCTGGATCAGCAGGCGGTCAGTGACTTCAAACGCGCTCCGGTTGCTGAAGCGGCCCGAGAGCAGGAGGTCCAGGTTGTCGGCCTTGAGGGTGCCGGGCGCAGCGGAAAACGCGTCCCAGTCGGGAAAGGCCAGGCCGTAGCGGGCGGCCTCGTCAGTGGGGAGGGTGCTCCCCGGGGTCGCTGGCGCCTTGGGCGGGGACTCCGCGCCGCCGCCGGCGAGAGGCGCGGTGGCCGGGTCGATGGCCGCCACCGGTGCATCCAGGTTACCCGTGGCGGGAGCGGCTGTACCGGGGCTTGCCGTACCCGGGGCGGCGGGGAGGACGGCGCCGGCCGTACTGCCGGCCACGGGGCTCTCGGACACCTGGAGCACGCCGCCACCCGGGAGCGGTGTGGCCGTTGTTCCGTGCAGCGTGGTGTGGGCGGGGCCGGTGGGCGAAGCCGCCAGCGGCGCCGTCGCACCAACGCCCTGTACACTGGCAAGCTGCACCGCACCGCCCGCCCCCGACGCACCAACCGGCGCATTCACCGAACCCTGGAGGCTCCCGGGGGTCGTTGCCGCCACCCGGTTGTTGCGGGACGCCTCAAGCGCCTGCCGCGCGGCCGTGGGGTCGACACCTGCGCCCAAGGTGAGATCGACGCCGGACAGGCTGAGGTCAGCCGCCACAATGGTCCCGGCGTCAGGGCTGGTCAGCGTGATGGCGGAGGCACCACCGCTTGCGTCCAGGCGAGCCAGACTCAGGGCGGCCGTATCTTCGATTGCGCCTTCGGCGTTGGTCCAGCGGACAGTCTGGGCGCGGTGCTCGGCGCTGTAGTTGTAGATGCCGGCAACCCTGGCGTCCGACGCCACATTGCGAAGACTGCCCTGGAAAAAGCCATTGACCACGAACCGGGCGCGGCTTGCTACGTCGGTGTGGTGATCCACGTAGGCCCCGGGCAATGCCGGCAACCCAAGCAGCAGGTAGCTGCCACCGGTCAGATCGGGTTCTTCGGCCCGCGTCCGGCTCCCGGTCGCGAGGTTTTCGACACTGCCGCTGGCGTTGCCGCCCAGGAGCACCTGCCCGGTGTTCACCAGGGTGCCGCTCCAGATCGTGTCCGCGGCGGGGCTGACCCAGGTTTCACCAAGGTCGACCCTGATTCCGGCCACATCAAGACGCAGGGCACCGAAGGCCACGAGGGGGCTGCTGGTCGGCCGGAAGACGAGAGAGGGCACCTCCAGCCGGGCGTCGCCCCGGGAGGCCACGGTGCCGGCATTGGCATAGCCGGCGGCCTTGATGTGGAGGGCGGCATCGGCCAGCACGGTGCCCGTGCCGGCATTGCGGAAAGCACCATCCCCCGCGTCGATGGAGATCCGTTCGGCAGCCTCCCCGTTGCCGTAGATCAAGCCGGCGTTGTCGACCCCGTGGGCGCTCTTGAGGCTGACATCGTGCGTACCCAGCAGCGCCGCCTTGTCACTATTGATCAAGGCCGTGCCGGCCACGGCGTGAAGACGTTGGTCGGCCAGCAGCGTTCCGTGGTTGATCAGACTGCCGGTCGGTGCGAGCACGGTGAGATCCCGAGTGGCATGCACCAGGCCTTCATTGCGGATCTCGCCTCCCGAGAGGGTGACGTAGCGCCCTTCCAGCACGGGCGACAGGCCGGCCCGGGTGCCCGCAACCGATTCCAGGACACCGGAGACACGGGCATCCAGCCCGCCCCCGGCGGCAATGCGCCCTCCGCGATTGAGCAGCGAGCCGGCGGAAACGGTGAAGTCCTGGCCGGCCAGGATCAGGCCAGTGTTGGTTGTCGGCGTCTCGGCGCCAAAGTTTGCCTCGGTGAGGACGTCATTCTCGCTGCGGATGTTAACCAGCGCGGCCGACCCGAGGGTCATGCGGATACCCCCGGCCTGGATGACGCCACGGTTCTCCACGGCCCCCCCGGCCAGATCGAGTTGCCCGCCAACCGCCAGTACGGCGGGGCTCTGCACGAAGCGGAAGTCTTTCTCGGGGTCGGGTGGAGGAGGCGGCGGCAGGCCGGGCTGCGGGTTGCAGACCACCGGATTGACGCAACGCGCCCCTTCGACCAGCTGATTGACGAAGCCACCCTCGGCGAGGATGTCGGCATTTCCACTGACCGCGGTGCGCCCCCCGTTGCTGAAAGCACCCTGGGTATGTACATCAAGCCTGCCGGCACTCAAGGTGCCCAGGTTCCACAGCTCCGCCGCCCGGATCGTGAGCAGGCTGGCCGACACGATGCCGCTGTTGGCCACCACGCCACCGGCAAGAGAGACGCTGTCGCCGCTCAGCTCGCCGTTGTTGGTAACGGCCGTCGAGGCGCTCACGCTGCGGCCGGTGACGAGGCCCCCGTTGCCGAGCCCACCGTCGAAGGACAGCGCCCCCCCGGCGATGACGCCCCGGTTGTCCGCATACCCGCTGATACCGAGCGTTTCGCCGAAGACAACACCCTCATTGGCAAGCGCACCGCTCACACGGACAGACTCCGCCACGATGCGCCCCGAATTGCTCAGGGTGCCGCCCGAGAATGCAAAGCCTGCGCCGCCGGGGATCACCTCACCGGCGTTGAGGAAGTGGCTCGCGGACAGGAGCACGGAGCCACCACTGCTCACCACACTCGCCCCGGCCCCCAGCGATCCCTGGTCCCTGGCGAGCAAGGCGATATCACCATTGGCGACGATGCCCCCGGGGCGATCCGCGTTGGCGATGATGTTACGGGCGCCGATGTGCACGCTCCCCGTACTCTGCAGCAGGCCCGCGCTGACAAAGTCTCCGGCAATGTCGACCCGGAGATCGCTACCCACCAGCAAGCGGCTCCGGCTATCCAGCGTGCGCGCCACCCTCGTCACGGACAGGGGGCCATGGAACAGGGCATCACCGAGGAAGACAAGATCCCCGCCCACCGAAAGATGGGCACCACCGGCCACCCCCAGGTTGCGCTCGAACACCACCGACCCGGCGGCCGAATGCGCATCGAGCGCGCTGCCCGCAGCCAGATCGCCGGCGAGGCGCACATCCCCCGCAGCCTCCAGGCTCAAGGCATCCATGGCCGTCACCGCACTCTGCAGGCGAATGCCATCCTGCCGGCTACGCACCTGTGCCATGCCGAGGGCCAGCATCTCACCGCCCACGGTGATCGCCCTGTCAGCCGACATCGTCAGGCTTCCACCGGTGCTCAGTCGGTCGGCAATGCGGATACCTTCCGCGCCCCCTTCAATGGAGAGCGCTTCGGGTGTCAGCAGGGCGCCCGCCACGTCCACCCCGGCGCCGGACCACATGTCGAGAGGGCCGCCCGCCGACACGCCGCCGGTATAGCTCTGCCCGCCTCCGCTTGTCAGCACACCCCTGCCGAGGATGCGGGTTTCGCCCTGGGCAAGGCGGCCGCCCGCCTGCACCGACGCCGCGCCCCCCACCGTCACCGCACCTGCATGATCCACATCACCGGCTGCAGCCAGATCCAGGTTGCCAAGGACCACGCTGGCGCCGCTCACCCGGTAGTCGCCTCCGCTTCTGGCGAGCAGATCACCCCCCGCCAGCACCTCGCCCAGGGCCACCGCGGCACCGGCCTCCATCGAAGCGCTCTCACCCTTCTCCAGCCCACCGCTGACAGAGCCGGCGACAAGGGCACCGCCCGCCGTCAGGCGCAAGGCGCCGTTGGCTGCCACGCGGCCGCCAAGGGTCAGCACCCCCGTGTCCGCCTTCAGATCGACGGATCTGCCGCCAAGCACCTCACCCACGATATCGAGGGACTGACCCGCCCTGGCGTCCAGGGCACCCGCCGACCGCCAGGCGCCCGTGGCGAGGATGCGCTCGGCAGCCCCCAGGCCCAGACGCCCACCAGCCTCCACATCGCCCGACAGGCTCATGCCGCGCCCGGCCACCAGGGACACGTTCCCCTGGCTCGCCACACCCCCTTGCTGCAGCACGGCCCCGAGCGACGCCACATCGACCCCGGTATTGGCCACCAGACGACCGCGGTTGTCGAAGCCATCCGCCCCGGCACGAACCTCGACGGCGCCGCCCGTCAGGATGCCGCTGGCCGACACCTGCCGCCCGCCCAGCACCACGCCCGCACCGGACCGCAGCTCCCCTGCAAGC
>NZ_JAFLDT010000116.1 GCF_017302315.1 Zoogloea sp.
GGCCCGCGCCGTGATGGTGGCCGCAGCTTCGGCAACGGCGGTGGTCGCTTCGGCGACAAGCGTCCGTCCGCCGGCTTCGGTGGCCCCCGCAGCGACCGCGAGCCCCGTCGTGAAGCCGATGGCCGCCCCGCCAGCCCCTGGGCCGGCAATGGCGAAGGCCGTCGCGACTTCCGTGACACCCCCCGCCGCACCGACGGCAACAGCGCCCCGCGTCACCCCGAACATCGCACCGAGTTCCCCCACGTGGCCAAGCGCAGTTCCACCCACCACAACGCCGGTGGCGGCTTTGGCGGTGCCCGTAGCGAAGGCACCGGCGGCAAGCCCCGCGCCGGTCGCACCTTCAATCGCGACCGCTAAGACGAAGCCCGGCCGGGGTCACACCCCGGTCAGTCTTCCTGAAGGGCGCCTGCGGGCGCCCTTCTTCATTTCCGGCCCGCCGGCCTGTCCCCGGGATTAGGGGCAAAAGCCCCTTCACTTCGCGGGGTCGAATTGCTGCCCCATGTCTATGATGGAAGAAAACAAACGCGCGAGCGGACCTTCGCTCGCCCTCCGCTTCCATTCCAAAGGGGAAAACCATGAAGATCACCAGTCCCATCGTTGGCGAAGTCGACGTATCCGCAGATCGCATCATCGACTTTCCCTCCGGCCTGCCAGGCTTCGAAGCCTGCCGCCAGTTCACCCTGCTGCACAGCGAAGGCAACGACGCCCCCAAACTGTTCATGCTCCAGTGCCTCGACGACCCGGAAGTCGCCTTCACCGTCACCACCCCCGACATCGTCGGCCTCAACTACGAATTCGCCCTCACCGACGACGAAGTGGCCAGCCTGCAACTGGGCAATGCCGACGACGCCAGCGTGCTGCTGATCGTCAGCCGTGGCGAGCCCGGCGCCGCCCCCGTCCGCGCCAACGTGATGGCCCCACTGGTGGTCAACACCGCCACCCGTCGTGGCCTGCAGAAGATCATCGGCAAGGTGGATACCAGCGTGACGCTGAAGGCCGTGGCCTGATACACATTCCCGCACGATGAAAACAGGGCGCCCGCAGGCGCCCTGTTTTTTAACCACCGGCGCAGCCACCATCAGTAGAGCAGGAAGCCCCCCCGCGTCTCCAGCCACTCGCGCTCATCGGCGCAGGCCGGCGCATCGAGGTCGCCCGGGCGGGAGGTGGGATCATCCACCCACTCGCGCAGCAGTGCCGAACCATTGATCAGATCAATGGCCAGGCGGTCGTGTTCGTACTCGTAGGGAAAATCGCGCCACAGGGGGTAGTCCCGCTGCAGCCGGCGGATGGCCTTGAAGGCCAGGGCCTGCAGGCGCCAGGGGCGGAATACCGCGTGATCGTAGTGGGTGGGGTCTTCCACATGGATCTGCACCCCGCTGCACAGCTTGCCCGCATGCTTGTGGAAGGTGGGCTCGAACCAGCACTCGCGCAGGCGGCAACCGGCCAGCCACTTGGGGGCGAAGGCCTGCATGTGGGCGATCACCTGACGGGCATCGATGTCCGGCGCCCCGAACAGCTCCAGGGGCCGCGTGGTGCCGCGCCCCTCCGACAGGGTCGTGCCCTCCAGCATCACCGTGCCCGCATAGGCCCGGGCCATGGACAGGTTGGGCGCGTTGGGGCTCGGATTCACCCAGCTTCGCTCACTCACCGGCCAGCCATAGCCCGGCGCCGCCTCGGGCACCCAGCCGGTCATGGTGATCACCTCGCACTCCACATCCAGCTTGAGGGTGGCGATGAACCAGCGGGCCAGCTCGCCCATGGTCATGCCATGGCGCATGGGAAGCGGGCCGGCGCCGACAAAACTCTCCCAGCCGGGTTGCAACAGGGTGCCCTCCACCGGCCGGCCGGCGGGGTTGGGACGGTCAAGCACCCACACCGCCTTCTTGTGCCTCGCGGCGGCCTCCAGCACGTAACGCAGGGTGGTGATGAAGGTGTAGATGCGGCAGCCCAGATCCTGCAGATCCACCAGCAGCACGTCGAAGCGGTCCATCATCGTCGCCGTGGGGCGGCGCACTTCGCCGTACAGGCTGAACACGGGGATGCCGTGCCGGGGATCGAAGTAGTCGGAGGACTCGACCATGTTGTCCTGCTTGTCGCCACGCAGGCCGTGCTGGGGGCCGAAGGCCGCCGACAACTGGATGTCGGGCAGGGCCGCCAGGGCGTCGATGGCATGGTCCAGATCACGGGTGAGGGAGGCCGGGTGGGCCAGCAGCGCGACCCGCTTGCCCGCCAGGGGGCGGCGCAGGGCAGGGTCGGCAAGGAGGCGGTCGAGACCGAACTGGATCATGGTGTCGGGGCCGGTAAGGCGAGGGCAAAGCCCTCACGGTGGTGAAAATCGGGCTTGCCGGGCGGATGGCCCAGAGCCCAGTAGCGGTGGCTGCCGTCGATGTGCTCGACAACGGCGGTGATCCCCAGGCGCAGCGCGCCGGCCGGCAGGGCTGACGCAGGCAGGGTCAGCGCCAGCGTCAGGGCATCCCCCGAACGCTGCCAGTCAAGCTGCGGCGCAGGCGTGGCGGGGCTGTCGACGCGCACCCGGTAGGCCGAAAAATCGAAGCACATCCACTGCCCTCCCGGTGAAAAGTTGAACTCCCGGTAGGCCTCGCCGCCTTCAGCCATCAAGAACAGCTCGAAGCAGGTATGCGCCCACAGACGCTCGACAGGCAGGCCGCCCGCCGGAAGACACAGGCCATCCAGCGCGCCCTCCAGCCGGTAGCGCACATCCAGGCCACCGTCGGCCTCGCGCGCCACCGTCACCCCGATCCGTCGCACGCAGCTATCCGGCCTGGCCGGGTGGCACACGAGCTCAAGGGGCGGGGTCATGGATGGGCAATCGGGCATAAGACCGCGCAGTTTAGCGGGTCCGGGCAACACGTTAAACTCCCGTCACTTTCTGCGGTCCATCCGCCTCTGTCATCTGTTGCCACCCCATGTCCGCTGTCCATCACCCCACCCAGCGCAGCCTGCTGGATCGCCTCCGCCAGGTCGCCCTGTTCGAAATCGGCGGCCTGCTGCTGATCAGCCCGCCCTTCGTGTGGCTGTCGGGCGTACCCGCCGTGGATTCCATCGGCCTGCTGCTCATCCTGGCCCTCATCGCGGCCCTGTGGAACGGCGGCTACAACACCGCCTTCGACTGGATCGAAGGCCGCCTCACCGGCCGCACCGCCGACCACCGCCCCTGGCCCCTGCGCGTCGCCCATGCGGTCGGCTTCGAAGGCGGCCTCCTGCTGATGACCCTGCCGGTGATCGTGCTGTGGACCCACATGGACTGGCTCTCGGCCCTGGTGGCCGACATCGGCCTGGCGCTTGCGTACATGGTTTACGCCTTCGGCTTCAACCTGGCCTACGACCGCCTCTTCCCCATCGCCGCCCAGCCCTCGAATCCCTGACCCCTGACCCACGAGACCACCCGCCATGCCCACCACCACCCTCACCATCACCGGCATGCAGTCCGACGACTGCCTGCGCACCGTCATGAACGCCATCCAGGATCTGCCCTGCATCGGCTACGTGGACGTCTCCCTCGAAACCGGCCACGCCGAGATCGAGCACACCAGCATGGTCACCGAAGGCGACATCCGCTCCGCCATTGAAGAAGCCGGATACCCGACGCGCTGAATGTTGGGATGGTCGAATGAATTCGACCCCACAGCTCGCGTAGGGGCGACTTCAGTCGCCCGCGGGCTTGGATCAAGGGCTTGCCTGTGAGCGACGCACGGATGGGCGACTGAAGAGGGTGTTGTAAAACCATTTTGCACAGCCGAGACACCTGCGTTATGAGATCAAAAACGGCATTTAGCTTGCAAAAACGTGGCATTTTCGGGTGACTGAACCGCGTTTGGTGCCGAGTCCATCGTGAATGCCTAGTTGGCGACGAGTTTTGCGACACCCTCTGAAGTCGCCCCTACACCTCGCCCCTGCGCAAACGTGGGCGCCTTGCCCTCGCCCGCTATAATCCGCCCCTTCACCCCAGCAGGATCTCACCGTGTCCGACCGCCTCGCCGTTCTTCCCCAGTACCTGATCCCCAAGCAGGCCATCACCCTGCTGGCCGGCAAGCTGGCCGGCGCCCGGGCCGGGGGGCTCACCACCTCGGTGATCCGCTGGTTCGTCGGCCGCTACGGGGTGAACATGGCCGAGGCCGCCAACCCGGACATCGCCAGCTACGCCAGCTTCAACGATTTCTTCACCCGCCCCCTCAAGGCCGGCGCCCGCCCCCTGGCCGACGCCGACTTCCTCTGCCCGGTGGACGGGGCCATCAGCCAGTTCGGGCGCATCCACCAGGACCGCATCTTCCAGGCCAAGGGGCACAACTACTCCACCCACACCCTGGTGGGCGGCGACCGGGACCTGGCCATCCAGTTCCAGGACGGCGAGTTCGCCACCCTCTACCTCAGCCCGCGGGACTACCACCGCATCCACATGCCCTGCGACGGCCGCCTGACCCGCATGATCTACGTGCCCGGCGCCCTGTTCTCGGTCAACCCCACCACCGCCCGGGGTGTGCCCGGCCTGTTCGCCCGCAACGAGCGGGTGGTGTGCGTGTTCGAGAACGACCAGATCGGCCCCTTCGTGCTGGTGCTGGTGGGCGCCACCATCGTCGGCAGCATGGCCACCGTGTGGCAGGGCCAGATCAACCCGCCCCGCCCCGGCAAGATCCGCGAGTGGGACTACGCCCCCGGCCAGGTCACGCTGAAGAAGGGTGACGAGATGGGCCGCTTCCTGCTCGGCTCCACGGTGGTCATGCTCTTCCCCAAGAAGCGCATCCGCTTTACCCCCGACTGGGCGCCCGCCCGCCCCATCCGCATGGGCGAAGCCATGGGCAGCCGGGCCGCATAGCCTTTCCGTGTGGGGCGCTGGCCGCCCTGCGACCCGAGGAGCCCCATGCCCATTCTGCCGATCATCGTCATTGCCCAGCTCTTCGGGACGTCCCTGTGGTTCTCGGCCAACGCCGCCGGCGACGACCTGATGCGGGCCTGGCAGCTGGTGCCCGCCGACCTGGGCCGGCTCACCAACGCCGTGCAGCTGGGCTTCATCCTTGGCACCCTCGGTTTCTCCCTCACCGGCCTGGCCGACCGCTTCCCGGCCAGCCGCATCTTCGCCCTGTGCGCCCTGCTCGGCGCCGCCGCCAACGCCGGCTTCGCGCTCTTCGCCAGCGGCATGGATTCCGCGCTGCTGTTCCGCTTTGCCGTCGGCCTGGCCCTGGCCGGGGTCTACCCCCTGGGCATGAAGCTGGTGGTGAGCTGGGTGCCGGAGCAGGCCGGCTCGGCCCTGGCCTGGCTGGTGGGCATGCTCACCCTGGGCACCGCCCTGCCCCATGGCGTGCGCTTTCTGGAGACCGGCTGGGGCTGGCAGGCCACGGTGCTGGTGTCGTCCGGCCTGGCCGTGCTCGCCGCTGGCCTCATCCGCCGCCTGGGTGACGGCCCGCACCTGGTGCGCAAGCCCGGCACCCCGCCCCTGCGCCTCGGGCGCGTGCTGCTCACCTTCACCGAAGCCCGCTTCAGGGCCTCGGCCCTGGGCTACTTCGGCCACATGTGGGAGCTCTACGCCTTCTGGACCTTGGTGCCCCTGCTGGTCGGCGCGATCACCCAGGGCAAGGCTTCCGGGCCGGCCTTCGCCGTCATCGGCATCGGCGCCGCCGGCTGCGTGCTGGGCGGCTTCGCCAGCCGCAAGATCGGCAGCGCCCGCGTCGCCGCCATCGCCCTGGCCGTGTCTGCCGCCTGCTGCGCCGCCTATCCCTTCCTCAAGGACAGCCAATGGCTGCTGGCCCTGGTGATGCTGATCTGGGGCGCCAGCGTGGTGGCCGACTCCCCCCACTTCTCGGCTCTGTCGGCGCGAGCCTGCCCGCCCGAGATCGTGGGTAGCGCCCTCGCCTTCCAGAACGCCATCGGCTTCGCCATCACCATGGTGTCCATCACCCTCAGCACCCGCCTGTGGCCGCAGTTGCAGGAGCAGGTGGCCTGGCTGCTGCTGCCCGGGCCGCTGCTGGGCCTGGTGGCGCTGGCGCCCCTTTGGTGGCCCCGTGGGCGGCAGCGCTGAGCAGAAGAAGAATCACGATCTGCTAATATTCCAGCCTACCAAGCCCAGCCCCCATCCCACCATGCCCATGAAGATCGCCGACCCCAGCCAGACCCTGCGCTGCAACGAAGTCCAGCTCATGCTGGCCGAACTGCCCCTCGACGGCGCCCGGGTGCTGGAGCTGGGTTGCGGCCGTGCCGAGAAGACCCGCAGCCTCGCCGAAAGCGGCCGGGTGCGCGAGATCCTGGCCCTTGAGGTGGACAGCATCCAGCACGCCCGCAACCTCCAGATCACCGACCTGCCCCAGGTCCGCTTTCTTCACGGCGGCGCCGAGGCCATCCCCGCCGACGACGCCAGCGTGGACCTGGTGATCCTGTTCAAGTCCCTGCACCACGTACCCGTGGCCCACATGGACCAGGCCCTGGCCGAGATCGCCCGGGTGCTGCGCCCCGGCGGCCTGGCCTGGATCTCCGAGCCGGTCTACGCCGGCGAATTCAACGAAGTCATCCGCCTCTTCCACGACGAGAAGACGGTGCGCGAAGCCGCCTTTGCCGCCGAATGCCGGGCCGTGGAAAGCGGCATCCTGGCCCTCGACCGCCAGCTCTTCTTCCAGACCCGCAGCCACTTTGCCGACTTCGCCGAGTTCGACACGCGCATGATCCAGGTGACCCACACCAACCACCGCCTGTCCCCGGATCTCTACGCGCAAGTACGCCAGGCCTTCGAAGCCCACCTCGGCCTGGAAGGCGCCACCTTCTACCCACCCCAGCGGGTGGATGTGCTGAAGAAGCCGGGCTGAGCGCCGCCCCCATCAGTCCGGGGTCGACGCCCCCAGGGTCGACACCTCAGCCCGGCACACGGCATAGCGCAATTCCGCCATGCCCGCCCCCATCTGGCTGACCGACAGCAGGCGCAGCCCCGGGCTCAGGATCCGACGCGGCAGCAGCGGCTTGCCACTCCCCAGGGTGGCCGAGCCGATCTGCACGATGAGCTCATCGAGCAAGCCGGCGTCGTGGAACTGACCGGCCAGCTCGCCGCCGCCGACGATCCAGATGTTCCTGCCCCCCGCCGCCGCCTTCATGTCGGCGTGCACCTGTCGGACATCCCCCGCCACAAAGCGGATGTCTGCCCCTTCGATCGCCGGATGCACCCGATGACTGAAGACCCAGGCCGGCTGGCTATACTGCCAGGGCGAACCGGTCTCCTCCGCCACCGCGTCCCCGTTGCGCAGCAACCACTCATAGGTCGACGCGCCCATGGCCAGGGCCCCCACCTCGGCAATGAAGGCCGGGTAGCTGGAGGCATTCACGTCACCAAGGGGGAACAGCCAGTCGAGGGAATCGTCTTCCGTGGCGATGAAACCATCGAGGGTGGAGGCGGTGTAATACTGGGTTTTCATGGCCGGGCGGGATAAAGGACGCTCGAAGAGGGATTCACAGGTCAGAGACGAGGTTCCGGTGCGGAAAGCCCCGCGTCTGCCTCTTACGAGATTCTTACACCATCCCTCTTCGGCACGCTCTTGAAAACGCGCGCCGCGGCGTAATGCCGAAGCACCAGCGCCCTCTCACCCGTCCAAACCACCGACACGGCCGGCGCGGCCCCATGGTTGGTGTCGGACACGAACAGGTTCCCGCCCTCATTCCCAAGCGCCTCGTCGGCATCAAGGAGCGAAGCCTGGGTGCTGAACCCGGTCGTGGCCCCACAGTCGCGCTGAAAGACGACGACCCGGTGCTGATTACCCGGCGACGGGTACTCGGCAATCACCTCGTTGCCACACATGGCCTCGCCAAATGCCCACGGCACCAGCACCGAACCCACGACGAGAAGCCCCAGCGCAGCCCCCGCAAGCAGCAGAAGGGCCAACAGCAGGTTCTTCAGTAACAGGCGCATCGGCATCAGGCGTTCCCCAGCAGCAGGATCACCACAAGCAACACGACCCCGAACACAGCGACAAACTCCGGATCGTGTTTGCCCCCTCCCCGCGGTGGATAGCGCCCAAGCGTGAGCACCCGCAGGAAAAGCCAGCCCGGCCAGTAGAAAACGCCGATCAGAACGACGTTGAGGAGAAATTCGGCGACGAGATCAAGCATTGCGTGACCAGGCCCAGCGGTCAGCGCCGACCGCCGCGGGAGCGGGTGGTTTGATCAGGATGTCCATGCAAGCCTTGTGCTACTTGCCGACCACCGCCAGCAAAGCCTGCGGATTGGTCCGGGCAATCGTCAGCAAGGTTCGCGCTGCGCCGCTCGGCTGCTTGCGACCTTGCTCCCAGCCTTGCAGCGTGCGCACAGAGACGCCAAGCAATGCGGCGAACTGGCTTTGGGACAAGCCCGTCTTCTCGCGCGCCTCGATTGCCGGGCTGTAGGCCACATGCAACTTCCCCGCCTTCATTTCGCGGACGGACTGCAGAAGTTCGGCACCCAGATCCCGATCAGCCTCGAGCCTGGCGAGTTCCTTCAGGGAGAGAGGCTTAGTCTTCGAGGGCACGACGGATCTCCTTGAGATATACCGTTTGAATGTAACTCGTGGAAAAGCCGTCCGCCAATGAACTACCTCACTCCCCCCGCCCCATCCGCAATATCCTCACCGCCCCACCCACCACCACCACGCCGATCAGGCTGCCGATGACCCAGTCGGGCCAGGGGTGGCCCAGCCAGGCCACCAGCAGCCCGGCGACGATGACGCCCACGTTGGCCAGGGCATCGTTGGCGGTGAAGATGTAGCTGGCCTTCATGTGGGCGCCGCCGTGGCGGTGGCGGGCGATGAGGGCCATGCAGCCGAGGTTGGCGGCCAGGGCCAGGGCGGAGATGCCCATCATGGCGGTGGCGAGGGTGGCGGAGCCGTACAGCACGTGGTGGATCACCCGGCCGAACAGGCCAATGCCCAGGGCGAGCTGCAGCCAGCCGGCCAGATGGGCGGCGCGCAGTTGCAGGGCGGCGCCGCGCCCCACGGCATAGAGGGCCACCCCATACACGGCGGCGTCGGCAAACATGTCGAGGCCGTCGGCGAGCAGGCCGGTGGATTCGGCCCACCAGCCGGCCAGGCCTTCAATCACGAACATCACCGCGTTGATGGCCAGCAGCCAGCTCAAGGCCCGGCGCTCGGCGGCCGCATCGGTGGCCTGCGCCGCGGGCAGGCCATCGGCAGGCCCGCTGTCCAGGCGCTCGGCGCCCATGCCCAGCCGCGCGATGCGGGCTTCGATGTCGTCCACCGGCAGGCTGTGCCAGACGGTCACGGTGCGGGCCATCAGGTCGAAGGCCAGGGCCTGGGTGTGGCCGTCCAGGGCCATGCGCACCAGGTGTTCCTCACCCGGGCAGTCCATGTCGTCCACCCGGAAGGTGGAGCGGAAGCGGGCGGCCACGCCGGCCGCCACCGGCGGGCTGGCCGCCGCGCAGCCACAGGCCCCCTTGCAGGTGCCGGTCGTCGATTCACTCATCCCATTCCTCCCTCGCGCGCCGCCAATGCGCAGGCGCCGTCGCCCGGATGGTAGCCTTTCATCCTCGCCTCACCCAGCCCGCCCGCCATGAACGCCCCGCTGATCCGCTACGTCGAACCCGTCTTCCGCCCGCCCTCCGAAGCCGAATCCCTGATCCTGCCCGTCACCGACGGCTGCTCGTGGAACGC